>JAXGME010000003.1:0-410837 GCA_040768845.1 Christensenellales bacterium | reverse complement strand
TATGAGCAATGTCAATAGCATTTTTCGGACTTTTTTTGACTTCACAATTTGTTAATATCCCTCATCTTCAATATCGGCTGCATCTGTTCTCCCCGGAGTGCGCTGAGGACGGCGGCACGCAGATCCCCCGCCTCCAGCACCAGGGACGCGGGCTTCCGGATCGGGTCGTCTTGCGCAAAGGGTACGAAGTAGACGTGCTTGCGCTCAAGCAGCCGCCCGATGTTTTGGGCGCTGCCCGAGAGCCCGTCGTTGGTGGAGATGCCCAGGAGCACCGGGCGCGCGTTTCGAAGCTGCGATTTGACGGCCATGGCGACCGGAGTATCGGTGATGCCGCAGGCGATCTTGGCCAGCGTGTTGCCCGTACACGGCGCGACGACGACCAGATCCATCAGTTTTTGCGGGCCGATGGGCTCGACTTCCTGAATCGTATGCCAGCACCCGCGGCCGCAAATCGCCTCCAACCGCGCGCGGATTGCGGCGGCCGTGCCGAAGCGGGTGTCCATGGCGTACACTCTTTCGGAGAGAATGGGGTACAGTTCGGCGTCTTTCAGGTCCTCCAGCGCGTCAAACACGCTGTCGAAGGTGCAGAAAGAGCCGGTGACGGCGACGGCGATGCGCTTTCCCCTGAGCTCATTCATGGCGAACCTCTCCTTTCCTTGCCTCACGAATTGCATCCAGCAGCGCGCGGCCAGCGCTCTCCGGACAGTAGCGCCCGGGCAGGCCCGGCTCCCGCCACGCGGCGAGGCCCAGAACCTGCGCGGCTTCCAGATCTACGCCGTAGGGCGGGCTGCTCAGATCAAGGAGCAGCACATCCTGCCGCAAAAGCGCCAACTGCCGCCCGTCCAGCACGCGCTGGGGCGGCGTAGAAAAGACAATCCGCTGCCGCGGCAGCGCGCGGCGCATTTCTTCCATATCCACCGCCTCGGCACCCGCGCGCTTTGCCATTTCCCGCGCGGCCGGTGAGCGCGCGGCCACCGTCACCCGGGTGCCACAGCCCAGCAGCATGCCCGTCAGCGCGCGGCCGATGCGTCCGTAGCCGACCACCATCGCGTCCGCCTCGGACAGCGAAAAGAACGCGCGCTCGGCGGCGGCGTGAAGCGCGCCCTCGGCCGTAAATACGGCGTTGCGCAGCGTCAGGCGCTCGTTTCCGTTGAGGTTGATGATCGGATACCGGCGATGGAATTCCTCCGGCGGCACGCCGGGCCCAAACAGAAGCACCGGCGTACCGGGCGGCAGCGCCGCCCATACCTCGGCCGCCGCGCAAGGGTCCCGCGCGTAGGGAAAGACCATGCCCTGCGCGCCAAAGGGGTTATGTAGCACCACCATCTCCGCCGAGCCCAGGTCTGCCAGCGCGGCGCGCGGGATGTCCACCCCCGCGTATTCCAGCCCGAGCCCCGCCGCGTCCGCGCCGTCCCGGCGCGCCCAATCGACCAGGTGCGCATACCGGAGATCGCCTCCGATCGCCACCAGTTCCATACGTCCCCGCCTCCTTCCAGCGCGTTGCCCAGCGCATCCTATGCCCGGCGGGGAAGGCGCGTGAGCGCGCAAAAAAGCTCCCCCACTGGGGGAGCCCGGCAGGGCAGCGGTTCAGATTTCGTAGCCCTGCTTTTCCGACCGGCCGTGTTGGCGGTCAAAATTTTCCTTGTTCTTTTCCAGATACCGCTCGTACAGTTCGCCCGCGTCCATGCCGGCGGCGAGGCACATGCTGACGAAGAAGTGGAGCAGGTCCACCAGTTCCCCGCGAAGCGCCTCCCCGTCGACGGGCTTGGGGTTCTTCCACCACTTGAAGTTGACCTCGTCCAGCAGTTCCGCCAGTTCCGAAATGGTGGCCAGCGTCTGCATCTGGATCCACTTTTCCATCGGAATGCCGTCGAGGCCCCGGCGCTCGACCAATTCGTCGTTGAACGCCTTTTGCAGTTCAAAGATGCGCTCCAGCCTGTCCATGTCAGACCTCCAGCCCTTCCGCGCCCTTTCCCACCAGCGCACAGGACGGTTCGGCGCTCAGGATCTTCCGCGTCACATCCATGACGGAATCATAAGTGATCGCGTCGATCTTGGCGATGACCTGTTCCTCCGTCTGCTCGTTGCCCAAGAGCAGCTTGCGCCGCCCCAGCGCGTTCATGCGGCTGGCGGTGGATTCGAGGCCCAGAATGTAGCTGCCCTTGAGCTGGGCGCGCGCCTGGTCAAACTCCTGGGGCGTGAGGCCCTCCCGGAGAACCTTGTCCGCTTCCAGGCGGATCAGCTCAAGCACCTGGGGGCCGTGCTCCAGACTGGTGCCCGCATAGACGGCAAAGAGGCCCGCGTCCGAATAGGACGCCGGGTAACTGTATACGGTGTAGGCCAGCCCCCGCTCCTCGCGGATGGACTGGAACAGCCGCGAGCTCATGGCGCCGCCCAGCACGCTGTTGAGGATCGACATGGGGTAGATCTCGTCCGAATCCTGCGGCACGCCGGGATACCCCAGCGTCAGGTGCAGCTGCTCAATGTCCTTTTCCCGGCGGATGATCTGCGGCTTCGCGCGCTTTGTGCGGTAGGCGGCGGTGTGCTCGCCCTCCGGCCACGGACCCAGGTACTGCTCCGCCAGGGCCACCACCCGCGCCCAATCGTAGTTGCCGGCCAGCGCCAGCACCGCGTTGTCGGGCCGGTAAAACTTCCGGAAATAGCTCATGAGCCGCGGACGGGTCAGCCCGCCGACGGAATCCTCCGTGCCCAAAATGGGCCGGGCCAGCGGCTGGTCACCGAACTGCGCCAGCATGATGAGCTCGCTGACCAGATCCTCCGGCGAATCCTCCGCCATGGAGATCTCTTCCAGAATGACGCCCTTCTCCTTCTCCAACTCCTGCGGGCTCAGCGCGGAGTGGAGCACGATGTCCGACAGCACATCCACCGCCAGCGGCAGGTCCTCGTCCACCACCTTGGCATAAAAGCAGGTGCATTCCTTGGATGTAAAGGCGTTGAGCTGGCCGCCGACGGCGTCCATTGCCTCCGCGATCTCCCGGGCGGAGCGCTTTTTCGTGCCCTTGAAGAGCATGTGCTCGATGAAGTGGCTGATGCCGCCCTGCCGCTTTGTTTCATACTGGGAGCCGCTCCCGATCCACAGGCCCGCCGACACCGACCGGAAGTGGGGAATGCGCTCGGCGATGATCCTGAGGCCGTTGGGGAGCGTGTGTTGATCGTACATGCGTTTCCTCCTGAAAAAAGCGGGGGGAACCGGGCACCGCCCAATTCCCCGCGCAGGTGCTCAGCGCCTGAAGGGTCTTCCGCCGTCGCGGCCGCCGTCGCGCCTCTGGGGCGGGCGGCGAACCGGCATGGCCGGGTTGTCGTACTCGATGTCGGTCCGGATCAGATTGACGCGGCCCTGGCCGTCGATCTCCGCCACCTTGACGGGCAGCTTGTCGCCGATGTTGACCACGTCCTCCACCTTGTCCACGCGCTCGTTGGCCATCTTGGAGATGTGCAGCATGCCGTCCTTGCCGGGGGCGTACTCCAGGAACGCGCCGAAGGGCATGATGCGCACCACGGTGCCCTCGAACTCGTCGCCCAGCTTGAGCTCCTTGGTAATGCCCTCGATGATCCGGCGGGCCTTCGCGGCGGCCTCCTCGTCGGAGGTCGCGATGTAGACGCTGCCGTCGTCCTCGATGTCGATCTTGACGCCGGTCTGCTCGATGATCTTGTTGATGGTCTTGCCGCGGGGGCCGACCACCTCGCCGATCTTCTCCGGATTGATCTTGAACACGACGATCTTGGGCGCGTACTTTGAAAGGTTCGGGCGGGGGGCCGGCAGCGCGTCCAGCATCTTGCCCAGAATGTGCATGCGGCCGTCCAGCGCCTGGGCCAGCGCCTGGCGCAGGATGGGCTCGTCAATGCCCTTGATCTTGATGTCCATCTGGATCGCGGTGATGCCCAGGGCCGTGCCCGCGACCTTGAAGTCCATGTCGCCCAGGAAGTCCTCAAGGCCCTGGATGTCGGTCAAAACCGCCACTTTGCCGCTGGCCTCGTCCTTGATCAGGCCCATCGCCACGCCGCCCACGGGCCGCTTGATCGGCACACCCGCGTCCATCAGCGCCAGCGTGGAGCCGCACACGGAGGCCTGGGAGGTGGAGCCGTTGGAGCTCATGACCTCGCTGACCAGGCGCAGCGCGTAGGGGAAGTCGTCCGTGCAGGGAATCATGGGCTCCAGCGCGCGCTCGGCCAGCGCGCCGTGGCCGATTTCGCGGCGGCCCGGGCTGCGGGCGGGCTTGGCTTCGCCGGTGGAATAGCCCGGGAAGTTGTAGTGGTGCATGTAGCGCTTGGATTCCTCGGGATAGATGGTATCCAGTTCCTGCTGTTCCGATACCGGCGCCAGCGTAACGGTGGTCATGACCTGGGTCTGGCCGCGGGTGAACACGGCGGAGCCGTGGGCGCGGGGCAGCACGCTGGTTTCACACCAGATGGGGCGCACCTCCGTCAGCTTACGGCCGTCGGGGCGGACGCCCTCGTCGATGATGCGGCGGCGCATGACTTCCTTCTGAAGCGCGTACAGCGCGTCGCCGATTTCGCCCTCGCGGCCGGCAAACTGCTCGGCAAAGTGGGCCTTGACCTCCGCCTTGAGCTCGGCCTCGCGCACCTGGCGCTCCTGCCGGTCAAAGGTTTCAAACACGTAGCGGACCTTGTCCATCGCGTATTCGCGCACGGCGGCCTTCACGTCGTCGCCCGGCAGCACCAGCGGGAACTCCCGCTTGGGCTTGCCGATCTCGGCCACGATCTGCTCCTGGAACGCCACCAGTTTTTTGATCTCCTCGTGGGCGAACAGGATGCCGCCCAGCATAACTTCTTCAGAGACCTCCTTGGCGCCCGCCTCGACCATCAGCACGGCCTCTTTCGTGCCGGCGACGGTGAGCTGCATCAGGCTTTCGGCCCGCTGGGCATCGTTGGGGTTGATGATGTATTTTCCGTCCACATAGCCGACGTTGACCGCGCCGGTGGGGCCGGCAAAGGGAATGCAGCTGATGGACAGCGCGATGGACGAACCGATCATCGCGGGCACTTCGGGGGTATTGTTGGAATCCATCGACATGACCGTCGCAACGACGGAGACGTCATGACGCATTCCCTTGGGGAACAGCGGCCTCAGCGGCCGGTCAATCAGGCGGCTGGTCAAAATGGCCTTCTCGGCCGGGCGGCCTTCGCGGCGGATCCAGCCGCCGGGAATCTTGCCGACGGCGTAGAGCTTCTCCTCGAAGTCCACGCTCAGCGGGAAGAAGTCGATGCCCGGGCGCGGCGTCTCGGCGACGGTGGCCGTCACCAAAATGCACGTGTCGCCGTAGCGGACAAAGACCGAGCCGCTGGCCTGCTCGGCGTACTTGCCGAACTCCAGCGTCAGCGTTCTTCCGCCCAATTCGTAACTGTAACTCTTGAACATGGTTTCCCCTCCTTGTGGGCATTCTATCTATTTCTTTTCATTGAAACCGTATCAGGCAGCCGGCAAATGACTGCAAAAACCGCCGCTTAGGGCAGTATCCCCCAAACGACGGCGTTTTGTTCATCTCAGGGACGCGGCCTTGGCAAGCATTACTTGCGCAGACCCAGCTTGGCAATCAGGCCGCGGTAGTTTTCGATGTCGGTCTTCTTCAGGTAGTCCAGAAGGCCACGGCGCTGGCCGACCATCAGCAAAAGGCCGCGACGGGAGTGGTGGTCCTTCTTGTGCTCCTTCAGGTGCTCGTTCAGGTGGTTGATGCGCGCGGTCAGAAGCGCGATCTGCACCTCGGGGGAGCCGGTGTCGCCTTCGTGGCGGCCGTATTGGGCAATGATTTCCTGCTTGGTGGTTTCCATGCGCGTATTCCTCCGATTTCATAAGCCCGCAAGCCAGGTGAGCCGTTGGAGATTCGGCAGACCGAGCAAACGGATAATCTCCGGCTATTATGCCGCAAGTGTCATTTTATCATACCGGGGGGCCGATGTAAATGCACTTTTTGTGAAGTTATGGAACATATTGGCCAATTTCCGGCAGGTCCAGAAAGTACCTTGGGTCGACGGCCCGGCCGGACACCCGCACCTCGAAGTGCAGGTGGGTGCCGTTGGAGCTGCCGGTGGAGCCCATCACCCCGATGACCTGCCCCTTTTTCACCTTCTGTCCGCTCTTGACCAGAATCTTCGACAGGTGCGCGTACATGCTGCGGGTGCCGTCCTCGTGCTGGATGGTCACGTACTTGCCGTAGCTGCCGTATTTCGAAACGATGCCGTCCTTCAGATCGCAGGGATCGATGTAGCGCCCGTACTTGTTCTTTTTGGTCTTTCGGTAATCGTGGGTACACCGGTCGTCCACGCGCACCACACGGCCCGCGGCCACCGCCAGCACGCGCTCGTCGCCGCTGGGCGAGAAGTCGACGCCGTCGTGCTTGTCGCCGTCCCGGGCCATGGTCTTAAAATCGTCGGTAATCTGGCAGAAGCTGTTCTCCGAAACGGGCAGACGCCACACCTCGGCCGTCACGTCGGCCTTTTCCGGCGCAAAGGACCACCGCTGGCGCGGGTCGTTCAGATCCAGCGCCGCAACGGAGAGCTGCGCGCCCGCCTCCGCCCGGTCCGCGGTCAGCGCGCGGGCGGGGTCCGCCTGGAGCGTCAGAACGCAATCCCCCTCGGGCGTCAAAAACGCGCGGAACCGGTGAGACGCGCGGCCCTCATCCGCAAAATCCGCGTAGCTGCCCACCTCCGGCTCCGCCGTGGGCATGCCGTCCTGCCGAAGGCGCGCCTTTTCCTCCGCAAGCTTTTCGATCTGCGCATAGCGGTCCCGGATGTCCTTGAGCATCCAGATCCCGGCGCCGCCGCACTCGACCGCGCCGTCATCCGAAAGCGGCGCGACAAGGTAGGCGATGCGCGGGCACAGCGCTCGCAGGGAAAAGCTGTCCCCGTCCACGCCGGAGACGAGAAGGCGCTTCGCCGGGTCGGCCGCGCTTCCCTCGGGCTCCGCCGCCAGCTTCAGGCCCGTGACCTCCTTGCGGAGCGCCTCGTAGCCGACGGTCAGCCGCGTTCCGGACAGCCGGAGCGCCACGGCACCCTCGGCGATGTCGGCCGGGCGCTCCACCACCAGCACCTGGCAGGCGGCGCGCTGCTCGCCGTAAATCAGCACAATCTGCGTCCGCCCGGGCGCGCAGGCCGACAAGAGCCCGCCCTGATCGACGGACGCGACGGCGTGGTCGTCGCTGGTCAGGCTGTAGTCGCCGCCGTCCAATAGCTCGATGCCCAGCTGCACATGCTCGCCCACCTCCAGCACGATGGAGGCGGGTGAAATGGCGCAGGTTTCCATAAAGATCTCCCGGGCACGGTATTGGGTCACGGTCTCCCGCTGTCCGTAAAGCGCCAGCGTCAGTTGGTTAAACCATTCGCCCTGGTAGACGGTCTTCCCGTCCCGGACGCCCGCCACCACCAGCGGCGCGTCCGCCTCCAGCACCTCCCGGGCCGCCGCCGGACCTTCGGCCGCATAGCCCGAATCCGCCGCATAGCGGGAATAGCGCCAGACGGTCCGCGTAATCCTTCGCTCCACCTGCCGCTTTTCGATGAAGAGGTCCGTACGGGTTTCGATGGGCTGATCGCGCCAATCGCTCCAGGGGCCGTAGGTGACGTCGCCCACGGCGGCGCGCGCCGCGCCGCCGAGACACCAAAGCGCCGCCAGCACCCAGAGCGCGATCCGCCCGCTTCGCATGTGCCGATTCCCTCTCTTCGCGTCTTGACGACATTTTTCAATAAGTATAACACAGCCGCCCCGGCCCGGGCAATGCCGGGCCGGGGCAAAACGACAATCTACGCTCCGTGCGTCTCGGTCAGCACGGCCCGAAGCCGGAGCCAGCCATCCCCGTCCGCCTGTCCGATGGCGGCAAAGCCGCCGTCCAGGTACACCCGCACCGGCTCCCCCGCCGGCGCAATCCCATCCAGATCGCCGCAGGCGATCGGGTTGCCGCTCATGAGCCGGCGCGCGGCGGCCGGGCGGACGCTTACCGCCGGCAGATGCATGATCGGCGCGTCCAAAGGCATCAGGCAGGCCGCCGGGCCCGCCTCCGCCAGTTCAGAAGGTGTGACGGCGGAGGCGATGTCAAAGACCCCCGCGCGTACCCTGAGCAGAAACGCCATGTGCGCGCCGCAGCCCAGCATCCTGCCCAGATCGTGGATCAGCGTGCGCACGTACACGCCCTTGCCGCACTCGACGCGCGCCAAAAAGCGGTCCGGTCCGGTGGGGCGCAGATATTGAAAGACGTCCACCCGCGCGGGGCGGGGCGCGAGCTCCACCGTTTCGCCCTTCCGGGCCAGATCGTACATGCGCCGCCCGCCCCGCTTGACGGCGGAATACATTGGCGGAACCTGCAAAATGTCGCCGGTGAGGGCGGCCATCGCGGCGCGGATCGCCGCCTCGTCGGCCTCGACCGGCGCCCGCGCCACCACGGTGCCGGTAGCGTCCTGGGTATCGGTTTCAATGCCCAGCCGCGCCTCGGTGACGTATACCTTCGTCTTGTCGATCAGATAGTCAAAAAGCCGCGTCCCCCGGCCGACGCACACCGGCAGTACCCCCGCCGCGTCCGGGTCCAGCGTGCCGCCGTGGCCCACCTTTACCCCTCGCGGAAGGATCTTGCGCACCCGGAATACCGCGTCCGAAGAAGTCATGCCCGGCGGCTTGAGCAGATTGATAAATCCGTCCATCGCGTCCTCACGGCGCGGCGCGCCCTCTGAATTGGATGACGCGGAGGGGGCCACGCCCCCCTCCGCGGTGCGTTCTGCGCGTGGAATTGAGCGCTTCAGGCGCCCAGCTCCATGCAAAGCTTGGTGAGTACCTCCTCCGTGGCTTCGCTTAGCGGCAGGTGGATGGTCATGCCCGCCGCCTGCCTGTGCCCGCCGCCGCCGAAGAAGTGGGCCACTTCGCCCACGTCAACCCGGCCCGAGGAGCGCAGCGAAAACTTCGTGGCGAACATGCCCCGCTCGTCCGCCAGCACGGCCACCTCGACGCCCTCGGTTTCGACCAGAAAATTGATGATCCCTTCGGTGTCCGCGGCCGAGGCGCCGCAGACCTCGTACATCAGCGCGCTGATCCGGGTGACGGCAATGCGGTCGCCGCAGTAGAATTCCATCGCCGACAGCGCCATGCCCAGCAGCATCGTGCGCGCCCGCGTGCGCAGCCGGAAGAGCCGAAGGCTCGCATCCTCGATGTCAAACCCCACGTCCAGGCACCGCGCAATGCCGCGCGCCGCCTCCGCGGTGGTGTTGGAGTAGCTGAGATTGCCGGTATCCGTGGCGATGGCGGTATACAGCGTGACCGCCATGTCCTTGTCCAGCCCGACGCCCATCTGATCGATCAGGCGCAGCACGATCACCCCGGTGGCGGGCGCGTCCGCGTCGATGACGCACAGCCCGGCAAAGCAGGGATTTGTGGCGTGATGATCAATCAGCGCGGTGTCCGTTACATGGGCAAGCGCGCCCTTGTCGCCCGCCCTGTCATAGGCGGCCACGTCCTCGTAGAGCAGGCATCGGGGCGTAAAGGGCAGCCTCGACGGCGGGCAGACGCGGTCTATCCCCGGCAGGAACCGGTACATGTGGGGCACCGGATCCTGGCTGACCAGTGCCGCGCGCTTGCCCAGCGCGGTCAGCACCCGCACCAGCGCAAGGCCGGAACCCAGCGTGTCCCCGTCCGGGGAAACGTGGGCCACCACCGCGATGTCGTCCCTCGCTTCAATCCACGTCGCCAGTTCGGGGATCGTCGCCATGGGATTCCTCCTCTTTCAGCAGCCGGTTGATTCTGTCCGCGTATTCGATGTTGGTGTCGAGCTCAAAGATCAGCTCGGGGGTGTAGCGCAGATCCACGCGCCTGCCCAGTTCCCGGCGGATGAAGCCGGAGGCCTTCTTCAGCGCCTCCATCATCCCCTTGCGCTTTTCCGCCTCCAGCACGCTGACGCGCACCTTGCAGTAGCGCAGGTCCCGGGTCACCTCGCAGCGGACGATGGAAAACGTACCGCTGACGCGGGGGTCGTTCAGATCCTCCCGCAAAATTTTATCCAATTCGCGCCGCACCTCCTCGGAGATGCGGTCCACACGGTCAAAGGCCATGGTTCCTCCTTGAAAAAAGGTCGGCGGGCACCTTATGGCAAGCGTGCTCCGCCAACAGGGTTCCCCGATTTGACGGATCGCAACAGGCCCCGCGCGCCGGAGCACGCCGGGGCCATCGCGGTCCCCACACTGTCAGGGCCGGGTTCAGCGCTCGATTTCCTCCATCTGGAAGCACTCGATCACGTCGCCCTCCTTGACGTCGTTGTAGTTTTCAAGCCCAATGCCGCATTCGTAGCCGGTAGCGACTTCCTTGGCATCGTCCTTGAAGCGCTTGAGGGATTCGATCTTGGCCTCGTGGACGACCACGTTGTCGCGCAGCAGCCTGGCCTGCGCGTTGCGCACAATCTTGCCCTCGGTGACGTAGGAACCCGCGATCATGCCCACGCCGGTCACGCGGAACGTCTGCCGCACCTGGGCGCGGCCCAGGATGGTTTCCTTGAACTTGGGCGAGAGCATGCCCTTCATGGCGTTCTGGACGTCCTCAATGGCGTTGTAGATGATGCGGTACAGCCGGATGTCCACCTTTTCGCGCTCCGCGATTTCGCGCACGGCGTTGTCGGTGCGCACGTTGAAGCCGATGATGATGGCGTTGGAGGCCGAAGCCAGCATGATGTCCGACTCGGTGATCGCGCCGACGCCGCCGTGGATGGCGCGCACGCGCACCTCGTCGTTGGACAATTTCTCCAGCGACTGGCGGATGGCCTCGACGGAGCCCTGTACGTCGGCCTTGATGATCAGGTTCAGGTCCTTGACCTCGCCGGCGGAGATCTGGCTGAACAGGTCGTCCAGCGTGGTCTGGGACTTGGCCTTGACCAGCGCGGCGCGCAGCTTATCCTTGCGCTCGTCGGCCACCTGGCGGGAGAGTTTGTCGTCGTCGACGGCGTTCATGACGTCGCCCGCGTCGGGCACATCGTTGAAGCCGATGACTTCCACCGGGTCGGAGGGGCCCGCCGTTTTGACGCGCTCGCCCCGGTCGTTGACCATCGCGCGGACGCGGCCGTAGGCCGTGCCGGCGACGATGGTGTCGCCCACGTGCAGCGTGCCGTTTTTGATGAGCACCGTGGCCACCGGGCCGCGGCCCTTGTCCAGCCTGGCCTCGATGATGATGCCGCGGGCCTTGCGGTCCGGGTTGGCGCGGTAGTTCTGCACCTCGGCCACCAGCAGGATCATCTCCAGCAGCTGATCGACGTTATCGCCGGTGACGGCGGAAACGGGCACCATGATGGTGTCGCCGCCCCACTCCTCGGCCACCAGGCCGTATTCGGTCATCTCCTGCTTGATGCGGTCGGCGTTGGCGGTGGGCTTATCCATCTTATTGATGGCCACGATGGTGGGTACCTTGGCGGCCTTCGCGTGGTTGATGGCCTCGATGGTCTGCGGCATGACGCCGTCGTCCGCGGCCACCACGAGAATCGCGATGTCCGTGGCCTGGGCGCCGCGGGCGCGCATGGCGGTAAAGGCCTCGTGGCCCGGGGTGTCCAGGAAGGTGATCCGCTGGCCGCGCACGTCGACGGTGTAGGCGCCGATGTGCTGCGTGATGCCGCCCGCCTCGCCCGCGGTGACGCGGGTCTTGCGGATGTAGTCCAGAAGGGACGTCTTGCCGTGATCGACGTGGCCCATGATGGTCACCACCGGCGGCCGCGGCTCGAGATCCTCGTCGGAATCCTCAAAGGACTTGGCCTCCAGCACATCCTCCGCGGTTTCGGCCTTCTTCATCTCCAGCTCGATGCCGAATTCGTTGCACACCAGCTGCGCGGTGTCAAAGTCCAGCTCCTTGTTGATGGTGGCCATGATGCCCAGGAGCAGCAGCTTTTTGATGATCTCGCCGGCGGGCTTGCCGATGCGCTCGGTCAGGTCCTTGACCGTAATGGTATCGGCGGTCATGTAGGCCTTTTCGATGCGCACGGGCTCGGGCCTGTAGGCGTTCGCCTGCTTCTTGCGGCGCTTGGAGCGCACAAATTCGTCGTCGCCGAAGAGCCTGGGGCCGGCCTCCTTGATGATCTGCTTTTTGTTCTTGGAGCGCTCCGGGTCGTTCTGGCGAACGTACTGCTTTTTGTTGGGGTCGTAGTTGGAAACGCGTTCCTTCTCGACCGTGGGCGTAAGGTCCGGGCCCGACTTGCGGCCAAAGCCGCCGCGCATGCCGCCCATCGGCGGACGCCCGGGGCCGCCCGCGGGGCGCGGCGCATAGGGCCGCGGCGCGCCGGGCGCGCCGCCCTGCACCGGACGGCCGTAGGGGCCGCCCGGACCGGGCTGCACCGGACGGCCGTAGGGACCGCCTTGGCCGGGCTGCACCGGACGGCCATAGGGGCCGCCCTGGCCGGGCTGTACCGGACGGCCGTAGGGGCCGCCCTGGCCGGGCTGCACCGGACGGCCGTAGGGGCCACCGGGCTGCACCGGACGGCCGTAGGGGCCGCCCTGACCGGGCTGCAACGGACGGCCATAGGGGCGCTGCGGCTGCCCGTCGCGGCCCGGCGCCTGAGCGGCCGGGCGCGGTGCGGGCCTGAACTGCGGCTGCGCCGGCTGCTGCGGCCGCGCTTCGCGCTCGGCCGGCCTTTCGGCGGGCTTCGCCTGCGCCCCATCGGCCGCGGGCGCCCCAGCCGGATGCTCCGGCTTGGGTGCCGCGTCGGGCGCGGCGCTCTTCACCGCGACTGGCTCCGCCGGCCTGTCGTCGACGGGCTGGGGCACCTGCTCGGTGGAATAGGCGGTCATGAAAGAAGCCGCTTCCTCGTACTGGCGGGAGAGCGCCTCGCGTTTTTCCTGCTCGGCCTGCTCCTGCTTCTGCCGGTTCATGTCGTCGGCGGCCCGCCGAAGCGTCTGCAGGACATCCTGCACCTGGCGCTTGGACTTGCCGACGGTTTCCAGCAGCCTGCCCGCCCCCGTGGAGAGCTCCTTTGTCGCATCCTGTAGCCTGACTTTGGTCATTCCCACCTTGCACCCCCGCTAATGTATCGCCAATTGAATAAGTTTGTCCGCGAAGCCCCTGTCGGTCACCGCCGCGGCCATGCGGCCGGGCTTGCCCACCGCCTGCCCCAGTTCGCCGGGCAAGAGCTCGATCAGCCGTATGCCCGCATAGGCGCAGGCGTCCCGCATCGCCTTTTTGGACCGCTCCGACGCGCCGGCGTCCACCAGGATCAGGCGCGCGCCGCCGGATTTTGCCAGCTGCTCGCACACGGCCTCGCCGGTCTTCAGCGCGCCGGCCCGGGCGCACAGCCCCAGAAAGTTTGCCAGCGGACTCATGGGTCGGCGCCCATCTGCGCGGCCAGCGCCTCGTAGACCTCGGCGGGCACGCTGACTTCCAGCGCCCGGTCCAGCGCCCGGCTCTTCTGCGCTTTTTTCAGGCAGGCCGGATCGGGACACACGTAGGCGCCGCGCCCGGGCGCCTTGCCCACGCGGTCAATCGCGATGGGGCCCGCGGGCGACTTGACCACGCGCAAAAGCGCCTTCTTGGGCTTCATCTCGCGACAGCCCACGCACATGCGCATGGGCGTCTTGCGCTGCCTCTGCAACTAGACTTCTTCCTCCCCGATATCGCCCTCGGACGGCTGCTCGCCAAACTGCTGTTCGTTGAGCTGCTGCTCGATCTGGCTCTGGCTCTTGATGTCGATCTTCCAGCCCGTGAGCTTGGCGGCCAGCCGCGCGTTCTGCCCCTCCTTGCCGATGGCGAGGGAGAGCTGGTTGTCCGGCACGACGACGCGGGCCGCCTTTTCCTTGTCCGACACGAATACGCTGATCACGCGGGCCGGGTTGAGCGCCGAGGCCACGTACTCCGCCGGGTCGCCGGACCACTTGACGATGTCGATCTTCTCGGTCTTGAGCTCGGCCACCACGTTTTCCACGCGCATGCCGCGGGGGCCGACGCAGGAGCCGACGGGATCAATCAGCGAGTCCGTGGAATAGACGGCCATTTTCGTGCGGT
This sequence comes from Christensenellales bacterium, assembly GCA_040768845.1. Lineage (GTDB taxonomy): Bacteria > Bacillota > Clostridia > Christensenellales > Aristaeellaceae > JAEZHK01. The sequence continues at coordinate 396,856 of JAXGME010000003.1, read as the reverse complement.
AGCCGGCCTCGCGGGCGATGGACTTGATCTGCACGATGCCCTGGCGGATCTCCGGCACCTCGATTTCAAACAGCCGCTTGACCAGGCCGGAGTGGGTGCGCGATACCAGCACCTGCGGGCCGCGGCTCATCTTGTTGACCTCCAGCACGTACACCTTCAGCCGGTCGTTGACGTGGTATTCCTCGCCGGGCATCTGCTGGTTGGGCTCGAGAAGCCCTTCGGTGCGGCCCAGTTCCACGTACACCTGGCGATTGTCCACCCGCTGCACGATGGCGGTAAGGATCTCGTTTTCCTTTTCGATGTACTCGTCGTAGATCACGCCCCGCTCGGCCTCGCGGATGTGCTGCACCACCACCTGCTTGGCGGTCTGCGCCGCGATGCGGCCAAAGTCCCTGGGTGTGGCGCGAAGCTCGGCCAGGTCGCCGATTTCGTACTTGGGGTGGATGGCCCGGGCATCCTGAAGGCTGATCTCCGTCTGCGGGTCCTCCACCTCTTCGACGACGGTCTTGCGCGCGAACACCTCCACCGTGCCCTTTTCGCGGTCGATGGCGGCGCGCACGTTGGCGCTCTTGCCAAAGTTCTTCTTGTACGCCGAAATCAGCGCGGATTCAATCGCGGCAAAAAGCACATCCTTGTTGATGCGCCGCTCCTTGGCCAATGCGTCCAGCGCGCTGATGAACTCGCCGCTGTCAATGGTTCCAGGCATTCACAAACACTCCTTGTCACGATTTCGCGCTCACACTTCGCCCCTCAGGTCATCCTCGTCAAAATCCACGACGGGTTTGACCAGGGCGACGGCCTTCCGATCGAAGGCCCGCTCTTCCCCCGCGGCGTCCCGGAGGACGACCCTGCCCTCCGAGAGGCCCGACAAGATTCCGCGAAAGACCTTCTGGCCGTCATCCGGCCTGTACAGGCGCACCTCCACCTGGGTGCCCGCGGCGCGCTCAAAGTCCTCGGGCTTTTTGAGCGGTCGGTCGGCCCCCGGTGAAGAGACCTCCATGTAATCATAATCCACGAATTCCACCATCGGCTGGATCCGTCGGTGATAGGCCTCGCAATCGTCGAGCGTCACCCCGCCGGCCTTGTCGATATAGAAACGCAAAAATCGGCCGGTCGATTCCTTGACCAGCTCGACGTCCACCAATATGAACCCTAGCTGCGCCGCAACCCTTGCAGCGATTTCCTGCGCTTTACCAAGCGGCGCGGATGGTTTCGGCAATCCAACACCCTCATTCCCCAGACAGGGGAGAACTGGCCCGAGAAATCCCAGACGAGGCAATTGTAGCACATCCCGGCCCTGAATACAACCTGCCCAACACACAAATAACGCAAAAAAGGGAGAAAGCGTACTGCGCGTCCACATTGTAACCGCAAAAGGCCTGCAAAAAACCGGGAGGGTGCCATCCCTCCCGGCGCGCCTTCGGGCCTTTGGCCCTCGGGCAGGTCACTCCGTGCCGTCCGCCGCGGTGTCGTAGGCGCAGAGCCAGCTTCCGTCCGCCCGCATGAGGCCGGCCTTTCCGGGCATCTGCACGGTAAAGAGTCCGTCCCCGGGCGAATACAGCGCCCGGTAGTCGTCCATCTGCCAGAGGACGGCGCCGTTTTCGTCCATCAGGCCGGTTCTGCGGGTGTCCGGCACCTCGTTGAGGTAGGTATAGCCGCCGTCGTCCAGCGTTTCCTCCTGGGTGTCAAAGGTGGAAAACGCGTAGTAGGGCGCATCCGACGCGCCGGAAACGCGCCAGATGTCCTGATAGGGGCCGGCCAGCCGCTTCCCGGTCAAATCGCACAGGGTGACGTTTTTTTCGCCCCAGGGGCCCTCCCGGAGGATCAGCCGCACGCCGTCGCTGTCCACGGAGGCATCCCGGGCGTCGGTTTCCAGCACCGTATTCCCCGCCGCGTCCACCAGGCGCAGCCTGCCGTCGAGATAGAGCGTCACGAGCTCACTGTCGGACGGCGCGGAGAAGTAGATGTCCTCGCCGGAGAATTCGGCGATCGTCCGGTCCGCCTTGGGATCGATCAGCGCGATCTTCCTGCTGTCGGCCTGGGCGACGACCAGCGGCGTCGCGCCGCAGATGGAAAGCATCTCATACTTGGGGGTGATCAGCCAGTTGCCGGAGGTGTCAATCACCCCGGTGCCGCTGTCGATGGCCGCGTCGGCAAGGCCGCCGTCAAACGCGCCCGCATAGCTGAACTGGGCGGGGATCGCCCACTCGCCGCGGGGATTCAGGTAGCCGGTGCGGCCGGTGTCCGCGGACAGCACCGGCATCAGCCCCTCAGAAAAATCCGCCAGGCCGTAGAGCACGCGAATGCCGGTGGCGTTTTCCTTGCCGTCGGGGTCGATGTAGTACACGCCGTCGGCGCGCTCGTCGTAGGGATTGGTGGTCAGCGCCAGATATCCGCCTTCGCCGTTATCGACAATGCTGGTGTAGGCGCAGGGCACCACCACGTTCAGCGACGCATCCATGACGCCGAACTGCCCGTCCTGCCCAAAGCAGATCCTGTCGCCCATCCCGGCCAGGTATTGGTACGAAAAATCGGTCAGCGGGCGGCCCTCCGCGTCCAGCAGCTTCATGGCCTGCGGCTCCTCGCCGCCCAACTGGAGCGCGGCGTAAAAGTACGGCGGCCGGTCGGTCAGCGGCTCGATAACGGAATACTGTCCCGCGCCCACGAGCTCCGCGCCATCCGCGGCGACCAGCACCCAGCTGTCGCCCACGCCGAACGCCACCGCGGGCGCTTCGGCGGGCGCCTCCGCCAGCGCCGCCCATGCAAAGGCCAGCGCCAGCACAAGGCCCGGCCATACCATGCGTTTCACAGACACACCCCCAGAACACGCCAATTCTCTCGTCCACCTATGACGCAGCGCCCCCCGCGTTTGTTCCGGTTCAGCCAAAGTCAAAAAGGCTCGTCTGGCTGGTCTCCGGCAGCTCGCCCAGCGCGCCCGCCGCCATCAGCGCCTGGATCACCGACTTGGCCACCTTGCGCCGCGCCATGTCCTCCTGGGAGAGGAAGGGGCCCTCGTCCCGCGCCCGGGCCAGATTCTCCGCCGCGGCCAGGCCCACCCCCGGCATGGAGGAGAGCGGCGGCAGGATGGTGACGTCGTCCGCCAGAAGCGTAAAATGCTGCGCGTGGGACTCGTAGAGCGACACGGGGCGCAGCGAAATTCCGCGGGCGGTCATCTCAATCAGGATCTCGTAGAGGCTGATCTGGTCTTCTTTCCGGGCCCGTTCGTCCTTTTCGAGGGCCTGCAGCTCGGCGAGCCTGGCCCGCAGCACCGGCGGCTGCGCCACCATCGTGGAGCCGTCAAAGGCCTCCGCGTTGCGCTGCAGATAGCAGGCGTAGTAGGCGCCGGGGTAATACACCTTGAAGTAGGCGATGCGCAGCGCCATCGTCACATAGGCCACCGCATGGGCCTTCGGGAACATGTACTTGATCTTCTGGCAGGATTCGATGAACCAGTCGGGGGTACCGGCCGCCTTCATGGCCTCCACCCACTCGGGCTTGAGGCCCCTGCCCTTGCGCACCGATTCCATGATGGTAAAGGCCATCTTGGACTCCACGCCCCACTTGATCAGCTGGTTCATGATGTCGTCGCGGGTGCAGATGCACTTTTTCAGCGGCGCGATGCCCGCCCGGATGATGTCCTGCGCGTTGCCCACCCACACGTCGGTGCCGTGGGACAGGCCCGAGATGCGGATCAGCTCCTCCATGGACCGGGGCTGTGTGTCCACCAACATCTGCCGGACAAAGCGCGTGCCGAACTCCGGAATGCCCAGGGTGCCGGTGGGCGAACCGATCTCCTCCGGCGTCACGCCCAGCGCCTCCGGGCCCGTGAAGAGCGACAGGATGCGCTCAAAGACGGCCTTGTCATCCAGCGGCACCTTCTGGGGCGGGATGCCGGTCATGTCCTGCAGTTTTTTGAGCATGGTGGGATCGTCGTGGCCCAGGATGTCCAGCTTCACCAGCACGTCGTGCATGGAGCTGAAGTCAAAGTGGGTGGTGACGGTCTCGGAATCCTGGTCGTCCGCGGGGTGCTGGATGGGGGTGAACTGGTAGATCTCGTAGCCCTTGGGCAGCACCACCATGCCGGCGGGATGCTGGCCCGTGGTGCGCTTGGCGCCGGTGATGCCCTTGGCCAGCCGCTCCTTTTCGGCCTGGGTGGCGGTCTTTTCCCGCTCCTCCAGGTACTTGAGCACGTAGCCGAAGGCGGTCTTTTCCGCCACGGTGCCGATGGTGCCGGCGCGAAACACGTTTTCCGCGCCGAACAGCTCCTTCACGTAGCTGTGGGCGGTGCCCTGGTATTCGCCGGAGAAATTGAGGTCGATGTCGGGCACCTTGTCGCCCTTGAAGCCCAGAAAGACTTCAAAGGGAATGTCAAAGCCGTCGCGGTTCATGTTGGCGCCGCACACCGGACAGTCCTTGAGGGGCAGGTCCAGCCCGCAGGTGTACTCCTCCGGCACGTCAAACTCCGAATGCTTGCACTTGGGGCACACGTAGTGGGGCGGGAGCGAGTTGACCTCCGTGATTCCGGTCATGTTGGCGACGAAGGATGAGCCCACCGAACCCCGGGAGCCGACGATGTAGCCGTCGGACAGCGATTTCTGCACCAGCTTGACCGCGATGTCGTACAGCGTGGAAAAGCCGTAGCCGATGATGGCGCCCAGCTCTTTGTCGATCCGCGCGCGCACAACGGGCGGCAGTTCATCGCCGTAGATCTCGCGGGCGCGGGTTTCGGTGAGCGTGCGGATCTCGTCTTCGGCAAAATCCCAGTAGGGTTGGAAGGTTTCCGCGCCCTCGGGATGCTCCACGAAGATGCGCAGCTTGGGCGACACCTTCTCCGCGATGGCGCGGGGCGCGTCAATCACCACGCGCCGGGCATCCTTCTCGCCCAGGTAGGCAAACTCGGCCAGCATGTCGTCGGTGGTACGGAAGTAGAGCGGCGGCTGGCTGTCCGCATCCTGAAAGCCCTTGGCGTTCATCAGGATCGCTCGGAAGACGGCATCCCTGGGCTCCTTGAAGTGCACGTCGCCGGTGGCCGCCACGGGAATGCCCAGGCGGTCGCCCAGTTCCAGAATTCGGCGGTTGAGCGCCTGAAGCGCCTCCACGCTCTCCACCTGGCCCTCGCGCAGCAGGAATTCGTTGTTGCCGACGGGCTGGATCTCGAGGTAATCGTAGAACTTGGCGATGCGCTCCAGCTCTTTGTCCGGCTTGCGCTCCAGCACCGCGCGAAACAGCTCGCCCGCCTCGCAGGCGCTGCCGATGATGAGGCCCTCCCGATGCTTTTCGATCAGGGCCCGGGGCAGTCGCGGCGTGCGCCGGAAGTGGTTGAGGTGCCCCTCGCTCACCAGCCGGTAGAGGTTGGTCATGCCCGCCTGGGTCGCGGCCAGCAGGATGATGTGGTGGCTGGCGCCGCCCGCATCGTCGTCAAAGGCGCGGTTAAGATCGGAAAGCGCCCTGAGCGGCCGGCTCTCCGCCAGCATGTCCAGCATCTTCATGAGCGCCTGGGCGGTGGCGCGGGCGTCGTGCACCGCGCGATGCGCGTCCTTGAGGGAGACGCCCAGCCGCTTGCACACCGCCGCGAGCTTGTGGCTCTTCTGGTCCCGGAACATGTTGCGGGACAGCGACAGCGTGTCGATCACGGGGTGGTCCATCGCCAGGCCCATCCGCGCAAAGGCGCGGCGGACGAAGGCGGTGTCAAATTCCGCGTTGTGGGCCACCAGCACCGCGCCTTCGCAGAAGGCGTGAAAGTCTGGCAATACCGCCTCGATGGCGGGCATGCCGGTGAGCATGGCGTCGGTGATCTTGGTGATCTCCACGATCTTCGGAGGCAGTGGGCGCATGGGGTTGACGAGCTGGGAAAACTCCCCCACCTCCACGCCCCCTTGGTACTTGACCGCGCCCAGCTCGATGATCACGTCCTGCAGCGGGCTGAGCCCCGTGGTTTCCACATCAAAGACCACAAAGGTCGCGTCGGCCAGCTTGCGGGCATCGGCGTTTTTGACCAGGCTGGGCTTGTCGTCGATCAGGTAGCCCTCGCAGCCGGGAATCAGCTTGATGCCCGCCTTCTTCGCGGCGGAGAAGGCCTCCGGAAACGCCTGCACCACGCCGTGATCGGTGATGGCAATGGCCGGATGACCCCAGTCCGCCGCCATTTTGATCAAATCTGTCGGCGATGCGCAGGCGTCCATGGCGCTCATCTGGGTGTGCAGGTGCAGCTCGACCCGCTTGACCGGGGCGTCGTCGGTGCGCCGGGGCGCGTCCGAGCGCACGAGGTCGGAGACCATCAGCACCATCTCGTGCTGAAAGTCGTCATAGCGGTAGTCACCCCGGGCGCGCACCCACTGGCCCTCCCGGAGGGCCTCCATCAGCTGCTCCGCCTGCTGCTGGGTGGCCTCGGCGCTCACCGCCTTCCGGCCGCCCACAAAGGCCTTGCACGCCACGGTGCCGGTGTAGTCGGTCAGCGCGAAGGCGCACAGCTTGGAGCCGCTTTTGAGGTCGCGCAGCTCGCTTTTGATCACCTCGCCCTTGACCGTCACGCGGCCGGCGCCCTCGCCCAGTTCCGACATGGGCATCGGCTCCTCCGCGATGGTCCGTCCGAGGAGCTGCCGGGTCAGCGCCTTGCAGCTGGCGCCGCCGGCGTCGGCAGCGCAGGCCTTGCGCGCCATCTCCGCCATCAGCGCCTGCTCCTCGCCGCGCTTTCGCGCGATCTCCTGAAGCCGCGCCGCCTCGTCGCCCCTGGGTTCCAGCGTCACCCGCACCTGGGCGCCGAAGAGCTCCTTGAGCAGCGCCTCCACCCGCCGGTCGACGCCCTGGGCGGCCAGGTAGTCCACGCCCAGCCGGTCCACCTCGGCGATCAGAAGGTCGCCCCGCATCTTCCAGCTGGCCTCCTCCCACTGGAGAAAGGGCATGGCGCTGGGCAGTTCCCGGGTAATGAGGCCGCAGATGAAGGGCGCGTAGGCGGCAATGTTGCCCAGCACGTCCTCTTTGAGCGCGGGATAGCTGACGCGGAAGTAGGCCTTCGCGCCGGGAAACGCCGCCCGGAGCGCCCTGGCGAGGACGGAGAACTCCCGGTCCTCCAGCAGGCGCGACGCAAAGAAGCGGGCGACCAGTTTGTCCCCCGCGCGGGAAACCAGCACCCGGTCCAGCGTCAGACAGCCGACCAGCGCCGGGTCCACGTCCTTGAAGATGTTCCGCCAAAGCTCGTTCATTTGTATGGAATCCCGTTCAATCTTTTTTTCCGGCCCTCTCGTCAAGATGCCGGCGGATCTCCGCCAGCAGGGCCTCGGCCAGGTCGCCCGTCACCTTGCGGGCGGGCTTGCCCTTCGCGAACAGCGCGCCGCCGTCCCGGCCGCCGGCGATGCCGATGTCGGCCTCCCGCGCCTCGCCGGGGCCGTTGACCACGCAGCCCATCACCGCCACCTTGAGCGGCGCCTTCACGCCCCGCATCTCCCGGCGCACCCGGTCGGCGATGCCGGCCACGTCGATCATCGTGCGCCCGCAAGTTGGGCAGGAGATCACCTCCACGCCCCCGTCCCGCGCACCCACCGCCCGAAGGATGTCCAGGCACACGGGGATCTCATTTTCCGGCGGCCCGGACAGCGACACGCGGATGGTGTTGCCGATGCCGTCCAGAAGAAGGCTTCCGATGCCCACGGCGGACTTGACCGTGCCCGCCTCCGGGGTGCCCGCCTCGGTGACGCCCAGGTGCAGCGGATAATCGCAGGCGGCCGCGGCCAGGCGGCAGGCGCTGACCGTGGTGTGAACGGACGATGCCTTCAGCGACAGCACAATGTCGCCCACGCCCATGTCCTCCAGCATCCGGGCCTGCGAAAGGGCGCTCTCCGCCAGCGCCTCGGCCGTGGGCCCGCCGTACTTTTGCAGAAGCTCCCGCTCCAGCGACCCGGCGTTGACGCCCACCCGGACGGGCACGCGGTGCGCCTTCAGGCAGTCCGCCAGCTTTTGCACCTTTTCACGGCGGCCGATGTTGCCCGGATTGATGCGCACCTTGGCAATGCCGTTTTCCACGGCGGCAATCGCCAGGCGGTAATCAAAGTGGATGTCGGCCACCAGCGGCACGGGGCTTGAATCCGCCAGCGCCTTCACCGCCCGGGCGCAGGCCTCGTCGTACACCGAAACGCGCACGATGTCGCAGCCCGCCGCGTGGAGCCGCTCAATCTGTGCCAGCGTGGCCGGGACGTCCCGGGTGTCGGTATTGGTCATCGACTGAATGGAAACCGGCGCGCCGCCGCCCAGCGGCACGCGCCCCACCATGACGCGCCTGGTCATACCGCGCCGCCCCCGGCATGCCCGGCGGTCATCCGCCGGTCACCTTTCGCATGATGTCCTGATAGGTGAGCACCACCAGAAGGCCCAGCAGCAGCACAAACCCCGCCGCGTGCACCCAGCCCTCATACTCCGGCTTTATGGGCTTGCGGCGCACGGCCTCCACCAGGAGAAATACCAGCCGCCCGCCGTCCAGCGCCGGAAGGGGCAGAAGGTTGATCAGCCCCACGTTCAGCGAGATGATGACAATCAGGTTGAGCACGGTTTCAAAATCCCGGCTGATCTCCTCGGTCATGAAGCTGATGATCCCCACCGGGCCCATGGCGTCCTCGACGCCCTCGCCGCGGAAGATCAGGTTCTTCAGGCTGTCCACCATCAGGCGCGTGATGTCGTAGACCCGGCCCCCGGAAATCGCGAGCGCCTCGCCCGGCGAATAGCGCCGGGTTTCCGCGCCCAGCGTGATGCCGATCTTGCCGCCGGCCGACGTCTCTTGGGGCGCGACGGAAACGGCAACGGTCTGCCCGCCGCGGTCCACCGTCAGCGTCACGGCCTCGTCGGGCTGGCTTTCGCCGATCAGCGCAACGAGCTTTGCCGCGCCCGCCTCGCTCCGCTCAATGGGTTCGCCGTCCACCGCGGTGATCACGTCCCCCGCCATCAGCCCGGAGTTTTCCGCGGGCATGCCGGAGGTAATGTCGTGCACCACCGGCAGCGCAAAGCTCACGCCCACCGCCATGAGAAACACCGCCACCGCCAGGTACGCCAGCACGAAGTTCATCGCGGGGCCGGCGAAGATGGTCAAAAAACGCTTCCACACGGGCGCGTTGGTAAACGCCCGCGGATCGCCGGTGGATTCGTCCTCCCCCTCAAACTTGCAGTACCCGCCCAGCGGCAGAAGGCGCAGCGAATAATCGATGTCCTTTCTGCGCCACTTGACCAGCTTGGGCCCGAAGCCGACGGCGAACTCCAATACGCGGATGCCCGACGCGCGGGCCACCAGGTAGTGCCCCAGCTCGTGGGCGAATACGATCAGCCCGAACACCATCAGCGCAACCACAAAATACAATATACCGGACATGAATAGCTCCTTTACCTTCCCCGCGCCTTCAGCGCGTCAAAGACACAGGCGCGCGCCGCGCGGTCGGCCGCGCGCACGGCCTCTAAAGAATCAATTACCCCGCCGGGCACCGTTTGAAGCGCGTCTTCCACCAAACGCGCGATGTCGCCGAAGGGAACCGCGCCTTCAAGGAAGGCGCCCACCGCCGCCTCGTTGGCTCCGTTCAGCACCACGGGCGCGCTTCCGCCCTCGCGCAGCGCCGCCCGCGCCAGGCGCAGGCAGGGAAACCGCGCCTCGTCGGGGGCCTCAAAGGTGAGGCTCAGCCGGGCAAAATCCAGCGGTTTGGCGCCGTAGGGCAGCCGCGCGGGGTAGCCCAGCGCGTAGCCGATGGGCCCGCGCATGTCGGGCGCGCCCATCTGCGCCAGGATCGCGCCGTCGGAAAACTCCACCATCGAGTGTATGACGCTCTGGGGGTGGATCACCACATCGAGGGCCGCCTCCGGAATCCCGAACAGGTGGTGCGCCTCGATGACCTCAAGCCCCTTGTTCATCATGGTGGCGCTGTCCACGGTGATTTTTTCGCCCATGCGCCAGGTGGGGTGCCCCAGCGCGTCGGCCACGGAGGCGCTTTGGATCGCCTCGGCGGTCCAGGTGCGAAACGGCCCGCCCGACGCGGTGAGGATCAGCCGCCGGGGCCTGTTGCCGTTGGCCCCTTCGAGGCACTGGAAGATCGCGCTGTGCTCGCTGTCCACCGGCAGGATGGGCTTATTCAGCGCCCGCGCCCGCGCCATCACCAAATCCCCCGCGGTGACCAGCGCCTCCTTGTTGGCCAGAAGCACCCGTTCGCATTCGTCAAGGGCCGTCATGACCGCGCCGAGACCCGCGATGCCCACCACCGCCGCCAGGCAGTCGTCCGGCCTGTGGGCGCGAAGCGCCCGCTCGGAGCAGTCCTCGCCAAAGTACCAGTCGCAAAAACGCACGTCCTCCGGGAGCGACTCGGGCTGCACCACCAGGCCAGCCGCCGCCGGGCGGAACGCGCGCACCATGTCGTAGAGCGCCTCATGGTTCCGGTTTGCCGTCAGAACCGACGCCTTGAAGTGACCGGAATGCCGCCGGATCAGGTCGAGCGCCTGCCGCCCGATCGAGCCGGTCGCGCCCAGTACCGCAAGTGTCCGCAAACAATCACCCCGCTGTATACGTGAAAAATACGTAAAGAACCACGCCGGAGAACAGCACGCTGTCCATTCGGTCCAGCATGCCGCCGTGGCCGGGAAAAATCGCGCCGTAGTCCTTGATGCCGCAGTAGCGCTTGACCATCGACGCCGTCAGATCGCCGATCTGGGCGGCGACGGAGCCCACCAGCCCCAACAGCGCAAACGCCCACAGCGGCGGAAGGGCCGCGGCATAGGGCGCGAGAACCCGGATATGGGTCGTCATCAGCCGCGCGCCCCAGGGCACCGCCACGGCGAAGGCCATCGCCGCCAACACCCCCGCCACCGAGCCCTCCACGCTCTTGTTGGGGCTGAGGGCGGGCGAGAGCTTGCGCCGGCCGAAGCGGGTGCCAAACTCGTAGGCGAACAGGTCCGTCATCAGCGGGATCAGCAGCATCAGCGCCGTGGCCACCCGGGCCACCAGCACCGGCTTCAGATCCTGCAGCGGAAAGAGCATCGTAATCAGCATGCCCGGATAGAACAGCGGAAACAGCGTCGCCACGGCGGAATCAAAATCGATCCGGCCCCGGAAGATCACGCCGGCCAGCGCCAGCATGCAAAAAAGCGTCGTCAGCGGCGTCAGCGCGGAGACGCCCAGCCGGAGGTATACGGGCAGCGCCAGAAGCGCGTAGGCCATGCCCACCCAGCGGATGGGCTTGGCGCCGCGCACGACAAAGGCGCCGTACATCTCCCACATGGCCATCACCATCAGCGCCACCAGCCCCACGCGCATCGGCCAGCCCTGAAAAAACCAGAGCACGACCATGACCACCGCGATCACGATGCCCGTGATCCTGCGGCGGATCATGTTGGTGATTTTGCTGCTCTCGGCTGCTTCCATCAAATGCGACTACACCTTTCCAAATCGCCTGTCCCGGGCGGCGTAGCGGGCGAGATCCCGAAGGTATTCCTCGCGCGTGTAGTCCGGCCAGAGAACGGGATTGAAGATGATCTCGGCGTACGCGGTCTGCCAGGGCAAAAAATTGGAAAGCCGCATTTCGCCGCTGGTGCGGATCAGAAGATCCACGTCCGGCATGCCGGCGGTGTAGAGCTGCCCCTCAAAGGCGGCCTCGTCAATTTCCTCCGGCTTCAGGCCCAGCGCCGCCAGGTTCCGGGCGGCGCGGGTCAATTCCGCGCGGCCGCCGTAGTTGAGGGCGATGTTGAACCGAAGGCCCGTATTGCCTGCCGTACGGCCCACGGCGCTTTCCACCGTGGCGCGCTGAAGCTCCGGCAGCGCGGAAAGGTCTCCCAGCACCGAAACCCGGACGTTCTTGCGGTGCAATTCGTCGATTTCGGAGGTGAAGTACTTCACCAGGATGCCCATCAGCGCGTTGACCTCGTCCTGCGGTCGGCCCCAGTTTTCCGTGGAGAAGGCGTAGACGCTGACGGCTTCAATGCCCCAGTCGTCCGACGCGCGCACCATTTCGATCAGCGCGTCCATGCCCGCGGTGTGACCGGCGGAACGCGGCAGCCCCCGCTTCTTCGCCCAGCGGCCGTTGCCGTCCATGATGAACGCCACGTGGCGGGGCATGTTCCGCGGCAGTTCCGCGGCCAAATTCGCCGCGCCGCCGGGCCGCAAAAGCCCGGCGGCGCGGCGAGCAAATTCCATCATCTTCACTGGGTTACCTCGTCCGGAAAGCGGGCCACCAGGATCTCCCCGGGCCGGACGCGCACCACGCGCTCGGTGCCCCCGGGATGCGCCTCCGGCAGGATGCGCTTTACGCATGGTTCCGGCCGGCCCTCCGCCCGGATGGACGCCAGCGCGTCCTCAAGGGTCAGGCCCAATGCGGACGTCATACGCTCATGATCTCTTTTTCCTTGTCGGCGCCCGCCTTGTCCAGATCCTTGATGTGGCTGTCGGTGGTCTTTTGCAGATCGGTCTCGCCCAGCGCCTGTTCGTCCTCGGTGATCTGCGAATCCTTCTTGAGCTTTTTGAGGTGCTCCATCGCGTCACGGCGGATGGAACGAACGGCCACCTTGCCCTCCTCCACCTGCTTGCGCACCTGCTTGCACAGGTCCTTGCGGCGCTCCTCGGTGAGCTCAGGCACCAGAAGGCGGATCACCTTGCCATCGTTGGAGGGATTGATGCCGATGTCGGACTTCTGGATCTCCTTTTCGATGGTGGGGATCATCTTGGCCTCCCAGGGCGCGATGACGAGCAGCCGCGGCTCGGGCGAGGTGATGTTGCCCAATTGGTTGAGCGGGGTCGGGGTGCCATAGTAGTCCACGAGGATCCGATCCAGGATCTTGGGATTCGCGCGGCCCGCGCGCAGCGTCGAAAGCTCCTTTTGAATGACCGCGAGGGTCTTGTCCATCTTGTCGGACGCGGCCTTCACCGTTTCCTTGTACACGTTGGTCTCCTCCCATCGTGGCGCGCTAGCGCCGCTGTCTCGCCCTCTATTGTATCGGGTTTTGGCACAAATGGCAAGCGCCAAATGCGGCGAAAGCGGGAACTTTGGGCGATGCTCACCCGTGGACGATGGTGCCCATGGGGTCGCCCTCCGCGACTCGGAGGACGTTTTCCAGGTCGTCCATGGAAAACACGCGGATCACCGGCACGCGGTTGTCCTTGCATAGCTGGAAGGCGGCGGTGTCCATGACCCGAAGGCCCATGTCGATGGCCTGCCGGTAGGTGATGTCGCGGATCAGCTTCGCGCCGGGGTTTGTCCTCGGATCGGCATCGTAGACGCCGTCCACGGTGGTGCCCTTGAACACCGCGTCGGCCTTCAGCTCGGCGGCGCGCAGCGCGGCGGCGGTATCGGTGGTGAAAAAGGGGTTTCCGCTGCCGCCGGCCAAAAGCGCCACGCCGCCCGCGGCCAGGCATTCGTCCGCAGCCCGGGCGGTATAGAGCCGGGCAAAGCGGTCCATCTGCTGGGCGGTGAACGTCCGGGCGTGGCAACCGCGGCGGACGAGCGCGTCCTCCACGCACAGCGCGTTGATGACGGTGGCCAGCATGCCCATCTGGTCGGCGTTGACCGGGTTCATGGCCTCGGTAAACCGGCCGCGCCAGATGTTGCCGCCGCCGATCACCACGCCCGGCTCGACGCCCGCGCCGGCCAGCCGCGCAATCACATCGGCGGCGGCATCCACGCGCTCCGCGTCAAAGCAGCCTGTGCCGCCGCCCAGCGCCTCGCCGGAGAGCTTCAGGATGATCCTTTTGTAGATGGCCATCGGGGTCCCTCCTCATGCATGAAAAAGGGCTGCCGCGCGTGCGACAGCCCTTTTATTTGTCTTACTTCTTGGCCATCGCCGCGGTCTGCTCGGCGACTTCGGCGGCCAGGTCGTTGACCTTTTTCTCCAGGCCCTCGCCCATCTTGTAGCGGACGAAGCGGCGGACGGAGATCTTTTCGCCGATCTTGGCGATCTTCTCGTTGATCAGCTGCTCGATGGTCATGTCCGGGTTCTTGACGAAGGGCTGCTCCAGCAGGCAGACCTCCTTGTAGAACTTGGCGACACGGCCTTCAACCATCTTCTCGATGATCTTCTCCGGCTTGCCCTCGTTGCGGGCCTGGGCGGCGAGAATCTCCTTCTCGTGGTCCAGATGGTCGGTCCGGACTTCGTCGCGGCTGACGTACTCGGGCGCGGAGGCCGCGATCTGCAGCGCGATGTCATGCACCAGTTCCTTGAAGTCGTCGGTCTTGGCCACGAAGTCCGTCTCGCAGTTGACTTCCAGCAGCACGCCCACCTTGCCGCCCATGTGGATGTAGCTGTCGACGATGCCCTCGGCGGCGATGCGGCTCTGCTTCTTGGCGGCGGCGGCGAGGCCCTTCTCGCGGAGGAAGTCAATGGCCTTTTCCATATCGCCGTCGGTGGCGGTGAGCGCCTTTTTGCAATCCATCATGCCCGCGCCGGTGCGGCCGCGAAGCTCCATGACGTCCTTTGCGGTGAAATCCATGGGTACCCCTCCAGACATGAAATATAGTGTGCGGTTACGCCTCGGCGGGCGCTTCCTGATCGGCCTGCTCGCCCTGACGGCCCTCAAGCACCGCGTCGGCCAGCTTGCCCGCGATCAGCTTGACGGCGCGGATGGCGTCGTCGTTGCCGGGGATGACGTAATCGATCTCGTCGGGATCGCAGTTGGTGTCCACGATGCCCACAATCGGGATGCCCAGGATGCGGGCTTCCGCCACGGCGATGCGCTCCTTGCGGGGATCGACCACAAACAGCGCGCCGGGGAGCTTTTTCATCTCGCGGATGCCGCCCAGGTTCTTTTCCAGCTTTTCGCGCTCGGCGTTGAGCTTGATGACTTCCTTCTTGGGCAGCACCTCAAACTGGCCGCTCTTTTCCATCTGGTCGATGGCGTTGAGCCGGTCGATCCGGGAGCGGATGGTTTTGAAATTGGTCAGCGTGCCGCCCAGCCAGCGGTTGTTGACGTAGAACATGTTGCAGCGCTTGGATTCGGTTTCAATGGATTCCTGCGCCTGCTTCTTGGTGCCGACGAACAGGAGGGACTTGCCTTCCAGCGCCAGGTCGCGCACAAACAGGTAGGCCTCGTCAATCTTGCGCACGGTCTTCTGCAGGTCGATGATGTAGATGCCGTTGCGCTCGGTGAAGATGTACTGCGCCATCTTGGGGTTCCAGCGACGGGTCTGGTGGCCGAAGTGAACGCCGGCCTCCAGCAGCTGCTTCATGGAAATGACTGCCATTGGGGTTCCCTCCTTGTTTTTTCCACCTTTCGCGTCATTTCCGCCCGGCACCCTTTCGGGCAACGCCGGGAAGATCGGCGAAAGTGCGTTTTCCCAACTAGTATACCACAGAATGGGTGTTCTTTTCAAATAATTTTGCGTTAACCGCGGCTTACTCGATCCGGATCTCCTTGACGGCGCTGACCATGGAGCCGTCCTCCGCCGCCGCGGTGACCTCCACCGCCTGCCCCGCCACGGCGCGGCGGACGGTCAGCACGCCTTCGGACGTGATCTCCACCAGCCGCTCCGGGGACGCGTGCCACTTCACGCTGATGCGGTTGCCGTCCTGGTCGAAGGCGCGCAGCTTGATCGAGTGGCCGGGCGACACGGAGTCCTCCGCGATGATGACCACCCGCTCGATCCGCCTGCCCACGCTCACCTGCAGGGACGCCGTCTGGGCGTCGAGGGTGGCGATGACCGTGGCCGTGCCCAGGCCCGTGGCGGTCACAAGGCCGCTTTCGTCCACGTCGGCCACCGCCGGATCGGATGAGAAATAATCGGGCGAAACGCTCAGCCCATCCGGGCCGACCGCGCGAATCAGCGCCGTCGGCACTTCGCCTTCGCCCTCGGCCCAGCTCAGGCTCACGTCGCCGCCGGTCACATCCTGGCCGTCCAGCAGCAGCGCCAGCGCCCCGGTGGCCGCGCCGTCCGCATCCGCCTCGTCTGGCTCCGGTGCTTCCGCCGGAACCGACGGATCCGCGGCGTCGGCTTCGTCGCCTTCTCCGGCCGCGTCAGCAGCGCCGGTCGCGTCGGCCGCATCGATTTCCGTATTGTCTTTTTCGGAGGGCTCCGGCTGGTCCGGTTCCTCCGCGGCTTCCTGCGCCGCGGGCGCGGCGGATTCGGAAGCCTTTTCCGGCGCCTGGGCGCCGGCCAGCATCGGCAGCGCCAGCGCCAGCACGACAAGACCGCTCAGGCACGCCGCCACTTTTTGCGTAAACATACTGGTCATTATCCTCCCCGGCCCGGCGCAGATTTTCCCCGGGCCGATCTCTCCTTTTGCACCTATACATTCTAATCATACGCACCGGTTTGTCAAGTTATTTCGTTTCACAGCATGCGTCGAAATGTTAACTTGACAGGAAGGGAAAGAAGGCCTATACTGCATCCATCGATCGGAATGACGGGGAAAAATCGCGCACGAAGGCACCAGAGAGGGTCCGCCGCTGGCTGGAAGCGGGCCCGGCGGGAAGGCGCGTGGACCACCCCCCGACCGTCGGCGCTTGGGCGCGTTATCGCCCGCCAAAGATGGTATTCCGGCGCGACGCCCGCCAAAGGCGGGGTTTTGCCGGTCACAAGTTGGGTGGAACCGCGGGCTATCAGCCCGTCCCTTCGCAGGGGCGGGTTTTTGTTTTGTCCCCGCATCGAAAGAACGGAGGAGAGCGCATGAAGATCATACTGGAAGGCCGCGAGCATACCTTTGAGGACGGCATGACGCCGCTGAAAATTCTGGAGGCCGCAAAGAGCGAGGCCCGCAAAAGAGCGCTGGCCGCCCGGCTGAACGGCCGTGTGGTTTCCCTCGGCGACCCCGTTTCGGAGGACGGAACGCTGGAGATTCTGGACTTTTCCGACGAAGACGGCCGCAAAACCCTCCGGCACACCGCCAGCCACGTGATGGCCCAGGCGGTGCTCCGGCTGCGTCCCAACGCGAAGCTGGCCATCGGCCCCGCCATCGAAAACGGCTTTTACTACGATTTTGACGTGGACGAACCCTTTACGCCGGACTTCCTGAAGGACGTCGAAAAGGAAATGGCCCGCATCGTCAAGCAAAACCAGCCGCTGACGCGTTTTGAACTGCCCCGGGCGGAGGCGATCGCCTTCGAGGAAAAGGCCGGCCAGCCCTACAAGGTGGAGTTGATCCGCGACCTGCCCGAGGACGCGGTCATTTCCTTTTATACGCAGGGCGACTTTACCGACCTTTGCGCCGGTCCGCACCTGCCCGCCACCGGCCGTGTGAAGGCCTTCAAGCTCACCTCCATCGCCGGCGCCTACTGGCGCGGAAGCGAAAAGAACAAGATGCTGCAGCGCATCTACGGCACCGCCTTTTTTGACAAGGCGGAGATGGACGCCTACCTCGCCCGCATCGAGGAGGCCAAGAAGCGCGACCACCGCCGGCTGGGCCGCGAGCTGGATCTTTTCGACATCCTGGACGAGGGCCCGGGCTTCCCGTTCTTCTTCCCCAAGGGCATGATCCTGCGCAACGAACTGGAATCTTACTGGCGGGAGATCCACACCGCCGCCGGCTACGAGGAGATCAAGACGCCCATCATGCTCAACCGCGCGCTGTGGGAGACCTCCGGCCATTGGGAAACCTACCGGCAGAACATGTACACCACCAAGATTGACGACACCGACTTTGCCCTCAAGCCCATGAACTGCCCCGGCGGCATCCTGACCTACAAGCGCCGCATCTGGAGCTACAAGGATTTGCCCAACCGCTCCGGCGAGCTGGGCCTGGTGCACCGGCACGAGCTGTCCGGCGCGCTGCACGGACTGATGCGGGTGCGCTGCTTCACCCAGGACGACGCCCACATCTTCATGACGCCCGACCAGATCCGCCAGGAGATCATCGGCGTGTACCGGCTGATCGACGGCGTGTACCAGACCTTCGGCTTCAAGTACCACGTGGAGCTCTCCACCCGGCCGGAGCACTCCATCGGCACCGACGAAATGTGGGCGCGGGCCACCGACGGCCTGCAGGGCGCGCTGGACGAGCTGGGCGCGGTCTACACCGTCAACGAGGGCGACGGCGCCTTCTACGGCCCGAAGATCGACTTCCACCTGGAGGACTCCCTGGGCCGCACCTGGCAGTGCGGCACCATCCAGCTGGACATGAACCTGCCGGAGCGGTTTGACCTGACCTACGTGGGCCCCGACGGCCAGAAGCACCGGCCGGTAATGATCCACCGCGTGGCCTTCGGCTCCATCGAGCGGTTCATCGGCATCCTGACGGAGCACTTTGCCGGCGCGTTCCCGCTGTGGCTGTCGCCGGTGCAGGCGCGCATCCTCACCATCACCGACCGCGCCGACGCGGCCGCCGGCGCGCTCATGGCGCGGCTCAAGGCCGCGGGCATCCGCGCGGAGTGCGACCTGCGCAACGAGAAGATCGGCTTCAAGATCCGCGAGGCGCAAAAGGAAAAGATCCCCTACATGCTGGTCATCGGCGACAAGGAGGCCGAAACCGGCGAGGCCGCGGTGCGCTCCCGCAAGGCGGGAGAACTGGGCGCGATGGGCGCCGATGCGCTGGTGGATAAGCTCACCGAGGAGATCCGCACCAAGGCGCTGTAAGCGCGCAGAGCCGTCCGCGAGAAACGCGGGCGGCTCTTTTCATGCCGGAAGCGCTCAGGCGCATTGCGCCCCCGCATGCCCTTCACAAGAGAAGCCCGTATCTCCGGATGTACCATTTCTTCACCAGCGTCACCAGCGCCATGTATCCGGCCACCACTGCGAAGAGGAGGGCAAAGTAGGCCCCGGAAAGCGGCGTAAGGCCGATCTTCTCCCCCAGGATGGTGTAGGGCAGAAGCGTCACGGCAAAAATGCCGCCAAAGCTGATGAGGGTCAGCGGCGCGGAGGCGCGGCTTCTGACAAAGGGCGTCAGCGGCGTGCGCAGCATGTGAATGACCAGCGTCTGCGTCCACATGGACTCGACAAACCAGCCCGACTGGAACACCGCGATATACAGCGCCTTCATGCCCGGGTCGGTCAACTGGTGAAAGAGCCGCCCGTCCGTCGCCATCGGGCAGATCACGAAGTAGAGCGCGAGGTAGGTCACGGTGTCAAAGACCGAACTGGTGGGGCCGAGGAAGAACATGAAGCTGGTGATCGACGTCGCTTCCCACTTCTTGGGCGCTTTGAAAAATTCCGCGTCCACATTGTCCCAGGGCAGCGCGGTGCAGCTCAGGTCGTAGATCAGGTTCAGCAGGATCAGGTGCAGCGCCGCCATCGGCAAAAACGGCAAAAACGCGCTGGCCGCCAGCACCGACAGCATGTTGCCGAAGTTGGAGCTGGCCGTCATCTTGATGTACTTGATCATGTTGGCGTAGGTCTTGCGCCCCTCCAGAATGCCGGATTCCAGCACCATCAGGTCCTTCTGCAGCAGAATCACGCTGGCCGACTCCTTGGCGATGTCCACCGCCGTGTCCACCGAAATGCCCACGTCGGAATCCTTCATGGCGGCAGCGTCGTTGATGCCGTCGCCCATGTAGCCCACCGCATGGCCCTTCTGGCGGAGCGCGCGCACCACCCGCGCCTTCTGTGCGGGCGACAGCTTGGCAAATACCGACGTCTTCCCGGCCAGTTCACCCAGCGCCTCATCCGTCAGACCGTCAATCTCGGGGCCCAGCACCAGGTTGTCTGCGCTCAGGCCCACCTGACGGCAAATGCTGCGGGTCACCTTGTCGTTGTCGCCGGTGAGCACCTTGACGGCGACGCCATAGGCGGTCAGCGCTTCGATGGCGGCCTTCGCGCTCTCCTTGGGCGGGTCGAGAAAGGCCAGGTAGCCCATCAGCACCATGCCCGTTTCGTCCGCCGCGCTGAACGCGCCCACGGGGGCGTGGTTGTCCTTGTAGGCCACCGCGATCACGCGCATGCCCTTGGCGTTGAGGGCGTCCACGCGCTCATGGATGACGGCGCGCATCCCGTCGTCCAGCGGCTTCACCTCGCCGTCGTACTCGACAAAGGCACAGGCGCCCAGCATCTCCTCCACCGCGCCCTTGGTGATCATCTGGGTGCGGCCGTCCAGCCGCTCAACCACCACGCTCATGCGGCGGCGGTCGAAGTCAAAGGGGATCTCGTCCACCTTGCGGTAGGCCAATTCAAGGTCCTTCAGCTCGCCGTGGCTGTCCCGCTCCTCGTGGGTGCGGTCGAGGATGGCCACGTCCAAAAGGTTCTTCAGGCCCGTCTGGAAAAAGCTGTTGAGAAACGCGTAGCGCAGCACCCGCACGTTTTCATTGCCGCGGACGTCCAGATGATATTCCAGCACCACCCGGTCCTGGGTCAGCGTGCCGGTCTTGTCGGTGCAGAGGATGTCTATCGAGCCCAGGTTCTGGATGGCATTGAGGTTTTTGATGATGACCTTCTCCCGGGACATGGCCACCGCGCCCTTGGCCAGGCAGGTGGTGACGATCATCGGCAGCATCTGGGGCGTAAGGCCCACGGCGACGGACACCGCGAACAAAAGCGCGCCGATCCAGTCGCCCTTGGTGAGCCCGTTGATCAGAAATACCGCCGGCGCCATGACCATCATGAAGCGGATCAGCACCCAGCTGACCGAATCCAACCCCTTGTCAAAGGCGGTCTTGGGGGGCTTCCCGGAGAGATCCCTGGCCAGCTGCCCCAGCATCGTTTCCCGCCCGGTGGCCACCACCACGCCCATGGCGCTGCCGCTGATCACATTGCCGCCCAGAAAGGCGAGGTTCCCGCAGTCGGTCAGCGCGCCCTCCGGTTTTTCGGGCCGGGCGGTCTTTTCCACCGGCTCGCTCTCGCCCGTCAGCGCCGACTGGCTGAGGAAGAGGTCCTTGGCAAAGCATATGCGCATGTCCGCCGGGATCAGATCCCCCGCGGCCAGGTGCACCACGTCCCCCACCACCACCTGATCCAGCGGGATCTCGACGCGGCCGTCCTCCGACCGCTCCACGCAGGTGGTGGTGTGGATCATCTCCGAGAGCGCCTGGGCGGCGTTGCCGCTCTTCGTCTCCTGCACAAAGCGCAACAGCCCGGAGAACCCCACCATCACCGCGATGATGATCAGGGTGGTCGGGTCCTTTTTCCCATCTTCGGCAAAGATGATGTCGGTAAAGGCGGAGACCGCCATCAGCGCCAGCAGGATCGCGGTAAAGGGGCTGACGAAGGCCTCGAAAAGCCTGCGCGCCGCGCTCACCCCCGCCTCCCGCTGCACCCGGTTGTCGCCGTAACGCGCCCGGGCGCGCTGCGCCTCCTCCCCGCTCAGGCCGTTCTGGCGCGTGCCGATCAGCGCGTACACCTCCTCCGGGGTGCACCCGGCGGCCTCCCGCAGCCGCGCTTCGGCCTCGACGGCGCCGGGCGTCCTGGACGCGGCCGCGCCGTGCATTGGTTCTTTAAAAATGGTCCTTTTCATGACTTGTACCTCCTTTATCGCGCTTTGGGCGTCGGACGCGGCCCCCCCCCCGCGGGGCGCCAAATTCGCGCACAAAAAACCGCCCGGAAGGCGGGCGGCAAAGCATGTGCGGATGCGCCGGGGCGCCGCTAAAAGCCGCCCCCGGACGCTTCGCGCAAATGGCGATGCCCGGCACCCGCCGCCGTACTTTGGGGAACCTCAACAGACCCGGACACGCCGCTCACATCCCTTCCAAAAGAAAATTCCGCCGGCCTCGAACCCGGCGGAAACCATGCGCTCTGCCATCGTTCGAGTTTTGGCTTCGCAGGGCGGTGAAATTGCATTATCCTATGCCTTGAATCGACATAGACTGTTCAACCAACTCGCCGTGTCTCCACGGCTTCGCGGCAGCAATCCGTATCCCTGTGGTAGCCTCACCTACCGATTACATGTTCAGTATAGGCCCCGGCGCGGCCTTCTGTCAACCCTCCGCAATGTAAAACCTGTGCTTGCGCGCGGCCAGGCCGGCGACAGAAAAGCGCCGGAACCAAACCGTTCCGGCGCTTGGGGTATGGCGGGGATCCCGCTTAATAGTTCTCTTCCTTCAGCTGGAAGAACGCCTGGGGATGCAGGCAGACCGGGCAAACCTGGGGCGCGGAGGGGCCGATGGCGATGTGGCCGCAGTTGCGGC
The DNA here is from genome assembly GCA_040768845.1 of Christensenellales bacterium. Taxonomy (GTDB): domain Bacteria; phylum Bacillota; class Clostridia; order Christensenellales; family Aristaeellaceae; genus JAEZHK01. The sequence continues at coordinate 374,868 of JAXGME010000003.1, read as the reverse complement.
ACTGCCACATGCGCATGCCGTCACGGGTGAACACCAGCCCGCCCTCGACGTTTTCGCACAGCTTCAGGTAGCGGGCCTCGTGCTCCTTCTCAACCTTGGCAACCGCCTCAAACTGCGCGGCGATGTCGTCAAAGCCTTCCTCGCGGGCAACCTTGGCAAAGCCCGCGTACATATCGGTCCACTCGTAGTGCTCGCCGGCGGCCGCGTCCTTGAGGTTGGTCACGGTGTCGGCGACGGCGCCGCCGTGCAGGTGCTTAAACCACAGCTTGGCGTGCTCCTTTTCGTTGTCGGCCGTTTCCAGGAAGATCGCGGCAATCTGCTCAAAACCGTCCTTCTTGGCGCGGGAAGCATAGTAGGTATACTTATTGCGCGCCATGGACTCGCCCGCAAACGCGGTGTTCAGGTTGGCTTCGGTGCGGGATCCCTTCAATTCTTTCATGGCAATCAGTCCTCCCGTAAAATTTTTGCACATTGTCCGGTGTTATTGTTACCCGCGCGCCCCGGATCCGAAACAGCCGGCGGAACGAAAACGCAGGATCGGCCCCCGATGTTGACGGCCCGTTTCCCGCATGTTAAAATATACCAAAGAAAAAGAGGGGGCGCATCGCGTTGACCATTCAGACCTTTGATCAATGCCTGAGCGCGCTGATGAAAAAGCACCGCATCACCATCTCCGACATGACGCGCCGCCTGAGCATCCGCAGCAACACAACGCTTTCCCGCATTCTGCACGCGCAAAGCTCCGTCCAGGCCGCGGAGCATTTTTTTCAGGCGCTGCAAAGCGTGACGCCGCCGGTCTTTGACGCGGCGGAATTCATGGCGCTGGAGCGCGCGCTGGAGGTCAGCCGTCTGGGCGTGGACGCCTACAACGCGAATATGGAGATGTGGCGGCTGCTGGGCAGCGAGCCTCTCCCCTCCAACTCCTTCCCCATCGAGAGCTACGGATCGGCGCGCTATACGAGCACCGAGCAGTTGATCGATTTTTATAAGACCGTCCACGCCGCCACCATCCACATCGCCTCCAGCCTGGTGTACCCGGTTTTCCCCGAGATGCGGGACCTGCTGATCGACATCGCCCCATCGAGGCGCGTCCAGGTGCACCACTACTTTTCGCTGGAGGGGGATGACAGCCAGATCATCCGCGCCGTGCGCACGGCGCTGCCCGTGGTGTGTCTGCCCAACTACCACGGCTACAAGATGTCGCGCCCGTCGACGCTGGACAGGGAATTTCTGTCCCAGAGCCATGCCGTCGCGCGCTTCCAGCGCGCGGACGGCAGTTTCGGCACCCACGCGATCGTATTTATCGCCAACCGCTGTCTGCTCTACGAAAACAACGAGCGGAGCGGCATTTTTGAAATGCTGGTGCGGCGCATCGCCGAACAGGGGCGCTGGTACGCCCCCGTCAAGGAGGACCGGGCGGCGAGCCAGCGGACGGACCTTCTGCTGGAAGCCAAGAACGCCTTTCTGAGGGAGAAGGACCGCGCGCTGTACGGGATCACGCCGGACATCCCGCTGGCGGCCATCCCCGGCGATCTGGTGGACGTTTTGACGCGGGACCCGTGGGCGCCGCCCATGTCCGCCGAGACGCTGGCGGAGCTCAAATGGGTGCAGTATCAGCGCAACCGCAACCTGTATGAAAAAAAATCCCCCTCGCACTTCATCGTACAGCGCGAAGGGCTGCGGCGCTTTGCCGAAACGGGAGAACTGGCGCTCGTCAACCGGCCCGGGGACCTCAGCCCCTTCTCGCCCGCCGAGCGCGTCGCCATATTGACGGACTGCCTGCGCCGCACCCAGGAGATGCATTGCTTCAAGCTGCACCTGGCCAAGGGCCCTCTGGCGGCGTGCAACCCGCTGTACATCCTCTGTCTGGACCGGCTGGGCGTGCAGTTCCGGCATCCAAAGAACGCGGCGCAGGGCGCGCCCGTGGTGGCGCTGACCGAATTTACCGCACTGTACCAGCGCTTTTTTACGGAGGAGCTGCTGGCAAAGCACGTGGAGCGCGACGATGTGCTGTGCGGCTTTCTCAGAGGGCTGATCGACGAACTGAAGCGGCGGCTTTGACCCCGGCGCGCCCCTTCCGGGGCCTTGCCGGCGGTCCGCCGCGCCCTTGCGGCGCCTTTATCTTGTATCGCTTGATTCCCGGGTCACCCGGAGGCGCACCATCGCGCGGGCCAGCATGGAGCGGGTCATCGCGTATTCCTGCATGCTTTGCTTCTGGCGCAGGATCTCCTCGGCTTCCTCTTTCTCCCGCTGCGCGCGGTTGACGTCGATCTCCTCGGGCCACTCCGCAGTCTGCAAAACGGCGTACACGCCGTCCGGCAGAATGGAGGCGTACCCGCTGGAGGCGGCAAACCAGCGCCACTCCCCCTGCTGACGGATGCGGGTGACGCCCTCGCCGAGGGCCACCAGTGCGGGCGAGTGGCCGGACTCCACGCCGTATTCGCCGTCCTGTGCCTGCAGCACCACCATCTCGACCTCGTCTTCAAAGAAGGCGCGCTCCGGCGTCACCACGGAAAGATGAAACGTCAAGCCCTCACGCCCCCTCCTGCTCCCGGGCGGCCTCGATCAGCTGCCGGCCCTTTTCCCTGGCCTCGTCCAGCGTGCCCACCATGAAGAATGCGGCCTCGGGCAGGTCGTCCACCTCGCCGTCCACAATGGCCTTAAAGGAGGCTACGGTGTCCGCCACCTTGACGTACTTGCCGGGGATGCCGCTGAACACCTCCGCCACGTGCATCGGCTGGGACAGGAAGCGCTGGATGCGGCGGGCGCGCAATACGGTCTTTTTGTCCTCCTCGGTCAATTCGTCCATGCCGAGAATGGCGATGATGTCCTGCAGCTCGCGGTATCGCTGCAGCGCCGCCAGCACGCGCAGCGCCACGCGGTAGTGCTCCTCGCCCACCACGTCCGGCGACAGGATGCGCGAGGACGAGTCCAGCGGGCTGACCGCCGGGTAGATGCCCAGTTCCGCCACCTGGCGGGACAGCACGGTGGTGGCGTCCAGGTGGGAGAAGATCGCGGCGGGGGCAGGGTCCGTCAGGTCGTCGGCGGGCACGTAGACGGCCTGTACCGACGTGATGGAACCCTCGCTGGTGGAGGTGATCCGCTCTTCCAGCGCGCCGATTTCCGTGGCCAGCGTGGGCTGGTAGCCCACCGCCGACGGGATGCGGCCCAATAGCGCCGACACCTCGCTGCCCGCCTGGATGAAGCGGAAGATGTTGTCGATAAACAGCAGCACGTCCTGCTTCTCGGAATCGCGGAAGTGCTCCGCCAAAGTCAGCCCGGTCATGGCCACGCGCATGCGCGCCCCCGGCGGCTCGTTCATCTGGCCGAACACCATGGCGGTCTTGTCGATGACGCCGGACCGCTCCATTTCGAGGATCAGGTCGTTGCCCTCGCGGGAGCGCTCGCCTACGCCGGTGAACACGGAGAACCCGCCGTGCTCGATGGCGATGTTGTGGATGAGCTCCAGAATCAGCACCGTCTTGCCCACGCCGGCGCCGCCGAAAAGGCCGATTTTGCCGCCCTTGGCGTAGGGCGCCAGAAGGTCGATGACCTTGATGCCGGTTTCAAACATCTGGGCCGCGGGCATCTGCTTGTCAAAGCTGGGCGCGCTGCGGTGGATGGGCAGCAGCTCGTCCGGCTGCACGGGGGGCTTGCCGTCGATGGGCTTGCCCAGCACGTCCAGCGCCCGGCCCAGCGTCTTGCGCCCCACCGGCACGGTGATGGGTGCGCCGGTATTTTCCACGGCCAGCCCGCGGGAAAGCCCCTCGGTGGCCTCCAGCGCGATGCAGCGAACGCAGTCGTCCCGGTGCTGCATGACCTCCATGGCCACCTTGCGGTCGCCGCAGAGGGCGTAGAGCAGCGTGTGGATCGGCGGAAACGCGCCCTTTTCAAATTCCACATCCAGAACCGGCCCGATGATGCGTACCACGGTTCCGTTTGTCATTCCTGTTCCTCCCCTACTGAGCCACCCATGATTTCGGTGATTTCCTGGGTGATCGCGTCCTGCCGCACATGGTTGAGCTGCAGCCTGAGTTTTTCCAGCATCTCGCCGGCGTTGCGGGTGGCGTTGTCCATGGCGGTCATGCGCGCGCGGTTTTCGCTGGCGTAGGACTGGGCCAGCGCCGAATACACCAGCCCCATCAGGTAGTCGTGGGCCATCGCCTCCGCCACAGCCGCGGGCGAGGGAAAAAACTCAAACCCCGCGACCTTCGCGTGAATGGGCGACGTATCGGAAAAATCCACCGGCAGAAGCGGCAAAAGCCGCATGACCGTCGGCGTCAAAACGCCGCGCTCGCCCAGCATCGTATAGATGACGTAGACTTCGTCCACCGCCTTGGACAGAAACAGCTCGATCAGCGTGGCGGTGATTCTGCGGGCCTGGCGCAGCGTGGGGTTTTGGATGATGTGCTGAAAGTGCACGTCCGGCGTAATGCCGCGCCGCTGAAAGAAGTCGGTTCCGATGTGCCCCACGGTGAACAGCTTGACGTTTACGTGCCCGCTGTTTTCGATGGTGTCCAGCGCCAGCTTCAGAATCTGCTGGTTGTATCCGCCGCAGAGGCCCTTGTCCGCCGCGATCACCAGATAGGCCGCCTTCTTTCCGTGCTCGCGGAAGAAGCGGTTGTTGATCGACCCGCCCGCCGTATCCATGATGAAGCGGATGCCCGCGCGCACCTGGTTGAAAAACGCCAGGTTCTGATCGTGCAGGTTCATGGCGCGCTTCATCTTGGCCGAGGCGATCAGGTGCATGGCCCTGGTGATTTTCGATGTGTCGTCGACGACCTTGATGTGGTGGCGGATCTCGGAAACGCTGTTCATTGCGCCGCCCCCGAACGGGCCAGCCATTCCTTGACCGCCTGGGCCATGCTCTTCTCAAAGGAAGGGGTGAGCACGCCGTTTTCCGTGAGCTCGCGCACGCCCTCCGGGTCCCGCGCCTCCATATAGGCGGGGAATTCACGCTTGAACCGCTGCACCCGCTCCGACGTGGTGTCGTGGGGCACCAGCGTGTGGGTGGCGGCGTAGAGCAGCTCGATCTGCGAAACGGCCGGCATCGGCTCGCCGTCCTTCTGGCGCAGCAGCTCCGTCAGGATGGCGCCGTAACGAAGCGTGTCGCGGGTGGCGGCGTCCATGTCGGAGGAGAACTGAGCGAACACCTGCAGCTCCCGATACTGGGCCAGCTCCAGCCGCAGCCTGCCCGCCACGGCGCGCATGGCCTTGCGCTGCGCGGCGCCGCCGACGCGGCTGACCGACAGGCCGCCGGAAACCGCCGGGCGGATGTTGGAGCGGAACATGTCCGTGTCCAGAAAGATCTGACCGTCGGTGATGGAGATCACGTTGGTCGGAATGTAGGCGGAAATGTCGCCCGCCTGGGTTTCCACGATGGGCAGCGCGGTCATGGAACCGCCGCCCATCTCGTCCGACAGGCTGGCCGCGCGCTCCAGCAGGCGCGAGTGCAGGTAGAACACATCGCCCGGGTAGGCCTCGCGGCCCGGCGGGCGGCGCAACAGCAGCGACATCGCCCGGTAGGCGATGGCATGCTTGCTGAGATCGTCGTAGATGATCAGCGCGTCCTTGCCGCCGTACATGAAGTGCTCGGCCATCGCGCAGCCCGCGTAGGGCGCGATGTACTGCATGGAGGCCGCGTCGCTGGCGGTGGAGCAGACGACGGTGGTGTAATCCATCGCGCCCGAGGCGCGCAGCTGATCGACGAGCCGCGCCACGGAGGAGGTTTTCTGCCCGATCGCCACGTAGAAGCAGTAGACATCCTTGCCCTTCTGGTTCAGGATGGCGTCCAGCGCGATGGCGGTCTTGCCCGTCTGGCGGTCGCCGATGATCAGCTCGCGCTGGCCCCGGCCGATGGGCGCGATGGCGTCGATGGCCATCAGCCCCGTTTCGAGGGGGCGGTCCACCGGCTTTCTGGCCAGAATTGCCGGCGCGGGCGCCTCGATGGGGCGGTCCTCGTCGGAAAAGATCGGGCCCTCGCCGTCCAGCGGCTCGCCCAGCGGGTTGACCACGCGCCCCAGGAGCCCCTTGCCGCAGGGCACCTCCAGCACGCGGCCGGTGCCGCGGGCCTGGGCGCTCTCCGGCACGGTGGCCTCGCCGCCCAGCAGCACCACGCCCACGTCCTCGCGGTCCAGGTTCATCACGATGCCGCTGCCGCCGCCTTCAAATTCCACCAACTCGCCCAGCACGCAGTCCAGCAGACCGCTGACGATGGCCACGCCGTCGCCCGAGGTCAGCGTAACACCCGCGCTTTGGGCGTTGACGCGCGTCAGGTCCACATTTTCCTTGATTTGCCCAAGCCGGGATTCCAGCACCCGTCCGATGGCTTTCCACTCAAGCATCGAGGATCGACCCCCGTTTCATCAGCTCGCGCTGCACCAGCGCCAGCCTTCCCTTGAGCGAATTGTCCATGACGCGGCCGGCGATCTCCACGGATATGCCCGCGAGAAGCGCCTTGTCCACACGCTCCGTCAGCGTCACCGGAGCGCCCAAAAGGCCGGCCATGCAGCCCTCGAGCCGGGTCATTTCCTCCGGCGTCAGCGGGAAAGCGGTATTTACAATGCCCTGAATCATTCGCTTCGGCCCGCCCTTTCAAGGAACTCGTCCAAAAGGCGCCTGTGGTCTTCGATGCTGACTTCGCGCTCCAGCACCATCGACGCGATCTGGACGGAGAGCTGCGCCGCGTCCTTGTAGAGCTCCTGCCGCGCGTTCTGCTCGATGACGCGCACCTGGGCCTTCGCCTTTTCGGCAATCGCTTTGGCGTCCGCCTCGGCCGCGGCAATCACGGCATCGGCCCGGGCCCTGCCCTGGGCCTCGCCGGTCTTGATCAGGCCCGCGACCTCGCTGGCCGCGCCGTCAAGCTGGCGCTTGCGCTCGCTGAGCAGCGCCTCGGCCTGTTTCTGGCTCTCCGCGGCGCTGTCGATCTCCCCGGCCACCTTTTCCTCCCGCGCCTTCAGAAACTTTCTGACAGGCTTGTACAGAAGGTAATACAGCGCGGCCAGAAGCAGCACTGCGTTGACCATGTGCAAAAGAATGGTCGTCGGATTAAACAGTCCTTCCAAACCAGCATCCCTCCGTTTCCGTTGCCCGACCGCCGATCACACCTTGGCGCCAAGAACGAAAATCAGCAGAATCGAAACCAGCAGCGCGTAAATCGCGCAGGTTTCCATCAGGATCAGACCAAAGAGCAGCGACGAGTTGATCTTGCCGAAAGCCTCCGGCTGGCGCGCGATCGCCTCCGACGCCTTGCCCGTGGCAATGCCCATGCCGATGGCGGCTCCCGCGCCGCACAAAACCGCGATGCCGGCGCCGATTGCGATGAGTCCGAGTGGTGACATGTCAAATCCTCCTCTTGATCGCTGGTTCCAAAAATTATTCCACCGCTTCGCTGGTGTAGATCAGCGACAGCAGGCCGATGACAAATACCTGGATGCCGATTTCAAATACCGTGAAAAACGACGAGAAGGCCGCCGGCAGTACGAGCGGCACCAGGTGGTAGATCATCTCCATGATGACCGCGCCCACCAGGATGTTGGCAAAGAGCCGGATCGCCATCGAAAAGGGCGTGATCAGGTCCGTGAGCACGCGGATGGGAAACACGATGGGCGTCGGGTGGCACATGGCCGCGATGCGGCCCTTGATGCCCCGGTAGCGAAGGCCCGTCACATTGACGGCGATAAAGCAGGTCAGCCCCAACGCGATGGCGCAGTTGATGTCGCCGGTGGCCGCGGGCAGGCCGAACAGCTCGATGATGGAGGCCGAGAACACGTAGACCATGAGCGTCAGCGTCACCGGCGCGATAAAGGGCGCGGACTCCCCCACATAGCCTCTGGCCCACTTTTCAAGGCCGCCAATGGTCATCTCCAGCACCAGCTGCAGGCCCTTGGGCTTCTCCGTAAAGCGCCTGCGGATGTAGAGGTTGGCCAGCACAAGCAGCACGACCACCACCGCCAGCGCACCCCACGCGAGCACCACGCTCTGCCCGACGTTGACGCCGAACACGAAGAAATCTTCCGGATAGATATTGACTGACACTTCCATGCGAAAGGCTCATGCTCCTTTGCGTTTGGCGCGCCAGAAGGCGTAGCCGAATGCGGTAAATGAAACGCTCGCCGCGAGCGTGAAGCCGATCAGCGCCGCGACCGATACGGCGACAGACGCGATCATGCCCGCCGCCCACAGCGGCAGTTTGATCGCCAGCAGCCAGGGCTTTCTGCCCTCGACGATTCGCCACAGCAACTTGAACTGTACCCAGCCCACCGCGGCGCCGGCCAACGCCGCAAGACCTACGTATATGGCTCCCATATGAAGCATTATACCCCATTCCCGCCATAATTTACAAGGGCTGTTTGCCCCAAAATGGCCAATCCGCCTCTGTTAAACTTGCGGCCCGGAACCGGCGGCGCGGCTTTTCATTGCGCGCGGACTGTGGTATAATACCCATAATCATACCGGAGGTGTGCGTTTTATGAAAATTTCCGCGAAGGGTCGCTATGCGCTGAGGCTGATGGTGGACCTGGCCCAGCACGACAGTGGCGACTGGATCGCGCTCAAGGACATATCCGGCCGCCAGGGGATATCGGTCAAGTATCTGGAGCAGATCGTATCGGGGCTGAGCCGCGCGGGCCTTCTGCGCTCCAGCCGCGGTGCCTCCGGCGGCTACCAGCTGACCCGCCCCGCGGAGCAGTACACCGCGGGCGAAATCATCCGGGCGCTGGAAGGGCCGCTGGCGCCGGTGGCGTGCCTGGACCAGGAGCCCAACCGCTGTCCGCGCCGGGAGGACTGCCCCACGCTGCCGCTGTGGGAGGGGCTTTACAAGGTGGTCAACCAATACTTGGATTCCTTCACGCTGGCGGACATCGCAAAGAACGAGACCCCCGCCTACGATTATTCCATCTAGTGGTCCGCGCAGCCTAATTTCCGCGCTATGGCTGGATCTTTTCCTGTCCGGCTGTGTCGCGCTCCGCTTGACGTAGCGCCGCTGCGCCTGCGCTCCGGCTCCGTGCCGGGCAGAAAAATCTCTGCGCCCTATCTTAGGTTCTTAGGCTGCGCGGACTACTAGCGCCCTCGGGGCGGGCACCGCGCGATGTGAAAAACCGGGCTTCCGCAAGGGAGCCCGGTTCTCTTGCATCGCTAACGGACGCGCTTAGCAGCAGCAGCCGCAGCCGGCGGGATGATCCACGGAATCCATGTACTTGATCAGCTCGACGACCTTGTTGGAATAGCCCCACTCGTTGTCGTACCAGGACACGACCTTGACGAAGTGATCGGTCAGCGCGATGCCGGCCTTGGCGTCAAAGATCGAGGTGCGGGGATCATGGATGAAGTCGGAGGAAACGACCGCGTCCTCGGTGTAGCCCAGGATGCCCTTGAGCTCGCCCTCGGCGGCTTCCTTCATGGCGGCGCAGATCTCGTCGTACTTGGCGGGTTTGGCCAGGTTGACGGTCAGGTCGACCACGGACACGTCGGCGGTGGGCACGCGGAAGGACATGCCGGTCAGCTTGCCGTTGAGCTCGGGGATGACCTTGCCCACGGCCTTGGCGGCGCCGGTGGAGCTGGGGATGATGTTGAACGCCGCGCCGCGGCCGCCGCGCCAGTCCTTCTGGGAGGGGCCGTCCACGGTCTTCTGGGTGGCGGTGGTGGCGTGGATGGTGCTCATCAGGCCGTCGGTGATGCCCCACTTGTCGTGCAGAACCTTCGCGATGGGCGCGAGGCAGTTGGTGGTGCAGGAAGCGTTGGACACGAAGGTCATGTCGGAGGTGTACTTGTCATTGTTGACGCCCATGACGAACATCGGGGTGTCATCCTTGGAGGGCGCGGACATGATCACATGCTTGGCGCCGGCATCGATGTGGCCCTGGGACTTTTCCTTCGTCAGGAACAGGCCCGTGGACTCGACCACGTATTCCGCACCGACCTTGCCCCAGGGCAGTTCGGCGGGATTCTTGATGGAGAACACCGGAATTTCCTTGCCGTTGACGATGATGGATTTGTCCGTGTAGTCCACGGTGCCCTGGAAGCGGCCGTGCACGGTGTCATACTTGAGCATGTAGGCCATATAATCCGGGGTGATCAGATCGTTGATGCCGACAAACTCAACGCCCCCCTGCTCGAGGCCGGCGCGGAAAACCAGACGGCCGATGCGGCCAAAACCGTTGATGCCAACTTTGATCATGTTCTGTTTCCTCCTCTTTTTGCTTCCATAGTATTTTACCCCAATCCCAAATCTTTGACAAGCACAAAGCCCGCCAAAAAGGAAACGGCTATGTTAAAACTGTCAGACGTTGTGTTATGGAATTGATCTCGTCCGTCGAAACGCCGATGGACGCAAGGTAGCCCCGCGCGTCGCCGTAGGCCGCGGCAAAGCCGTCCAGAAAGCCCTCGATGAAGTCCACCTTGGGGATGATGATGTAGGCCGGCAGATCCGGATCAGCTTCGAGGAATTTCCGGATCGGTTCGCGCATGTAGGCGGCGGTCAGGATGTAGTCCGCCATGATCTCCTCGCGGGGCACGCCCGCCAGCATCAGAAGGATGGCCGCCACCACGCCGGTGCGGTCCTTGCCCGCGGTGCAGTGGAAAAGAAGCGGGCCGCGGGCGGCCGCGATGAGGCCGAAGATGCGCGCCATCGGCCCGGTCTGCCGCGTCATCTCGAGGTAGGATTCGGCCACCCCCGCCTCGGTCTCCGGCAGCATCTGCATCGCGGCGCAGAGATCCACGTGGTGGTATTTAAAGCCCGGCATGTTTTGAAGCGCGCTGGGCCGGCGCTCCACTTCCTCCAGCGTGCGCAAATCGATGTGGGTGGTGATGCCCGCCGCGCGAAGGCGGCCGACATCCTCCGCCGTCAGCGAAACCGGCGCGTCGCTGCGGAAGGTACGCCCCCACACCGTCGCGCCGCCCGGCACCGGGTACCCGCCCAGGTCGCGGGTATTGGCCGTGCCGGAGAGCAAAAACCGCCGCATCACAGCGTCAGGGCCGCCAGGCCCACTTTTTTGCGCACCTTCAGCAGGGTGCGCCCGGCCAGGCCCCGGGCGCGCTCGGCGCCGGCGGTCATCACTTCGCCGAGGTACGCCTTGTCGGCGACGATCTCGTGGTAGCGCGCCTGGATGGGCGAAAGTGTCGCCACCACCGCGTCGGCCACCGCGTCCTTGAAGGCGCCGTAGCCCTTGCCCTCGAAGTCCCGCTCGATGGACTCAAACGTCTGGCCCGTCAGCGTGGACAGGATGCTCATCAGGTTGGACACCCCCGGCTTCGCCTCGGGGTCAAAGCGCACGGCGCCGTCGCAGTCGGTGACGGCGCGGCGGAGCTTTTTGCGGATGACCTCCGGCGCGTCCAGCATGGCGATGTAGGTGTCCTCCGGGTCGGACTTGGACATCTTCCGGGTGGGCTCCTGCAGGCTCATCACGCGGCCGCCCACCTTGGGGATGTACGCCTCCGGCACGGTGAACACCCGGCCGTAGACGCCGTTGAAGCGCTCGGCCACGTCCCGCGCCAGCTCCAGGTGCTGCTTCTGGTCGGCGCCGATGGGCACCAGGTCCGACTGATACAAGAGGATGTCCGCCGCCATCAGCACCGGGTAGGTGAACAGCCCCGCGTTGATGTTGTCGGCGTGCCTTTGGGATTTGTCCTTGAACTGGGTCATCCGCGACAGTTCGCCCATGTAGGTGTAGCAGTTCAGCACCCAGGCCAGTTCCGCATGGGCCGGCACGTGGGACTGGAAGTAGATCAGGCTTCTTTTCGGGTCGAGGCCCACGGCCAGAAAAAGGCTCATCGCCTTCAGGCAGGCCTTGCGCAGCTCCGCCGCGTCCTGCCGCACCGTCAGCGCGTGCATGTCCACGATGGAGTACAGGCAGTCGTATTCGTCCTCCAGCAGCTTGAAGTTCCGAAGCGCGCCGATGTAGTTGCCCAGCGTCAGGTTGCCGGTGGGCTGTATGCCGCTGAATATGATTTTGCGCTTCGCGCCTTCCTGGTTTTCCATCTGTCGGTCCCCTCTCCGGTTCAAGTCCGCGATATCCATCGCATCATTCTATCATTTGGGCGCCGGATCGTCAACCTGCGCGCGGCGCTCTTTTTCGTCGATCAGCCCCATGATCCGGTCGGCGATCAGCCGGTCGGCGCCGGCGCGCAGCGCAAAGTGGGTGGCCAGCCGGTACAGCGACTGGCTGTCCGACGGAAAGTCCGCCGCAAGCTGCTCCAGCAGCCGGGCCTCCTCCTGGAACGCCTCCCGCTGCGCGTCCAGAAACTGATCGTAGCGCGCCCCGTCGAGCGGCGCGCCGCCCTGGGTGATCAGCTTTCTGACCGACTCGATGGGCAGCACCCGCTTGAGGGTGCACGCCATCGTCAGCGACGCCAGGTGCGCCCGGGCGTATTTTTTCCGCTCCGGCCTGGGCACAAACCCGGCCTTCACGTAATTGTTGATGATCGACGGCGTGACGAGGTTCTCCTCGGGAGAATCCTGAAACGGCGCCAGCTGCCGCTTGAGGTAGGTGATCACCTGGTCCATGTACAGCTCGAGATCCGGCATTTCGTCCCAGCGCGCGCCCCTGTGCCCGCGGAGAAAATCAATCAGCGCGTCCAGCGCCCGGCTCTGCATCGCATACGCCCCTTTCCACGGGAGCATGATATCATTTACTTTCAAAAACGTCAAGATATCTTGCGGCTTAAGCCTTGACATAATCACTGAGGTCTTATATAATGGTTTTCAAAACGAGATGTGCGAGGGGCGGTTTCATGCAGTACGCGGGCATTCAGGTATGGGGTGACTCGGTGCTCAAGGGCGTGGTGTACGACCCCGCGCGGCACCGCTACACGCTGCTCAAGGACAGCGCCATTTCGATGCTGTCCCGGACCTTTAAGGTTCCCTTTGAAAACCTGTCCCGGATGGGCCGCACCGCGCCGGAGGCGCTTGCCGCCATGAAGTCCATGGACGGGGCCGCGTTCCGGGACAAACTGGTGGTCATCGAATACGGCGGCAACGACTGCGACTTTGACTGGGCGGCGGTGGCCGACGCGCCCGACGCGCCCCACGCGCCCCATACGCCGGTGGACCAGTTCACCGCGGCGCTCCGGGAGATGGCCGCCCATGTGCGCAAGATGGGTGGCACGCCGCTTTTGTGCAGCCTGCCGCCGCTGGACCCGCGCCGCTACCTGAAGTGGATTGTGAAGGACGGGCTGGACGAAGGCCGCATCCTGCGGTTTCTGGGGGTGCCGGAGCGCATCTACCGCTGGCAGGAATACTACTCCGCGCTGGTGATGCGGGTGGCCTCCGAAATCAACTGCCGCTGGCTGCCGCTGCGGGAGGCGTTTCTGGCCGTGGTCCGGGGCGAGGATGTGCTGTGCGAGGACGGCATCCACCCCAACGACCAGGGGCACCGGCTGATCTATGACGCCGCGGTGGCCTTTGAGAAAAACTTTCCGCTGGACGGCGAATAGGTTCTTGCAAAGGCGCACCCCCGCGCTTATACTGGCTGCGGGGGTGTTTTCATGCTTACCATCGGGATCTGCGGCGCCAGCGGCAGCGGCAAAACCACGCTGGCCCGGGCGCTGGCAGCGTCGGTCCGCGGGGAATCGGCGCTGATCAAGCAGGACTGCTACTACCGGGACCACAGCTACCTGCCGCTGGAGGAGCGGGCCAAGATCAACTACGACGAGCCGGACGCCTTCGAGCACGACGTGCTCCGGGAGGACATCCGCCTTTTAAAGTCCGGCAAAAGCGTCACCCGCAAGGGCTACGACTACACCATGCACCGCCGCGCGGATTCGGGCGAGCAGATCCATCCCTGCGACGTGACCATCATCGAGGGCATCCACGCCTTTTACGACCCGCGCACCCGCGACATGATGGACTTCAAGCTCTTCGTCCACGTGGACCCGGACATCTGCCTTCTGCGCCGCGTCCAGCGGGACATCCTGGAGCGCGGCCGGGACATCAACGGCATCGCGCGGCAGTACCTTTCGACGGTCAAGCCCATGTACGAGCGCTACATCCGCACCTACATCGAGTTTGCGGATGTGATTGTGGCGGGCGGCGGCTTCAATAAGAAGATCGTGGACATCCTGGCCTTCTACATCAACAGCGGCCAGCTGCCCGAGCGCCCCGCGGACGCGCCGGAGGCACCGCTAGACCTTTGACACGTGCATCACAAGGCCGCTGGGCAGGATCTTGGCCAGCACGCGGTAGAGCTTCATCAGGGGCAGCGCGGTGTATACCGCCCGCCCCTTTTTCGCGGCGGCGAGGGATTTCACCGCCATGTAATCGGGCTTCACCCGAGGCAGCATGTCAAAGGTTCTGCTATGGATGCCCGCGATTTCCAGAAATTCCGTGTCCATCGGGCAGGGGCAGGCCGCCAGCACGCGGACGCCCTTCCCCTTCAGCTCGAAGCGGATGGCCTTCGAAAGGGCCGACACGTAGGACTTGGTGGCGCAGTAGACCGCCATGCGCGGCGTGGGCGCGAAGGCCGCGATGGAACTGACGTTGACCATCACGCTCCCCCGCCGCATGTGCTGGAGGGAAATGTTGGCCACCGCCGTCACCGCCCGCACGTTGACGTCCGTCATCGCCGTCTGGCTGCGCCAGGAGCCGTCGGCAAAGTCGCCCATCCAGCCCAGCCCGGCGTTGTTGACGAGGAGCGCAATCTCCGCGCCCGCCTCCTCGAGAAGCCTCTGATATTCGTCAAAACTCGCCGGATCGGCCAGGTCCAGGGCGATGGTGCGCACGCTTACGCCCGGCATGTCCGCCCCCAGCGCCTCCAGCCTGTCCGCCCGACGGGCGATGAGCCAGTACTCCCGAATTTCCGGAAAGATCTCCATGGCCGCCAGCGCGTAGGCGCGGCCCAGCCCCGATGAAGCGCCGGTGATGACTGCGATGGGCATGTCCCGTCCCCCTTTTCGACATTTAAACGCCCCGGATCGGGCGCTAATGGGCCTGGAAACCCTCGCCCAGCGCCTCGCGTACGTCGGTGGCGATCATGAAGGCCTCCGGGTCGATGCCGCTGACCAGCGTCCTGAGCCGGAGGGTTTCGCGCCGGTTGATCACGCACAAGAGCACCGAGCGCGCCTCGCCGGTGTACATGCCCCGGCCCGCCAGGCTGGTCACACCCCGGTCCATCGTCTTCATCACGGCGTCGGCGATCTCCTCCGCCCGGCCGGAGATGATGAAATAGGCCTTGGCCATGTTGGGTCCTTCCAGCACCCGGTCCAGCACGCGGGCTATGATGTAGGTGGAGATCAGCGCCAAAAGCGCGCCCTTGACGTCAAACACCACGCCGGCGGCCACGATGACCAGCGCGTCCACCATGAACACCGCCGCCGACACCTTGACCACCTTCAGCCTTTTGTGGATCAGCATGCCCAGCATATCGCTGCCGCCGGTGGTGGCGTCCCCCAGCATGATCAGGCCAAAGCCCGCGCCGCCCAGCACGCCGCCAAAGACCGCCGCCAGAAGCCTGTCGTCGGTCAGCGGGCCGAAGGGCAGGTAGTCGATCAGCATCGAAAGCGCCGCCGACGCAAAGAGCGACCGGACGCCGAAGCGCAGCCCCATCGACCGCAGCGAAAGCGCGAAGAGGGGCACGTTGAGCGCCAGCGCCACGGTGCCCACGTTCCAGCCGAAAAGGGCGTTCAGAATCTGGCCGATGCCCGTAAAGCCGCCCGGCGCCACCTCGTTGGGGACCAGAAACAGTCTGTAGGCGAAGGCCCCCAAAATCAGCCCCGCCAGGATCCTGCCCCAGTCCACAACCTCCGCGCGCCAGCGATCGCTCAAATTGCCCGCTTCCTTTTTTGCCCGATTTATCGGCATTATAGCACATATTCTGCCAAAACTAAAGCGCGTTCATCCGCTTTCGCGGCCGCGCGAAGGTCGCCGGCGATCAAAGCTCGACCGCCAGGGAGATCCGGATCGCCCGGTTGACCTTTTCCATCGCCTCCGGCGGCAGCATGCCGATGCGCTCGCGGAGCCTTCGCTTGTCGAGGGTGCGCATCTGCTCCGCCAGCACCACCGACGGCCGGGCAAGCCCCGAACCCGAAACCAGCACGTGGGTGGGCAGCCGCGCCTTGTCGATTTGGCTGGTCAGCGCGAGCACGACCACGGTGGGGCTGAACCGGTTGCCCACGTCGTTTTGCACCACCAGCACCGGCCGCGTCCCGCCCTGCTCGGAGCCGACGACCGGGTCCAGGTCGGCCGTGTACATTTCTCCCCGCACAATCATGCTCAGCCCTCCCGCGGCATACTATGCGCGGCGGCGCGGACGCGCGCGAGGTTTGACAGGTCCGGGCGCATGTTGTACAATAATTCCGTATAAATTGCGCTTTTGTGTGGAGGCAACGCCCTTGATCAGGATAAGCATCTGCGGCGACCTGGTGCCCACGGCCTCGAACGCCGCGCTGTTTGCGCGGGGCGAGATCGAGGCCGTGCTGGACGAGCCCCTTCGCTCGGCGCTGATGGCCGCCGACGCGCGCGTGATCAATCTGGAAGCGCCGCTGACCGACAGCGGCGCGCCCATTTTGAAGGCGGGGCCGTCGCTGGGCGCGGAGGCGGCCTGCGCCCGGGGCATCGCGCGGCTCGCCCCCATCCTGTCCCTCGCCAACAACCACATCCTCGACAGGGGCGCCGAGGGCCTTGAAAACACGCTCCGGGCGCTTCGGGCCGAGGGCATCCCCACCTTCGGTGCGGGCGCGGACCGGGCCGGGGCCGAAGCGCCCCGGATCATCGAAAAAAACGGCCTTTCGGTGGGCCTTCTCGCCTGCTGCGAGCGGGAGTTTTCCGTGGCGAAGGCGGACGCCCCCGGCGCCAACGCCTATGACCCGCTGAGGACCCCGGCGCAGGTCCGCCGCCTGAAGGACCGGTGCGACCGGGTGATCGTCATGTACCACGGCGGCCTTGAGCACTACCGGTATCCGACGCCGGAGCTGCGCAAGGCGCTTCGCGGCCTGGCCGAAAGCGGGGCGGACCTCATCGTCTGCCAGCACTCCCACGCGGTGGGCTGCTTTGAGGAACACGCCGGCGCCACCATCGTCTACGGACAGGGAAATTTGCTGTTTGACCGGAAAAATGATGAATACTGGCGCACGGCGCTGGTGGTCGAGGCAACTTTTGACGGGGATCTGTCCGTCCAATACCTGCCGGTGGTGCACGAAGGCGGCCGGGCGCTGCTGGCCCGGGACGACGAAGCCCGCGCGATTCTCGACGGCTTCCGCGCCCGGTCGGAGGAGATTCTCGCCCCCGGCTTTGTAGAATCCGCCTTCCGCCGCCGCGCGCGCCAGGCGCTGCCGGACGCGCTCTATGCGCTCTCCGGGAAGGACCGCCTGCTGACCCGGATCGACCGCCGGCTGGGCGGCCGGCTCACCCGCCGCGCGTTTACGCGGCGGCGCATGCTGGCAATCCTCAACCTGATCGAATGCGAGGCGCTGCGCGAGCAGCTGGCCGAGGGCCTCCGGGACCGGCTGGGCATCTGATATGAAGGCAACCGCAAAGGAGGCGCGGCCTTGAGTTCCGACCTGTACGCCCTCGTCGCGCTGGCCGCGCGCTACTGGTTTGCGGCGCTGATGCTGGTGCTTTTGTTCCGGGGCTGGCGCATGACGGTGGCCGACAACCGCCGCGCCAAGCTGCTGCGGGAATGGATGGGGCAGACCGGCTGCGTGGGTGAACTGATCGCCAATCCCGGCGCGAGAAACCGCGTCAGCTACCCGATCCCCCGGGAAGGGGTGCTGGGCAGCGGGCGCAGCGCCGACGTGCGCATCCGCCACCGGGATCTCCGGCGCGCCCACGCCCATTTTGAGCTGCGCGAGGGCGGGCTGCTCATCCGGCCGCTGGGCAGCGCCCGCCTGGCGGTGGGCGGCGGCCACAGCGGCGAGGCGGTTTTTCTCGAAAACGGCGACGTGCTGAACGTGGGACGGCTGGCGCTGATGCTGGTGCTGTTTGACGCGCCGGTTGAGGCCGAGGCGGACGAGTGGTTCGAGGTGGCGTCCGGTGATGCGGCGGGCGCGGCCCGCGCGGCCGATGTCGGAGACGGCCTGTACGGCGACGCCTTCGGAAGCGCGCCGGAGCCCCGGGCCCGATCCGCCGCGGGGCGGGCGGCCGCGGAAAGCGGCGCCCCGGCAAAGGCGCGCGCTCCGCGCAAGGCGGGCGCGCGGCGCGGCGCGAAGGCCGCCCCGGTGTCGCTTCCCTTTTCCCAGGCGAACGGGGCCGACCCCATCGACGATTTTTTTGACGAGGACGAGCTATGGCGAGACCGGTAGAATCCGGCGCGCTGCGCCGCGCGGTGCTGCGCGCCAATACCCACCTGCTGCTGACGGGCGTACTGCTGTTTCAGTTCACCGGCATGCTGCTGCTCGCCATCAAATCGGATTCCCTTGACCTGCAGGCCCTGGCCTTTGCCGCTTTGATGCCCATTGTCACCTTTCTGGTGGTCAAGCTCTTTTCAAAGCTCTGGCCCATTGACCGGGCGCTTCTGATCCTGACGCTCTTTCTGTGCTCGATCAGCCTGGTGACCCTCAAGGACATCGCCCGCTCCTCGGTGACGCCGCTCAACCAGGCGCTTTACGTTCTGGCAGGTCTTGTGGCCATGGCCCTGGGCATAGGAATCATACGGCATGTGCGCACGTGGGACAAATGGGCGCTGCCGCTGGCGGCGGTGACATTTCTGGCGGTGGCCTCGCCGCTGGTGATCGGCAGCTGGCAGTACGGCGCCAAGAACTGGCTGGACATTGCGGGCATTTCGGTGCAGCCGTCGGAATTCGGAAAGCTGGCGCTGATCTTCGTTCTGGCGTCGCAGCTTTCCAACCGGCCGCGCTTCCGCAGGTGCCTGCCGTCCCTGATCTTCGCGGCGGCGCTGTGCGCGCTGCTCTTGGCCGAGCGGGACCTGGGCGCGCTGCTGCTATACTTTCTGACCACGGTGATGATGTTCTACGCCGCCACCTCCAACCTGCCCATCACGCTGGCGGGCCTGGGCATGGGCGTGGGCGGCGCGCTCGTCGCCTACCGGCTGTTCCCCTACGTGGCCAAGCGGTTCGAGATGTTCCAGAACCCCTGGAGCGACCCGCTGGACGCCGGCTGGCAGATCATCCAGGCGCTGATCGCCATCGGCTCGGGCGGCATGTTCGGCATGGGGCTGGGGCTGGGCTACCCGCGCAACATTCCGCTGTACCATTCGGACTTCGTGTTCGCCGCGATCTGCGAGGAATTCGGGCTGATCTTCGCGCTGGCGATGCTGGGCATCTACGTACTGATCCTGATGCGGGGCGCGTCGGTGGCGATGAACGCCCGCACCAGCTTTCACGCCCTCGTGGCCTTCGGCGTGGTGGCGCTCATCGCCGCTCAGACCTTCGTGATCGTGGGCGGCAACATCAAGCTGATCCCGCTGACCGGCGTCACGCTGCCCTTTGTCAGCGCGGGCGGCAGTTCCATGGTCAGCATGATGGGCGGGATGGGGATGCTCCTGGGGGTGTCCTCGCTGAACGCCGGCGACGAGGCGGAGGACCTCCGACGCCTCGAGTGGCGGGAGGGCGTGCTATGAAGCAGATGCGGCGCGCCATCCGCGTGGTCACGGTGCTCCTGGTGGTGATGTTTCTGGGGCTGGGCGGGTGGCTGGGCTACACGGTCTACTCCCAGGGCTCCCGCTGGACCACCAGCCAGCTCAACAGCCGGTTGAACGTGGCCAGAAAGACCAACGCCATGGGCGACATCATCGACCGCAACGGCCTGGTGCTGGCCACCACCCTGGACGACCGCACCCGCAAGTACAGCGGCGACAAGTCCATCCGCCGCGCGGTATCCCAGACGGTGGGCGACGCGATGGGCATGTCCGGCACGGGGGTGGAGACCTTCCACGCCGGGACGCTTCTGGGCCTCTCCGGCTCCATCATCGACCGCACGTGGCAGGTGCTTTCCGGCACCCAGGTCCGGGGCGACGACATCCGACTCACCATCGACGCCGAGCTCTGCGCCTACATTTCGGAGCAGTTCCCCTCGAAAAAGCAGGGCGCCGTGGTGGTGCTGAACTACAAGACGGGCGAGATTCTGGCGATGGTTTCCAAGCCCGATTACGACCCCGCCGCGCTGACCACCCGCCAGTCCGGCGCGGACGAAACGGGTTCGGGCTACCTCAACCGCGTGCTGCAGGGCCAGTACCCGCCGGGGTCCACCTTCAAGATCGTCACGCTGGCGGCGACGTTGGAGAACCTGCCCGGCGCCGCGGACCGCACCTATGTGTGCGAGGGGACGCGGGCGTTCGGCAACGGCAAGGTGACCTGCTACGGCGGCGCGGTGCACGGGGAGATGTCGCTGCTGGAAGCCTTTGAAAAGAGCTGCAACATCACCTTCGCGTCGCTGGCGGTGGAGATGGGCGGCGATAAGCTGGTCGCCGCCGCGCGGAAGATGGGCTTTGACACCAACTTCAGCTTCCGCGACCTGGTGCTGTACGAGTCCTCGATCCCCGACGCCATCGGCGACGTCAGCGAGCTCGCCTGGACGGGCGTGGGCCAGGGAAAGCTGCTGGTCACCCCGCTGCACATGGCGCTGATCGTCAGCGCCGTCGCCAACGACGGCGTGATGCCCACGCCGCAGCTGATCAAGCAGGTGACGGGCGTGGGCGGGTTGCCCCGGCTGCGGACCGCCAGCGGCGCCTACGGGCGCGTGATGACTTCGAGCCAGGCGGACTTCATCGGGCGGTACATGGCGCGGGTGGTCAAGGCGGGCACCGCCTCCAAGGCCGCCATCAAGGGCTACACGGTGTGCGGAAAGACCGGCTCCGCCGAGACCAGCGACGACAAGCGCGTCCCCACGGATGCCTGGTTCGTCGGCTACCTGGACGATCCGGCCCACCCCTACGCCGTGGCGGTGGTGGTGGAAAAGGGCGGCTCCGGCGGCGAAACCGCGGCGCCGCTGGCGGCAAAGGCGCTGAAAAAGGCGATTGCGCGCAACATCACCGGGTGATCGCCATAAATTCCCCGGATATCTCTTGTGTGCGCGCGGTTTTTATCGTACAATGGAACCAATGCTGTCCGACAACATCGAAGGAGGCGCTTGTATGTCCATCATGCAGGCTTTTTGGCTGGGGCTCGTGCAGGGATTGACGGAATTTCTGCCCATCAGCTCGTCGGGACACCTGGATCTGATCCAAAAGCTGTTCGGGCTGTCCACCGAGAATTTCATGACGCTGGACGTGCTGCTCCACGTCGGCACCCTGGCCGCGGTGATTGCGGTCTACTGGAGGCGGCTCTGGAAGATGATTCTGGACCTCGTCAAAAACCCGCTCAAGAGCGAGGTCTGGCTGCTGGTCATCGCGACGATTCCCGCGGTCATCGCCGCGCTGGTCTTCGATGTTGACGACAAGACGTTCTCCACCCAGTTTCTGGGGTTTGCGTTTCTGATCACCACGCTGATTCTCTGGCTCGCGGACCTGGTCAGCGGCGTGGCGTTCGAGACCAAGCAGGTCAAGTGGTGGAACGCGCTGGCCATGGGCATTATGCAGGCGGTGGCCATCCTGCCGGGCATTTCGCGCTCCGGCGCCACCATCTCCGGCGGCATTTCCACGGGCCTGTCCCGGAAGCGCTCGGCGGACTTTGCGTTTCTGATGTCCATACCGGCCATACTGGGCGCCATCGTGCTGGAGCTCAAGGACAACGGCGCCGCGGTCTTCGACGGCACGCTGATCGGCCAGATGGGCGGCGCGCTTCCGCTCCTGGCGGGCGTGATCACCAGCGCGGTGTTCGGGTTCCTCTCCATCAAGTTCATGCTGTCCATCGTGCGCCGCGTGCGGCTCACCTGGTTTGGCGTGTACACGGGCGTTCTGGGCATCGCAATCCTGCTGGACCAGTACATATTCCACCGCTTCTTCTGAGGCGCCCGGCGCCGATGCGACATGCGGCCCGGAGATCCTTCCCTGAAGGACCTCCGGGCCGTGTTTTTCCGCTGTCCGGCGGGCGCAAAGGCTTATTCTGCTTCCTCGGGCCGCCAGCCCTTGCAGGCGTCCGCCCAGCCCAGGGCCTTCGACGCGGCATACAGCTCGTCGGGCGTCAGCGTCACGGCGGACTGATCGTTGCCCGCGGCGGGCAGCACGGTATCAAAGCGCCGGAGGGATTCGTCCAGATACACCCGCGCCGCCGGACCCACCGCGAAGGGGCATACGCCGCCCACTGGGTGCCCGGTGAGCGCGAGCGCCTCGTCCGGCGAGAGCATTTTGGCCTTGACGCCGAAGGAATCGCGAAAGCGCCGGTTGTCCACCCGGGCGTCGCCCGCGGCCACCAGCAGGATGCAGCCGTCGCCGTCCTTGAACGAGAGCGTCTTGGCGATGCGCGCCGGCTCGACCCCCGCCGCCTGGGCGGCCAGCTCCACCGTGGCGCTGGACTGGTCAAATTCGCGAACCCTGTCCTCCAGTTGAAACCCCTTCAGATATTCCCGGACCCGTTCGACAGACATGCGAAAAACTCCTTTGATGGGCGAATGGCTACGCCAGTTTGGACTGGATGTCCCGCGCCACGACCACGCCGGTGGCGCTGGCCTGGATGAGCCCGCGGGTCACGCCCGCGCCGTCGCCGATGGCGTAGAAGCCGGGGAGCGCCGTTTCGAAGTGCCGGCCCACCGTCAGCTTGGACGAGTAGAACTTGACCTCCACGCCGTAGAGCAGCGTGTTGCCGGAGTAGAGCCCCGGCGCCACGTTGTCAAAGGCGCGCATCGCTTCGATGATGCTGGTCAGGTGCCTGTGGGGCAGCACGAAGGAAAGGTCCCCGGGCACCGCGGTCTTCAGCGTGGGCTCGGTGGTGGACTTGGCCAGGCGCGAGGCGTCGGTGCGCCGGCCCTTTAAAAGGTCGCCCAGCCGCTGCACCATGATGCCGCCGCCGGTGAGCATGTTGCCCAGCTGCGCGATGTAGCGCCCGTACTCGATGGGCGAGCTGAAGGGCTTTGTAAAGCGCGTGGACACCAGCATCGCAAAGTTGGTGTTGTCGGTGTGCAGCTTTTCGTCGTGGTAGCTGTGCCCGTTGACCACGGCGATGCCGCCCTCGTAGTGCTCCTCGCTGACCAGCCCGCCGGGGTTCATGCAGAAGGTGCGCACCTTGTTTTCAAAGGTATCGGCGTAGTAGACCAGCTTGGCCTCGTAGAGGTGGCGGGTCAGGTGGTCCATGATGGCGTTGGGCGCCTCGACGCGCACGCCGATGTCCACCTCGTTGTTGAGGGTCTGGATATCGTTGTCCTTGGCCACCTGGTTGAGCCACGCGGCGCCGCCGCGGCCGGGGGCCGCCACCACGCGGGGGGCGCGCACGAGGCTGGTGGCGCCGGAGGGCGCCTTCAGGTATACGCCGGCGGCGTGGCCGTTTTCCACCAGCACCTCCTCGGCGCTGGTGCGCTCGCGAAACTCAAAGTTGCCGGATTCCTCCAGCGTCCTGTACATGTTGCGCAGCACGGTAAACGCATGCTCGGTGCCCATATGCCGAACCGGGGAGGGCACCAGCTTGATGTTGTACTTGGAGCACTCGTACTTGATCTGGTCCACCTTGGGGTCGTTCAGCCCATGCACCTTTTCCGGCGCGCCGTGCTCCAGGTAGATGGAGTCGGCGTAGCGAATCAGCTCCCGCACTTCCTCGCGGGGCAGGTAGTCCACCATGTTGCCGCCGACTTCCTCGCTGAGGGTCAGCTTGCCGTCGGAAAAGGCACCCGCGCCGGCCCAGCCGCTCATGATGTTGCAAGGCTTGCAGCCCACGCAGCGGCCCAGCGTGCGCGCCGGGCAGGTGCGCTTGTCGATGGACGGGCCTTCGTCCACCATCAGGATGCGCGCGACCGCGTTGAGGCGCCGGGTCTCCAGCGCCGTAAAGATCCCCGCCGGGCCCGCCCCGACGATGATCACATCAAAATCGAACATACACAACACCTTCCTTATCGTCCGCAACCTGATAATTTTAGAATGAAACGCCCTTTCTGTCAAGTCAGATTTCATATTAAATGCCGCCCCGGCACGCACACCGGGCGGCATCCGCGCGCGCCGGCCGCTGATCCGAACGATTTCATGCAAATTTCGTTGACCATCCGTCAAAAAGCATGTATAGTACTTAGGACACTACATTGGCTCGGGAGATGGTACGATTTGGAACTTCTCAGGCAGCGCATTCTCAAAGACGGCAAGGCGCTCAGCCAGCACATTCTGCTGGTGGATTCGTTTCTCAACCACCAGGTGGACGTGGAGCTGATGCGGGAAATTGGCGACGAGTTTGCCCGGATCTTCGGGGATTCCGGCGCGACCCGCGTGATGACGATCGAATCCTCCGGCATTGTGCCCGCCGCGATGACCGCGCTGGCGATGAAGCTGCCGCTGGTTGTGATGAAGAAATCCTCCTCCAGCATTCTGTCCGAGGACATCCTGCAGACCAACGTCTTCTCCTTCACCAAGGGCAGCAACTACCAGCTGACCCTCAAGACCAAGTTTATCGAGCGGGGCGACCGGGTGCTCTTTATCGACGACTTTCTGGCCAACGGCGCGGCGGCCTCCGGCGCGTGCAAGCTGATCGAGCTGGCAGGCGCCAGCGTGGCGGGCGTAGGCATCGTCATCGAAAAGTCGTTCCAGCCGGGCCGCGCGCTGCTGGAGGAGGCGGGCTATCCCGTCACTGCGCTGGCCTCCGTCAAGCGGCTGGACTATGGCGAAATCGAATTTGCGGAGGAATAGATTATGCCCACCATCGCGGACGTCAGGCTGTTCCTTCTGGACATGGACGGCACCTTTTACCTGGGCGAGCGCATCCTGCCCGGTTCGCTGGACTTCATCGAGGCCGTGAAAAAAAGCGGGCGGGACTTCCTTTTTCTGACCAACAACTCCTCCCACAACGCCGGCTATTACGTAAAGCGCCTGGCGCGCATGGGCCTTGCGGTCGGCCCCGAAAAGGTGCTGACCAGCACCCAGGCCACCGCCATCAAGGTGAACGAGCTCTACCCCGGCCGGCGCGCGTTTCTCCTGGGCAACGAATACATGCTTGAGGAGATGCGCGAAGGCGGCATCGCCATCGACCCGGAGAACCCGGAGATCGTGGTCATCGGCTACGACACCACGCTGGACTACAAAAAGATGACCCGGGTGTGCGATTTGGTCCGCGCGGGGCTGCCGTACATCGCCTCCCATCCGGATTTCAACTGCCCCACCGAAACCGGCTTCGCGCCCGACATCGGCGCGATCATCGCCTTCATCGAGGCTTCCGCCGGCCGCAGGCCCGATCTCATCGTGGGCAAGCCCCACAGGGGCATCGTGGAAGCCGCCGTGGCCCGCACCGGCCTGGCCCCCGCCGAAATGGCCATGGTGGGCGACCGGCTGTACACCGACGTCGAAACCGGGCTCAAGCACGGCATGCTGTCGATCCTGGTGCTCTCGGGCGAAACCACGCCCGAGATGGCCGCCGCCTCCCCCATCAAGCCGCACCTGACCTTTGACCGCCTGGCCGATATGAGCGGCCTGATGTAGCCCCGATTGCAAAGACGGGAGGAACGCGCCGTGCGAAAACTGGTGATTGCGCTTCTGATCGTGCTGCTGGTCGCGCCGGCCCTGCTGTCGGGCTGCCGCTATCAGGTGGTGGAAAACGCGTCTCATGTTACGGTCAATGGGCCGTAAGCCCAATGCGCGGCGCTCCGGAGCGCCGCGCTCCACATTTGCGCCACATCCATTTTACGTGCATTCCCAGGTTGGATATGGTATAATCAGGCGAGTATTCCCATCGATGTCCTCAGCTTGAAGGAGTGAACCATATTGGCGCGCAAGCTGTCCCTTGTCGTGTTTGTCGTGGTGCTGCTGGCATACACGCTTTTCCCCAGCGCGGAAGTCGTCCGCCCGTCCGCCGCCTCCCAGGCCGCGTCAGCCTCCCAGGCCGCGTCGGCCTCCCAGGCCGCGTCGGCCTCCCAGGCCGCGTCGGCCGCTCCGGCCGCCGTCCCCGTTGAGGACGAGGCGGTTGATTTCGGGGCGACGGTTTCCGCGGCTGTCGATCCGTCCGCGGCGCAGTCCGCCTCCGCGGAAACCGACGTGGTGGTGCGCTACACGGACACGCCGATTGCGCCGGAAGATACCGCCGAGCCGACGCCCACGCCCTTTCCGACGCCGGCGCCCACGCCCATCGCGGTGGGCATGAGCGGCCCGTCGGTATCGGAGCTTCAGCAGAAACTGGTGATCTGGGGCTTCCTGTCCCAGAAGCCGGACGGCATCTTTGGCACCGCCACCGAGGATGCGGTGATGTCGCTGCAGGAATACCTGAACATGCTGGAATCCGGCGTCGAGCCCGCCGCGTCCGCCACGTTTGCGGACGAGAGCAGCTACGGCGACGGCACGGTAGAGGCGCTGTCCGGCGGCGCGGACGCGGCGACGCCCGCTCCGACCGCGGTGCCCACCCCCACCCCCGCCCCGGCCTATCCCGTCACCGGCGTCGTGGACGCCAAGACGATGCAGGCCATTTCCAGCGGCTTTTCCCTGTACCGGGAAACCATCACCTCCGGCTCCTCCGGGTTGGATACCCAGCGCGTTCAGCGCCGGCTGATGTACATGAACTACCTCTACAAGGGCGACGACGGCGTGTTCGGCGCGAAAACCCAGGAAGGGCTCGCCTACTTTCAGAAGGTCAACGGCATCCCCGAAACGGGCATTGCCGACGAGGTCACCCAGAAGCTGCTGTTCTCCGAAAACGCGCTGCCCTCCGACAAGCCCTACCACCCCTATTCCATCAAGGTGGACATCAGCCAGCAGCGGCTGTACGTGTACGCCTGGAGCGACAACGACAACGGCTATACCAAGCTGGTCAAAAAGGTCAAGTGCTCCACGGGTCTTCCCAAGACGCCCACGCCCACCGGTACCTTCCAGGATACCACCGGCCCCGGCAAGCGCTGGCACTATTTCAAGGACTTCAACTGCTGGGCCCAGTACGCCTTCTACGTGAAGGGCGACATCATGATCCACTCCGTCATCTTCCAGAAAAAGGGCGGCAGTCCCACTTCCGGTTCGGTGCGCAGCCTGGGCAGGCGCGCCTCCCACGGATGCATCCGGGTGCAGGTCAAGGACGCCAAGTGGATCTGGGAGAACTGCGGCGTCGGCACGCAGATCCTCATCCAGAAGTAATCCGCGGCGCGCGGTCTGAAAAGCGCGCAGCCCCGGCCCTCCCAAAAAACGCGGCACCGCGTTTTTCGAGAGGGCCTTTGTCAACCCAAGGGAAACCCCGGCTTTACCGGAGGGGCCCATCGTGGTATAATGCAGACGGCGCCCATGGTTATCTATTGGTAAGAAGCCGTCCCTCCGCGCGGCGTGATGCCGGGCCGGATGGACGCTCGGAAAGGGAGGAATGCATGGTGGATCGGGAAGTATTGGCGTTTGTCACTGAAAAGACGCGGGAGATGACGGCCGCGCCCTCCTGCTGCCATGAGGCGAAGGCCGCCGCGCAGGCATGGCTTGACGCCGTGGGCACGGAAAGAGAGGCCGCCGAAACCCGGAAGTACATTGCGGAGCTTGAAGAAGACATCGAACCCATCGACGGCCTGATCGTATTTGCGGCTTCCGACGCGGCTGTCGCCCACTTTGGGCAGGCCGGCGCGCAGAATCTTCTCGCCCATGCGCGATCGATCAAGGCGGCGGGCGCCACCCATTGCGACTGTCCGGCCTGCTCCGCCGCCGCGGCGATTCTCGCGAAAAAGCGGCAAATGCTCTAAGGCGCGTGGACGTCAAGCTGCTGATTCAGGCAACCGGAAAACTCCTGGCGGGGCTTATCCTGACTGCCGTTTTCCTGTTTGTCCCGGCCGGAACCCTGAGCTTTTGGAACGCATGGCTGTTCATGGCCCTGTTGTTTGTCCCCATGGGGTTTGCCGGGCTCGCGCTGTGGATCAGGAATCCCGAGCTGCTGCAAAAGCGCTTGAACGCAAAGGAGAGGGAACCTGAGCAGCGGGCCGTCATCTGGGGCGGGGGGCTCATGTTCCTCTTGGGCTTCCTCGCCGCGGGCCTGAATCGCCGCTTTGGCTGGACGGCCCTGCCGGATTGGATGGTCTTCGCAAGCGGCGCCGTATTTCTGGCGGCCTACGCGCTCTACGCCGAAGTTCTCCGGGAAAACGCGTACCTGTCCAGGGTCGTTGAGATTCAAAAGGGACAGAAGGTCATTGATACGGGGCTATACGGCGTCGTCCGTCACCCGATGTACACCTCCACGCTGTTCCTTTTCCTGACGGTGCCGCTCATGCTGGGGTCGCTGCCTTCCCTCTTGATCTTCCTCGCCTATCCCGCCCTCGTCGCAAGGAGAATCCGGAACGAGGAAAAGGTGCTGGAGGCGGGGCTCCCCGGATACGCCGAGTACAAAAAGCGAGTCCGGTACAGAATTCTTCCGGGCCTTTGGTAGCCCGCGCATTTTCCATGTGCTATCCGAAGCGCACCGATGGGCAGGGGCGAGAATCCGGATTCCCTCTCTCAGGAGAACCCGGCCCTCCGAATGAAAGCGCGATCAAGGCCGCCGGCTAAGCCGATGGCCTGAGACAGCCGCGTACGTGGCTGTCTGTGTGTGCCCCAAATGTACGCCTGTCTGCCATTGGGAAGAGATGCCAAACGGATGCTGGAGGCGCTTGAGACGGCAGGAAAAGTTGTGGAGAAAAGCACGGCGGCAAGGTTTTCAGGCTCATGGTCCGGAAGGGCTGAAGGACTTTTTGCCCGTTCTCAAATCCCAGCCCAACCAGGCCGCGCCGGAAAAGCCCGGCCCGAAGCCGTCAGCCATGCCGCTTCATCATCCGGAGCAATTCCCGCTGGCGGGGATACATCCTGCGCTCTGGGTTGTCGCGCATGTAATTCGCCCGTATTTCGTTCAGCGTCTCCGGCGGGATGTATGGAATCAACACGGCGAAGGCGTATTCCGCCGCCACCATATACCACTCGGCCCGGCTCTTTGTGTTTGCTGGCTTGGCGGTCAGCATTATCCCTGCCGCCGTCCGGGCGCAGGCTCCCCGAATGGCGGCATCCTCCCGGCGCATCGCCTCCGCGAGCTCGGTGGAAAGGGCCTGAACACCCTTAAGAAAATCGGCGCAGATTGGCTCTGCGTTTGACGGGTCGGGGCTGTGAAACCAGAGGCCAAACAGCCCCGCCAGGCCGCTTTTTGCCGAGCCTGCGGCAGCCGCGGCAAAACCGCGGTACAATTCATCCAACTGTTCGATCAATTTCCAGGCTGTCATATCCTGCAGGTTTTCAGAAACGCTCAAGATGCTCCTCCTCCGCATGGCGGGCAGGGCGCCGGGATCTGATGCCGGAAAGCGCGCTCCACGGAGCCTTTTTTCAGAAGCTGAAAGCTCCCTATCCTTCCAGATGGCGAATCCCGTCCACCTTCGGCTGGGATGCGCAGCCCTGCTCAAATTCGCTCGTGAGAAATTCCTCCACCAAACGCTTCATAGGCATGATCCCAAGGGTGAAAGCGCCAAAGCAGGCGATGTTGCAGTCATTGCTCTTCCGCGCCCGCTCCGCCGAGTAAATGTCTGTCAACAGCGCCGCATAGGCGCCTTTAACCTTGTTGGCCGCCAACGATACGCCGATGCCCGTTCCGCAAATGAGGATTCCCCGGTCATACCGTCTGGCCGCCACCGCCGTTGCGACAGATGCCGCGACGTTGGCATAAATGACGTCATCGCTTCCAAAGTCGGTGACGGCGTAGCCCTTTTCCTTCAGGAAATCAATCATCTCCCGCTTGACCTGCGCCGCGTTCGGGTCGCAACCGATGGCAATGCTGTGCATTTCGCCACTCCTCTCCGTCTATTCCTGCAGCGCGGATTTCATTGCGTCTGCCATCGCGCCGAGAATCAGGGCACAGGATACGGCCCCGGCATCCAGCACACCGCGGGAGCGCTCGCCCAAGCGCGCGGAGCGCCCATACCGCGCGACGAGCTCCTTTGTCGAGTCCCGCCCCTTTTCGGCCGCGGCCTTCATACCGTCCAGCGCGTCGGTGAAGGGCGCGCCCGCATCCTTTGCCGCTTTCAACGCGGTGAGCGCCGGATAGAGCGTGTCCACCAGCGTCTTATCGCCCGGGCGGGCTTCCACGATGTCATACAATCCCTCAAGTCCGGCCTCCATCATATTGCAGAACAGGGGCAGATCAATTTTCTCAGCATCCTCCGCCCGATCGGACATTTCCATGAAAACTGTCCCGTAGATGGGGCCCATAGAGCCACCGATTTTATTGAGCAGCACGCTCCCCAAATCATAAAGGCCATCGGAGAAAGAGGTGTCGCGCGCGCCCAGCTGCTCCTGATACATGGTAAAACCCTTGTTCATGTTCGCGCCATGGTCGCCATCGCCAACCAGGCCGTCCACGTCGCTCAAGTACTGTTTGCCCTGCTGGACCGCCTTAACCATTGCAAGCAGGATCGGCCGCCCGCCGGCGTTCTCCACAAAAGCCATGCTCTCCCTCCTCAGAACTGCTTAAGCCCCATGGTGTCCACCGGCATGTCCATGAGCGCCTTAAGCTCCTCGTCCAGCTTCATGACTGTGAGCGTCGCGCCCATCATGTCAAGCGAAGTAAAGTAATTGCCCACATAGGAGCGGTACACCTTTATTCCCTTTTCTGCCAGCAGCGTTTCAACTTCGTTGTAGAGCACATACAACTCCATGACCGGTGTCGCGCCCAGTCCGGAAACGAGCACCGCCACCTCGTCGCCCGCACCAAAGGGATAGTCCGGCAATACGATGTTCACCATGCGCCGGGCCATCTCGGCCGCAGTTTCCAGCGGGCACACCTCAATGCCGGGCTCACCGTGGTGGCCGATGCCAACTTCCATCGTGCCAGACTTGATTTCAAAATTCGGGTGCCCGACGGCCGGGAGCGTGCAGGGGGTGAGGCCAATGCCGACGGAACGGGTGTTGTCAATGGCCTTCTGCGCCGTTTCAATGACCTCGTCCAGCGTGGCGCCCTGCGCCGCCTTGGCGCCGCCGCACTTCCACATAAAGATCTCGCCGGCTACGCCGCGCCGCTTTTCGCGCTGCTCCTTCGGCGCAGAGGCCACGTCGTCATTGGCGATGACCGTCTTGACAGAAATGCCTTCCCGCTTCGCCATCTTTGCGGCCATTTTGACATTCATGTTGTCGCCGGAGTAATTCCCATAGAGGCAGGCAATGCCCGCGCCCCCATTCGCCGCGCGGAATGCCTCCAGGAAGGCGATGGCCGTGGGAGACGAGCAGATTTCGCCGACCGCCGCCGCATCGCACATGTTTTTCCCGACATATCCAATAAAGGCCGGCTTATGGCCCGAGCCCCCTCCCGTTACAATGCCGACCTTCCCCTGCACAGGGGCTCCCACGGCGGCAATGACGCCGCGCGGGCTGTCCTCGGACGTAATAACGTGTTTGACGATATCCCCGTGGTTTTTGACAAAGCCCGCAAGCATCTCGTCCACGATGCGGTCGGGATCGTTCAAAATGCGTTGCATAGGAAAACCTCCAAAGCGTTTATTTGATCGTAAAGCCGCCATCAACCAAAAGATTGTGCCCGGTAATCATCCCCGCGCCCTTGCTGCACAGGAAGGCGATTACGGCCGCGATCTCTTCGGGCTCCGCAAATCGTTCGGAGGGCATTTCCTTTTTAAACGCTTCGCCCACCGGCCCATCCCATGCCTTGTGTCCCAGTTCCGTCAGCACGACTGTCGGGGAGACGGCGTTGACGCGGATGCCGTAGCGGCCCCATTCCTTGGCCAACACCTTGGTCATTGCGATGATACCGCCCTTGCTGGCGCAGTAAGCCACATGCTTGTCAAGCGCGATTACGCCGGCCTGAGAAGCCATGTTGACGATGGAGCCGTTGATATGATTGTCGATCATGTATTTGCCCACCGCCTGTGCCATAAAGAAGCTGGCGGAGAGGTTGATGTCGATGGTCCTCGTCCAGTCTTTTTCGCTGATGAGTTCCGCGTCTTCAAGTGCCACAATGCCCGCACTGTTAACCAGAATGTCGATGCGGCCGAAAGCAGCGACACCCGCCTCAATCACCCGTGAAGGATATGCCCGGTCGCAGACATTGCCCGGCACGCCCACGGCGTTCTCCCCCAGCTTTTTTGCAATGCTCTCCACCTCGGGATTGAGGTCCGCGAGGACCACGTTCACGCCCTTTGCGTGGAAGAACTTGGCGGTGGCATAGCCAATCCCGGCCGCGCCGCCGGTAATGATTGCCGTCTTGCCCTCAAGGGAAAAATCGATATCCACACCTTCATAATGAAGCACAGCAAATCCCTCCCGATGAAATCTTAAGCGGTATCCGTCGCCTCTGCCGCGGGGCGGACGGTAAATCGCCCGCCCCGCATGGGATCATGGTGAAAGAAAGCCCGGCGGGCATTGGCCCCGCGAAATCAATACCTGCCAACGTACTCCGCGGCGTTCTCGGGCGTAATCATCTCAAAAGGAATCCAGTAGAACTTCTCGACCTTCTCGCCGTTCACAGCCTTGACCGCGGTCTCAATGGCGCCGGTCATCTGGCCTTCGGCATTTTGGAAGTCGCTGGCGATCATGTTGCCGCTCTGAATGGCCGCAACCGCGTCGGTAATGCCGTCGATGCCGATGCAGGGGATGTCCTTCCCGGCTGCGACGATGGCTTCGCGAGCGCCCAGCGCCATCTCATCGTTTTCCGCGATCACGGCGTCAATTTCATCACCGAAGGTGGAAATCCAAGTTTCCATCAGGCCCATGGCCTCGGAGCGGGACCAGTTGGCGGTGTTGCGGGCGAGTTCCTTGATGTTGGGATGATCGGCCAGCACGTTGGTAATGCCTTCGATGCGCTGCAACTGCGCAGACTGGCCCATCGGCCCCTCGATGATGACAATGCTGAAGTCATCCTTGCCGAGGTACTTGATCATGTAGTTCATGATGTCTTCGCCGGCGGACACGTCCTGAGAGCCGACATAGGAGGTGAGCAAATCGCTCTCCACCATGGTATTGACGCCAACCACCGGAATGTTGGCCTTGTGCGCGAGCTCCACGGCTGCCGCACAGGCAATGGCATCCTGCGGGTTGAGAATGATGGCATCACAGCCGTCGGCAATCATCGTTTCCACCTGGCTGAGCTGGGTTGCCGCGTCGTAGTTGCCGTCGTAGGACAGGAACTCAATGCCGTTTTCCTCGCAGTACTTCTTGCCGGCGTTGTCCATGCGCATGGTAAACTCGTTCTGCAGGCTGTAGTAGGTCGCGCCGATCTTCAGCGCGGAGGCGCTGGCGGCAAAGGCAAACGAGAGCATCATCAGGGCGACGAGGAGCGTAAGGATTCGCACGGATTTCTTCATCAAGGTACCCTCCTATCTATTGATTAACCGCTTTCGCGATTATCTCGTGGTTGCACGCATCTCAGTCCGGCAAGTGCGGCGCGCCGCAGGGTAAACAAAGCTTGGGGGCGCCCCTTTCGGTGCTCTGCGCCCCATTCGGGGCCGCGGCGTCGCGCTGCCACGGCATGAATGCTTTCAAAATGTTGCGTTCAGTGGTCGGAACTGAGCCCGTCGAGCATGACGGCACCGATGACGACGAAGCCTTTGATGATGAGCTGGTAATAGGCGTTGACCGCCAGCATATCAAGGCCGGTTGTCAGGCACTGGAGCAGCAGGATGCCGACAATCGTACCCCACAGCCTGCCGCGCCCGCCGGCCAGGCTCGTGCCGCCGATGACGACCATCGCAATGGCGTTGGTTTCGTAGCCATCGCCCGTGGACGTGACGCCGGAAGTGACGCGGGCCGTGGTGATGATGCCCGCCAGCGCGGCCAGAATGCCTGAAATCACATACACCGAACAGGTGATCATTCGGGTGTCGATGCCGGAGGCGTGGGCGGCATTCAGGTTGCCGCCGACGGCAAACACGTAGCGCCCGTATCGGGTTTTATAAAGCAGGATGAAGCAAATCAGCAGCACCACCGCCATGATGACGATCGGTATGGGCAGCCAACCCCAAATCTCGCCGCCGCCGATGCTCTTGAACGTGGTGTTCAGGCTTGGTATGGGCTTCGCGTTGGTCAGGAGGAATGTCATGCCCTTGGCGATGGACATCGCGCCCAGCGTACCGACGAAGGCCGGAACCTTCAGATAGGAAATGCTGACGCCGTTGAACAGGCCAATGACAAACCCCATTCCCAGGCCCACCAGCACACCCACGTACCAGGGATAGCCCATGCTGTTTTGCGCAAAGTATGCCGAAAACATGCCCGCGCAGCCCATGATCGCCCCCACGGACAGGTCAATCCCGCCGGTCAGAATGACAAACGTCATGCCAATGGCCAAAAGCCCGTTGATAGAGGCAATCCTGAGCACGTTCCGAATGTTGGTTGCGCTTAGAAAGTTGCTCTTCAGCACACTCATCAGCACGATGAGCAGCACCAAGGCGATCAGCGAGCCAAACGTGGATATAAACTGCTTGCGAGTCATGCCGGTGTCGCGGGGCAATGTCTGTGCCCGAATCTGCTTGTCCGTCATTTTGCTCTCTCCTACTCATCGCATGAAATTCGCCGCCGTACGCTACATGTACATGAACTGGTGCTGCACAATGCGCTCCTGGGAGAAGTCTTCCCGGCACATTTCGCCGCTTTTTCTGTGGTTGCTCAGCACGATAAGCCGATCACTCATCCCCATGGCCTCCGGCATTTCCGAAGAAACCATGATGACGGCGTTTCCCTTGGCGACGTAATCGCACATGATCCGGTATATCTCCGCCTTGGCGCCCACATCGATGCCGCGGGTCGGCTCGTCAAAGATGATAATGCGGGGTGCGGCGAGAATCCACTTGGCCAGCACGACTTTTTGCTGGTTCCCGCCGGACAGGGACTTGACCAGTTGGCGGGGCGATGTCAGCTTGATGTTCAGCGCGCGCACGCGCTCCTCCACCGCCCTGTCCTCCCGCCGGCGGCTGATCAAACCCCGATTGGTAAAGCCGCGCAGCGTTGGCAGCGTGGTGTTGTTGCGCACGCTCATCGGCATGACCAACCCCTCGCCCTTGCGATCCTCCGTCACATAGGCGATTCCGGCCTGAATCGCGTCCCGCGGGCGCCTGAAGCTGACTTCCCGGCCCTCGAGCAGTATCTGCCCGCTGTCGGGTCGGGTCAGGCCGAACAGGGAATGCATCAATTCCGTACGGCCCGAGCCCACGAGGCCCACAAAACCAAGGATTTCTCCGCGGCGCAGCGTAAAGCTGATGTCCTCGTACTGACCCGCCCGGGTCAGGTTTCTGACTTCGAGAATCGTGTCGGATATTTCGGACTTGGTCTTGGGAAACTGTTCTCTGATTTCACGGCCGACCATGCTGCGGATGATGGTCTCGTTGTCCACCTCGTCCGCACGCCACGTGTTGACGTTGGTGCCGTCGCGCAGCACGGATATTTCATCGGAAATTCTGAGGATTTCGTCCAGCTTGTGGGAAATGTATATGATGCCTGTGCCGCGGGCCTTTAAGTCCGCAATCATGCTGAACAGGCTGTCCACTTCGCGGTCGGTGATGGCGGAGGTGGGCTCGTCCATGATGACGATCTTTGCGTTCTGGGAGATCGCCTTGGCGATTTCCACCATCTGCTGGTCTGCCACGCGGAGACTTTTCATTTTGGTCCGGGCACTGATGGGTATTTTCAACTTGGACAGGAGTTCCTCCGTCTGCTGGTAGAGCGTCTTGTAATCCAGAAAACCCATGCGCCTGGGTTCACGCCCCAAAAAAATGTTTTCGGCAACACTCATTTCGAGCACCGGCGACAGCTCCTGGTGAATCATCGATATGCCCATCTCCCGCGCCTTCAGCGGAGAATCAATGGCGACAGGCACGCCCTCCAACAGGATTTCGCCCGCATCGCAGCGGTGAATTCCAGCAATCACCTTGACCAATGTGGATTTTCCGGCGCCGTTTTCCCCCATCAGCGCATGCACACAGCCCGGCCTGAGCAAAAAGTCCACGCCATGCAGTACTTCCACCCCATAGTAGCTCTTTCGGATGCCCTTGAGTTCAAGCAGACTCATGCTCATTCTCCTATCGGTTCAATGCGCAGCGGTGTCAGCGGAGGAAATGGGTCAGGGCCGCCGGATAGCCCGGATGGTCCAGCAGACGGCACAGTTCATCGTCCACGCGCATGAGGGTAAGCGTCGCACCCATCATGTCCAGCGACGTAAAGTAATTCCCGACATACGCCCTGTGAAGCCCGATTCCCCGCTCGTTCAGCATGTCGTAGACCCGGTCAAAGAGGATATGCAGCTCGCTGAGCATCGTGTTGCCCAGGCCGGACACGATGACCGCCACCTGCTCGCTCCGGGCGAGCGCCATGTCGCGCATAATTTCACTCAGCATAATTTCAGCCGTGGCATCCGCCGTCTTCAGCTTGCAGGTGTCGCTGCCCGGAAGGCCATGGTGCCCCACGCCAATTTCCATCGTGCCCTTCTCAATCAGGTAGTTGGGCCGCCCAACCTCCGGGATAATGCAGCTGGCGATGCCCACGCCGATAGAACGCGTATTGGCAAGCGCCTTTTGAGTCACCAGCGCGACCTCATCCTGGCCGTAGCCCAGCGCGGCGGCCGCGCCGCCGACCTTCCACAGAAACACCTCGCCGGTTGTCCCCCTGCGCGTCGAATGATCCGCAGTTGCTATATCATCGTTGGCAACAATGCTCAGCACGCGAATGTCCTCCGCGGCGGCAATCTGAATGGCCTTTTCAGCATTAACAATATCCTTTGGATAATTCCCGTAGATCAGCACCACGCCCCTGCCGGCGTCCGCGGCCCGAAACGCCTCGCAGAAGGATTCCACAGACGGCGGCGTAAACGTATTGCCAACGGCCACGGCATCAAGCATGTTCTTTCCTATGTAACCCATAAAAGCGGGATCGTGCCCCCATCCCCCGCCGCTTACCACGCCGACCTTGCCCGCGACGGGCGCCTTCACATACTTGAGCGTGCGGGCGCAAGGCGTATGGCTCACGACATCGGGATAGCATTTGACAAAACCAGAGATCGACTCATCCACCATGCTGTTCTGGTCGTTTACGAATTTCTGCATAAATCCTCCAAAGCAACCGTGCCTAATGTCCAAGCGTGGCGGTCGCCTTATAGTAGTAAATGTAGACGTCGATCTCGCGGTCGCTGTATCGCTTGTTTTTTTTGCTGACCAGCACAAAGGGCCTCATGCGCCGGTAGGTTTCCATATATTTGTCCTTTTCAAGGAACTCGGCTTTCCCCTCGGCCACGGCGCTGATATGATTGAACAGCGCGCCGACGGCCAACTCTTCGTCGGTGATGAGATCACCCAGGCGTATTTCGGACAGCACGAACTCTCCCATGCCCATCTCGCGCTCCTTTTCGGCGACCAGCTCCGTAAGGGCGACGTAGATTTTGATAAACGTCGTGATGCGCAAATCGTTGCTGCGATTGTACTTCTGGTTAAAACCGGCAGGGTCCCAGCCGACATGCATGCTGATTTCGGCGTTGCTTATCCCGTATCTTCCTGACAGCGTATTTATATGTGCGTATACGCAATCAACCAAGTAATCCTTGGTTATCTTTTTCAGCGCCAGCTCCTCAAATTCAGTCAAACAAACCTCCTGCCCGCGCATCCGCCCCCGGGCATCCGTTCGTGTGCCGCGTCATCTCCGGACACGGAAATGGGAAAACTTGATTCTGTAACAATACTACTTCTTTTTATGGATATAGACAATAAGTAAAAATGGCTATTTATGAGCTTATTCGCTAAGTGTGTTTATCGCATTGCCGTCTCCGGTAGGTTTTGGGTGTACCCACCGAATGCGCGCCTGCCGGCGTTCTCAACCTTCCCGGGCGTCTGTGAATGCCGTCCTCTGTTTGCCCGCATTTTCGCCCCGCAAGAGGCGCTGATCGCTCTCGGATATTCCCGCGGGAAGTGGGACGCGGACGGCGATGTGCGCTGCATCTTCGGGAAGTACGCCGAATCCGTCTGACTTTTTCACCATGCAAAGGCCCCCCGCCACGCGGAGAATGGCGAGGGGCCTTCTTGTCCATCGTGGAGGGCTTCGCTACTGTGCCCAAGCTACCCCAAAGACATCAAACAGGTTGGTCGCGCCGCCAAACGCCACATCCGAAATGCGGTCGCCGCGGTAGAGCACCACTTCCTTCTGGGTGGATACCGGGATGTTGACGGTGTTCTCCAGGAGGTAATTGATGAGCTCCGAATAGATTTCATTCACGACCGCTTCGTCGCTCGTGCCGAGGGTTTTCAGGCCTTTATCGATCATCGCCTGTCCATCCGGGAGCGCGAGGATGGACGGATACGCGCCGTCCATGCCGGAGAGAATGGCGTTGACCACGTTCTGCGGGTCATACGGATGCCCGTTGGTGGTGTTGATGCTGATGTCAAAATCCCCGGAGATGGTCGCCTGCGCCCAGAGCATGTACTCCATGGGGATTGTTTCCACCTGAATGCCCAGTTCGCCAAGCGACGCTTTGACGACCTCGGCCATTTCGGCGTTGAGCGCGCGCTCCTGGGGATATTTGAACGTGAGCGAAAGCGCGGCGCCGTCCTGATCCAAAATGCCGTCTCCGTCGGTATCGCTCCACCCAGCCTCCTTCAAAAGCGCGGCCGCCTGTTCCATGTCATAAGCCTGAACGGTGCGGATCTGAACGTCGCAGTACGGAAGGGAGGCGCTCAGCGGCTGATCTGCAACCGCTTCGTAGCCGTGCATGAACCCCTCCACGATGCCCTGTTTGTCCACGGCGCAGGCGATGGCTTTGCGAACCTTCGCGTCGCCGAGCGCTTCATTTGCGGCGTTGAGCACGATCACGCGGGTGCGCACGTCGCTTTCAGAGGTCTTGCCCGCAATGTTTTCCATGGCGACGGCGCGCTCGTAGTCGTCATAGCTGATCCAGTCGGAACCGAAGATCATGTCAATTTCCCCGGCCTCAAGCGCCATCAGCCGAGCGGCGGCGTCGGGGATGTTGCGGACGATCACCTCGTCGTACTTGGCGTCGCCGCCCCAGTATTCCGCGTTTTTCCGGAAGATCGCCGCGTCCTTTTCCGTATCGTAGTGGTCGTAGGCGTAGGGACCGGTGCCGGCGGTGCCGTTCATGGAATCAAGCTTCTCCATGTCCAGCATGGCGGGAGAAACGATGCCCATCTGCACGGGAGAGCAAAGATCCTGAAGCGCCGCGTAATAGAGGCTGGGATAGGTGACCGTTAGCGTATACGCATCGATCACATCGACGCGCTCGATCAGCGAAATGCCCTTAAAAAAACCGTACAGCGGGTTGGCGTTGGCCCAGCGAAGGTTTTTGGCCATCGCCTCGGCGTCGAGGGGTTCGCCGTCGTGGAATTTGACGCCCTTTCGCACATTCAGCGTCAGCACGGTTCCATCCCCGTTCCACGCCCAGCTCTCAGCCAGGCAGGGAACGATCTCCCCGTTTTCGTATTGGACGATGGTTTCGTACGCCAGGTTTGCCATGGTGGATTTGGTTTCATACGCGGTGGTCGGAGCGTAATTTTCCAGCGCGTGTCCAAAGCCGATGGTCAGCGTGCGCGCCGATCCCTCCGCCAGCGCGCCGGAAAAGGCGCCAAGCGCCGCCAGGATGGCCGCAAAAAGCGCGGCGAGAAACCGTTTTGTTCCCGTTTTCATGAAATAGCCTCCTTCTGCTTGACCCATGTGGTTTGAATCTTTCCGTCCCTCAGAAACAGGATTCTGTCCGCCAGCCGCCGGGCCGCGCCCAAGTCGTGGGTAATCAGCAGGCAGCCCAGCGCGTGCGCGTCGCGATAGCCGGCAAGGGTTTTCACCAGGCTGTCCCGGGCGATCAGGTCCAGCCCACTGGTGATCTCGTCCAGAATCAGATATTTGGGGCGCACCGCCAGCGCGCGGATCAGTGCCACGCGCCGCTGCTGACCGCCGCTCAAGCTGCGGGGTGGCGTATGGAGCGCGCTTTGTTCCAGCCCCAGCCGATCCATCAGCGCGAGAACTACTTCCTTTCTTTTGCGCGCATTCAAATGCCCCAGATTTTTGAGGCCCTCCGTCATGTTGGAAAGCACGCTCATGCCCGGATTCAGCGCGCCGCCCGCATCCTGAAATACGCCCTGCAGGCTTGCGCGCATCCCGCGCCAGCCGGCGCCGGAAAGGGAATTAATGTCCGTGCCATCCACCCAAATTTTACCCGCGTCGGGCTGCTCGATGCCCAGGATCAGCCGCGCCAGCGTGCTCTTTCCACCCCCGCTTTCGCCCGCCAGGGCAACAAATTCGCCCGGCGCGACGCTCAGGGAGAGATCGCGCAGCACGCAAAGCGGCGGCTGTCCGCGAATCTCGTACGCCTTCGAAACCTCTTGAATCACAATTCCCTCCAACCCGCGTTTTCCTCCTCTTCCGCTTTCATGGCCGCCAGGAATTTGGGGGCCCAATCGCTTTGCGCATCTTTCAGCACATGATCCGGCGTTCCGCGCGCGATGATCCGGCCTTCGGCCATCAGAAGCACGCTGTCGCTGCCTTTCAGAAGCGCGGGATCATGGGTGATCAGAAGGACGCCCGCGTCCGAGCGCATCGTTTGAATGAGCGTCCATACCGTCTCCCGGCTTTTTTCATCCAGCGACGCGGTGGGCTCGTCCGCAAAGACATACCGGGTTTTCAGCCCCGCGCAAATCGCCACCGCAACCCGCTGCAGCATGCCGCCGGACAGCGCGCGCGGATAGGAATCAAGCACCCGCTTCGCATCGGGAAGCCCCGCGCGCCTGAGCATCTTCTCCGAAAAACACGCCGCGTTTGTTCGCCCCGCTTGCCCTTTCAAAAGAAACGTTTCGGCCATTTGCCACCCGATGGTCTTTTGCGGGTCGAAGGCCAGCATCGGGTTTTGCGGAATGTAGCCAAAGCTCGTGCCGCACGCCGCGCGCCATTTCGCAGGGCATGCCGCCGAAAGTCCGGTTTGGTCCACGCCCATATAGTCGCAGGAAAGCCGATATGCCTTTGGAAGAATTCCTGAAATGGCCCGGATGAGCGTGGT
Organism: Christensenellales bacterium; assembly: GCA_040768845.1. Classification (GTDB taxonomy): domain Bacteria; phylum Bacillota; class Clostridia; order Christensenellales; family Aristaeellaceae; genus JAEZHK01. Next base: position 333,966 of record JAXGME010000003.1, on the reverse strand, counting down.
CTTGCCGCATCCGCTCGCGCCCGTCAGCGCCACCATCTCCCCTTTTTTGAGCGTCAGGCTCACGCCGCGCAGAATCTCGCGGCCGCCCGCACGCACGCGGAGGTTGGAAACCGCAAGCATTACAAATCCCTCCCCGGGCCAATCCGCTCTCCAAGCGCGTACAGTGAAAACGTCATCAGAAAAATCCCGGCCGCGGGCGCCCATACCAGCAGGGGATTTTGCATCATGCCGGCGCGTCCGTCGGCAATCATGGCACCCCAATCAATGATGTCCGTACCCATTCCGATGCCCACGAAGGAAAGGCCGGTCATCAGCATTACCATGTCCGCGCCCGTCAGCGTCAGAAAGCCGAGCGCGTCCCCCAGGATATTGGGCAGAATGTGGCGCGCGAGAAGCCGCGCGCCCCGCCCCGGCGGTCACGGCGCACAGCGCGTAGGCGCGCCCCAGCTCTTCCTCCGTGCGCGTCCGGATCAGCCGCGAAAGAAGGGCCCACGTGGAAAGGAAGATGGCGGCGATCATGACGGCCGCGCCGCCGCCCCACGCCCCTGCCATAAGGATGGCGTACAGCATCGGCGGGAATGCCGTAAACAGGTTGGTTACGACATCCAGCGCGCCGCGGAGCCGCCCGCCCGCCGCGCCGTGTATCAGCCCCATCGCCGTGCCGAAAGCAAACGTCAGAAAAAGGCCCGTCAGCACGACAAAAAGCGTGGTCCGCCCGCCGTACATCAGCCGCGAAAGAACGCACCGGCCGAGGGCGTCCGTCCCCATGGGATACAGGCTGCTTGCCCCCTTCAGCCGCATGGCGATGTGCTGCGCGTCCGGATCGTTGGGCGCGATTAGCCATCCGAAGGCCAGAAGAACAAGGACAACAACCGCCGCGGCAACGGAGATCCGCCGCGTTCGTCCGCGCCGCTTCATGCCGCTTCTCCCGCCGCGCGCCGCCCGCCCCGGCCCATAAACGCCCGCGCCGTCCCGGCCAGAAGATCCGCCGCCAAAACCGCCAGCGCGAGAAACAGGATGGAGGCGTTGATCACCGGCGCGTCATGGTGTACGATGCCTTCAATGATGAAATTGCCGATGCCCCGGTAAGAAAAGACCGTTTCCACGATCCCAACCCCGGCAAACTGTTTGCCAAGCATCTTGAAAAAGCTGGGGATCAGCGCGGAAACAGAGTGGGGCATGGCGTGCCCGAGCAGGATGCGCCGCTCCGAAAGGCCGCGCAGCCGGGCGTACTCCGCCCATTCGGAGCGCATATGGCGGCTGAGATCCGTCTTGAGCATTTTCCCGAAAAAGCATACGGGGATCACCGCCGCGCACAGGGCCGGGAAGATCGCCCCCGCCCCCAGTACGCTGGTGACGCGCAGGCGCATCGCAAAAAGATCCAGCATGGCAATCCCCGTGAGAAACGGCGGGATGGAAAGGCCGCACAGCGCGAGCAGTTGAAGCGCTTTCCCGGAAAACCCATCCCGGAGGAGGTACAGAGCGCTTCCCAGAAGGAGCGCGCCCGCCGCCTGCATCAGGGCGCTTAACCCCATCAGGCGGGCTGTCCGGGGAACGCGCAACAGAAACTCGTCAAAGACGGCCGACCCGGTTACGAAGGACGCGCCAAAGTCAAGCCGCGCCGCCGACCGAAGCCAGTTTGCGTACTGAACGGGCAAAGGATCGTTCAGCCCCAGCTGGGCGCGCGTCGCGCTGAGCGCCTCCGGCGTCACCTGAATGGTATGAAGCCGGATGTATGCCTCCGCCAGGTCAATGGGTGAGAGCCGCGTCAGCAAAAACGAAGCCACCGTCAATAGAAAAAGCGTCGCTATGCCGATGCCCGCCCTTTCAAAAATCCTCTTCACGGCGCGCCGAGCCTCCATTCCTTTGCGGCGTGCTCCCGCTCCCACAGCCTTTGGTATACGCCGCCGCCCGCCATCAGCTCCGCGTGGGTTCCGCAGGCGTCCGCGCGGCCGTCCGAAACGACCACAATGCGCGCGGCATTCTGAATGTGGGAGAGCGTATGGGCGATCATCACCACGGTTTTCCGGGCGGTCATGTTGCCGACGGCCCGCTGGATGGCCCACGCGTTTTCCGCGTCCAGGCTGGAGAACGCCTCGTCCAGCAAAATGATGGGCGCGTCCTTCAAAATGGCCCGGGCGATGGCCACGCGCTGCTTCTCGCCGCCGGAGAGGGTGTTGCCGCCCTCGCCCAGAGGCGTATCCAGCCCCTCGGGCAGGTTTTGGATCACATCCTCCAGATAGGCCAGCTTTGCCGCGCGCAGGATTTCCAAATCGGTGGCGTCGGGCTTTCCCATGCGGATGTTTTCCCTGAGGGTGTCCGCGAACAGGTATACATCCTGAAAGACCACGCTGACCGACTTCATCAATTCCGCATACGCGATGGAGGCAATGGGCACGCCGCCGATTTGAAGTTTTCCTTCGCTTGCGTCCCAGAACCGCGCGATCATGTGGAGCATGGTCGTCTTTCCACTTCCGGACGGGCCGACAATGGCGTTGAGCGCGTTGGGCAGAAGCGCCGCATTCAGGCCGCGGAGCGCATCCCACTTTGCGCCCGGATAGCCAAAATGCACATCCCGGAAGGCGATGTCCGTTCCCATAACGCGGGCCTTCCCCTTGTCCGGGAGCGGGGCATAGGCGCCCAGCTCGTCAATGCGTTGAAAGGCAATGCCCATCAGGTTCAGAACCCCATAATCCAGAAAAATTGCCTCGACGGGGGCGTAATACTTCTGGCTGATGATCAGAAAGAACAGATACACGTTCAGCGTTACCGCGTCCGCCGCATAAAGCGCAAGCCCGCCCACAAAGATCAGCCCCATTCCCGCGCGAACGCAAAGCTGGTAGAGCATCATGGGGTTGAGCGCCATCAGCTCGTAGCGCGCGGAGGTATCCCGGTGCGCGGCCAGCGCATTTTTCACCTTGTCCAAAGCGCCCTCGCCCACGCGATAGGTTTTGATCGTCTCCATGCCGGAGGCGTATTCGAGCACCGCACCGATGGCACCCTGCTGCGTCTTTTGCCGAAGCACGCCCGACCGTTCAAACAATCGCCGCGCATACCGGTAGACGAAAAGCGCCGGCAAAAAACCCGATACGGCGATCAGCGCCATGCGCAGGTCTACAAACAGCATCATCAGCGTGGTCACGATCACCATGGCCATGCCCGCCGTAAAGCGCGTGACGGTGGACATGCAGTACATCTCCGCATAGGCCATGTCGCTGGTGAACGCAGACAAGAGCGCGCCGAGGCTCTCCCCCAGAAAGCGCCCCATGGGCAGATGCCGAAGCTTCTCCGCCTCGCTGAGGCGGACACGGCCCATGATGTCATACCCGGCCGCGCTCTGCAGTCGGTTGACAAAGTATTCCAGCAGACAGCGTGCCGCGAAAAGCCCGAGCAGGATCAGCGACGCGCGCACGAGCGCCCCTTGATCCCAGATGCCTTGAAGCAGACTCGCCACCGTCCGGAAGATGATCAGATACACACCGCTTTCGCACATGGCCTCCAGCGCCTGCAAAAGCGCCGCCGCGCGCAGGTCGCGCCTCTTTTCCCCGGCCAGACCGTACAGCTTCCGAATCAGACGGATCATACGGAAACCTCCTCCCCCGCGCGCCAGCTTTGAACGCGCTCATACGCCGCCCACATGCGTCGGTAGACGGGGTTTTCAAGCAGCGCGCGGTGCGTGCCCTGGGCGATGATCTCTCCTTTTTGCATCAAAAGGATGTTGTCGGCGTTTCGCACGGTGTTCAGGCGGTGGGCGATCAGCACCACCGTGCGCCCCTTTGCCAGGTGCGCCAGCGCCTTTTGCATCTTGTCCTCGTTTTCCGCGTCCGCAAACGCCGTCGCTTCATCCAGAAGGAGAATGGGCGCGTTTTTCAGAATGGCCCGGGCGACGGCCACGCGCTGCCCTTCGCCGCCGGAGAGCCGCACGCCGCCCGCGCCCACCACGGTGTCATATCCCTTGGGCAGCGCGCGGACAAAATCGCCCAACTGGGCGGCGTCGGCCGCGGCGGCCACCGCTTCCATTGAGGCGCCGGGTTTTCCAAGGCGGATGTTCTCCGCAATGCTCATTTCAAAAAGCGTCGCGTTCTGCGTAACATAGGAAACAAGCCCGTTCAGTTCCTCGATGGGCAGTTCGCGAATGTCCGCACCGCCGATCGTGACCGCGCCCTCCTTCACATCCCAAAACCGCGCGATCAGCCTTGCGACGGTGCTCTTGCCGCCGCCGGATTCCCCCACAAGCGCGGTGACTTTGCCTTCGGGCGCGGTGAAGCTGACATCCGTCAGAACGTCCCTGTCCCCATAGGCGAAGCGCACATGCTCAAACCGGATGGCGTGCCCCGCGGGGCGGCGTCCGGACGGCGTGGCCGTCAGCTCCGGCAGGTTCAGAACGGATTAAATCCCTTCCGCCGCCTGGATGTTCAGGCTCAGTATGTCGAAATATTGGGTGATTTTCACCATCGGCTGCCCGATGTCCAGCGCAATGAATAGATACAGGATCAATTCCGGCAATGTCGCTTCTCCGCTCAGGTACAGAGAACCCGCCGCCGGAAAGACAAACGCCGCCACCGTGCCCACCAGCGCGGCGGAAAGCGCCATTTCCGGCCAGCACTCCCGAAACCAGTTCAGCGTAAAGCGCTGATACGCGCCCGCGGCCTCGCCGAGCCGCCCATAGGATTTCTCCTCGCCGGCAAAGATGCGGATCTCTTTCATCCCGGTGATGTATTCCGTCAGCCGGGCGTTCAGATTTTTCGAGGCGCGGAAAAACCCGGGAAAGTTGCGCCGCTGCTTTTGATTCATCCGGTTGACGGTCCAAAAGTAGAGCGCAAGCGGCAGAATCATCGCAAGGCCGATTCGCACGTCCAGAATCAGCGCCAAGAAAAGCATCAGCGCGGGCACGCCCAGCCCGCCCAGAATGTCGGGCACATGGTGGGCGTAAAACTGCTCCAGCGTTTCCACATTGTCAAAGACCATGCTCTTGACTTTTCCGGAAGGCATCTTGACCAGATACCCCATCGGCAATCGCGCAAGCTTTTCCACGAGGCGCACGCGGATTGCGTACAGCGTATCAAACGCCACTTGGTGGGACAAGCGCGTCGCGGCGCCGTGAAAGAGCGTTTTGAGAAGAATCGCCGCAAAGGCCGCGATGGCCCAGGGCATGGCCTTCATGGGCGCGCGCCCGGAGGCAAGCGCCTTTACGATTTCATACAGCGCAAATATGGGAAATACGCCCGCAAGGACGGACAGAAATTCTGCGGCGACCGATCGGCGCAGGTTTTTCCTGTCCGCCTTCCGGACGAGCGACAACAAAAGGATAAAGCCGTTTTTCAAGAATTTCAGCAAGAGAGCGCCCTCCGGTCCACGATGTATCCGGAGAGCATTGTACGTTAGTTTAGTCTAACTTCCAGGCCCCGAAAAGCACAAAAAAGACCGGAGGACGCACAAGCGCGCTATGGACCCGTCACGAAGAAAAGATCCGGCACTGGGAGGGAAGCATATCAAACCGATCCTGAAAGGTGGCGCGGAACTGGCTTACGCTTGTATACCCCACAAAGGCGGCGACGCTTTCCACCGACATGGAGCGCGCCATAAGCAGCGTGCGCGCGCGCTGCATCCGCATTTCCCGCAGGAAACCAAATACGGTATCCCCGTAAATCTGCCGGAAGCCGCGCTGCAGCTTGTTGCGGTTGAGGCCGAGCATCGCGGCCAGGCTGCCGACAGAGGGCGGGTTTGCCATGTTCTCCTCAAGGATGGTCCGCGCCCGGCGGATTTGGGCGGCTTCATACCCGTCCAGCAAAAGCGCGCCCGAATCCCCGGAAAGCTCCCGGGCGGTCAGCGCCAGAACCTCCATGAGCCTGGATTTTGCGAGCAGGCCGGGCGCGCCGCCGGATGAGAAAAGGCTTTCCGTTTGCCGGAAGGCGGCCTGAAGCGCCGCGGGGGATTCCGTTTTGAAAAACCCCCGCTCATTCAAAGGCGCGCATTGGTCGGCGGCCTCCGCCCAGGAATCGCCCGCGCCCTCTCCGAAGAGGCAGTCCGCGCACATGCCGCTGAAGGCGAGCGAAATGCCCCTGTACCGGCGCCCCGCAAGATACGCCATTTCGCCGGACCTTTCTTCGCCATCCCCGCCGGGCGCCAGGACGCACAGCTCGCCTTTGCCGAAATTGACCTCGAGCGCATCCGTCTCAAGCGCGCGCATCGCGCCGTCCATGCACAGGGATATCTCCGTATGGTCCCTGGGCAGCCGATAGGAAACCAGAAGCCCGTCGCGAAAGCGCAGATCGGAAACCATGACGCTCGCGTGCGGCGACAGGCGTACGCTGCGCAGCTCGCCCTCTCCGTATTGGGCGGAGAGCGTCATGCGCGCGCCGCATCCGTCCGTCACGCTTTTGTCGCACAGGCGGCGAAGCAGGCTTTGAAAGCCGTCCCTGGATTGAATCAAAGCCCTCAAAATCACCCCTCCCAATCCACGCGAGAAGATTGTCCGCCGGACGGCACTATTTCCTGCCGCAGATCAGGCCCATGTCCCCCGCCACCATGGACGTGCGGAGAAGCTTCGGCACAAAGTCGTTTTTCCGGGTGTCCACAAAGCGGATCTCGGCGACATCCCCCGACAGCGCCCGGACCATCCCCTCCAGATCGGGATAGTGCTTGCGGGAGAAGAAAACATCCTCAAGCGCAAACGGCGCGCCGGGCTTTAAGACCCGCAACGCCTCCCGGATCAGGGCCAGTTTGTCCGGCTGGGTACGCACCTCGTGGAACACAAAGTTGCTGACCGCGGCGTCAAAGGTTTCATCGGGGAAATCCAGATGCGCGGCGTCCCCTTTTTGAAACGATGTCCGTTCGGCGACGCCCTCCAGACGGGCGTTTTGCTCACACTGCTCCTTGGCGTAATCCCACACCGCGCCCCAGTAATCCATGCCGACGCACCGGGCGGCGGGAAATTTCTTTGCCGCCTTGATGGTCATGGCGCCGCTGCCGCAGCCGATGTCCAGGAGCGTTCCGCGCCCGTCCCAGCCGAGATAGCGTAAGACGTTGTCCAGAATTTTGCCCTGCACGCCGCCGCCCTCGTAGGACAGAAGGCTTCGCGCCCGGGCCATGTAGGCCAAAAATAGGAGCACAAAAACCGCCGCCGCGCCCAGCACGACGCGCAAAGCAAGCAGCAGGGCTCCGCCCGGAAACAGGAAGCTCAGCACAAACAAAAGCGCAAACAGCGCGGCAACCAAGCCGAGGCTCGTCACAAGTTTTTTGGGAATCCAATTGGCGTAATCGGGTAAGCCGGTTCGTTTCATACGCTGTACACCACACTTTCTTTCGGATGTGATTCTGATATGCATTCGGCTGCTCTCATGCTTTTCGCCCCTGTTCCCCAACGAGCGCAATCCATCCGGATTTGCCGCGCGTAAGGTGGACGGCGGCAAAGCCGGCGCGCTCCAGCCGGGCCCGCAAATCCTCCCCCGCATAAATCCTCATGCCGTCGATGAGATCGGGCCATTTGCTATCTGCCACGTCATCCGACTCGCAGACCAGAAGAAACTGCCCGCCGGGCTTTAAGACCCGCAGGATTTCAGCGAAGCCCTTATCCAAATCCGGCCAGAAGTACACCGTTTCAAAAGCCGTGACCAGATCAAAAGAACCCGCCTCAAAGGGCAGCGCGCCCACGTCGCCCTGCCGGATGTCGCAGCGCCTGCCCAATTCCGCGGCGTTTTCCTTTCGGCTGAACGCGACACTCTCCGGAGCATAGTCAATACCATCCACAAAACCCTTGGGGCAGAGGGAAAGCAACCGGGCGACGTTCGCGCCCCCGCCGCAGCCCACGTCCAGCACGCGGGCATCCGGCGCGGGGCGGACCAGCGAAAGGCCCCAGTTCGAGAGCGGCGCATGGCCGCCGTTCATGGTGCGGAGCATCAGGCGGCCCAAAAGGCCCGTGGGCTTTCGGGTGTTCTGGAAGAATTTACGCAGCATCGGTTATCCCCTTTCGACAGGTAAAGGATGCGATGGACTTGACCGTACTGAATGCCACCTGGTTGTACATCCCGGAAAGCCGGGCTTTCAGGCTTCCCGCCGTTTCGTAGGGCGGGGTGAAGAAGCCCTTCGGCTCGTAAAAGCGGCGGATCCAGCGGTCTGTGCGGGGCGTTTCGTCCCGGATGTAAAAGCAGCCGCAGAAGGTTCCGCCGGGTTTCAGCACCCGATAGGTTTCCCGGTACGCAGCCACCTTGTCCGGAAAGGCATGAAACCCGTTGAGGGACAGCACGATGTCAAAGCTCCCGTCCGCAAAGGGCAGCGCGCCCACGTCGCCCCGCAGAAAGCGGACGTTTTTCAGCCCGAGCAGCTTCGCCCGTTTCTGCGCGGTGGCCATCATCTCCGCCGAGTAATCCAGGCAGGTCACGTCCGCGCGGGGGAGATTCCGGTACACCGGCAGGGTCAGCACCCCCGTGCCCACGGGCACCTCCAGCAGTCTGCCGGAAAACCCCTCCGGGATGCCCGCCAGCGCCCGCTCAATATACCGGGCGTTTTCCGCCTTTCCCATGGCCCAAACCAGGCGGCAGACGGCTTGACCAAAGGCCGTAGAGCAGGTGATCATGCCGTCGTAGGCGCTTGCCTCTTTTCCCAGCATTTGGTACGCCTGCCGGACTTCCTCATGTGCCATGACAGCGATGCCTCCTTTGAACATCCAGTCCTCCGGACTGCTGCCGGGGCGGACGGGGAATGCAGCGGTTCGTGCGCCGACAGTAGGCCGCGTAGGCCGCGCCGTAAGCTTTATTGAGCCATCTTTCCTCGGTGCGGCGCATCAGCACCGTGAGAAATGCCCAGTAGAGGGCGGGCAAGAGCAGCAGCCAAAGATTGCACCCAAACAGCAGCGCTCCGGCAGAGAGAAGCAAAAACGCCGAATAGATGGGGTTTCGCACCCAGGCGTATACGCCGTCGGTGACCAGGCGGTTTTTCCGGATGTTCGCGTCAATTTTGGCGTAAAAAACCGCCCGCACCCACAAAACAGCACCGGAGAGGATGAGGAGCACGCCGAGGATTGAAAAGGGGATGCGCAGCGCCGACACATGCCCGGATTCCAGCCGCCCGGCGTACGACAGCCAAAGCCCCGCGGCAGTCAGCGCAAAAATGACGGCGACATAGACCGGTCCCGGTCCGAACAGGGGAAGATGCCGCTTGTCTTTTTTCATGCACCACCACCGTCCCTTCATTTAAGCCGATCAGCCAGTCCGCCACCGTATCCGGCACCATTTGGGGAAACCGGCACAATGTCCTGCAGCCGCCCGCCGTTCCACTGGATCACCCGGTTCAGCTGAAAGCTGAAGTTTGGATCGGCGTTGAGCAAGCCGCTCCCCCGCGGGAAGGTGATCTCCGGAAGTCCCATGTGGCGGCCTCCCTGCTGTTCATCGGACAAATGCTCTAAGTTAGCTTAAGCTAACTTACGCTCATTGAAAAAGCCGGCTGCGCGGACGGCTTTCTCCCCAAAGCCCCTTGGAGTATGGTCCCCGCCGGTTTACCGGTCAAGATGCATCGATTCCATTTTATCCTTCCCGAAGGCCCGCGTCAAGTACAACATGCGCCGATTGACAACAACCTCACAAAGGGAATCCCTTGAAACCCAATGATTCCAAGGGATTTGTGGTGGAGGTGGGGGGAATCGAACCCCCGTCCGAAAACCCGGGTACCCAAGCATCTCCGAGCGCAGTCTGCGTTTTGACGTTCCCTCTGCCGCACGCCCACAGACGGGCTTACGGTTTCAGTAGCTTCATAAAGTCCGGCCTAAGGCAAAGCTTATCTAGGCTGGTTCCCTGCTTTTAATGACGCCGGGTGGCTGCGCCGCAGGAGGCTCAGGTCCGACGAGCGGCCTTAAGCGGCCGCCAGAGCGAAGTTGTCTTCGTTCGCAGTTATTGTTTTTCCCGTTGGTGAGGCGGTCCAGGGCCGCCGCTCGCTTCTCAAATCCCCATGATCCCCGTCGAAACCAGTACACCCCCATGCATGGATGCGTCGCGCGGGCGATCCCCGCGGGCTTGGTTCAATCCCGACCGTCCTTCGTGCGGAAGTGGCGCTCCACCTCGCGCTGGGCGTCCTTCTTGGCGGCGTCGTCCCGCTTGTCGTAGAGTTTCTTGCCCTTGCACAGCGCCAGTTCCAGCTTCATCCGCCCGTCCTTCAGGTAGATGGACAGCGGAATCAGCGCCAGCCCCTTCTGCATCACGGCCTGCTCCAGCTTGCGGATCTCGGCCTTGTGCATCAGAAGGCGCTTGGGGCGCAAGGGGTTCTCGTTGTAGTAGGAACCCTTCTCGTAGGGGCTGACGTGCATGTTCTCCACAAACAATTCACCCCGCCGCACCTGCGCAAAGGAGTCCTTCAGGTTACACCGGCCCAACCGGATGGACTTGACCTCGTTGCCCCGAAGCTCAAGGCCCGCCTCCCAGGTTTCCTCGATGAAGTAATCATGGCGCGCCTTGCGGTTCTGCGCGATCGTCTTGGTGCCCTCGTGGCGCGGCATGACCTTCCCCTCCATTCCCCGGTGCCCACCGATTATAGCACGCGGCGCGCGGCTTGTCAAAAGGAGATTCGGTTGAGGTCGCGCCCGTCGTCGTTCTGGCCGCCGCCTACAAGACCGACCAGCAGGTACTTCCGGGCCATGGGGTCGTACTTGATCTCATGGAGCATGCTGAAGCCCTCGATCTCGCCGGTGGAGCGCACGTGCATGCGCGGGCCGGTGCAGTAGTGCAGTTTGTCGCCGAAGGCGATGTGGGTTTCATCGTGAAAGGAGACCGGCACATCCTCGGCGATGCGCCTTTTGACGTACTGCTCGATGTCGGAAATGTCCACGTCCGGCTTTTCGTCAAATTCCAGCAGAAAGCCGTGGCGCACATCGCCGTGCTGATAGCGGTCGCGGTAGCGGTCCCACAGGCGGCGCTCGCAAAGATCCTCCGCGGTGTGGGCCATCTTGCGATACTTGATGGACCGGAACACGATCTCCGCCACGTCCTCCGGCTCCGGGCCAAAGATGTTGGGCCGGGTGACCAGAATCTCCTCGCCGATGCCGATCAGAAGCTCGGCGTTGATGCCCAGTGCGGGATAGAGCATCTCGAAGTGCTCCACCACCACGCGCCGGCCCTTTTCCAGCGCCCGCCGCACGCACCCGGCGATCACGTGGGGCTGCGTAAACGCGGCCTCAAAGCGCATGTCCAGGTGGTAGGTGTGGGGGCTGAAAAAGCCGCGCTCGTCGTCCACCGCCAGGATGGGCAGAGGGCGCACGTTGACGCCGTCGTCATCGTTGGTCATCTCCAGGCCCGGAAACATGCCCTTGACCAGCATGCTCTTGCCGCTGCCCGCCTCCCCCACCACGCCGATCAGCCGGTCAAAGGGCGACAGGTGGTGCTGGGCGATGGTCATGCCCATCTCGGTCATGCGGCGGATGCCCCGGGGCGCAAAGTACACGCCGTACAGGTAGTGCTCGTTGACGGACACGCCATCGCCTCCTTACAGGTTCACTTCCAGGTCCAGAAGCGGCGCGTGCTGCTGCGCGCCGTATACGTCCGTCTCCCCCGGGTCGCCGGAGCAGATGGGCCGCGCAATCGTCGCCTTGATGGCCCGGGCCGGCGGGAAGGCGACGATGGACACGATCTTCTCAGGCGGGATGCGATAGAGCGCGCAGACGGCTTCCGCGCAGATCGCACCGGACGCCAGCACGCGGCGAAAATCCTCGTCGGTGCGGAACATCACATCCAGCGTCAGCTCGTAGGGCCCGGAGTTCTTTGAGCGGATGATCTCCGCCAGGTCTTTCAGCTTCATGTCCGCCTCCTAAAGCGCAAACGTTTCGATCGGGAACAGCCCGCAGGGGTCCTCCACGTCCATCAGGTGGTAGACGCTGAAGGAATATACGTCGCCGGCGTGAAAGTCGCTGGGCGAATAGGGAAACGCCAGGTTGCCCGCGGTGGCGCGGCGGCCCTCGTAGCCGTAGTGCAGCATCGTGGAGCGGGCAAAGGCGCAGATGGTGTCGGCGTGGGCCTGGGTGTCGGCCAGCGCGTCAATCACAATGCCCACTTCGTGGCCCTCCACCGCCGGGTTCGGCTCCAGCGCGCCCATCACGCCGTCCCGTCCGTAGACCTTGAAGTCCAGCCGGTAGGAAAAGTCCGAGCCGGCGAAGTTGTCCTCCACGCGGGTGCGGACGCCCCGGAGAACCTCGTCGATCTTCTGCAGCATCACCGGGTCGCGCGCGCCCGCGATGGATACCGTGCGGCAGCCGATCTTCCGGGCGCCCTCCAGCTTGATCCGGTAAGCGCCCGGCAGAAACCGCGAACCCTTTACCCGCACGGCGCGCTCCGTCTCCTGCTCAAAGGAAGCCCCCTCCAAACTCAGCACCCCGCCGGGGCCGGGCAAAAGGTAGGGGTTTGACTTTTCGTAGAGGGTGTGGGCCGCCACCGACAGCGTGGTGCAGCGGCGCTCCGGCGCGAGGGGCTCCACGCGGAAGTAATCCTCGCCCAGCGTGCCGAGCATGCAGTCCGAGCCGCTGCCGGGGGTGGCGGCGATGGCCGCGCACTCGAGGATCTTGCCCAGGTGGATCGCCAGGCCCCGGTCATACCCCTCCAGCACCGGCAGCGCGGCAAACACGCTGGGGTCGTAGGCCCGGCCGGCCACCACCACCTGCACGCCGCCCGCCAGCGCCCGCTGGATGGGTTCAAGGCCCATCTGGCCCACGACGCGGGCGGTGTCCGCGAGGGCCGCCTCGGTCAGTTCCGGCGCGGGCCCCAGCGGTGAGACGCGCCCCGCCCGGAGGGCCGCAAGAACAGCCTCCCGGGGGATCTCCGCGCGGATCGCCGCCGCGGGGAAGTGCAAATTCTGCGCCCGCGCGATCTCCCGCACGATGTCCAGGCACCATTCGAGATGCGCGTTTGCGCCGCTGCCGCCCGCGGTGCCGATCACCACCGGGATACCGTGCTCCACCGCCGCGGCCAGCAGGATGGAAAGGTCGCGCCCAACGGCGCCCCGGTCGGTAAAGCTCACGCCCGCGCCCAGGTAGTAGGGGCCGGGGTCGGAAGAACCCGCGTCCACGGCGATCAGATGGGGGCGCCGCCGCATGCCCTCCTCAAAGGAGGCCGCCGGAAAGCCGTAGCCCAGAATGGCCGTGGGAGACAGAATCCGGAATTCCTCTTTCATGGGCGCCTCCCCCGCAGCGCCAGGATGCGCCGCATTTCATTATAGACGATCATGAATCCCTCGTCCACGCCCATGCCGGGCTTGGCCAGCACCTGATCGGGCTTTGTGGCCATGGCTACGTGCACGCACACCTGGGCGGAGCGGTCGGTTTCGTTGCAGGTGCCGCCCTGGTAGGCGCCGATGCCCTTCTCGCGGCAGTAGAGCACGGCCTCCGCCGTGTTCTGGATGCCGCCCAGGTCCGGCGTCTTGATCTGCAGCATGTGGCCGGCCCGGTTGTCGGCAAAGTCCTTCACGTCCTGCAGCGTATTGCACCATTCGTCGGCCACCAGCTCCACCGGGATGCCGCGGCGGTCCACCTCCTCGCGCAGAAGCCGCATGTCCGCCATCTGCCGTTCGCGCTCGTCGGCGTCCATGGGGCCCTCGACGCGCAGCCGGAAGGGGCTGGCCGCCCGGGCCAGCTTTTCCAGATAGTCGGCCATCTCGCAAAAGCGCTCGTTTCCGAACAGCGCGCCGATGGTGCCGTACACGTCCAGGTGTATGACCGGCCGATACCCCTCGCGCGCGCGCAGCTTCAGGATGCGCTCGCGCAGCCACGCCACGTACTCCATTAGCTTTTCGCCGTGGCGGCCGAGCTTCGCGTCCAGGTTGTTGATCAGCGCGTGGGGCAGTACGTCGGCGCCCTTTAGGATCATCTTGTCGGCGTTGTCATAGCGGTTGTCCCCCGACTGGGTGAAGATCGGGATCATCCGGTCGGACACGTCGGTGCCGTACTCCTCCGCCACCACCTCGCACATCAGGCGGCGCTTCGAGTGGGCCACGGCGTCCAGAATCGCCTGGGTCACGCCGTAGCGCACCGCGGTGTGCAGCGGACGGCCATCCGCCCGCACCGCCTCGACCTCCGCCGCGAGGGCGCGGAAGGAATCCGCCCCGCGGCCCACCAGCAGGGGCCGCACGTATTTTTCGATTACGGAAATGTAGTCCCCGGCGAGAAACAGCGGGTCCCGCCCGCCGCAGCCGGAGTACTGCACCGCCGCGCAGTCCCCGAAGGCCACGGAGCCGTCCTCCAGCACCAGCATCACCGAAACCGATTCCCCCGGCTGCCGCACCGCCAGAAATCCGTCCGTCTCCGGGGCGCCGAAGTATGCGGACCCGTCCGCCGCCGCGCAGTGCTTGATGGCGCGCTGATCATCAAAGAAGAAGCCCGTGCGCCCGCCGGAGAGCGCCATGTCCACGATCTTCATGCGTCCGCTTCCTTTCCGGTCCTCACCTGGGACGGCCCACCAGCCGGCCCTTTGAAATGGCGTAGATGTCGTCGATCACCATCTGGAAGGAGATCTCCCGCTTCTCAAACCGGGCCCGCTCCGCCATCTTGTCCCGGTGGAAGGCCTTCAGCGCCGGGGAAAAGGGCAGCGCCGCCGTATCCAGCAGGCGCACCGCGCCCTGGTTGTCCCGGGCGGGCAGAATCTTGCCCGCGTTGAAGCGGCTGGGCGCGAAGGGTATGTCCAGCACCCCCGCCTCGAAGGCGCGCACCGCGCCCAGGGCGATATCGCCGCCGCCCAGGGCAAAGCAGCGGTCGAGGATCGCCCGCGCCTCCTCCAGGATGACCTCCATCTCCCGGGAGAGCTCGCCGGTCAGCGGCATCTGCTGGTCTGCGAGCATTGAGATCAGCTGCCTGGTGCAGCGAAGGCCCTGGGCGTTGGCCTCCATGGTGGGCACACCCATCGCCTCGTGGGGCGTCTTGACGATCACCTTGGTGGCCCCCGCCAGCGCCGCCGCCGCGCTGCCCCAGCCGATGACGCCGAAGGCCTTGGCCTCGTCCTGGGGGAAACCGCCCATCCACTGGTGCAGCACCGTGGTCACCCGGACGCCGGAGAGACCCGCCTTCTGCAGATATTCCTCCGCAAGAATCGGCAGCGTGCGGATGGCGGCCACATCCTGGGTGAGGTTGCCCAGTTGGCCGTAGCCGACGGTCACGTCGCGCACCCCCTGCTCGGCGGCCAGCAAAAGCTCAATCACCGCCACCGCGTGGGACATCGAGGGCGGCACCAGCGTGCCCGTCAGCGGGCCAAAGGGCTCGCGGTTTATGGGGGTCCCGTTTTCCTCGTAGAGGCCCGTCAGCCTGTCCACGTATTGCCAGTCGGCGATGGTGCGCTCCAGCGACACGCTCTTGGCGTAGGGGATGTTGTAGGAGATGCCGCCGCCCTCAAAGCTGGTGAAGCCGCCCGCCAGCGTGATCTCCGCCAGAAGGCGCGCATCGGGCGTTCCGTGGCGCACCTGTACGGGCGATCTCACCGCCTCGGTCACCCTGCGGCAGCCCGAAACGCCGTGGTTGACCGCCGGAAAGCCGTTGAGCATGGCCTTGCCCAGCTTCATGCTCTCGCGGATGCCCACGTCCGCCTCCTCGTAGCGGTTGAGGCGGGTATAGCTGTCGATGGTGGTGGGCAGAAGATCCGCCTCCCCCTCGGTTTCCAGATGGTTCAGCAGGCGGACGTGCTCGTCGATCAGCGGCACGCCGGCCCGGGGCTGAATCAGCGTGCGCCGGTCGGCCTGCGCCTTTTTGAGCTTTTCCGAAAAGCGCTTTCCGGCGGGAATCGCGCGCTGGTAGCCGAAGGCTTCTTCCAGATCCACTTCCCGGCCGGTGGGCCACTGGGCGAGCACCTCCGCCCGCTGCCGCGTGAATTCGTCCATCGTCAGCTTTCTATTGCGAATCTCCATCTTGAAACTCCCTCTTTAGCAGTTTTCGCGCGAGCGAAGGGTATTTCCCGCCGAGAAGCCCCATGGCATAGAGGATGTAACGCCGGTCCACCTGGACGCGCGCCGCCCGCGGCGCCAGCGAGGACGGGGGGAACGCGGCCAATGCGTCCCGCAAAATGCGCTCCGGCGCCTCCGCGCGCACCAGCGCGCCGCCGGTGAGCAGGATCATCCCCACGCGCGTCAGGTCCTTTCCGGTCTGCTGATAGAGCGCACCCATGGGCGTATACACCCGCTCGGCGGTGCCCGCGTGGCGCGCAAGCCCCAGCCCGACGGCGCATGTGGCCAGTGCCCGGTCGGCGTCCTTCTGGGCCTGGCTCGCGGCCAGCACCCCCGGCGCGCGGTCAATTTCCCGGAGCCACGCCTCCACCTCCGCCGCCGTCCGGCCGGCGGCGGCCGCCAGCGCCCCCGCGCCCGCGCCTTCCGCGACGCCGCGGGCGCCAAAGCGCATGCCGATGTCCCCCTCCACGGTGCGCTTGGCGTAGGGCTCCGGAAGCCCCTTCAGCACCGTGCCCGCCTGGGTGGGCAGCCCCTCGGCGATCGAATAGACGTCGGTGGTGGCGCCGCCCAGGTCCACGGCCGCCAGATCTCCGGCGTCCTCGGCCCAGAGCGTCAGCGCCGCCAGCACCGCCGCCGGGGTGGGCATCAGAATGCCGTCCATCAGCGCCTGCGCCCGGGTCAGCCCCTTGGCAGAAACGATGCCGTGGAGAAACATCTCCCGGATGACCGCCTGAGCGGGCCCGATGTTCAGACGGTTGAAGGAGGGCATCACGTTCTCGCAGGCGATGGCCCGGCACCCGGCGTCCGTCAGGATGCGCAGGCATTCGTCCCGCGCGGCGCGGTTGCCCGCCACCACCACCGGAAAGCGCGCAGGGATCGAGGCCAGCGCCCGGGCGTTTTTCAGGATGCAGTCCCGGTTGCCGCCGTCGGTGCCCCCCGTCAAAAGCAGAATGTCGGGCGCGATGCGGGCGATCTCCGAAAGGTCCTCCCCGGTCAGCTCATAGCTGAAGGTGCGGACGACCTTCGCCCCCGCGCCCAGCGCCGCGCGCTTGGCCGCCTCCGCCGTCAGCGAAGGCACCAGCCCGGCCGCGATCATCTTGAGCCCGCCCGCCGCCGACGAACAGGCGTAGCGCTCGTCAACCGTCACCGGCCCGGTTTTTTCCTCCAGCGCCTTCACCGCCCGGCCGAGGCCCTCGGCCACATCCGTCGCCGCGGTGGTTTCGCTCTGGGCGACGCCCAGGATCGCCTCCCCCTCCGCGTCCACCGCGGTCACCTTGGTAAAGGTGCTGCCAAAGTCGATCAGAAGAACCGCGCGCATGACCCCTCCGCCCCTTCGCCTTCCCGGGCCGCGTCGGCCTCCCGGGCCGTGTCGGCCTCCCGGGCCGCGTCGGCCTCCCTGACCTCAAAATCCGCCCTAAGCGCCTCGATGGTCACCTCCGGCGGCGTGCCCGGCCCGAATACCCGGTCAAAGCCCATGGCTTCAAACCGCTTTTTGACCGCCTCAAAGGGCTGCTTGCCCACCACGATGTTGCCGCCCACATACAAGAGAATGCCGCCAAGCCCCGCCTCGTCGCAGCGCTCCCGAAGGCCCCGGCAGTCCAGCTCGCCGTGGCCGTAGAGCGACGAAACGACGATCGCGCCCGCCGCGGACTCGATCGCCGCCTCGATGAATTCCTCCTGCGACACCATCACGCCCAGATTGACCACGTGAAAGCCCGCCTGCGTAAAGGCGTAGTTCAAAATCTGGTTGCCGACGGCGTGCACGTCCGCGCCGATGACGCCCAGCACCATCGTCCTTGGCCGCATGTCCCTTCCCCTCCGCGCCTCGAATTGATCTATGTCATTATCGTACTATGATATAGATCAATTGTCAATCGGCTGGCAGGAAAAAGTTGCAAAAAAGGCCGTCCCCGCGGCGGGGACGGCCAAAGCGGCAGGGCGCCTACCGCGTCAGCGCGCGGATGCGGTCCTCGATGTACATCAGCGATCCGCGGTCGATCTGGTGATGGTAGCGGATGAGGCGGCCGCCCCCCGCCTCGAAGGCAGCCAGGGCCTTCAGGTCCTCCGGCAGCGCAAAGGACAGGTAATCCGGCGCGGTGATCACGGCGCCCGCGCCTTCCAGCGCCCCGCGAAGGGGTGTGACGCCGGCAAGGCACACCGGCGCGGCCGTCGACATGAGGCCCGGAAACAGCCGAAGTCCGTTTCCGACGATCTCGGAAAAGCGCGCCGTTTCGCAGTAGACGGCGAGGTTGGTGCCGGCCTCCAGCCGCGACAGCGCCATGATGGTCTCCGCGCTGGGCGAGAGCACCACCTTGCCGATGGCCTCCCGGCGCTCGCCCATCAGCGCCGAAAGCTCGGGGCCGTGGCTCTGGGTGGTGACGATCAGCGGATAGCCCGAGAGGACCGGCCCGCCCGCGCGGCGCACATCGTCCAGCAGAAATTCCGAAAGCTCCACGCCGGAAAAATAGGAAAGCTGCAACGCCACCTGGCGCAGGGATTCGGGGTTGCAGTCCACCACCGCCACCGGAATCAGCTCGCCCGCCGCGCCCCGCTGCCGCAGCGCCAGCGACAGGTACATGGAGATCTCCCGGGGGGTAAAGCCCAGTTCGTCCATCCGGTCCAGCATCGCGCCGATGGCGTCCATCGCCTGCTTCTGGCGGCTGCCCGCCCCCGGCGCCGCCCCCCTGACGAAGGTCCCCCGGCCCTGGGCCATCTCCACGGCGCCCTCCCGCGCCAGGGCGTTGTAGGCGTGGCGCACCGTGCCCGGAGCGAGACCGGCGGACCGGGCCATCTCCCGCACCGTGGGCAGCCTGTCGCCGGGCGCCAGCGCGCCGGTTTCAATTTTTTTCAGGATCTCCGCCACCAGCCGCAGGTAGACCGGCGCGCTGTCGGCGGGGTCCAGCCGGATATCCATGCCCTTTCCCTCCCGGATCATGCTACCGCACGCGGTACCGCGCCGGGCCGATATCGTATAGGTTCAGCCCGTGGGAATCAATCAGCACCAGTGCCGGAAAATCCCGCACGGTGAAGCGGTGGATGGCCTCGGGGCCCAGGTCCGGATAGGCCACGACCTCGCTTTTTTCGATCCTCTTGGCGATCAGCGCCGCCGCGCCGCCCACCGCGCCAAAGTAGACCGCGCCGCGCCGTTTCATGGCCTCGACGACCGACGCGCCCCGGACGCCCTTGCCCATCATGCCCAAAAGCCCCGCCGCGATCAGCTTGGGGGCGTAGGTATCCATGCGGTAGCTGGTGGTGGGGCCCGCGGGGCCCACCGGATGCCCCGGCGAGGCGGGCGCGGGGCCCACGTAGTAGATCAGCTGGTTTTCAAGGTCGATGGGCAGCGGCCTGCCCTCGTCCAGCGCGGCGGCCAGCCGCTTGTGGGCGGCGTCGCGGGCGGTGTACATCTCGCCGCTCAAAAGCACCGCGTCGCCCGCCCGGAGCGAACGCGCCACCTCGGGCGTCAGCGGAAGTTGAATGCGAATGCTCTTCATGGGCCCTCCTATAGTACCGCGCGGGCGTGCCGCGCGGCGTGACAGCACACGTTGACGGCCACCGGCAGGGACGCGATGTGGGTGGGGTATGCGCAGATGTTGACCGAGAGCGCCGTGGTGCGCCCGCCAATGCCCGCCGGCCCCACGCCGGTTTTGTTGATCTCGTCCAGAATCCGCCTCTCCAGCGCCGCATACCTTGGATCGGGGTTCGGCTCGTCCAGCGGCCGCGCGGTCATCCGCTTGGCGAGGATCGCCGCCATCTCCATGGTGCCGCCGATGCCCACGCCCACGATCACCGGGGGGCAGGGGTTGGGGCCGGCCTTTTCGATGGCCTCGGCCACAAACCGCACCACGCCCTCCTCGCCGTCGGCGGGCACCAGCATCCGGATCTGCGACATGTTCTCGCTGCCAAAGCCCTTGGGGGAAACCAGAATGTCGATTTTGTCCCCCGGCACGATGCGGGTGTGCAGAACGGGCGGGGTGTTGTCGCCGGTGTTGGTGCGGTCGTAGAGCGGGTCCCGCACGACGCTCTTGCGCAGATACCCGTCCGCGTAGGCGCGGCGCACGCCGTCGGCCACCGCCTCGCCCAGATCGCCGTCCACAATGTGCACATCCTGCCCCACGTCCAGAAACACCACCGCCATGCCGGTGTCCTGACAGATCGCCACGCGCTCCGTCCGGGCGATCTCATAGTTTTCCAAAAGCTGACGCATCACGTCCCTGCCCTCCGGGGAGGGCTCCTCCGCCATGCAGGAACGCATTCGCGCCTCGACGTCCGGCCCGATCACGTAGTTGGCCTCAATCAGAAGGCCGCGGACGGCGTCGGATATCCGCCGGGAAGGTATTTCTCTCATGCCAAACCTCCGGGTCTTTTTTAAATCAAGCATAGCGCATTTTTGCCCGATTCACAACCCCCGAACCAAAAAAACGGCGCGCCCGGCGGTTTGCCCGGCCTATGTAAAAAAGCACCTGCGGCCAAATGCTTGATTCTAAACACAGGCGTCTATATAATAGCTACGTACGATCACGAACGGAGGATATCCCCTTGCCGACAAAGCCGATTGACAGCGCGCGCGAACTTTTGCCCCTTCTTCCGCTGCGGGCGCTGACCGCCTACCCCAACATGCTGCTGCGCCTGGACGTGGGCCGTGACAAGTCCATTGCCGCGCTGGAAGCTGCCCTGAAGGCGGACTCCCGCGTGCTGGCGGTTTCGCAGCGGAACGCGACCACCGACGATCCTCACCTGGAGGACGTGTACGGGATGGGCACGGTGGTCATCATCAAGCAGGTGGTGCGCATGCCCGACGACACCCGCCGCGTGCTGGTGGAGGGCGAGAGCCGCGCGCTGGTTCTCGGCGTGCAGGAGCAGGGCGAAATGCTGATGGGCGAGGTCAAGCGGGTGGGCTCCATCCGGCGCCGCGGCGGCATTGAGCTGACCGCCCGCGCGCGCGCCCTCAAAAAGGCGCTCTCCGGGTACGCCGCCGAGCGGGGCGATCTGTCCGTCGAATTTCTGCAGGCCGTCCGGGGCGACGGGGACGCCGACTCGCTGTGCGACCTGATCGCCGCGAACCTGCCGCTGGACACCGACGATAAGCAGATGCTGCTGGAAACGCGGGACGTGACCAGCCGCGTCTCCGCGCTGACCGAAATCCTGGCCCGGGAGACCGAGCTGGCGCGGGTCGAAAAGCGCATTCACGAGCGGGTCCGCGAGGGCCTGGACCAGCACCAGAAAGAATACTACCTGCAGGAGCAGCTGCGCGCCATCCACGAAGAGCTGGGCGACGACGACGCCGAGGAGCGCGACCGGCTGGAAAAGCGGCTGGCCGAATCCAGGATGCCCGCCGAGGCGCGGGCGCGCACCGAGCGGGAGCTTAAGCGCCTGGACCACATGGGCGAGGGTTCGCCGGAGTCCACCGTCAGCCGCACCTACATCGAAACCATGCTGGAGCTCCCCTGGGGCGTCACCACCGGCAAGCCGGTGCAGGTGGCCAAGGCCCGCCGCGTGCTGGAGGAGGACCACTACGCGCTGACCAAGGTCAAGGAGCGCGTGCTGGAATACCTGGCGGTGCGCGCGCTGAAGGGCGATCTCAAGGGCCCGATCCTCTGCCTCGTGGGCCCGCCGGGCGTGGGCAAGACCTCCATCGCCCGCTGCGTGGCCAAGGCGCTGGACCGCAAGTTCGTGCGCCTGTCCCTGGGCGGCCTTCGGGACGAGGCCGAGATCCGCGGCCACCGGCGTACCTACATCGGCGCGATGCCGGGCCGCATCCTCTCGTCGCTCAGGCAGTGCGGCACCTCGGACCCGGTGTTTTTGCTGGACGAGATCGATAAGCTCGCCTCCGATTTCCGGGGCGATCCGGCGTCGGCGCTGCTCGAGGCGCTGGACCCGGAGCAGAACGCGCTCTTCAGCGACCACTACCTGGAGGCGCCCTTCGACCTGTCGGGGGTTCTGTTCATGGCCACGGCCAACACGCTGGACACCATCCCGGCGGCGCTGCTTGACCGCATGGAGGTCATCGAGGTCGAAAGCTACACCCAGGAGGAGAAGCTCGAAATCGCCAAGCGTCACCTGTGGCCCAAGCAGCTGAAGGCCCACGGGCTGACGAAGGGCCAGGTGCGGCTCACCGCCAAGGCGCTCACCGCCGTCATCGACGGCTACACCCGCGAGGCGGGCGTCCGCTCCCTCGAGCGGGAACTGGCGGCGCTTTGCCGCAAGGCCGCCATGCGCCGCATGGAAACGGAAGCGCCCGGGCAGATTGTGATCGGCCCGGAGGCCGTCAAGGAATACCTGGGCCCGCCCCGGTACCTGCGCATGGCGGTGCTCAAGTCCCCGGAGACCGGCGTGGTCAACGCGCTGGCCTGGACCCCAGCCGGCGGCGAAACGATGCCGGTGGAGGCCGTGGCCGTGCCCGGCAGCGGCGCGGTGGACCTGACCGGCCGCCTGGGCGACGTGATGAAGGAGTCCGCGCGAACGGCGCTGAGCTACATCCGCTCCAAGACCGACAGCCTGGGCATCGACACCGGCTTTTACAAAAACCACGACCTGCACATCCACGTGCCCGAGGGCGCCACGCCCAAGGACGGTCCGTCGGCCGGTGTGGCGCTCACCTGCGCGCTGGTCTCGGCGCTGACGGGCAAGCCCGCGCGGCAGGACGTGGCCATGACCGGCGAGGTCACGCTGCGCGGACGGGTGCTGCCCATCGGCGGCGTCAAGGAAAAGCTGCTGGCCGCCCACCGGATGGGCATTGGCACGGTGCTTCTGCCGGAGGAAAACGCCCGGGACCTCAAGGAGCTTCCGGCGGACGTGCTCAAGACGCTGCACGTGGAGCTGGTCAAGGACGTGGATCAGGCCATCAAGTACGTCATCAAGGGATGACGTACCGCCGGTGCCCCGCGCCGGCAATCTCCGCCCTCGCGGGGCGCCAAAATACACTGTCAAAGGGGTAACGCATGCTGATTATCAGGCGCGCGCGCTTCGTCACCTCGCTGGACGGGCTGAAGCCCTTCGAGGGCCAGGGCCTGCCGGAGATCGCGCTGGCGGGCAAGAGCAACGTGGGCAAGTCCTCGCTGATCAACCGGCTGACGGGCAACGGCAAGCTGGCGCGCACTTCCTCCGAACCGGGCAAGACGCGGCTGATCAACCTGTACGAGATCAACCAGCAGGTGCTTCTGGCGGATCTTCCGGGCTACGGCTTTGCCCGCGCGCCCATCGAGGAAAAGAAAAAGTGGGGCCGCATGATCGAGGGATTCCTCGCCGGCAGCCCCAATGTAAAGCACGTGTTTCAGCTGGTGGACATCCGCCACGAGCCCACGGCGGACGACCAGACGATGGTGGAGTACCTGCGCCACTACGGCCTTGCCTTCACCGTGATCGCCACCAAGGCGGACAAGATCTCCCGCGCCGCGTCGGCCAGGCACATCCAGGCCATCTGCCGCGCGCTGGTGGTGCAGCCCTGGGAGGTCATCCCCTTCTCCGCCGAGAACGGCGCCGGCCGGGAGAAGATTCTCGACATCGTGGAGCGGTTCATCCCCTCAGCCGAGCCAGCCGGAGAGTAGCGTATCCCCCGGCGCCTGCGCCAGGAAATCCGCCTCGTCGATCGCGCCCGCGGCCCGCATGCTGAACGCGCGGTCGCCGGCCACGATGGCGTGGTCAAGGACGATGATTCCCAGCCTGGGCAGCGCGCGAAGGGCCAGCTTTGTGGCCGACACGTCGCCCGGGGACGGCTCGGGGCTTCCGCCCGGATGGTTGTGCGCCAGCACCACCGCCCGGGCCTTTGATTTGAGCGCCTCGTCCAGGATGTTGCGCAGGTAGAACGCGGTTTCGTCCAGCGTGCCGCGGGTGATCAGCGCCGCGCGGATCAGCCGCCCGTCCGTCGCCAGGCACAGAAGGTAAAAATGCTCGTAAACGCGCCCCGCGTAGAGCGCCCTCAGGTACGCCTCCGCCCGGTGAGAGGTGCGAAGAAGCGGCCTCGGCCCCAGCGCGTCCAGCGCGTCGTATCGGTCGAGGGACGGCATCAGCCCGATCATCCGCGCCAGCGGCGCCCGGACGCCCGGCACCCGCGCCAGATCCTCCGCGGGTGCGGACAGCACCATCATCAGCGAGCCGTAGCGCGCCATGAGCGCCTCCGCCACGGCCCCGGCGTCCGCCTCCGGGTCCGCCAGCGCCACCAGCCGCATGAGCGCCTGCCTGGGCTCTAGCATGCGGCCAGATAGGCCCTGACCAGCGCGGAAAGCCTTTCGGAGTCCTCAATCCGGTCGGTGAGGTACCATCCGTCCATCGGCTCGTCGTAGGCCATGTACGCGGCCGCCAGCACGTCGATCCCGTCCCCGGCGAACTCAAACTCCATCGTGAAGGCGGGTTCCGGCTCGTAGGCGTCCAGCACCGCTTCGCCCTCCGCGCCCTGGGTTTCCATGCGGAGCTTTTCCATTTCCGGCTCCGTCAGCGCGATCTTCATCGCTCTCCCCCCTGTTATCACGGTCACCGGGCGGTGAAGTGCCCGCCCATCGCAAAGTGGGGATGCCCGTCCCGCACGCCGCCGAAGGTGAAGGCGAGCCCGTCCCGCACGAGGCGCGTTGTGAGCGCCTGCTCTTCCGGCCTGGTTTCGCTGGCAAAGTGCACCGTCAGCCGCTCCAGGCGGTATTTGTCGTGCCATTCGTAAGGGAAGCAGTCGGCCAGCCAGTCCACGTACCGGGCGTTGTTGACGTGGCGGTTGATGTCCAGATCGCTGACCAGGATCGGCCGAAGGGCGGTTTCCTCCGTGCCCTTGATCGGAGGAATGCCGCCGGGGTTCCCGATGGGCGGCGGCAGCGGCGCGCCGTCAAAGGCGGGCAGGCCGTATTTTTCGCCGGGCACCATTTCCCGGGCGGCGATGTCCATCAGCACCCAAAGCGACGAGGCGCGCGCCAGCAGCCCTCCGGCCTCGTCCTCAAACACGTAGTAGCGCGGATAGACCGCGTGGCGCATGCGCCCCGGCCAGGTGCGGGCGCGGACGGTGTCGCCGATCCCCGGCGCGCGGTCAATTTCGAGCAGCGTGCGGGTGAGCACCCATGCCAGCCCCTTGGCGCGGAGATCAAAATACCCCGCGCCCAGCATGGCGCCGTGGATATCGCCCAGTTCCTGCATCGCGATGAACATGCCGGCGGGCCGCCATGCACCGCAAAAGTCGACGTCCTTGGCCATCAGCGGAAACGAGGTTTCGTAAACCGGTTTCATTTGATCCCCTCCGGGCGTCATTATACCATAAAACCGGCGCGTCCGCGCCCCCCTTTGCCGGGAAGTAACCTGCCCTTTACGTTTCGCCCGAGGGCGGCGTTGACAGCCGCGGCCGTTTTCATTATAATGCGAGCACGGACACCCAAAGGAGGGCAATGCGATGAAACTGACGGCGCAGGCGGCGCTCGCCCGGGAGGCGGCGCTTCAGATGCAGGCGGCGGACACCGAAAAAAAGAACGGCGCGCTCCGGCGCGCTGCGGCACTTTTGGGCGAGCGGGCCGGGGACATCCTGGCGGCCAACGCCAAGGATCTGACGGAAGCCCTCGAAAGGGGCATGAACCCGGCCTTTGTGGAGCGGCTGACGCTGAGCGACCAGCGCATCGCCGCCATGGCGAAGGGCCTGATTGAGGTTGCCGATCTCAAGGACCCTGTGGGCGAGGTGCTGGAGGCGTGGCGGCGCCCCAACGGCCTTCTGATCCGGAAGGTGCGGGTGCCCATCGGCGTCATCGCGATCATCTACGAATCCCGCCCCAACGTGACGGTGGACGCGGCGGCGCTGTGCCTGAAGTCCGGCAACGCGGTGATCCTCCGGGGCGGATCGGACGCGATCCACTCCAACCGGGCGCTGGCCGCGGTGCTGGCGGAGGCCGCGCGGGCGGCGGGGCTGCCGGAGGGCTGCGTGTCCCTGGTGGCGGACACCTCCCGCGAGGCGGCCTCGGAATTGATGCGGCTCAACGGCCTCGTGGACGTATTGATCCCCCGGGGCGGCAAGGGGCTGATCCGCTCGGTGGTGCAAAACGCCACCGTGCCGGTGATTCAGACCGGCGAGGGCGTCTGCCACGTGTACGTGGACCGGGACGCCGATCCGGCCATGGGCCGGAAGATCGCGGTCAGCGCCAAGGTGAGCCGCCCGTCGGTGTGCAATTCGGCGGAAACGCTGCTGGTGGACGCCGCCATCGCGGACGGCTTTCTCCCCGGCTGCCTGAATGAGCTCCGGGACGCGGGGGTGGAGATCCGCGGCTGCGCGCGCACGAAGGCCATCGCCCCCTGGGTAATGGACGCCGCCGCCGAGGACTGGGACGCCGAGTACAACGACCTCATCTACGCCGTCCGGGTGGTGGAGGACGCCGACGAGGCCATCCGCCACATCAACCGCCACGGCACCCGCCATTCCGAGGCGATCATCACCGAAAACGCCGCCACCGCCCAGAAGTTTTTTGATCTCGTGGACGCGGCCTGCGTGTATTGGAACGCCTCCACCCGCTTCACCGATGGCGGCGAGTTCGGCTTCGGCGCGGAGATCGGCATCTCCAACCAGAAGCTGCACGCCCGCGGACCGATGGGCCTGAAGGAACTGACCACCGTCAAGTACGAAATCACCGGGAACGGGCAGACCCGATGATCTGCGCCCTCTGCCCGCGCCGGTGCGCCGTGGACCGGGCGCGGGCCGCGGGCCGCTGCGGCATGGGCGAACACCCGGTGGTCGCCCGCGTCGCACCCCACTGCGACGAAGAGCCCGCAATCAGCGGCACCCGCGGCTCCGGCGCGGTGTTCTTCAGCGGCTGCGCGCTGGGGTGCGTGTTCTGTCAGAACTACGGCATCAGCCACGGCCGCTTTGGGCGGGAGATCGGCGTAGCGTCGCTGCGGCACGCCTTTGAGCGCCTGATTGAATCGGGCTGCCACAACATCAACCTGGTCAACCCCACCCACTTCACGCGCCCCATCCTGGAGGCGCTCGAATCGCCCCTTCCCGTGCCCGTGGTCTGGAACAGCAGCGGCTACGAGCTGCCCGAAACGCTGAAAATGCTCGAGGGCCGGGTGCAGGTGTTTCTGCCGGACCTGAAATACGTGGATTCCCGCCTGTCCGCGCGCTATTCCGGCGCACCGGACTATTTCGGGTACGCCGCCGGCGCGCTGAAGGAGATGTACCGCCAGGCGGGCGCGCCGGTACTGGACGGGGACGGCCTGATCCAAAGCGGGCTCATCGTCCGCCACCTGATCCTGCCCGGCTGTGCGGAGGACTCCATGCGCGTGCTGGACTGGATCGCCGCCAACCTTCCCGGCGCGTGGGTGAGCCTGATGGCCCAGTATACCCCCGCCGGTCACGCCTGCGACTGTCCGGAGATCGACCGCCGCCTGACAAGGCGCGAGTATGACCGCGTGGTGGATCATCTCCTGGCGCTGGGCCTCGACGAGGGCTACGTGCAGGAACTGTCCTCCGCCGACGAACGGTACGTGCCGGATTTTGACCTGACGGGCCTGTGACGCCGGGGCGCTTCTCCCCGCCGAAGCGGGCGGAAAACGGCCGCCCCTCGTTTGACCGGCGCGCCGCGTGGTATCTATGCGTATGGAATAAAAGCGCGCCCCGCGGGAGCGCCGTTCATCATCCGGACAATGGAGGAATGCGTCATGTCAAAGCCCGAAGGCCTTTCCAAGCTGCAATTCTGGTTCGTCACCGGTTCTCAGCACCTCTACGGCGAGGAAACCCTGCGCCAGGTGCGCGCCCACGCGGAGGAGATCGCCCGCTCGCTGAACGCGGCGGAGGAGATCCCCGCCCAGGTGGTCTACAAGCCCATCGTCACCACCCCGGACGAGATCCTCGCCACCATGATGGCCGCCAACGCCGACCCCGCCTGCGCGGGTGTCATCACCTGGATGCACACCTTCTCCCCCTCCAAGATGTGGATCGGCGGGCTGAAGGCGCTCAGAAAGCCCTGGCTGCACCTGCACACCCAGTTCAACCGCAACATCCCCGACGAGGGGATCGACATGGACTTCATGAACCTCAACCAGAGCGCCCACGGCGACCGCGAGCACGGCTTCATCGGCGCGCGGCTGCGCGCGCCGCGCAAGGTGGTCGTGGGTTACTGGGCGGACGCGCCGGTGCGCGCGAAGATCGCCACCTGGATGCGCGCCGCCGCCGGCGCGATGGTCAGCCGGAACCTCAAGGTCATGCGCTTTGGCGACAACATGCGCCAGGTGGCCGTCACCGAGGGCGACAAGGTGGAGGCGCAGATCAAGTTCGGCTGGCAGGTGAACACCTGGCCGGTGGGCGACTTGGTGTCGGTGATGAACGAGGTCACCGAGGCCGAGATCGACGCCCAGATGGCCGAGTACGAAAAGAAGTACCGTTTGGCCACCCGCGACATCGAAACCGTCCGCTACCAGGCCCGCGAGGAGATCGCCATCAAGCGCATGCTGGACCGCGAGGGCTGCGGCGCCTACACCAATACCTTTGAGGACCTGCACGGCATGCGCCAGCTGCCGGGCCTGGCCTCCCAGGACCTGATGGGCCAGGGCTACGGCTACGGCGGCGAGGGTGACTGGAAGGTCAGCGCCATGACCCATGTGATGAAGCGGATGGCTGAGGGCATGGGCGGCGGCACCGCCTTTATGGAGGACTATACCTACGACCTGACGCCCGGAAACGAGCTGTCTCTGGGCGCCCACATGCTGGAAGTGTGCCCGTCGCTGGCGGCGGATACGCCCGCCATCCACGTGGACCCGCTGGGCATCGGCGACCGCGAGCCCCCGGCGCGGCTGGTGTTCGAGGGCAAGGCGGGCCCGGCCATTGTGGTGTCTCTCGTGGACATGGGCGGGCGCTTCCGGCTGATCGTGCAGGACGTGGAGGCCGTCAAGCCCATCTACAAAATGCCCAACCTGCCGGTGGCCCGCGTGATGTGGAAGGGCTTCCCCTCCTTTGCCGAGGGCGCGGAGTGCTGGATTCTGGCCGGCGGCGCGCACCACACCGTGTTCAGCTATGACGTGACCGCCGACATGATGCGCGACTGGGCCGAAATCATGGGCGTCGAGTTTGTCCACATCAGCCGGGACACGAAGCCCGAGGAATTCAAGCGGCAGCTCTTCCTCGCCGACCTCGCCTGGAAACTGAAGGACTGAACGGCAGCATAAAGCGGCGGCGGAGCGTTTGCTCCGCCGCCGCTTTATGGCCCCCGGTCACTCCAGCTCAAAGGCGCCGGTATAGAGCTGGTAGTAGGTGCCTTTTTCCGCGATTAGCTTTTCATGGCTGCCCCGCTCGATGATGCGGCCGTGGTCCAGCACCATGATGACGTCGGCGTTCATGACGGTGGACAGCCTGTGGGCGATGACGAACACCGTGCGCCCCTCCATCAGCTTGTCCATGCCCTGCTGCACGATCTGCTCGGTGCGGGTGTCGATGGAGGAGGTGGCTTCGTCCAGGATCATCACCGGCGGGTCGGCCACCGCCGCCCGGGCAATGGCGATCAATTGGCGCTGCCCCTGGGACAGGTTCGCGCCGTTTCCGCGGAGCACGGTATCGTAGCCCTCCGGCAGGCGGCTGATGAAGTCGTCCGCGCCGGCGAGCCTGGCGGCCTCCACGCATTCCCCGTCGGTGGCGTCCAGCCGGCCGTAGCGGATGTTGTCCATGACGGAGCCGGTAAAGAGGTTCGTCTCCTGCAGCACCATGCCCAGCGAGCGGCGCAAATCGCTCTTTTTGATCTTGTTGATGTTGATGCCGTCGTAGCGGATCTTTCCGTCCGCGATGTCGTAAAAGCGGTTGATCAGGTTCGTGATGGTGGTCTTGCCCGCGCCGGTGGCGCCCACAAAGGCCACCTTCTGCCGGGGCTCGGCGTAGAGCGTCACATCCTTCAGCACGGGCTTGCCCGCCTCGTAGGCAAAGTCCACGTCCGTCAGCCGCACGTCGCCGGCCAGGCGCGTATAGGTCACCGTGCCGTCGGCGTGGGGATGCTTCCACGCCCAGGCGCCCGTGCGCCGGTCGGATTCGGTGATGGCGCCGTCCGGGGCAATGCGGGCGTTGACCAGGGTCACGTAGCCTTCGTCCGCCTCCGGGGGCTGGTCCATCATCTCGAACACGCGGCTGGCGCCCGCAAGGCCCATCACCACCGCGTTGATCTGCTGGGACAGCTGGCCCACGTTGCCCGCCAGCTGCTTGGTCATGTTGAGGAAGGGCACCACGATGCTGATGCCGATGGGCAACCCCGACAGGCTGATGTTGGGTGCCCGGAACAGCATGAGCAGCCCGCCCGCCATCGCCACCAGCACGTACAAAACGTTGCCCACGTTGCCCAGGATGGGCATCAGCATGTTGGCGTAGCGGTTGGCCTTCTGCGCGTCCTCAAAGAGCGCCTCGTTGATCCGGTCAAACTGCGCCTCGCTCTCCCGCTCGTGGCAGAAGACCTTCACGACCTTCTGGCCGTTCATCATCTCCTCCACATAGCCTTCCGTTCCGCCCAGCGCGATCTGCTGGCGCACAAAGTACTTGGCGGAGCTGCCGCCCACCTTGCGGGTGATGGTCACCATCAGAAAGAGGCCCACCAGCACCAGCGCGGCCAGCCAGCCGCTGAAGTACAGCATCACGGAGAACACCGTGATTACGATCACGACGGACTGGATCAGCTGCGGCAGCGACTGGGAGATGAGCTGCCGCAGCGCGTCGATGTCGTTGGTGTAGTAGCTCATCACATCGCCGAATTTGTGGGTGTCGAAAAAACGCACCGGCAGCGCCTGCATGCCGTCAAACATCGCGCGGCGCAGCTTATACAGCGAGCCCTGGGTGATGAAGGCCATCATCTGCGTGTAGAGCACCACGGAGGCGATGGAGATCAGGTAGAAGGTGCCCAGCTTCAAAACGTTGGGCAGGATCTCGGCGCGGGCGCCCGCCCAGTCGCCGCTTTTGTACCACGCCTCGATGATTTCGAGAATCTTCTGCATGAACAGCGTCGGGATCGCGCTGACCACGGCGGAGAACACGATGCAGGCAACCGTCAGCGGCACCAGCGCGGGGTAGAATTTCAGGAGCGTGGCGATCAGCCGCCTGAACGTGCCGGGCTTGGCCTTGGGCCGCCTTCCGGCGGGTTTTCGCTCAGCCAACCTGCTCGCCTCCCCTCATCTGCGAGGCGTAGACCTCGCGGTAGATCTCGTTGGTTTCCATCAGTTCGCCGTGGCTGCCCGTAGCCACGACGCTGCCGCCCTCCATCAGCACGATCATGTCCGCGTCCTCCACCGAGGCCACCCGCTGGGCGATGATGATCTTCGTGGTTTCCGGGATGAATTCCCGGAAACCCCTGCGGATCTGCGCGTCGGTACGGGTGTCCACGGCGCTGGTGGAATCGTCCAAAATCAGGATCTTCGGCTTTTTGAGCAGCGCCCGCGCGATGCACAGCCGCTGCTTCTGCCCGCCGGACACATTCGCGCCGCCCTGCTCGATCCAGGTATCGTAGCCCTTGGGGAAGGCGGACACGAAATCGTGGGCCTGGGCCAGCTTGCAGGCCTCCACCAGCTCCGCGTCGGTGGCGTTCGGGTTGCCCCAGCGGAGGTTGTCGCGGATGGTGCCGGAGAACAGCTCGTTCTTTTGCAACACCACCGCCACCTGGTCGCGCAGGCTGGTAAGATCGTAACGCCTTACGTCCACGCCGCCCACCCTCACCACGCCCTCGGTGGCGTCGTAGAGCCGGGGGATCAGCTGCACCAGCGTGGACTTGGACGCGCCGGTGCCGCCCAGGATGCCCACCGTCTGACCGGAGCGGATGTGCAGGCTGATGTCCGACAGGGTAAACCGCTCGGCGCGCTTCGCGTATTTGAAGCTGACGGACTCAAAGTCCACGGAGCCGTCCCGGACGATGGTTTCCGCGTTCTCGGGGCTGGTCAGCGACGGCACCTCGTCCAGCACCTCCACGATGCGGCGGGCGGACTCATCGGCGATGGTGATCATCACGTAGACCATCGACAGCATCATCAGCGACATCAGAATCTGAAAGCCGTAGGTCAGCATCGCGGAAAACTGGCCCACGTCCAGCTCCAGCCCCGCCGAGCGGATGATCAGCTCCGAACCAAAGTAGAGCACAATCACCATGTTGGTGTACAGGCAGAACTGCATCAGCGGCGCGTTCACCGCCACGATGCGCTCCGCCCGGGTGAAGTCCGCCCGGATGTCCTCCGCCGCGGCGCCAAACTTCTGCCGCTCGTAGTCCTCCCGCACGAAGGACTTGACCGCGCGGATGCCCCGCACGTTTTCAGCGATGGACTCGTTCAGCCGGTCGTAGCGGCGGAACACGCGCTTGAAGGTGGGTAGCGCCTTGCGCACCACCAGGATGAGCCCGAAGGCCAGAATCGGCACCACCACCACGAACATCAGCGCCAGCCTTCCGCCCATCACGTAGGACATGATGATGGCGAACAGGAACATCAGCGGGCTGCGCACGGCCACCCGGATGATCATCATGTAGGCGTTTTGCACGTTGGACACGTCCGTGGTCATGCGGGTGACCAGCGATGCCGACGAAAACCGGTCGATGTTTTCAAACGAAAAGGCCTGCACCCGGTAGAAAAGGTCCTTGCGCAGGTTCTTGCCGAAGCCGCAGGCCGCGGTGGCGCTGGCGGCCCCCGCCGCCGCGCCAAAACCCAGCGCGAGGCAGGCCATCCCAAACAGGATGCCGCCATAGTAGGCGATGGTGCCAAACCCGCACCCCGCCTTGATTTCATTGACCAGCATGGCGATGATGAAGGGAATCAGGCATTCCATGATCACCTCGCCCATGATCAGCGCCGGCGTCAAAATCGACGCCTTCCGGTATTCGCGGATGCTTTGCATCAGTTTTTTGAGCATTCAGCCGTTTCCTCCCGCTCTGGCGCGCGCCCGCGCGATGAAATTGTCCGTCCAATCCCCCGCGCCCTCAGTTTTCCAGGTTCCTCCGGATGCGATCCAGGTAGTCCATGAGCGAATCAATCTCCTCTGGGCTGAATCCCGCCGTCAGCTCGCGCTCAAAGCCCTCGGCGTAGGCGCGCATCTTTTCATGCAGCGCCATCGCGCGCTCGGTCAGCACCAGCCGCCTCAGGCGCGCGTCGCCCGCCTCCGGCTGCCGCTCCACCAGGCCCTTGCGCTCCATCAGGTCCAGCACCCTGGAAACGGTGGATCGGGTGATGCCCAGGACCGCTTCCAGATCCCGCTGATAGACCGTCCGCCCCGCGCGCTGCTGCTCCACCAGATAGCCGATCACCCAGCGGTTGGTGCCGGTGACCCGCTCCAGCACCACCCGATCGGGCCGGTTCCGGTCAAAGCGCCGCATGATCATGTTGTCCAGCATGCGGATCGCCTTGCCCACGGCGTGCATCCCGTTCAAACCCATCGCCCCCAGTTTGTTTGACGTACAACATACGGTATTGTACCCCAGCGCGCGAATTTGTCAACCCACTTTACCGGGATATTACCCGGAGCGCGGCCTTCCGCGGGCCAAAACGGAGCGTTCGGGCCCTTTTCGGCATTGCCGGCACGGCCCAAATCCTGTATACTATGTACGATCAAGGGGTGGAAAAACTCTGAATGAATATCGCGGACTACTTTGATTCCCGCGCCGCGCGCTGGGACGAGCATTATGTGCCGGGCCTTCCGGTGCGGCAGGCGGTGGCGTTTTTGTCGGGCGCGGGGCCGGGGATGCGGGTGCTGGACATCGGCTGCGGCACCGGGGTGATGTTTCCGGAACTGCTGGCCACGGGCCTCGCGGAACTGGTGGGGGTGGACGTGTCCCCCGCCATGGCGGCGCTGGCGGCGCACAAATTTGCCGGGGAGCCCAGGCTCCGGGTGTTCTGCGGCGACATCCTGACCTTTCAATCCGGCGCGTTTGACGCCGCGGTGCTCTATGACGCCTACCCCCACTTTCCGGACAAGGCCGCGCTGATCCGCAGCGTGCGCGCGCTCCTCGTCCCCGGCGGCCGCTTTACCGTGGCCCACGGCGCGGGGCGGAGCAGGATCAACGCCTGCCACGGCCGCGTGCCGGCCTCGGTCAAGACGGAGCTGAGGCCCGCCCGGGAGGAAGCGGCGCTCTGGGCACCCCTTTTCCACGTGGACGCCGTCGTGGACGCGCCGCATTTCTACCTGATTTCCGGCGCCGCCGCGGCGCACTGACCCTGCGTCAAGCGCCACCGGCTGGGCCGGTGGCGCTTGACGCAATTGCGCTCATCCGCCGGAATCCCCAGGCGCGGGCGGGCGGCGGCGGAAGGGAACGCCCAGGCGCTTGCGGTACAGCCTGTAAAAGTTTGACATGTTGCGAAAGCCGCACCGGGCGGCAATTTCCTCGCTGGTGAGGTCCGTTCCGTCGCGCAGCGCCTCGGCCCGGCGCAGCCGCAAGAGCGTGAGGTAGGTGCTGAAGGAAACGCCCGTCGCCTTCCGGAACTGCGCGGACAGATAGCTGGGGCTCATGTAGACGGCCCGGGCGGCCTCCTCCAGCGTGATCGGGGTGCAATAGCGGCTGAGCAGCAGGTCAAAGGCGGGCTGAAGCCGCAAAAGCGCGTTTTGCCGGGCGGCGGACAGGTCGCTTTCCGGATCGGCGTAGTGCCGGATCAAAAGCGTCAGCATCCGCAGCACGTCCGCGCGGATCATCAGGTCGTAGCCGGTACTTTGCTGGGTCCATTCCGCTTCGATGTCGTAGAACATATCCCGCAGCAGCGGAGCGAGCCGGTCTTTGCCGTCCACGCGGTTTTTATAGCGGGCGTCCCGATCAACAAAGGGCCGGAGGTAGTCCGCGCCCCGCGCCGTTTCGCCGCTTTGGACGAATTCCGGATCGAACACGATGACCAGCAGCTCGATTTCGCCGGAAAGCGCCTGCCACCCGTGGGGTTCCGCGCTGTTGAAGACGATCAGATCCCCCTTTTGCATCCGATAGCACCGGCCGCCCACGTCGTACTGCCCCACGCCCCGCTCCACCAGCGTGATTTCAAAGGGCCTGTGCCAGTGCTCGAAGGGGGTCTGCGTCGAGGGAATGACCTCCCGGCGGATCCGGAAGGGGAAGTCCTCCGCAAGCGCAATCTTTTCGTATTCAAGCATGGGGAATATCCTCCGGAAAGAGCCGCGCTTCCAGCTCGGCCAGCAGCGGCTCGCGCGCGCCGTCCACCGCGATGCGCAGGGTCAAATCGCCCTCGATGCCCTTCATATGCCAGCCGTCGGTATCCAGCCGGAAGAAGGGACGCCTCAACTGCGGGAGATAAATGAGCCGCCCCAGCGGCGCCAGTGCCAGAATGTCCGACCGCGCGATGGGCGCGCCGACGAGATAATCGTAGGCGTACCACCCGGATTCCGCACAGGGCTCGCGCGACGCGCACTTTTTCAAAAGCCTCACGGGTCTTCGCCTCCCCCGGTGATCTCGGCCAGCGCACGGATCAGCGCGTCAATTTCCGCTTCGGTGGTTTCCGCGCCGAGGCTCGCGCGCACCACGCCGCCCGCGTCCGTCCCGAGGGCCCGGTGGATCAGCGGCGCGCACTGGAGCCCGGCGCGGGTGACGATTCCGTATTCGCCGCTCAGCAAAAAGGCGGCGTCATCGGCTGAAAGCCCCCGGACGCGAAAGCCGATCACCGGGCCGAACCGGTCCGCTTCGCCCGCGCCAAACAGCGTCACGCCCGGAAGCCCGGCCAGTCCGGCCGTGAGGCGGGCGCGCAGCGCCGTCTCACGCGCCCGGATCCTGTCAACGCCCAGGGAGAGGACGTGCTCCGCGGCGGCGGCCAGCCCCGCGATGGCGGGGACGTTCCGCGTGCCCACCTCATAGGGCGCATCCCCGTCCCCGTAGGTCAGGCGGGCGCTGTCAAAGCCCGTGCCGCCGTAGCAAAGGGGCGGCGGGGCGAAGGACGGCGACAGGTAGAAGCCCCCCGTCCCTTGGGGGCCCATCAGCGCCTTGTGGCCGGTGAAAAACGCGCCGGAGGCGTGCCACCGCTCGGGATACACCGGAACGCAGCCCGCGCTCTGAGACAGATCCAGAATGTACGCGAGGCCGCGGGCGCGGGCGATTTCCCCGATGGCGGCGGCATCCTGGATGGCCCCGGTGACATTTCCCACATGGTTAACGAAGATCGCCCGGACGTCCGGCGTAATCGAGCGGGCCACCTGCTCCGGCGCGACAAAGCCGCGCTCGTCGCAGGGGACGATCCGCACCCGCGCCGCCTTCTGATTGTACAGCGGACGGAGCACGCTGTTGTGCTCCGTCTGCGTCGCGAGGATCACGCCGCCGCCCGCGGTCAGGCCGCGGACGAACAGGTTGGCCGCCTCCGTGGCGCCGGATGTCAGGTAAACGCCCTCGGGCCGGCTCACGTTCAGAACCCGCGCGAGGGCCTCCCGGGCCTGCCGGACGGGGTCCGCCGCGCCGAAGTCGGCGCTGCTGCGGAACTGGCCCGCCGGCGGCCCGGCAAGCGCGCGGGCCACCGCCCGGAGCACGCGCTCCGGCTTCGGCCAGCTTGTGGCGGCGTGGTTGAGGTAGATCAATACAGCGTCGCCTCCGGCTCCTGGATCGAAAAATGCATCACCCGGGCGAGTGCCTTGAGCTGCTTTGTGTAATCGCCGAAGATCAGCACCTGATGATGGCCGAAGTCGGCGAGGTTGTGCATGAAGGCGCTGGCGTCCTCTACTTTAAGGTAGTAGTAGGGGCTGCAGTAGTATTGGTCGTACTCCGTTTTGAGCACTTCGGCGGTGGCGAGGCTGATGGTGTCGCCGGCGGGATTGAAGCGGCAGAGGGTCACTTTGTCCTGCTCGTTCTGCGCGAAGTCCACCTGCAGCTTGCCGCCAAAGCCCTGGCCGGTGAAGGCCCACAGCTTGTACTCCAGCGGCTTCGTGCCGTACCCGTTCATGCACAGCGCCGGCACCGCGTGATGGATGCGGATGATCTCCTCGGACTCCATGTTTGGGTTGCCCATGAAGGCGGGGCGGTTGCCCAGAAGCTGCAGGATGGTCATCGCCGCCAGCGCGTTGAGGTCTTCCTCACAGGCGCTGGGAATGCCTTCGTCCTTCATCAGCGAATGGCACACACAGGGCGTGAACTTGCGCTTTTGCGGAATCTCCGACGTGCACAGCTCGTGGCAGGCGGTGGAGAAGGCGTTGCAGTCGTACTTGTCCATCATCTTGCGGGCGGCCAGGTAGTACTTGATGTCGTTGAGGAACCACTCGGGGTTGACCCGGGTGTCGCCGGAGCCCTTCAGCAGCCTGTCGGCGACGGGGCGGGCCTCCTCATCGGTGATGGAATCCAGATACGGGACGATGGCGCGAAACGGCGCCTTGACGATCTCCATGCCGTAGCGCTTTTTGAGGACGGCGGGATCGCGGATCAGGCTGAGGATGCCGAAGGTGGGCTGCTCGCCCTGGGTCAGCACCAGCGCGCGGGTGCCGGCGACGGCCTTGCGCACCCACAGAAGGTGTACAATTTTGTTGAGCTCCTCCAGCGTCATCGCCACGTAAGCCTCGACGCCGATCGAGCGGCAATAGGCCGCCATGTCGATGCCCTCGTTGCCGTTCTGCCAGATGACCAGCGGTTTCCCGTAGCGCTCCAGCTTGGGCACGCGCCAACCCATCACCAGGAAGAAGTCCACCTTCTCGATGTCCTGCTCGATCTTCTCCATGGTTTCCCGCGGGACGATGAAGTCCTCCTGATAGATCGCGTTGACCGCGTCCAGCAGCCGCACTTCGTCAGACAGGCCCCCGAGCGCCTCGCAGGACTGTTCAAAGGCGATGTTCGCGTTTTTCAGTTCGACGTCCGGCTGCATGTCCTCGTACCGGCCCGCGCGGCAGGGCCCTTCCCAGAAGTGGGTGTGCGTCAGGCATCCGACGACCGGCCGGGCGATCAGCCGGGTGTTCTTGGCCAGTTCCTTCATGCTCCGCTCCTCCAGTATCCGTTTGTTTAAGCCGCCCCCATTATACCGGTTTGCCCGCGGCCGCGCCATCGCCTATCTTGCGCAAAATGTGTACTATCTTACGAAATGCTGCGCCTTTACTTGCGCCACCCGGAGGGGTTCACCCCGGTCTGGCGCTTAAACACCGCGGCAAAGTAGCTGGCCGAAACGTAGCCCACCCGCTCGCTGACTTCCTGCACGCGCGCCTGCGGCAGGAGCAGCATTTCCTTGGCCTTCTGAATGCGGTATTCGTTCAGGTAATCGCTGAAGTACTGGCCGGTGTCCCTGTAAAAGGTCCGGCCCAGGTAGGCGGGGTTTACGTGCAGGCGGCCGGCGATGGTCTTGACGGACAGCCCCACATCGGCGTATTGCTCCGCGACGATCGCCATGGCCTCCGCCGTGTAGCGGCTGAGCGCGGGCGCGTCGGCGGGCCCGCCGTGGCGGAGCATCTCCGACAGGCCGTCCCGCATAATCTGCCGGGTATCGCAAAGAAAGCCGCTCTGCACAATGGCGCGGATGGTTCTGTGGCGGATCTCGTACAGGCTGTCCGGCGTGGAGAGCGTCACGGACAGTTCGTCCGAAACCGCCACGATCATCTCGATCAGGCGCACGTGAATCAGGCGCAAATCGGGCAGCGGCACCGCCCGGAGATTGTCCAGGTACCGGTCCACGTACGCCGTCAGCGCGTCCAGATCGCGCGCCTGGGACAGCCGGCGAACGCCCGCCTCATCAAACGCCGGGGCCCGGTCCGCTCCGAGGACGGCGGCGCCGGTTTCGGCGGAATCGATCACGCGGTCGGTGCCCAGGATGTAGATGTAGTTGAGCGCGGACAGCGCGCTCCGGTAGGAGATGTGGACGGCACGAATGTCGTCCACCGGAACGCCCGCGACCATGCCCACGCTGCCCGAAAGCCGCTCCTCCAGCCGCCCCTTCAGCCCGTCCAGCCGCGCGAAAAAGGATGCCGGGCCGTCTTCCGGGAGAATCAGCACGATGTTTCCCAGCGTGTCGTAGCACGCGTGGCCGCCCTGGGGGGCCATGATTTCCTCGGATAGCGCCAGCGCCTCAAAAAGGCGGCTGTCCCCCTTGCGGATCTCAATTTCCCGGTTCAGCGCAGGCTTGACCACCACGACGCGGTACCCCCCGCCGCAGCGCGCCGCAAGGCCCAGAAGGGCCATTTTTTCCTCCAGTTCGCCGGCGGAAATGGCCTGCATAAGCAGCCGGTTCAGCACGTTGATCTTCATGAGCCGCAGGGATTCCTGACGGTACCGGAAGTCCGCGGCTTCGCGCTCGATCTGCATCGCCACGTCGCACATGGCGTCCAGCAGCTCCTGCCGCTGCACGGGCTTGAGCAGATACGTGTGGGCGCCGGCCATCATGGCCTCGCGAACGTAGGAAAAGTCGTCATAGCCGCTGAGCACGACGCTCTTCATGTCCGGATGACAGGCCCGGACCGACCGCAAAAGCGCGAGGCCGTCCACATCGGGCATGCGGATGTCGGTCAGCAGGATATGGATGGGCTCCCGCGCGATGATCTCCAGGGCCTCGCGGCCGTCTCCGGCGCAGCCCGCCACCTCGATGCCGTACTGCTCATAATCGACAAAGTGCCGAAGCCCCTCGCGGATGGTTTCTTCATCGTCAACGATCAGCAGCCT
Organism: Christensenellales bacterium; assembly: GCA_040768845.1. Classification (GTDB taxonomy): domain Bacteria; phylum Bacillota; class Clostridia; order Christensenellales; family Aristaeellaceae; genus JAEZHK01. The sequence goes on along the minus strand of JAXGME010000003.1, from coordinate 294,574 downwards.
GTACATGGGCGTTCATCTCCTCTACGGTCATGGCGGGAAGGCAGAAGGACACGCGCGTCCCCTCGCCGACGGCGCTTTCGATCAAAAGCGCGCACTCGTCCCCGAACATCAGCCGGATGCGCTGGGCGACGTTGGGCAGCCCGATCGACGCGCTGCCGGAGAGCGCCTCGCAGATCCGCTCCCGCGTCATGCCCGCGCCGTTGTCGCTGACCGAAACGCGAATGCGGCCGTCGCCGGCGGCCTCAATGGATACATCCACGCGGGCCCCCGGCTTCAGCACCCGGTGGCCATGGATCACGGCGTTTTCCACCAGCGGCTGCACGATCAGCTTGGGGATCGCGCGGGCGAGCAGCGCTTCGTCGGCCTGAACGCCGAATTGAAGGCGCGGGCCGAAGCGCGCCACGTGGATGTTGATGTAGAGGCGGATGTACTCCAGCTCGTCCTCGATCCGGACGATGCGGTCGCGCGAGCGTATGCTGATGCGGAAGAGCCGGCCGATGTCCGCCGCCAGGTCCGCCAGCGCGTCGTTGTGCGCCCGCGCGGCCAGCATGCTGAGGTTTTCCAGCGAGTTGAACAGAAAGTGCGGGTTGATCTGCGACTGCAAAAGGGCGATCTCGCTGTCCCGGGCGGCCAGTTCCGCCTGGTAGGTGCGCCGGATGTAGGTATCCAGCTTCTCGGTCATATCGTTGAGCGCCTCGCCCAGAACGCCGATTTCATCGCGCTTCCGAACCGCGATCCGCCGGTCGAGGCGGCCCTTCTGCACTTCGCGCATGTGGTCGATCAGCCGCTGGGATCGCCGGTTGTAGGAGTAGACCGCCACGAAGATGACCACAAAGGACAGGCCCACCGCCAACAGCACGAAAAAGACCGATCGCTGGATCAGCGCGTTTGTCTGCTCCCGGATCATGTTGGAGGGCAGCAGGCTCCGAACCGTCAGGCCCGTCGCGCCGACCGGGTAGAGGATGGGCTCGTCCATGGGGGTATCCGGGGCGTTGTTCCCGGAGGAATAGATCTTCTCCCCGCGGGTGTCGTAAATTTCCAGGTCGCCCAGCATCACGCCGGAAAAATCGCCGTAGGCGGCTTCGTAGCGGTCAATCGGAACGTTGACGATCAGAAGCCCCACCCGCTCGCGGCGCGGAAGGCGCGCGGGGTTGTAGATCGACCACAGGATGGTGATCACCTCGCCGCGGCTGGCAATCTTGTAGCGGACCGGGTTGTCATGCGCAAAGCGAAAGCCGCTGTCCGATGCGAGAAAGGCCCGAAAAAGGGGATCGTTCAAAAAATCGTAGCTGGCGACGGCGTCGCCGTACTGGGTGGCCGTCTGGGAGTAGACCGCCCCGTTCTGGGCGATCAGGATGCAGTCCTCGATGTCCGCGTCGCTGGACAGGACCATTTCCGCAAACGACAAAAGCGCCTGAATGTCGGCGTAACGGTAGGCCCTGTCCGGCTGCTGCGCGATCGCGGCGAGGCGGGCGGCGACGCCCGTGCGGGTGCTGGTGTAGTTGAGCATGTCCGAGATGCGGGTGTACTGGCCCAGCACGTACTTTTGCAGCTTTGCCGCGGCCTGCCCCTCGATCACGCGCTGCTTTTCGTCCAGCGCCTGGGAGAAGATGTTGAGCGCCACGCCCACCGTGATGGCCACCGCGGCCACGATCGTGACAAAGGAGATCAGCGCAATCCGGAAAAAGGTGCTGCTGAAAAAACGGTGCTTCACCCTGGGCCTCCCCTCGGTTGTTCCCTGAATGCATCATATCCCCGAGCCGGGGCGGATGCAACATCCCTTCGGTAAAAATGCACCCGGACTTCACACAGTAGTATAAAATGTGGGATTATTGTATAATTAATGAGATTGCCGTTGGGCAATTTCGGATATATACTGAAATCATCCGGAGAACCCAATGCGCGAGAGGAGGAAACCCCCTTGAAAAAGATCCTGTCCGTTCTAATCCTGACGGCGGTGCTGATGGCCGCGGCGCCCCTGGCGCTGGCCGAGGACATTACCCTCACCTGGGCAGTGTTCGAGACCAACAACTACACCGCGGAATTCTATCAGACCATCATCGACGCCTTTGAAAAGGACAACCCGGGCATCCGCATCGAAAAGGTGCTCATGACCGGGGACAGCCGCCCGCAATTTCTGAAGACCATGCTCAGCGCGGGCAACATGCCCGACATCAACATCGACCCGGTGGACCTGGCCAACATCGAGGGCGTGTATGCCGAGGTGCCCGATTCGCTTTTGGATCAGTTTGATCCCTCTGCCGTCGTCACCAACAACGGCGTAAAGACCCTGATCCCCGCCTACACCGCCATGCGCTCGCAGGTGTTCTACAACAAGGCGCAGTTTGCCGAGGCGGGCATCGAAGGCGTTCCCGCCACGGTGGAGGAGTTCACCGCCGCCTGCGAAAAGCTGGCGGCCGCGGGCTTTACGCCGCTGATCACGGCCGGCCCGAAGGACATCTGGGCCACCGACTTCGGCTTCTGGGTCGGTCAGACCAATTCCGACATCTACGCGGCCTACCCCACCTTCAACCAGGATCTGGCCGAGGGCAAGGTGGACTGGGATATCGAACCGCTCAAGCAGTCTCTGACCTACTGGCAGGGCCTGATCAACGCCGGGTACTACCACAAGGGCTCCATGTCCTTCAGCTACAACCAGGCCAGCGAGGAATTCCTGAAGGGCAACGCCTCCATGATGATGGACGGCGCCTGGGTGGCCTCCACCATTGACAACGGCGACAACGACTACGCCAAGGAGAACATCGGCTGCTTCGTCATGCCCAACTTTGCGGGCGTAAAGACCTACTGCACCATGCCCCAGTACTGGGCGGTTTCCGAAACCTGCGCCCACAAGGACGAAGCCTTCAAGTTCTGCGCCTACGTCCTCGGCGGCAACCCCGACATCTACCGCCACTACCTCAAGGCCGACGGCGTGTACTCCATCACCAAGGAGCCCGTCGCCTACGATCTGGGCAAGCTCCAGGCCGAGTACATGGCCAACTTTGAGGGCTACACCCTGGTGCCGGAAATCACCAAGCTGCAGGGCGACTACGCGCTGCCCGTGGGCTTTGAGGATTTCATCCACAAGTCCATGCAGCAGATCTTCATCGGCGCGGACATCGACGAGCAGATTGTGGAGTGGAACCGGGAATACCAGACGCTGAAGAACGGCTGACGCTCCGCCCATACCCTGTGAACGGGAGCAGTTCTTCCGGCCGCCGGCCCGCCAGGGCGAAGAAACGACCTGGGTCCGCGGGACGGCCATCCGCCGGGGATTGCTCCCGTCTTTCAAAGGAGAATACCCCATGATCAAAAGACCCATCGCTTTTCTGATGCCGGCGTTTATCCTGTACACGATGCTGATGATCGTGCCGATTCTCGCGGCGCTGGCGCTGAGCCTCACCAACTGGAACGGCATTGCCGTGAGCGGCATGCAGTTCGTGGGCCTGAAAAACTTTGAAACCATGCTGACGGACAAACGGCTGATTCACGCCCTCGGCGTCACTTTGCGCATTACGCTGACGGTGGTCGTGGCGACAAACGCGCTGGGGCTGATGCTGGCCCTCACGCTGAACCGGCGCGGCCGGCTGACCTCCACGCTGCGCAGCGTCTTTTTTCTGCCCTACGTGCTCAGCACCGTGGCCATTTCCTTTATCTGGCTCTCCATGCTCTCCTACACGGGCGCCATCAATACGCTTCTGAACCAGGCCGGGCTCGGCTTTCTGGCAAACGACTACATCGGCAACCCAAACAACGCGGTCACCAGCATTTCAATTATCGAAATCTGGCGGACGCTGGGCTTTTGCATGGTAATATACCTGGCGGCGCTGCAGATGGTGCCCCAGGATCTGTACGAGGCCTGCACCATCGACGGCGGCAATGCGTGGCACAAATTCCGCTACGTCACGCTGCCGGGCATCCGGGCCGGACTCACGATCAGCATCCTGATGAGCATGATCGTCGAGCTGCGCCAGTACGACATCGTCAAGGTCATCACCGACGGCGGCCCCGGCTACGCCACCGAAACCATCGCCTACAACATCATCACCCAGGCCTTCGGCATGAACCGGCTGGGCTATTCCTCGGCGATCGCGGTGGTGCTGTTCGTCTTGATCGGGCTGCTGTCCATTTTGAATATCAAGCTGTCGCAGAGAGGAGAAGGCGCATGACAAAGCAACGCGTGGCATCTGTTCTGCCAAAGGCGTTTTTGTGGCTGATGGTGGCCGCGTGCGTCTTTCCGCTGTACCTGACGCTGATCAACATCTTCAAGCCCACCGCGCAGATCAGCGCCAACCCGCTGGCGCTGCCCATCCCGCCCACCATCGACAACCTGATGAACGTACTGACAAACCCCAACGTGAATCTCCCGCTGATGTATAAAAATTCGCTGGTGCTCGCGCTGGGCGGCACCCTCGTGTGCGTGTGCGTATCGGCCACCGCGGCGTACTACCTGGCGCGCGTCAAAAACCGGTTCACCGACTTCGCCTACGTGTATTTCCTGGTCGGCCTGATGGTGCCCTACGTGATCGTCTACGTGCCGATGGTCACGCTCTACAAGGGCATCGGCCTGATCGGGAGCACGCTGGGGCTGATTTTGATCTTTGCGTCGGGCTCGGTATCCTTTTCGGTGTTCATGTACTACGGCTTCATCCGGGGCCTGCCGCTGGAGCTGGAGGAGGCCGCCTCCATTGACGGGGCGGGCAGCGGCACGATCTTCTTCCGCATTCTGTTTCCGCTGCTCAAGCCCTGCACGGCGACGACCGTGATCTTTATCGGCCTTTCGATGTGGAACGACTTTCTGACGCCGCTGATCATCGGCCAAGTCAAGACGATCACGGTGGGCATCTATTCGGCCATCGGGCCCTATTCCTCCGACTACGGCACGATCTTCGCGTTTGTGTTCCTCGCGACGCTTCCGGTCCTCGTCACCTACCTGTGTCTGCAGGATCAGTTCATCAGCGGGCTTACCGCCGGCGCCATGAAAGGATAGGGCCATGAAAACGCACAGCACCTTTGAGGGGAAGCACCTGACGCTCCGCTACCTTTTGAGCGACGATGGCCGTGTGGGCATGCTGGTCATGCCCGCGGGCCGCTTTGCCCCGTTTGCGGGCAAAGGGTATTTTGACAGCCTCGCCCACGTCTGCCTGGCGGGGGACGGGTTTGATTCCGGCTTTTCAAACGGCGTGACCATGCGCAACTCCACCACCACGCAGGCGCTCCGGTTTGCGGGGCAAACGGTTCTGGACCTGGGCGCGTTTCGCCGCGTGACCACCCTAATTCGCGGCAACGGCGTGGAAGTATCCCACGAGGCCGACTTCTACCCGGAGGGACGGGCGCTGCCCGTCCGCACCGCGGTGACAAACATCGGGGCGCAGCCGGTGACCGTCCAACTGCTGACTTCCTTTTCAATGGGCGGCCTGACGCCCATGGCGGAGGGCGAGGCCAACGATCATCTCAAGATCCACCGCCTGGCCTCCTTCTGGAGCGCGGAGGGGCGGGTGCTCTCCGACACGCCGGCGCGGCTCAACCTGGAAACCTCGTGGCTGAAGATCGGCTACCGCGCGCTGCGCTTTGGCCAGCTGGGCTCGCATCCGGTAAAGGGATATTTCCCATTCCTCGCGCTGGAGGACGAAAAAAGCGGCGTCACCTGGGGCGCGGAGCTTTGCGGCGCCTCCTCCTGGCAGATGGAGCTGACCCGGCGGGCCGAGGAATTCTGCCTGAGCGGCGGCCTGGCCGATGAGGACTTCGGGCACTTTTCCAAGCGCCTTGCGCCGGGCGAGCGCCTGACATCGCCGGACGCGCTGGTGACGGCGTGCGCGGGCTCATATGATTCGGCATGCCGCGCCATCGCGTCATTTCTGAACGACGCGCTGCCCCCGCGCTGCGAAGCGGAAAGGGATCTGCCCATCGTCTTTAACGAATTCTGCACCACCTGGGGCAACCCCAGCGACGCCAACATCCGGGCCATCGCGGACCGGATCGCCGGCCGCGGCATGCGCTATTTTGTGATCGACGCCGGCTGGTACGCCCGGCCGGAGGGCAACTGGGAGACCGACATGGGCGACTGGCAGGTGTCCGGGCACATGTTCCCGGAGGGCATCCGCGCCGCCGCGGATTACATCCGCTCCAGGGGGATGATCCCGGGGCTCTGGTTTGAGCTGGAAAACGTCGGGCCGACCGCCCGGGCCGGCGAAAATACCGAATGGCTTTTGAAGCGGGACGGCCGCGTCATCCGCGCGGGGCTGCGAAGAATGCTGGACCTGGAAAACCCGGAGGTGACGCGGTATCTGGACCAAACGGTGCTGGGGCTTCTGAAGGAAGGAAACTTCGGCTACCTGAAGGTGGATTACAACGAATCGATCGGCGTGGGCTGCGACGGCTATGAATCCCTCGGCGAGGGGCTGCGGCGCAAGGTGCTGGCCAACCAGGCCTATCTCGCCCGCATCGCGGAGGAGCTGCCCGGTCTGGTGGTGGAAAACTGCGCCTCCGGCGGCCACCGGCTGGTGCCGTCCATGTTTGCCGTCAGCGACATGAGCAGCTTCTCCGACGCCCACGAGTGTCCGGAGATTCCACTGATCGCCGCCAATACCGCGCTTCTGACCCCCGCGCGCCACAACCAGATCTGGGCCGTGCTCCGCGCGGAGGACACCCGGGAGCGGCTTTGCTATTCCCTGAGCGCCGCCATGCTGGGGCGCATGTGCCTGTCGGGAGACGTACACCGCCTGGCCGACTGGCAGTGGGCGATCGTGGACGAGTCCATCGCCTTTTATGACAGAATCCGCCCCATTCTGGCGCGCAGCGACCAGTACGTGGAGCGCCGGGGCGCGGAGGAATACCGCCGCCTGACGGGGTGGCAGGCGGTGCGGCGCGAAGGCGAAAACGCCGTATTGCTGGTGGCCCACAACTTTGGCGGCGCGGAGCCGGTGGCCGCGGCCGTTCCGGGGCTCGGGCGCCTCTCGCCCGACGCGTATTTTGGCATCGATCCCGGCGCCGTTGAGATGCGGGGCGAAACCGTCCTGTTCCACGGCCTTAAAAAGGATTCCGGCTGCGCCCTCGTGCTCGGCCGATGACGGAGGAACCATGCGCAAGTACACGGCGTGCGTCATCACCCACGGGCATCTGGACGTCGAATGGTATCAGCCCCTCAAAAGCTTCGCCTTCTGGACAGCGCAGGCCCTCGAGCGCCTGATGGCGCAGGAGGACCCCGCCCCCTATGTGCTGGACGGACAGGTCTTCCCGCTGGAGGAATACCTGGAGAACATGCGCCCCGAAAACCGGGGCGCGCTCGAGGCGCTTATCCGGCGGGGCGCGCTCAAAATCGGCCCGTTCTACACGCAGTTTGACGAGTGGATTCCGGACCCGGAGGCCATGGTGCGCAACTGTCTCTGGGGATGTCTCCGGGGCGAACGCATGGGCGGCGCCATGAGGGTGGGCTACCTGCCGGACAACTTCGGCCACCCGACGCAGCTTCCGCAGATCCTTCGCGGGTTCGGCATTGACAGCCTTCTGTTCATGCGCGGCATGCCCTATATTGAAGAGGATTTCCCGGACGAGTTCACGCTGGCGGGGCCGGACGGGTCCACCCTGCGCGCCACCCACTTCCGGGACGGCTATTCCCGCATCTACGGAAAGGGCATTGAAAACTTCGCGGAGGACTTCCTGCCCCAGTTCCGCCCCGCGCCGTATTACGACGATTACATTTCCCACGAGCACTACCTGGAGATGACGGTCATCGACGACCCCGACCGCCACGCGCGCGAAATGATCGCCTACGTCCAAAAGACGGGCGCGCACTTTCCGTCGCGCGTCATACCGGTCATGCTGGGCTGCGATCACTCGCCGCCCCACGAGGGCGTGGCGCAGGCCGTGGCGCGCGCCAATGCCCTTCAGGACGAGATCTTCTTTGAAATCAGCGACCCCGAGGCCTACTGCAAAAAGGCGCGCTCGCGCGAAGCGGCCCTGCCGCAAGTCAGCCGCGAACTGATCGGAACGCGCCATCAGTTCATCCTGCTGGGGGCGCTTTCGACCCGCGCCTTCATCAAGCAGGCGAACTTTGCGGCGGAATCCCTGCTGATCCGCTACGCCGAGCCGCTGGCGACGATTGCCCGCGCCCTGGGCCTCGGCGGGTGGGACGCGCCGCTGGAAGAAGCCTGGAAGAGCCTGATGCTCAACCACGCCCACGACGGCATTCACGGCGCCTGCGTCGACATGGTCCACGACGAAATGTTGGCGCGGTACCACCGCGTCCGCCAGAGCGCCGCCGGCATTGCCCAGGAATCCATGGCCATGCTGGCCGGGGCAGCGGGGCGCTTCTGGCGGGAGGGCGAGCGGGGCGTTCTGTTTTTCGATCCGAGTCCGGCGCCCGAGGGACGGGTCGCGGAGCTGTGGCTTCCCGTGGACGCGCGCGGGCTGACGGTCCTGACGCCGGAGGGCAAACCCCTGGCGTGCCAGGTGCTCTCCCGCGCCGGGATAGAACCCAATGGGCGCGGGGAACCCTCCGCGCTCAGTTACCCCGCGGCGGAGCTCAAGCGCGTGCTGGTGGCGCTTCCGCCGGAGGGGGCGCAGTTTTCGCGGGCACGCTGCCTCCCCGGGCAGTCCTTGCCCGAAAATCCGATGAAAACCGGCGAAAACTGGCTGGAAAACGAACATCTGCGCGTGACGGCGAAGGGTGCGCTCCTGACCATTTGGGACAAAAAGACCGGCAGGGTCTTTGAAAGACAGGCGGAGGTGATTGAGGAGGCGGAGGCCGGGGACTTCTGGGACTCGTCGCCGACCTGGATAAAGTCCCCCGCGTACACCTCCGGCAGCGCCGCCGCCGAGGTGGAGATCCTTGAGGCGGGGCCGGTGCGGGCGCGGATGCGCGTGCGCTTTGTCATGCGGGTGAACGCCCGCCTCGAGGCGGGCCGGCGCAGCGCCGAAATGGCGGATATCCCCATGAACCTGGAGGTGGCCCTGCTTGCGGGCGTGCGCCGGGCGGACGTGTGCCTCACCATCGACAACCGAGCGGACGACCACAAGTTTTCGCTGGATTTCTCGCCGGGCGCGGAGGGTGCGCTCCGCTGTCAGAGCGTCTTTGCCGAGCTCGCCCGCGATCACGCTCGCGAGGCTCCGGCCGAGTGCGTGCAGCCGGCCACGCCCGTCTACCCCATGCGGGAGTGGCTGGCGGTGTGCGGGCCCCGGGGTGGCCTCGCGCTGGCGGTCCGCGGGCTTTACGACTACGCGCCCCTCGAGGGGGAACCCGGCCGGCCCTCGGCGCGCCTGACGCTCATGCGGTGCGTGGGCAACATGAGCCGCATCAACATGGTGATGCGAAAGGGCGTCGCCGCCTGGTCGGTGCCCTCGGAGGGCGCCCAGTGCCGCGGCCGGACGCGCTTTGAATTCTCCTATCTGCCGCTGGACGCGGACGAGTGCTTCTACCCCCGGGTCGGCGCGTACCTGTACCCGCCCCTCGCCCACGCCGTCCGCGGCGCGCGCGCGGGCAAATGCGTCTCCCTTCCGCCGACGGTCTTTTCCTGGGACGCGTCCAACGTCCGCTTCTCCGCCTTCAAAAAGGCCGAGGACGGCCGGGGCGCCATCCTGCGGCTCTGGGAAAACAGCGGCGCGGAAACTCTGCTGACCCTCCGAATCGGCGGCTTTTCCAGGGTCCGGAAGGCGGATCTGAACGAGCGGGCGCGGGCGGAACTAACGCTGGCCGACGGCGTCTGCCATCTGGCCGTGCGCCCCTATGAGATCGTCACGCTCCGGCTGGAACGCAGCGCGGACGCACAGGGTCCGGAGGCTATTCCTCCAGCCGCAGCGTCTGAATCTGCCACGGGCGCAGTGCCACCAGGCCGCCCTCGAGATCGCCGGCATCCCCCTCGGCGAGGTCCGTCAGACTGACCCGGAACGGCCGGGAGAACCGGATGGGTGCGCGCACCGCGTCGTCGCTCATGTTCACCAGGCGCAGAATGTACCCCGCGCCGTCCTCCGCCGCCTTGAAGGCACTCAGGAAGACCCGGGAATCGTCCACCCGGATGAGGCTCCGGGGCGCCAAGAGCTCACCCGCGCCCCGCCGGGCGGTCTGCAGCGCCACCGGCTCCGTAGCGTATTCCACCGCCTGACGGTACAGCTCGTGCGGCGCGTCGCCCGCGTGGGGGTGGATCGCAAACTCAAAGTGCCGCGGGCCCGGAAGCTGCGCTTCGGGCGTTTCGATCGTCCATCCGCCGTTTCCGTCGCGGCTGGCCAGATCCTTGCGCGAGAGCCAGCCGACGCACCGCAGGAGCGTGAGCCGCAGCTGATCCCCCGCGTCGCCCGCCTGCACCTCGAACTGCGGCAGGCCCCGAACGAACACGCTCAGGCCGGCCTCCCCCGCGGACAGGTCGGCAAAGTTCTTCTGGAAAAAGCTGTTGTTGGGCTTTTCCATCCAGCCCTGATAGGCGTCTTCATCCGCGCCGCGTACGATGTCGCGGCGCTCGATGGAGAAGATCGAATCGCTCAGGCATCGCTCCGCGCGCGCGCCGAGGGGGAAAAGGGCCATCAGGCGGTGATCCTTCGCCAGGTTGTCGACGGTCACGCCCACGTCCACCCGCGGCAAATTCCGGGGCAGGTCCACCGTGATGGTGACCGCGCACGCGACCGCATCCTTCGAGCGGGCCTTCCGGTCCGCCGTGCAGGACGCCGGCAGGTTCATCACGCCCCTGATCAAAAGGCGGCCTTGCCGGATCTCGGACTGGACGCTGTCCGGCGCCAGGCCCACGGGCACATCGCCCGGCAGCGCGTCAAAGGTGTATTCGTCCCCCACGTCCGCCATGTCGATCAGGCGGGCCAGCCCGGCATAGGCGCGCCCGCTGCGCTTGTCGGTGATGCGGAGCGTGCCGTCGGGCGCCGCGCCGACGGTAAAGAATTCGTTTTCAAGCGCGTCGGCCTCCGCCGCCTCGTCATAGGTGAAGCGGTAGGCAAAGCGGGATTCGCTCATCGCCGGCAGCACCGCCGTAAATTCGCAGTCCACCCGCAGCACGCGGTTCATCGTGGGCTGGGTCATGAGGCTGGTTTCGACGGTATCCTCCACGGCGGTTTCCAGCACGCGGCCGGGAATCTCCACGCCGTCAGCCCCCCACAGCACGACGCCCGTCGGGCGGGGGCAGTCGTCCGCCCCTTCGAACTCCAGAAGCTTCTGATCCTGCTCGTACTCCACGTAGCGCAGCGGGTGCAGAAGGCGCTCGAGCCGCGCCCGGATCTGCCGGGTTTCGTCCCTTAGTCCGCAGGAAAAGACCGCGATCTCGCCGTCCGCCCCGCCCTCGGCGTCGTGGGCGAGGGTGCTCCGCGCAGAGGCCAGAAGGTGCGCGCCGATTTCATGCATCTGATCGTAGCGCAGGAGCATCTCCCGGTGCACCGGGTCCGCGCTGCACCCGCAGATGCTGTCATGCGGCAGATTTTCAAGCGCCAGCCTCCACAGATGGCGCAGCTTTTCCCTGGGATAGGGGCATCGGCCCGCCAGCGCGAGGAGCGCGAACAGGGGCTCGAGCTGCCGCTCCAACAGCCCTTCCACGCGCCGCTGCGCCTGCTTGATGGGCATGCGCGTGGAGAGCGTATCGCCCAGGAGGTAGGCGCGGTAGCCCGAACGCAGCTCTCCGGACACCCGCTCAAGCGCCGTATACGCCCGGCGGCGCTTGGCCTCGTCCACGTACGCCCGGAGCGCGCCGTGGGTGATTTCAAGCGCCGGATGCTCCGCCTGGTATGCCTTGATCCACCCCGCCACCCGGCCGTCCGGCGCGATGTGGTCGCTGCCGTTCATCAGGAGTGCCAGCCGCAGCCGCGACAGGCGCATGACCTTTTCGATCTCACGGTTCAGGCGCCTTTCGCGGACGGGCGCGTCCTCCTTCAGGTTGGCGGCGTTGGAATACCCGTAGACCATGTTCAGCGCCAGGACGCTCGACCCGTCCCTGCCGACCCATTCAAACTCGGCATGCCGCACCTCCGGGCCCGGGCCGCGCCAGAAGATCATCTCCTCCATGCCCAGCCCGCGGATGATCTGCGGCATCTGCGACGGGTGGCCGAAGGAATCCGGCAGGTAGCCCAGCCGCATGCCGCCGCCGTGCGCCCGCGCAACGCGCATCCCCTCGATAAAATTGCGGATGTGCGCCTCCCCGCTGGCCAGGTACTCGTCCGGCAGCACGTACCAGGGGCCGACCGCCAGGCGCCCCTGCCGGATGAGCGCCTCCACGCGCGCCCGCTCATCGGGGCAAACCGCCAGATAGTCCTCCAGCGCGATCAGCTGCCCGTCCAGCATGAACGAGGGAAACGCCGGATTTTCCTCCAGAATGGCGAGCAGCCGGTGCATCATATCGACGTTCATCATCTGGAACCGGGCTTTTGTCAGATACCATTCCCGGTCCCAATGCGTGTGAGAAACCACGAAAACCCTGTCTTTCATCTGCCGTTCCCCTATTGAAATACTCTTGACACCATATCGATAAAGCGCACGAGGTGCCGATTGGTATGGGCGACGGTCCGGATATCCTTGAGGATGATTTCAAGATAGCAGTTCCCGGTCGCGGCCTTGACCCGCTTCAGCAGCGCGAGGATCGCCTCGTCCTCAAACCCGGTGGTGATCAGCGCCGGATTGGGCTTCCAAGAATAGATGGCGCGGTCGCCGATTTTCTCCGCCGCCAGTTCGATGTTGGTCCAGGGGCTGACCGAAAGGCGGCGAAGGTTTGCGACGTGCCGGAACACCGCGTCGTACTTGTCATCCAGCGGTTCGCAGCAGCCGTAGCAGCCCATGCCGAACAGGTTCAGCCCGATCTTCTGGTTTTTGAGCGCGAACCGTTCAAACATCTCGGCGGACACGTTGCCAAACTCCTGCGCGTCGGCGAACCCCCACATGTCCCCGAGCAGGATGTCCCCGTCCTGCTTCCGGGGCGCCGTCGTATACCCGAGCCCGCCGGATCCGGTGTAGATGTTGACGCGGTTTTCAAACAGCCTGTGCTCCCGCTCCAGCCTGGTCAGCAGGCGCGCCTTGGACCGTGCCATGTGCCCGATCACATCCATCAGAAGATCCGGAATGTCGTACAGATCGTACAGCAGGTTTTCCAGCCCCCGCAGGTGCACGAGCTCGATCAGGTGCGACTGCACCAGCACGCTGTACGGCAGCTGGAATTTGATCTCAAGGATGCCGTCCAGCGCGTCCTCGTACTTTTCCTTCAGGCGTTTCAGCGCCCCGGTGTCCTCGATAAAATCCACCTCGTGGCTCATCAGCGGCTCAAAGCCGCCTTCGTCCTTGATGAACGCGTCCAGATGATACGCCGTCTGCCCCACCCTGGGCTTGACGATGTCGATGCCCCAGGCGGTTTTCTGGTCCACGTTGCCATACAGGTACCCGGTGTACGTCCCCGGAATGTCAAAGTACAGGCAGGGCTCGAACACAAAGTCGTCGTGGAAATGCTCCGCCTGGTACAGGTAGCGCAGCAGCCGGATCTCCGCCTGGCGCAGCTCCCCGTCCTGACAGACCAGCGCCCCCTCGGGGATCAGCTCCGCCCAGCCGCCGTCGTCGTCCGGACACACCCACAAAAGCGGGCCGTCCTTTTGCAGCAGGTCATTGTGCCGCGCCCAGCGCAGCCGCTTCGCGTTGTTTTCCTCCGTATGGACGCGCTCCACGAGCGCGCGCGCAAGGGTTTGCAGGCGCGCTTTGTCCTTCTGAACGGTCACGGCAATCCCTCCCTCAGTAGCGGCAGCGCGCGGCCGCGTCGGCAAAGTACCGCAGGTTCTCCGCGGGCACATCAAAGAAATGATCGGACGCCGAGCAGATGTAGCCGCCGTCCCCCCCGTACAGCGCGAACAGCCGCTCCACCTCCCGCTCGATGTCGGCCCTCGTCCCCCGGCCCAGGATGTTGAACTGATCCATGCCGCCGATCAGCGCCACGTGGGGATGAAGCGCCGCGTGTACGCGCCGCGCCGCCTCGTCGGTTGCAATGTCGCCGCCGACGCCCGGCGGGGAGAGGGTTTCGGACGCGTCGCAGCGGTTCTCTACGATCGAGTCCAATATCTTCGTCATGCCGCCGCAGGTGTGGTACACCGCCCGGAAGCCCAGCGCGTGCAGTGCATCATGCTCCTTCTGATCGTAGGGCAGGCAAAACTCCCTGTGCAGCGCGGGGGAAATCACCGTGTTGCTGGAAGCACCGCCGCCCGTTTCCACGAGATCAAAGGGCAGCCCCTTCAGATTGTCCTCGATGTAGCGGAGCTTCTGCGCAAGCAGGATCGACAGAAACTCATGCACCCAGTCGGGATCATCGCAGGTGGCGTAGATCAGGTTTTCCATACCGAACAGCTCACAGGCGTCCTGCCAGCATCCGCCCTGCTTGCCGCAGAGGAAAGTGCGCAGGATGCCGCCGTCTTTCAGCGCCTCATGAGCCTTGATGGCGCCCTCGCGCCGAAGCCGCGGAACGGGCCGGTACTTTTCGATGAGGCGGATGTCCTCCGGGCGCTTCACCAGGGGCTCCATGACCCAGGTGGTCATGGCGTTCCGGCCTTCGGCCGTGGTGAGGGTTCCGCCGGGCGTGGTGATCGCGCAGCGGGTGACGGCGTACTCCGGGCCGGCTTCCTCCCGCGCCTCCACCCGCCAGTCGCCGCTGGGCTCGTCAATCGTTTCGTAATAGTTGACGGAGGCATCGAGCCCCGAGGCCCTGAACGCCTCGATGTCGCTCATGCCGCCCATGAACGCCTTTAAGTGGTAGGGCTGCCACTGGTGGACGGTGACCGGCAGGCGATCCGGCTTTTCGCGGCGGAGGGCGCACAGCATACGCTCTTTACTCGTCATGGGCTACTCCTTGCTGAGTCGTTCGGTCAACCGGATCAGGTCCCGCGCTTCCTCGGTGCTGCCGGTTTCGGTGTGGATGTAGAGGCCCCTGGCGCTCAGCCCCTCCAGCAGCGGCTGCACGTCCGTGGGCGGCGCCATGATGATCAGCCGCTTTCCGGCCCTTTGCATGCGCTGAAGAATGGGCAGGTAGTGCGCGGCGGAGGGCTGCCCGGCGACCGCCGTCCACTGGATGCCCTTCAGTTTTTCGAGGCTGAGAAGCAGGTCAAGGTGCCGCGCCTGCTCGGCGCCGTCGAAGTGGTAGATCGGGTATTCGCACCATTCCATCTGCCCGATGAGCTCGGGCATCACAAACTTCTCGTACATCTCCGGCGAGAACATGACGGACATATCGCATTGCAGGTGCTGAATCCGCCCGGGCGCGATGAGGTGCATCCACGCGTGGCATCCGCCTCCGTTTACATCGCGGGCAATCTGGTAGAACATCTCGTTGGTCCTGGCCCAGCCGTCGTTGACGACCTGAATCGCGTGCAGCACGGCCTCGGGCTCGGCGACCATGTCCATCAGCATGTTCTCGGTTCCGTAGAGGTGCCCGAGGGCGTCGAGGGTACCGGTGCTGTCGGGCATGCCGAGAAAGTACGCGTCGCCCGCCCGGTCGGCCAGATACCGCGCGATGTGAAGATGCTTCTTCAGAAGCGTTTCGGTGTACGCGCCGTCGATGTCCTCGAGGCTTTCCAGGGTGTGGTCAAACCAGATGGTGTCGTTGCCGTACTTGGGCTTCGCGCCAAAGTAATTGCAGTGCCCGCTGGTTCCGTAGTTTTGGAAGATCACGGGCAACGCCTCTCCGCCCAGGAACGTGCGCTCCAGCCGCTCGATGTTGTTTTTGCGGATGGTCTGCGGGTCCTCCCAGTAGCGGACGAGCGCCTCCCTGTCGCTTGTCAGGTCTTCCGGGTTGTGAAACTGGGAGATGTGCGCGCCGGGCGTCTTGGGCGCGACGACGCTGATCAGCGCGCGGTCCGCCATTTCCATCGCCCAGAAGGCGGAAAGCCTTTCGCGCACCTTGCCGATGTCGGGCTTGAACCTCACTTTCAATCCCTCCCTACAAAAGCACCCCGATCATGGAGCCCTTCGCGTAGAACACGGGCACCACGTCGATGGGCGCGTCCACCCCGATGGTCGTTCCGCCCGCGTATTCGCCGCCCCGGAGCGACACCCACGTTTTGCCGGCGGGCAGATAGACGTCGCGCCGGGTCATGCCCTCGTACAGCACGGGCGCGATCAGAAGGTCCTCACCCAGCATCATCTGCTGGTGCGCCGTCCAGCACCTTTCGTCCCCGGGGAAATTGTAAAAGAGCGGGCGCATGATCGGCTCGCCCTCCGCGCTCGCCTGATCAAAGCAGCGCCTGAGATACGGCGTCAGCTTTTGGCGCAGCAGCACCAGGTCCTTCATGATGCCGTAGGCCGCCTCGCCGAAAGACCAGAGCTCGCCGTCCCCGCAGGTGTCGAAATCAAACAGCCCGGTATCGACCTTTTCGGTGTCCTCTCCGGTGGGCATGCGCCAGCCGTGGAGGCGGAACACCGGGCAGAACGCGCCGTACTGGAACCAGCGCACCATCAGTTCCCGAAAATACGGAGTGTCCGGGTCGCCGCCGTAGAAGCCGCCGATGTCGGTCGTCCACCAGGCGACGCCGGCCATCGACGCGTTCAGCCCCGCCGTGAACTGGGTGCGCAGCACCTCAAAGCGCGAATGGATGTCGCCCGACCACAGGATCATGCCGTACTTCGCGGCGCCCACCCAAAAGCTCCGCGCCAGCGTGACGGGCGCCGCCTCCCCTTCCGCGCGCAGCCCCTCGTAAAAGCCCTGCCCATAGCAGCGCGGATACATGCCGGCGGTTTCCAGACAGGTGCCGATGTGGTAGCGGTAATTCTCAAAATCGTAGGTGGAGTACTCCGGCTCGGCGACGTCCAGCCAGAACAGCCGGATGCCGTGCCGCATGTAGTTGCGCTTGACCTTTTCAAAAAGGTAGCCGCGCGCCTCGGGGTTGGTCGGATCGTAGAATACGTCCGCACCGAGGCACACCATCTGCGTCCGGACGCCGGTATCGGTGCGCACCAGGTAGCCCGCCCGCTTCATTTCCGCGTAGGAGTCGCTCCGCGGATCGACGGTCGTCCAGATGGAGACCATCAGCTCAATCCCCATTTCGCGCAGTTCGTCGACCATCGCCTTGGGGTCGGGCCAGTATCTTTCGTCAAAGCACCAGTCGCCCTGCGTCGGCCAATGGAAGAAGTCGCACACGATGACGGACAGCGGCACGCCGCGCCGCTTGTACTCGCGCGCGACGCGCATCAGTTCGTCCTGGGTCCTGTACCGGAGCTTGCTCTGCCAGAGCCCCAGCGCCCAATCGGGAAAGGCGCTGGGCAGCCCGGTGGCGCGCATGTACCGGCAATGGATCTCGCGCGGCGTTTCCCCCGCGGTGATCCAGTAATCGATGACGTCGCCGACCTCGGCCGTAAAGCGAGTGTGGTTGCGCGCGAACACCGCGCGCCCGACCGCGGGATTGTGCCATAAAAAGCCGTAGCCCAGGCTCGACTGGTAAAACGGAACGGGCACCTGCGAGTTGCGCTGGGCCAGCTCCAGTTCGCAGCCCTTCAAATCGTGCTGGGGAATCTGGTACTGCCCCATGCCGAAGATCTTTTCGCCGTCGTTTGCCTCAAAGGTCATGGCTATCCGGTATTTCCCGCCGTGGATGGGCTTCATTTCCCGCGCGGCGGTGATCAGCGACATCCGCCTTTGCGCGTCCTGACGGTCCTGCCACTGCTCCCGGAGCAGCACCGTGCCATCCGGTTTTTCAAAGCGCAGCGCGCCCACGCGGCTGATGACGGCGGTCAGCCGCCCGTTCTCAATGCGCGCCTCGTCGTCGGTGATTTCGCACCGCGCCGCCCCCGCCGGCTGCGGAAGAAGCGCCCAGTCCTTTTCGGGCATTCGGCCCATCCGCGTGGCGCGCACGCGCAGGCTGTCCTCGCCCCACGGCTCAATCCACAGAATTTCGTCGTCATAGCGCCAGACGAGGCGCGGGCCCTCCGTTTTGACAATCCCTTTCAAAAAGTATCACCCTTTCACTGCGCCGCCGGTGATGCCGACGATAAAATGCTTTTGGAACGCGATGAAGAACAGTGCGGGCGGAAGAATCGCCAGGCAACCGCCGGCCATCATCATCCCCCACTTGACGCCCTGTTCGCTCATGAGCCCCCGGAGCACGATCGAAAGGGGCTGCACATCGTTTGTCGATGTCAGAACCAGCGCCAGCAAAAATTCGTTCCAGCAGGAAAAGAACGCCAGAACCGCCGACGCCACGATGCCCGGCTTCACAAGCGGCATGATGACCCGCCAAAACGCCTGCCACATGTTGCAGCCGTCAATCATCGCCGCCTCGTCCAGCGACCGGGGAATGGAATCGAAAAACGTCTTGAGAATCCACACCGAGAACGGAATGTTGATGGACGTATAGACAAAGATCAGTCCCTGGCGGGTATTCAGTATCTTGAGCGCGTTGAGCATTGCGTAGAGCGGGATCATCAGGATCGCCGCGGGCAGCATGCGGGACACCAGAAGCACGTTCAGCACCGACTTCTTGCCCCGGAACTCATAGCGCGAAAAGCCGTAGGCGGCGAGCGTCGCGAGAACGGTTGTGATGCCGGTCGTCGCCGCGCTCAGAATCAGCGAATTGGTGAACCCCTGCACCAGTTTGGATTGACGGATGACGGTGGCGTAGTGCTCGGCCGTCGGGTGGAACGTGAACCACATCGGCGGGTTTGCGAACAGCTCCGTCGGCTGCTTGATGCTGGTGACAAACGCCCAGTAGATCGGAATGGCAAACGTCAGAAAGGTCAGCGCATACAGGGCGTATACCGCCGTGTTCCCCGCGATTTTCCGCGCTTTCACAGCTCCTCACCCCGCTTTTCCCGGAATAACAGGAGATAGGCCAGCGTGTAGACCGTGCTCATCAGCAGCATCACAACCGCGATTGCCGAGCCTTTGCCCATGCTGTGGGATTTAAACGCCACGTTGTACATCAGCATGGGCAGCACTTCGGTCCGCCCGCGGGGGCCGCCCTGGGTGATCGCGTAGATGATGTCAAAGTAGCCGATGGAGGCAATCGTGATCATGATCAGGTTGATGCGAAAGGTGTCCTTCATCAGGGGGAGGATGATATGAAGCAGGCGCTGCATTGGGTTGGCGCCGTCTACGGAAGCCGCTTCGTGCAGCTCTTCCGGTATTTTCTGCAGGCTCGCCATTTCCAGCATGAACGAGAGGGGGACGCCCGTCCAGACCGTGATCAGAATCACCGAGGGCATCGCGAACTGCGTGCCGAACCATTGCACCGGCTGCACGCCGAAGGTGATCAGCACGCTGTTGATCAGGCCGGTGTTTCCGGCCTTCAGCACCCACGCCCAGATCAGCGCCAGCGCGATGGGCGGCAGCACCCAGGGGAGCATGACCGACATCCTGACCGCCGAAACCAGCGGGCGCTTGTTGGCCATGAGAAGCGCCAGCAAAAACCCGAGCAGAAACTGAAACAGCACAACCCAGCTCGTAAACGTGAGCGAAATCTGAACGCTCTTCAGGAAATCCTTATCCCGGAACAGCTGTCTGTAGTTTTCCAGCCAGACAAAATCCGTGCTTTCCGGGCGCATCAGCGACATGTTTGTGAGCGATATATAGATGCTGTAAAAAAAGGGATACACCGTAAACGCGACGACCCAAAGGAGCGCGGGCACGATAAACAGCAGGAACAGCCTGTTCTTTTTCACATCGGTCTTCATACGTTACCACTCCTTAAGGGGATGGCCGGGGGCGAAGGGAGGCCTTTGCCCCCGGCGGGCCAGAGCGCGTTTGATCAGCCCTCGGGGTACACCTTGGCCTCCTGCGCCTTGGCGATGGTATTCTCCGCCGCTTCGGCGACCAGGCCGTCCACATCCTCTTCCAGCGCTGCGGCGCCCTGCAGGATCTCCTGGAATTCCAGGTCCATGATGCCCTGATAGGCGACGGCGTCGCGCGTCTTGCCGTTCTGAAGGATGTCATAGAAGGACATCACGACGCCGTCGGACTTGACGTCTTCCTGCTCGTAAACTTCCCTGAGCGTCGACATCTGCCCGCTCTTGGTCAGCACCGTCTGCAGCTCGGCATTCGTGGTCCAGAACTCCATGAACTTCCAGGCCGCATCCTGCTTGGCTTCATCCTTGGTGAACATGGCCAGCGTCCAGCCGCCCGCGCAGGCAACCGGCGCGCCGTTTTCGTCCGGATAGGGAATCGGCGCGATGCCCGTGTTCTCCGCGAATTCATCGCCCGCGTTCGCGCGGATGGAGGCATGCTGCCAGCCGCCCAGGATCGCCATGGCGCACTGGTCGGCGATGTAGTTGCTCTCGATCTCAATGAAGCTGAGCGCCGGGGCGTTGGGGTCGGTCGAGCCGTCCTTGATCAGGTCCTCAAGGTAGTTCACCGTCTTGACCATCGCTTCCTTGTCCGCGCCCTCCCCAAAGGACACCTTGCCGTCGCGCGTCATTTCCGCGCCCGCGTTGCCCCAGAAGAAGGGATACATCGTAAACGTGGTGACGACGTGCTTCGCGCCGGGGTAGGAGAAGCCGTAGCGGTCGATAATGCCGTCGCCGTTGGTGTCCACGGTCAGCTTCCGGGCGATTTCCTTCAACTCGCTCCAGGTCCTGGGCGGATTTTCGTAGCCCGCTTCCTTCAGGAGGTCCTTGCGGTAGTACAGTCCCGAGGAGCCGGTGTGGAACCAGATCGCCTTCACCTGGCCGCCCAGCGTGGCACCCTTGACGGCGAAATCCAGAAACTTCCCCTGAAGCTCGGGCGTAAACCACTTGTCCAGCGGGACCAGCGCGCCAATCGCGTCAAATTCAGGCAGCCAGGAGCCGTCGCAGAAGGCGACGTCCGCCATGTTGCCCGCGGCGATGTCCTGGAGCAGCTTGACGCGGTAGGGATCGTCGTTCACGGAGACGGTGAGCTCGACCTTGATGTTGTTCGCCTGCTCGAACTCGGCGATGAGCTCGCCGATCCGCGGCAGCGTCTGCGGCGACGCGAAGGGTTGTACGTCCACCTTGAGGGTGACGGGCTCTTCCGCAAGGGAAACGCCCGCCGGCACGGCCAGGAGCAGCGCAAGCATCAGAACCAGCAACCGGAAACCGTTCTTCATGGGACCAACCTCCTTAAGTTGTATCGTTATTGCACGCGCGTGCAACAGCGGCCAAAATGATAGGGCCTCCGCCCTCGCCCTTTTCCGTTTTCCTGCATTTTCCTTCACGCGGCGCCGGAACGAGCCGCCGTATTTCACATTTGTCCGCCACAATTATACGACATAGCGCCATATCTGTCAAGCGCAAACAAGGCCCTCCAAAATTTTTTTGAACGCGCGTGCGGAAGCGGCCGACGGGCATCGGCCGCTCAGGCATTATAGTAGTTGGATGCGCTCAGCGCGTCTTTGTGGTAGTAGATGCTGTTCCGGGACGTGATCACATCCAGCCGCGCATGGATGACGCTGCTCTTGGAACGAATGCCGCGCGCGATGTAATCGTGCAGCAGACGGATGCTGAGGATGGCCTGCTGCTCGGGCTCCTGACTGATCAGCGCGGAGATCACCCGCCGCCGGAGGAGCATCAGGCTGTCCTCGGTGGCGTCGTAGCCCACCAGCTGAACCTGACCGGCGAGGCCCATGTCCTCAATCGCACGCGCGACGTCCTCCACCTGGCCGTATGTCATAAAGATGCCGTCGGGTCGGGCCGTCCGCAGAAGCTCGCACGTTCTGTCGTACACATCCTCTCCGGTTCTGGAAAACATGTAGGGGCCCAGCATCTCCACATCGGGAAAGTGACCGATCTCCTCGCGAAAGCCGGTCAGCTTCTGCGGTGTCATCGTGCCGGAATCGTCAAACACGATCGAGGCGATCCGTCCGCGGCCCATGAGAAACCTGCACAGAAGCTCGCCGGCCAGCTTGCCCGCCTGAACGTAGTCGCTGCCGACACAGCAGAGCCGGCTGCTCTGCGGTACATCGGTGTTGAGCAGCACGATGGGAATGCCCTTTTGCATCATCTCGTCAATCGTGCCCGCCACCTCGTTGGGCGCGGACGGGGAAAGCACAATCGCCTGTGCGCCCCGCTTGACCAGATCGCGCATGGCCTCGCCCTGCGCCTGCTTTTTGCTGATGTCGGTGATCACGGTTTCAATCACGACGCCGTAGTCGTGCAGCATGTCGCCCGCAATCTTCACCCCGCGCAGCACGCGCTCCCAGTACAATTCCGGCTTTGTATAGACCACAAAGCCGATCAGCAGGGATTCGCCCTTGGCCAGCGATTGTGCGGCGTGGTTCGGACGGTATCCCATTTCCGCGGCCGTGGCGAGAACGCGCTTTCTCAATTCGTCGTCCACATAGGGATAGCCGCTGAGCGCGCGGCTCACCGTGCTGCGCGATATTCCGAGGCGCTTTGCGACCTCTGTCGACGTAATCTTCATGGGCCCTTCCTCTCCGGTCATCTTGCCGCCGCGGCCTTTCCGTCCCGCCCATACGAAGGCCCGCCCGAGCGCGCGCGGGGTCGCGGAAAATCACGGACCTTATAATAATAGAGATTTGGCAACCATTCGTCAAGGGTGCGCAACCCGATCCCCCATGTTTTCCCGTCGCGGAGGCGGAACGGGATTCCGTTTCAAAAGTTCCATCAAGCTTGCGGCCCCGAATCCCGGCGGCACCCTGGACATTCTTACGATGGACAAAAACCAGACATAATCCGCCGGCTGAGGGGCCGGGAAAGCCTTTTCCACCGCGATAATCCGGCTTTTCGGGCAAAAAAACAGCAGATAAACATAAAAAATTTGTCTGAAAACTGGCGTTTTCAGACAAATTGTGGTGGAGCATAGGAGACTCGAACTCCTGACCTCTACACTGCCAGAGCGATGAAACGTGTATTTTCCAGTGCTTTTGCGTGCTATGCCGTTCGCAATAACCCTTGAATTTACTGGGTTTCCGTCCACCCAGTGTCATTGCGTGTTATCGTGGTTGGGGTATCTGTTGGGGTAAAATCCCCCCTGGTTGGGGTATCCGTTGGGGTAAATCCGCAGGCGGAAAATACCGGTCCCCCCCAAGATTTCCCCACCAGAGAATATACATCATTTCCCTTTATATAATATTTTCTTTTAATAATCTTAATACTTTATATGTATTTATAGAGTGGGTTGACAGAATATGCGTACCCCCCGTGACAGAATGACAAAATGACAAAATTACCCCTAAGGGCAATGACAAAACCCTCTTTGACCGTGACAAAATACCCCTCCGTGATGACAAAATACCCCCTGACAATGACAGAATTCCGGGCAGGGTTATACCCCGACACCTTATGTTCTGACCGGGAAAGGCCTCGGGGAAACCCCGGCCCCATACCCGCGCCGCGCGGCCGGGCCTGCAAGCCTCAATCGCGTCACAGTGCGAGAGTACACCGCGGCCGCGGGATTGTCAAGGCGCTTCTGCTATCAGTAGAGTACCCAACAAAAAGCCGGGGGGGGCGCTGTGCAACGCGCCTCGCCTCCCCGGCCTGCCCCTCTGTGCTACGGTGGTTGTGTGCTGTCGTTCCCCGGCGAGCGGCACACGGCGCGCGCTGTCGGGTGGAGGCTCCGCACGGTGAGCCGCCCGGTGCCTAGCGAATCGAGAGGTACCCCGCAAATCACGGAGCACCGCCCGGCATGCCCTTCCTGCCGCTCCTGCGGCCCCTGCGACCTCTGTCAGGCTGTGCGGGTCTTCCATTCCCTGTCTGTCTGCGCGCCTCCAGCGCCCCTTGTACGCGCTCCTGCGCGGCCTCCTGCTCCGCTGTCGGGCGCTTGCCCAACAGGTCAAGCATGAGCTGTGCGCCCGCCTGCATGCCTCTCTGAAAGGCGTCCTCCATGTACGCGACGGCGACGCCCATCGCCGCATTGTCCAGCGTACTCCGTGCGGCGAAGTGCTGCGGCCCGGCGCCAATCAGATCCTCAACGACCCGGTGGTAAGCATCTTCACTCCGGCGCAGAACATCCTTGGCCGGCGTCATGACGTGCTGATAGGTAGGCACCGCGCCCTCATCCAGGGCGAACGTCGCGCAAAGCCTGACAAAATCCATCTTTCAATCTCCTTTCGTGCTTGACGGGCTGGAGGCCCGGCGGTATACTGTGGTTGAGCCTCCAGCCCTTCGGGGTTTGGTTGATCGGGTGAAAGCCGTCGCTGTGGTAGGTGGGCGGCTTTTACGCTACGCAGAAGCGCCGCACGGTGGTGATCTTGGTGAACCGCTCCGCGACTTCGGGCAAAGCCTTCTTCAAGGCTGCGGTATCCAGCCGGGCGCTCGTGACGGGCTTCCAGGTGACCTTGAAGGCCCCGGCCATCAGTTCTTCTCTTTCTCCCATGAACGCTTTGATTCTGTCCTGCGCGGCCTCGATGGCCGTCTGAAGCTCTTCCTGCATCCTGCGCAACTCCTGAAGCTCCGTGACAGTGGCGACGATTTCTTGTTGGGACATGGTAGAAACCTCCTTCGCATTGGTGGGTTGAGGGCGGGGCGGCGTTCCTCTGGACTTATTGGCGCTACCGTCGCATCCGATCCCCGTTGGGCTTCTTGGCTTCCCTCAACCTCCGGACAAAATTATAATACTTCCGTAAGTATATAGCAATTGACCAGATTAACAATCTTCCGGAAGTATGTTTGTGCAGAAATATACTTGCGGAAGTATGCATCTTGTACTATAATGCAGATAGTGGAGAGGGAGCGCCACAACTGGGCGCCCGACATTATCTGGAGGTGGGTACATGGAAGATCAGCAGGGGAAGTCAAGCACAAGGGCAAAGAACAAGTACAAGGCAAAGACATATGATCGTATTGAACTTGTCGTTCCAAAGGGTCAGAAAGCCGCCATACATGCCCACGCCGAAAGCAAGGGCGAATCCATCAACGCAATGGTCAATCGAGCCATACTGACCGATATGGGGCTGGAGGAATGGCCGGAGGGGCAATCGGAGGACGAATTATGATCGGAGAAATCTGTGTAAAGTTCCTTCCGCACGAATCGGATTATGTATACTGCCCAGAAAAATACATTGATTACATAAGCAAAGACCATTATTACCGATTCGACGAAACGACTACATACTATCAGCTTTGCAAGATGATAGCAACCGATAGTAATTTTGATGGAAATTCATTCTCGATGACTAGAAATTCCAAAGGCGGATTCGATTGCGAATACTTCATCGACGAAGGTCACAACATAGAAGATGAGCTTCATATTTATCAATCGGATAAAGTATACGAGGCATCCCGTAAGAACGTTGAATTGACTAAAATATTAGATGCTATCGGTAGCAATAACGAAATTATTCTTGTGTGGTGCGTCCAATGGGGCGGAGGTAGAGGCGTAGGAGAAATTGAAGGAGTGAAGTTCAATATAAAACCAAATGAAGGGACTCATATGTATCTACCTCATGTTCATGCGAAGTATGGTGGGAAGGAAATTAGAATTGGCCTTGACCCGGTGACGATTTTGGATGGGCGCCCTTTTCGTAGTCCTGCAAAAACTCGAAAAGCGATTAGTTACATAGAAGAAAACAAAGAAGAATTGATGATAGAGTGGTGCCTCACCGCTAATGTTGGATTGGTTAAACTGGATTTGCCAACGGGTATATGACCTTATAAAGAAGCCTGTCTGGGCAGACGGCCACGGGGAGGTCTGAAGGCAGAATTATTGAGGGAAATCAGCCAGGTAGAAGCTGTCGCGTCCGGCGTCAGCGTCCGCCGCACGTCCAGCCCTCGCCAACCTCCACGGCATTCCTTGTTGGCTCGTAGCCCTCAGCGAAGAACCGCACCGGCAGGAAGCGCGGCGCCCTGTAGATCCTCCGCGGTTGTCTGGCCAGAGGCAACGGAAAGCCGCTCTGCCATTCAAGGCGCGTGATAGGATCATCCGGGTCTGTCATAGCGTACATCTTGATTAGGAACCGCTCATGCAGCTCCGCCAGCGCACCGGCCGCGACACTGTTCCAACCCTTCCAGAAAATCGTGTTATTGTTGAAGACCATGCAGAGCGTCAGCTCCCCGCGCCACGGCACGCCATGCGCCTCCATGAAGCCGCTCAGCACGCCGAACGACGCGCCCATGTAGCCGCGGCCTGTGATGAAGGGGAGCAACCCAAAGGCGAGCTTCGAGAGGCTGTCAGGCGTGTCCTGTGCCGCCTGTATTGGCTTCCGATCGAGTTCCGGCATAGTCATTCACCTCCTATCAGCGCATCGATTGGCGAAGCCTTGTATCCCGTCGAGTTTTTGAGCACCCAAAGTTCCAGCAGATCGCGCCGCACGACGCGCGCACCGGGCGCAACCTCGGTTGACGGGAAGCCCTCGCGCTGGAGGAGCGCCGCCGCCTCGTCCTGCTCAATGCCAAGGTATAACGCCACGGCGGGCACCGTCAAAACGTCAGTCGGATTCGGTTTCATGATAAAGCACTTCCTTTCTTTTGTTCGGGCCTATCAGCCAACCAGGGGAAAACACTCCCCATTACGAATTTTGCCCTGACCGATTTTTAGCTCCAAAAAGAACCCCCGCCCTGGAAATTTCCCGACCGTTCGCGCCCCACTCCCAAACGCTTCGAGGGCTTTATGCGCCAGAGATTCGACCCCTATACCCCCCGGCCGTCGAGCGTCGCGCGGCGTTCTTCGCGCCAGATCACCGCCTCCTCCACCACGCTTGTAAAGTCGCTGTTGAACGCTCGAACGCCCTTATGCTGGTGGAACCGCGTCGAATCCTCCAGCGCCCGCAACTGCCGCGAGTAGCGCAGCGCACGGCGCGCTTTGCCCCTGAGCGCGCGGACCTCCGCAACGCTGAGGCCCAGCCGCTCGGCTGCAACCAGAAGGGAAAGCCCTTCAAGATCAACCAGGCGCACCACGTCGCGCTGGTCAGTGGGCAGCGCGTCAACCTCCCCCCGGACAATCCGGATAAGATCGCCGGACAGCGCCTCGTCCTCCGGCGCCAGCGCGGCCTGGTCGGGCGTGACCTCGGCCAGCGTGAGCGATCCGCCGTCCGCGTCCTCGGAGAGCGGCGCGTCCAGCGACAGGGTACCCGCGCGCTCCCGCCGGTCGGCCCGCTGGAGGCCCAGCGCGTCGCGCATCGCACGCCGGATATGCCAGAGGGCCACAGTGGACCACGCGCCCCGATCCGGCTCCCAGGCGCTCACAGCATCCATCAGAGCGGCCTTGCCGGCCTCCATCAAATCCTCGTAATCAACCGCCGGGTCAGCCTCCAGCGCCCAGCGATAGCGCCGGGCGGCCTCCGCAATCAGCCCGGCATTCCGCTGACACAACGCCCCAAACAAAGCCCGGTCTCCTGCCTTGATCGCCCGGACAAGCTCCAGCATTCCACACCCCTCCGAACTGTGGTATAATGGTTTTGCATGCACCACGCCGCCGGAGGGCGGCTTTCCTTTTGGGTGCCGTCGAAGGGCTCCATCAAAACGGGCACTCCTGCGCCGCGCGCAGCGCGTCGGACAGGGCCAGATACCGCGTATTGATCGCCTCCGCCTCGGCCTCGGTCAGCTCTGCCGCGCGCGCCTCCGCATCCTCCAGCAGGGCGTCGAGCGCCGCGCGTAGCTCCTCCACGCACCGGGCGTCGGGTCTGTCAGGGTCGGGCCGTAGCGGCTCCAGCGGCGGCGCTGGAGGCTCCAGCTTCGTTTGCCGGCCAGCCAGCGGGGCACGGGGTCGGGCACGGTATCGTAGCTCGTTGACCAATTCGCTTCGGTTAGCGCGTAGGTATTCCAGCAGGGGCGCCGCCTCCGGCGGCGCAGGAATCCCGCCGGGCAGCACCGCGCGCACCACGTCGCCCGGCGCAAGCTGGAAAGTGAAGCCCAGCGCCTCCAAACGGTCGAGACATGCCGCCGTGTTCATATTGTGACTTCCTCCGGTTCGGGAAGCGTTTTTGCCGCTGGAGGCACATCGTTCAGCCGCGGCGTGATGATCCACAACGGATCAGACGGGCGACCGGCCCCGGATTCGCCGCGCTCCGGGTATTGGCCGCGGCGAACCCAGCCACGGCTTTCAAGTGCCATCAGCGCGGCGCGCACCGCGTCAGCGTTCGGAAACATCGCGCGCTTCCCCTGGACAAGGCGATGAGCGTCGCGCGTCGAAATGACGGCCTTCCCCGACCGGCGCAGCGCCTCCAAAAGGACTTGAGCCGCTGGTTCACTGCCCGATGCGGCGGGCATAGACGCAGACGCTGCGCGGGCGTGCTCGATGGCCCAGCGGGCGATGCTCACCGCTCGGCGAAGCTGCGAGGCGTTGATCTCCGACATGTGCGGGTCCTCCAACAGGGCCAGCGTCGCCGCGATGCGAAGCGTCAGGCCATCGACTTTGGACGCCCAGCCCCAGTCCGATAGACCTTTCAGATCATCCTTGCGGCGCTCCTCCAGCTCAATCTGGAATGCTCGGAACACGGCTGCGGCCTCCGGCGTCAGCGTCATTTCGCGCGGACGTTCGGGGTATGGAGCCTCTAGAATCGCCCGTATAGCGGCGTCATAAGCCCGATCCAGTTCCGGCGGAACCGCGTCAACGTCAATCTTGCGGGACCCAACCATCGGCGGCGGAACGGCAAGCAGGAATCGCGCTGGCAGGCCCCGTCCGGTTGCATCCGGGTTAGCGAAAAGCTGCGCCAGCACGCGCGGCTGCGTTGCCAGCACGACAGAAACGCGGATGCTGGGAATCCTGATCGCGTCCCGGCCGATTCGATGAATGGCCAGCGGCTCGGACGAATACCCGGCCAACAAGAAATCGAAATTCCCGGTGCCGTTTGAGTATCGGCCCGCGGCGGTTTCCAAGATACCGGCCTCTGCTGAAACGATAGCGAGCCGCCCGCCGTTTGCCGCCGCCAGCACTGCACACGCTTCCGCCGTCGCATCGGAAACGGTCAACGTTACAGGCGCTTCATCTCGAAAGGCCACCAACTCGCTTGTCAGGCGGGCAACTTCAGCGGAATCGCCCTTGTCGGTTGCCTTCGCAAGCGACTTTTCAAGCAGGCGCCGCTGCGCGCGGCTTTGTGCGACGGCCAGCGCGCGGCCTTCGTTCGTGTGCCGCTCCCATTCGGCAACGGGACGGAAAACCCTCGAAAAAGCAGGTGATTTTCTCTCGCCAGGCGCAAGAACCGCCGCAACATACAACTGCGCGGCTTCGACCCAGCCAGGCCTAACGCGAACGGCGACCTTTCCAAGAGCGGCGACGGAGGCAGCGCCCAAGATCAGCGAAGCCGTCAAATCCACCGGGCATTGCAGATTCTCCGCCAGCGCCGCAGCGAAGTCCCCAACCGGGCCACTAACCCAATCAGCCTTGAATGCCGGCGGAGGCGGAGACCCAAACCCTTCCGGCTCCGGCCAGGCGTCCGGGGAGGCCAGCTCCAGCGGACGGAGGCCGCTCCCGACGTTCAGATCGTATGCCATCCGGGCGCGCTCCGCCGGGCGGGCCTTCTCCTCCGCGCGCGCCTTCCGCTCATCATCCAGCACGCGCTGCGCGGCTTCCTGGACGGCGGGCGCGTTCATAATCGCCTCGAACCGCGCGCGGTCCGCGTCCATCCTCGCGCGCTGCGCGTCTCCCCCGGCGCTCCGCACCTGCGCAGCGGAGGCCGCCGCCGGAGTGTCGGCGGCGGGCGCGCGGTCGGTCTGTTCCTTCATCGTGCACGCCTCCAGTCAATCAAGCGTTATGAGCGGTCGAAGCGGTCGCAGTTCCCTTTTGGGCCTCTCGCGCAAGCCATTCATCAAGGGCACCCTTCGGGATCAGAATTCGCCGACCAACGCGAACGCTCGGGAAGTCAGCCCTTCGGGCAAGCTGATACATCGTGCCGCGCCCAACGCCCAGATAATCGCGGGCTTCTTTTTCGGAAAAGCAACCTTCGGATTTCACAAAAACACCTCCAAGAAAATTATTTCCGGCACCTGTTGACACAGCGCGGAGTTGTGCGGTACAATCAGCATACAACGGTCACGTTTTTTACGCAACTAATTTGATCGTATTTCTATTCTTCGGCTACAAATTTGTTCATTCATGAAAAGGGGGCCTGTTGCATGGATAACGTCCGGGATACTTTCGCCGCCCGCCTTACGAGCTTGAGGGAGGCTATCGGCACGACGCAGGAGGCTTTCGCCCAGGTGGTGGGTATGTCTCGCCAGACAATCCGCGCCTATGAGCGCGGGGATCGTACCCCCACAGTGGAAAACCTAGACCAGCTCACGCGCGTTACGGGCTGCTCGGTTGAATACCTTATGGGACGCTCGGAGAACATGCGGCCATCGGGTTTCGACCTTGTGAAGGAAACGGGGCTGTCTGACGGGGCCATTGACACGCTGCGCAAGCTCACCAAGGACAACCCAGCCGCCGGGGCAACAATCAGCGCGTTTATAGAACAGAAGGCTTTCCCCGTCATCATCGGAGAGATTGAGCGGATGGCCTTCTATGAAAGCAAGCAGGAACTGCGCGAACTGGGCGTGGACTTATCAGCCCTTAGCGCCCACAAGGTTTCCTGTGTGGCGGAGGACATGGCGCGTGAATTGGCCCGCAATCCATCCGTCCAGAAAGGCATTTCGGAGATTGAGCGAGCGGTTGCCCTCCCCGCTGACGCCCAGCGCAAAATCCGCGCGGCATACGACCAAGCCTTTGATGCTCTTATCAAATGGGCAGGGCCTCCAGCGAACAGCCCGGGGGAAACCATTGAAGCGGCCCTAGCACTCGCGCAGAGCTTCGCAGATGAGCGGCGCCATGATGAAGAAGAAAAGCAGAAAGCCGCAACCGACAAGCTGACAGCGTTCCGTCGCCGTATGGAAGGCAAGGACCTGTAAAGGAGGATACAACTATGGCCGCAAAGGCGAAGAACAAGCGTCCCAACAATGAAGGAAGCATCCGGCAGCGCCCCAACGGCAGCTGGGAGGCGCGCTACGTCGCCGGCACAAAGCCCGACGGCTCGCCGGTCCGTCGCTCCGTCTACGGCAGCACCCAAGAGGAAGTCTCAAAGAAGCTGCTGGAGGTCCGGCAGCAGATCGCAACCGGCCAGCTTGTCGAGCCTGACCGCATAACCACCGCCCAATGGCTTGATACATGGTTTATGGAATACGTCAAGCCGTCCAAGAAAGCCTCCACCGCGACCGGCTACGAGGATACCATACGACTTCACATCAAGCCGTATGTCGGCGGCTTCAAGCTCCAGAAACTGCGGCCGCACCAAGTACAGGCGGGGTTCAACCAACTTGTAAAGGATGGATTCGCGCCCGCGACCATTGCAAAAGCTCGGACAATTTTGCATGCCGCCCTCAAACGCGCCATACAAAACAGGCTCATTCTCTCGAATCCATGCGAGGATATTTCGATACCCAAACAAGAGCATGAGGAAGTGCGTTTCTTCACGCTGGAGGAGCAACGGCGATTCGTTGACGCGCTCCCGAACACATCAGCGGGCCGGGCGCTTGCGTTCATTCTCGGAACAGGGCTGCGCGTCGCGGAGTGCTGCGGGCTTCGCTGGAGCGATATACAGAAGGACGAAATCACGATAGCCCAGACCATCGGGAGTGTCCCCGCGAGTGTGTAAATGGATAATCTCATGGGGCCAAGATCATACTAAAACCGCTTTTACTCGTGCGCAGGATAGGGCCACGTTGGAGAACGACCCGAGCGTCGCACGAGGTTTGGCGGGGCGGCGAGGGGGAACTCGTCGCCTTCTTGCCGCCCCGGAAAACCAAAGCGGAAAACTCCGGGGCGGCGGGGCAGCGCCCCGCATTACCCAATCTGGCGGATGTCCAGACGGTCGGGGAAGAACATCATCAGCTGTCCCATTATAACACCCCAATCGCGCACCGGCATCGTCCATTTTTTGGTAATCTCTTGGATCGACAGATAGATCGATTTGCGGATCGAATCGTCGGTCGGATAGACGGACTTGGTCTTGGTGAACTTGCGAAGCATCCGGTGGAATCCCTCCACTGCGTTGGTCGTGTAGATCAGCCTGCGGACCTCCTGGGGGTATTTGAAGTACGTAGACAGCTCCGCCCAGTTCGCGTCCCAGGACTTGAGGATTTGCGGGTATTTCGTTCCCCAAACCTCCCGAAAATGCTCAAGCTGGTATTCCGCGTCCTCCAGCGTCGGCGCGCCATATACCTTCTTTAAGTCCGCCATCACGGCTTTGAGGTCTTTGTATGGCACAAACTTTGTAGAGTTTCTGATCTGGTGAATCACGCACAGCTGCTGTTCCGTCCGGGGAAACACCGTCGAGATCGCCTCCGAAAACCCGCTCAGATTGTCCCGGCAGGCAATCAGAATGTCCTTTACCCCGCGGTTTTTCAGCTCATTGCATACCGTCGTCCAGAAACTCGCACTCTCGTTTTCCGACATCCAGATCCCCAGGATCTCTTTCTTCCCCTCCAGGTTGATCCCCAGCACTGAGTATACACATTTGTTGATCACCCGCCCATCCTTCCTTACCTTGAACACGATCCCATCCAGGAACACGATCGGGTACACCGCGTCCAGCCCTCTGGCCTGCCATTCCGCTACCTGTGGCATGACCTTGTCCGTGATCCGGCTGATCAGACTCGCGGATGCCTCCACTCCATAGATGTCCCGCAGATGATCTTCGATGTCCCGATTGCTCATCCCCTTCGCGTACATCCCGATCACGCGGCTCTCCAGATCCTCCGTCTTTGTTTGCCGCTTCTCGATTACCTGCGGTTCAAAGCTCCCGTTCCGATCCCGCGGTACGCTGATCTCCAGTTCCCCGTATTCCGATTTCACCGTCTTTTTCCCGTACCCGTTTCGGCTGTTTCCACTTCGATCGCCCTGGTTGCTGTGCTTTTCGTACCCCAGGTGCTCGTCCATCTCCCCTTCCAGCATCGCCTGGATCGTTCCCTGAAACAGCGACTTCAGCAGTGCCTGCACATCCCTCATGTCTTTGCACTCTTCCGCCAGTAATCCCACCAGTTCC
This sequence comes from Christensenellales bacterium, assembly GCA_040768845.1. Taxonomy (GTDB): domain Bacteria; phylum Bacillota; class Clostridia; order Christensenellales; family Aristaeellaceae; genus JAEZHK01. Next base: position 261,769 of record JAXGME010000003.1, on the reverse strand, counting down.
TTCTCTCGCTCGCTCATGTCAACATCTCCTTCTTTATTTGGAGATTATTGCCATTTACACGGTTCGCTATACAGCCTCAGATCATCCGGCGAAATCGTAACTTCACCGACACCGAAGGGAAAACTATTCTGACAATCAGCACACCCAAGACGCGCGCCGGCGCTCGGACCATTCCCCTTACGCCGCGGCTGAATGAAATTCTTGCTGAACAGCGGAAAGACCAAATCGCCGCCCGGCTCAAGCTCGGCGCCTCGTGGAACGAAAAGGGGCTTGTGTTCTCCACCTCCGCGGGAACCGCGCTGGAGGGGCGCAACATCACACGCACGCTCCATATTGTCCTCCGAAATGCGGGCATCGAGCGTCTAGGCGTTCATGCGCTGCGTCACACATTCGCAACACGAGCGATAGAAAACGGGATGGATTATCGTACCTTGTCTGAAATACTGGGCCATAGCAAAGTGGCTATCACTATGCAGCTTTACGTCCATTTCACGCCGGAAACCAAGCGGAAAGCGATGGCCGCAATGGACAAATTCATCTGAACCCGCCCCGCGTCAAGGCGCCCTCCTGGGCGCTTTTTTGTGCCCTCCGGGTAATTTTGTCATTTTGTCATTCTGTCACGGGGGGTACGCTTAAAACTGGTGATTGAGGGGAAAGCAGCCTCCAGCGCGGGGTAATTTTGTCATCACGGAGGGGTATTTTGTCGCGGTTCGAGGGTATTTTGTCACGGCCCTATGTTTCCGGCATGTTAACAAGCCCTGCGCGGGAGTATGCGCCCATACAAAGGGCGTTTTCATCCTCCAGTGGAAGCGAATTTGACGGCTGAACGCCTCAAACAACCCTCCGGGAAGAGGGGTAAAAAAGCTGGTTGGGGTATTCGTTGGGGTAAAGCCCATATCTCGAAAACTAGTTGCATCCCGTTTTCTGTCAAATATGCGATAAAATACAAGCAAAAAACCCACCATTTTCTGGTGGGTTTTACTGGTGGAGCATAGGAGACTCGAACTCCTGACCTCTACACTGCCAGTGTAGCGTACTACCAACTGTACTAATGCCCCGTGCGCGGTCAACGCAACATATTATAGCAAAGACCCGCGCGGTTGTAAATACCTTTTGCGCGTTAATTCTAAAAAAACTCGTCAAGCCGCCGACTCCACCGCGCGCATCGCCAGGATGGTCTTTTCAACCAGCGCCTCCAGCGGCCAGCGCAGCATGTCGGCCCCTCGCCGGATCACTTCCCGCGAGCAGCCCGCCGCGAAACTGGGCGACTTGAACTTCTTCATCACCGACTTGACCTCGAGGTCCATCACGCTCTTTGACGGCCGCATCAGCGCCGCCGCGCCGATCAGCCCGGTCAGCTCGTCCGTCGCGTAGAGCACCTTCTCCATCGGGTGCCGGGGTTCGATGTCCACGGCGATGCCGTAGCCATGGCTGGCGGTGGCGCGAATCAGCGCCTCGTCAAGCCCTTCCGCGCGCATGATCTCCTGGGATTTTACGCAGTGCGCTTCCGGGTACATTTCAAAATCCAGATCGTGCAAAAGCCCCACCAGCGCCCAGAAGTCGGCCTCGTCCGCGTAGCCCATCTCCTCCGCGTACCAGCGCATGACGCCTTCCAGCGTGCGGGCGTGCTTCAGGTGGAACTCTTCATGGTTGTAGCGGGTGAGAAGCGCCCAGGCTTCGTCGCGGGTCATGGTACTCATGGCGGATCGCTCCTTCGTATGGTTTGATTGCGGATGGATTCATCCTACCGCAGCGGCCCTCCCCTGTCAAGCCGCCGGAGCGATGTAAAATTCCCGGTGCCCCTTGACAGCCGGTCATCGCCGCGCTACAATAAATCATAATTTCATATGGGCTTTATATGATTTCCGGGACGGTCGCGAGAAAGGGGCGGTTTTATGAAAATGCACAAGAGCATCCGGGAGCTGATTGGCAACACGCCGCTGTTGGAACTGAGCAACTACGAGCGGGACAACGCGCTCAAGGCCACCATTGCGGGCAAGCTGGAGTATTTCAATCCCGCCGGCAGCGTCAAGGACCGCATCGCCGCCGCGATGGTCGAAGCTGCCGAGCGCAGCGGGGCTCTGCGCCCGAACTCGGTGATCATCGAACCCACCAGTGGCAACACGGGCATCGGCCTGGCGGCCATCGCCGCCGCCAAGGGCTACCGGCTGATTCTGACCATGCCGGAAACCATGAGCGTCGAACGGCGGAACCTGCTCAGGGCTTACGGCGCGGAGCTGGTGCTCACCGAGGGCGCCAAGGGCATGAAGGGCGCCATCGAAAAGGCAGAGGCGCTGGCCCGGGAAACGCCCGGCGGCTTCATTCCCGGCCAGTTTGTCAACCCCGCCAACCCCAGCATACACCAGCATACCACGGGGCCGGAGATCTGGCGCGACACCGATGGCAAGGTGGACATTTTGGTGGGCGGCGTCGGCACCGGCGGTACGATCACCGGGGCGGGCGAATTTCTGAAATCCAAAAACCCGGCGATCCGGGTGGTTGCGGTGGAACCGGCCGCCTCGCCGGTGCTTTCCGGCGGCAGCGCAGGGCCCCACAAGATCCAGGGCATTGGCGCCGGTTTCGTACCCGAGGTATTCAATCCGGAGATATGCGACGAGATCATCCGCGTCGAAAATGAAGACGCCTTCGCCACCGGCCGCGCGCTGGCGCAGCGGGAGGGCCTGCTGGTGGGCATCTCCTCCGGCGCGGCGGTCTGGGCCGCGACGGAATTGGCCAGGCGGCCGGAAAACGCCGGCAAGCTGATCGTGGCCGTGCTGCCGGATACCGGAGAGCGGTACCTGTCCACGCCGATGTTCGCATAAAAAAAGTCGGGGCGCGGGCGGCCATGCCGGCCGCCCGCGCTTCGCTTATTCAAAAGTCCTTTGAAACGCCTGTTCGAGATCCTCCAGGATGTCGTCGATGTGCTCGGTGCCCACGGACAGGCGGATCGTTCCCGGCGTAATGCCCGAATCCAGGAGCTCTTTTCCGCTCATCTGCGAATGGGTAGTGGAGGCCGGATGGATCACCAGCGACTTGACGTCCGCCACGTTGGCCAGCAGCGAAAACAGCTTCAGGCGGTCGATGAACCCCTTCGCCGCATCCGCGCCGCCCTCGATCTCAAAGGTAAAGATCGATCCGGCGCCCTTCGGAAAGTACCTGCGGTAGAGCGCGTGGTTCGGGTGATCCGCCAGTTTCGGGTGGTTCACCCGGATGACCTTCGGATGGCCCGCCAGATAGTCCACCGCCTTCAGCGCGTTTTCGACGTGCCGCTCCACGCGCAGCGACAGGGTCTCCAGCCCCTGCAGAAAAAAGAAGGCGTGCATGGGGCTCAGCGCCGCGCCGGTATCCCTCAGAAGCGTCGTGCGCGCCTTGATGATGAAGGCCAGCGGCCCCGCCGCATCCGTGAACACCACGCCGTGGTAGCTGGGGTTGGGCTGGGAGAGGCCGGGAAATTTGCCGCTCTTCGCCCAGTCAAAGCGGCCGCCATCCACGATCACGCCACCGATGGCCGTGCCGTGACCGCCGATGAACTTGGTGGCCGAGTGTACCACGATGTCCGCGCCGTGCTCGAGGGGGCGCAAAAGATAGGGCGTGGCGAAGGTATTGTCCACAATCAGCGGGATGCCGTGGCGGTGGGCGATGTCCGCCACCGCCTCGATGTCAATGATGGTGGAATTGGGGTTTCCCAGGCTCTCGATGAAGATCAGCCGGGTTTCAGGCCGGATCGCCCGCTCAAAGTTCTCCGTGTCCTGCCCATCCACAAAGGTGGCGCCGATGCCAAACTCCTTCAGCGTGTGGGCGAACAGGTTGTGGGTGCCGCCGTAGATCGCCCTGTCGGACACGATGTGGTCCCCTGAGCGGGCGATGTTCTGCACCGCATAGGTGATCGCCGCCGCGCCCGAGGCGGTGGCCAGCGCCGCCGCGCCGCCCTCCAGCGCCGCGATGCGCTTTTCAAAGGCGTCGGACGTGGGGTTCATGATGCGCGAATAGATGTTGCCGCCTTCGGTCAGGCCAAAACGGCCCGCGGCGGTGGCGGAATCCTTGAACACGTAGGAGGTCGTCAGGTAGACCGGCACGGCGCGGGCATCGGTGGCGGGGTCGGGCGCTTCCTGACCGGCGTGCACCTGCAGCGTTTCAAAGCGGTAATCGGACATGGTGTTCCCCTCTTTCCATGGATTTCAGGCCCTTGCGAACGGACGATCCGGGCACATTCGCTCTCCTGACCAATAGAAAGTCGGCACTCCGGCAAACAAAGGGACCACCTCCCTATAATTCATATATTTTTTATATGAATTATAGGATATCCTTTGTGCGCTGTCAAGCATTCACCCAAAAATAACAAGGCGTTCTATTCTCCCTCCGGCAGCCGAAAGCCGCCGCGGGCGCGCACAATGCGCCCCTCCCTCTCCAGCGCGGACAGCGTGCGCAGAAGGTGCCGGTAGCTGACGCCCAGCAGCTCTGCGGTGCTGGTCAGGCTTTCGGAGAACACCCCGCCGGACCGGGCCTCGCGCATGTACTGCAGCAGCCGGTCGGTCAGCGGGTAGAGCAGGTTCTGGGCCGCGGACTCCGATGCCTGGTCCAGCTTCGCGGCCAGTTCCGCGCTCATCAGGCGCAGAAGCCGCGCGTCGCCCAGCATGGCTTCCCGCCGGCCCGCCAGATCAAAGCCGATCAGCCATGCGCCGGTGACCGCCTGGACGCTGGTCCGGGCGGTGCGATCTCCCCGGCACAGCTCCAAATCCCCCAGCAGCGACACGCCCCGGTAGAAGGCGTGCAGCATCGTCCGCCCGTTTTCCATCAGCCGCACCACCTTCGCCCGGCCTTCCATAAACACGTACAGCCGGTCCAGCGCCTCCCCCTGCCGAGCGATGAAGGCCCCCGCCGGGCACCGGTACAACGCCGACGGGAAATCCGCCGCCACCTCCGCGAGGCCCGCCCGCCTCAAAAACCGGTCAAGCCGCCTGGGGTCCGAAACGCGCTCCATGGGCCTTCCCTCCTTTTGCGCCATTATGACATATGTCATCCCCTTGCGCAAGCGGAATCAACTATAATGGGCGAAGGAGGTGAGCCCGGTGCTGGATCTGCTTTCCGCGCTCAGCGGCGTGATGATCGCGGTGATGATTCTGATGAACGCGCTCCTCTCCACCGCCTGGGGGAGCTGGACCGCGGCGGTGATCATTCACCTGACGGGGCTGATCGGGGTGCTTCTTTGGATGGCCGTGCGGCGGGAGGCGCCCTTTTCCCGGGACAGGATGCCGCTGGTCCTCTACATGGGCGGCGCGGTGGGCGCGGTTTCGACGGTGTTCACCAACATGTCCGCGCCGGAGATCGGCGTATCCGCCACGCTGGCGCTGGGGCTGATGGGGCAGACCGCGGCTTCGGCGCTGATCGACGGCTTTGGCGTTCTGGGCGCGGTGCGGACGCGCTTCAGGCCGCGAACGGCGGCGGGCCTGGCGCTGATCGCGCTGGGCGTATGGGTCATGATGTCGGGATGAGGAGGCGTCGCGGATGATGGAGCTCTTGGCCGCGCTGTCCGGCGCGTGCATCGTGGTGGGGCGCATGCTCAACGCCCAGGCCTCGGCGCGCACCGGGCTGGGGCGCTCCACCTTCAACAATTACTGGGTGGGGCTGATCGCGAGCGTGGCGGCCCTTTTCGCCGCGGGCGGCCGCCTGACGCCGCCCGCGGCGGCCGGCGGCGTCTTCATGTACCTTGGCGGCGCCATGGGTGTGGGCGTGGTGATGCTCTCGTCACTGGTGGCGCTTCGGGTCTCGACGCTGCGAATGACCCTGGTGGTGTTTGTCAGCCAGATGGCCACAGCCCTCGCGCTGGATGCCTGGATGACGGGCAGCTTCAGTGCCCGCCAGGCGGCGGGCTGCGCGCTGGTCCTGGCCGGGCTCTGGGTGGCGAGCCCCGGAAAGGCGGATTCTTCGGCCCTCTGAAAAACGTGCGATGCCCATATTTTGTGGTGTTTGACTGTTTACCGCCCAGATATTGGTGGTATAATGGTGCACATACGAAGGAGGTCGACCAGGATGAGCATCAGCATCAACATCGTCAACGGCACTCTGCCCCAGGAGGAAATCGATGCCTACATCGCGCATGCGCGCGAAAAATACGGCCGCGAACCGGTCGCCATGGACATCCGCGTGGATGGGGAATACGTGGACATCGACTACGATTTTGGCTCCGTGCCCTTTGACCGGATCCGCCGGATCACCGGCTACCTCGTCGGCACGCTGGACCGCTTCAACGATGGCAAGCGCGCTGAGGAGCACGACCGCGTCAAGCACATGATGGCCTGCGGCTGCGACTGATCCGGCTCCATCGGCGGGCCCGGATGAACCCGGGTCCGCTATTTTGCGCGTTTTCGTCTTGCGCCCCCCGCTTTTGCATAGTATAATGGCTGAGAATCATTAAAGCGGGAGTGGTTTTGCATGACGAAACCTGCACTCGTCATCATGGCGGCGGGGCTGGGCAGCCGCTACGGCGGTCTCAAGCAGTTGGCCGGCGTCGACGGGCAGGGCCACAGCATCATCGACTATTCGATCTACGACGCGCGCAAGGCGGGGTTCGAGCGGGTGGTTTGTGTGATCGCGCCGGGCATGGAGCGCGATTTTCACGAGGCGATCGGCCGCCGCATCGCCTCCAGCGTGGACCTGGCCTATGCGGAGCAGCGCCTGGACGCGCTGCCCGAGGGCTTTTTGTGCCCGCCGGAGCGCGCCCGTCCCTGGGGAACCGCCCACGCGGTATTCTGCGCCCGGAAGGCGGTTCACGGGCCCTTTTCGGCCATCAACGCCGACGACTTTTACGGCGCGGGCGCCTTTTCCGCCATCTACGGCGCCCTTGCGGGCGGCGCGCCGGACCATCACGCCATGTGCGGCTACCGCGTTGAAAACACGCTGACGGAAAACGGCACCGTGTCCCGGGGCGTGTGCAGCGTGGAAAACGGCCTTCTGACCGGCGTGGTGGAGCGAACGAAGATCCGCCCCGACGACGGCGGCGCCGCCTACACCGAGGACGGCAAAACGTGGCGGCCGCTGCCCGCCGGCACGCCGGTATCCATGAACATGTGGGGCTTCGGCGCGTCCATGATGGACGCCATCGAGGCCTATTTTGCGCCCTTTCTCCGGGAAAACCTGCCAAAAAACCCGCTCCGGTGCGAATACTACCTGCCCTACGTGGTCAATCGGCTGATTGAGGACGGCCGCGCCACGGTGCGCGTGCTGCCCTGTTCGGAGAAGTGGTACGGCGTCACCTACATGGAAGATCTGCCCAGCGTGCGCCGTGCCATCGAGGTGCTGGGGCGAGGCGGCAGATACCCCGAACGGCTCTGGCCTTCGGAGGAATAAACCGGGCGCCGGGCGGCCTTGCAAGGCCCCCGGCGCATTATGTCTCCCCGGCCCAGAAGGCGTGCAGCATGCCGGCCGCGGCCTTCGGGTCCGCCGCGGGCCGGACCCGCCAGAAGCGGGGCAACAAGCGCCGATACTCGGGCGCCTGGTACCGTTCGTCCAGCAGCAGCACCACGCCGCGGTCGGTTTCAGTGCGGATCACGCGGCCCGCGGCCTGCAGCACCCGCTCGATGCCCGGGTAGACGTAGGCGACGCGAAAGCCCTCGCCCTCGTCGTCCTCCGTCATCGCGCGGAGCACCTCCCGCTCAAAGGACGGCTGGGGGATGCCCACCCCCACCACCGCCGCGCCGATGAGCTTTTCGCCAGGCAGATCGATGCCCTCGGCGAACACACCGCCCATCACCACAAAGGCCAGCATGGACCGCCCGGGCGATTCGGCAAACCGCTCCAGAAACGCCCCGCGCTCCGCGCCGGACATGCCGCCGCGCTGCACCGCCACGTCTGCGCGCGCCCCAAGCGCCAGGAAGCACTCCAGCGTCAGGTTCAGATATTCATAGGATGGAAAGCAGGCCAGATAGTTGCCGCTTTTCGCCTCGCACATCGCCTTCAGCGCCCGCGCGACCATCGGCGCGGTCTGCCGCCGGGCGGAATAGCGGGTGTCCACCGGCATGCGGCACACCATCAGGTTGCGCTTGGGGAAGGGCGAATCCAGCGCCAGAAGCGCGTCGCCCTCCGCCTCGGAGAGACCCGCCGCGCGCATATAATGGTCCATCGGCGACAATGTGGCAGAAAAAAGCACCGAGGCGCGCACCCGCGAAAGCGCGGCGCTCAGCGCGCGGGCAGGGTCAAAGCACCAGAGCCGGACGGAGAGCTCCTTCTCCCCCGGCTCTATCAGCGCCCGATAATCCGCGCCAAAGGCGTCTGCCACGCGCAGGTAGTTGAGCCCCTCGAAGTACCGGTCGTAGAGCTGGTCGTGGGCGGCGAGCCCTTCCGAGAGAAGCGGCCGCGCCGCCTCCAGAAAGTCCGCCACCGGCTGGTACAGCCCTTCCGGCGGCTCCTCCAGCGCGGCGGGGCCGTCTTCGCACTCCAGCGCCAGCTTCTTCATCGCCTTCAAAAGCTCGCCCAACGCCTCGTAGGCGCCCCGGGCCATCTCGTCCGCCCGCAGCGCGCGCCGCAGAGCCGCAAAGTCCCGTCGCTTGATCCCGGCGGACAGCATGTCCCGCGCCCGCTCCGGCAGGTGGTGCGCCTCGTCGATCAAAAGCGCGTATTCGCCCTTGTCCAGAAAAAACCGCTTGAGCCGCACCCGGGGGTCAAAGGCGTAGTTGTAATCGCAGATGATCACATCCGCCTGTTCGGAAAGATCCAGCGACAGCTCAAAGGGACACAGCGCCCGCTCTTCCGCGAGGGCGGCGATGGCACCCTCGTCCAGCCGGGTCAGCGACAGCGCCTCCGTCAGCGCGTCGCGCCGCCGGTCAAAATAGCCCGCCGCCCGGGGGCAGGCCCCCGGGTCGCAGGGGATGCCCTTGAAGGGGCAGGCCTTCTCCTTGGCGGTGATCGCCACCGAGCGGATCATGAGCCCGCCCACGCGCATCTTCTCCAGCGCGTCCTCCGCCGCCCGCCGCCCGGTGCCCCGGGCCGTCAGGTAGAAGATGTGGGTGATCAGCCCCTCGCCCAGCGCCTTGATCGCCGGGAACAGCGCCGCGGCGGTCTTGCCAATGCCGGTGGGGGCCGACACCATCAGGTTTTTTCGGGCCTTGATCGCGCGGTAGGCCGCGACGGCCATCTCCCGCTGCCCTTCCCGATAGCTGCCGAAGGGAAACGAAAGCGCGCGCATCGTGGGGCGGCTCGCCTGCTGCCAGCCGTCAAGGTGCGCGAGCCAGGCGGCGTACGGCTTCGCGTACCGGTAAAACAGCGCACGCAGCTGCGCGGCCCCGTAGTCCCGCTCAAAGCGGGCCTGATCGCCGGAGAGGTTCAGATACGTGAGCCGCACGCGCACGGTGCCGTAACCGCGCTTTGCGGCCAGCATATGGGCGTAGAGCTCGGCCTGCGCCCAGTGGACGGGGAAATCGCCTTCGCCAATCGCGCCCGGCGCCAGCCGCGTGGTCTTGATCTCCTCTACGACGGGCGGGTCCGTCCGCTCGTTCAGGCCGTCGATGCGCCCGTACAGCGTCAGCGCCCGGCCGTCCACTTCCTCCGTCAGCGAGATGCCCACCTCGCTTTTGAAACCGTCCGCATAGGCGCCCTGCAACAGCCGGTGGCCCTCCGCGCCCTCCAGCATGCGGTCCAGCGCGCCCGACGCCCGGGCCAGATCCCCGCGCTCCAGCGCGAATTCCGCCAGCGCGCGCACGCTGATGCGATCTTTTCCCGCCATCCGGCCCTCCTTGACAAGCGATGTGCAAGAACTTACAATGGTACCATTGTAAGGGTTATAATGCAGGAACGCAAGGGGAATGATATCTTGTACCCGATGAAGATGCGGCCGGCCTTCCGGCACGGCGCGGACACGCCCTGGGGCGGCGAAGGGCTGCGGGAACTCTTTTGCAAGGCGATCCCGGACGATCTGACCGGCGAAAGCCTGGAGATCTCCGCGCTGCCCGGCCACGAAAGCGTGGTGGAAAACGGCGCGCTCAAGGGGCGGACGCTGCTGGACGTGTACGAAACCTACGGCGCCCGGCTGACGGGCCTGCCCGACGGCGACGGGTTCCCCCTGCTGGTCAAGCTGCTGGACGCGCGGGAGATGCTCTCGGTGCAGGTGCATCCGGGCGATGCCTACGCGGCCCGCCGCCACGGCAAGCGGGGCAAGACCGAGGCCTGGGTGGTGCTGGACGCGCCGCCGGGCGCCAGGATCGTGCTGGGGCTCAAAGCGGGGGCGGACCTTGCCGAGGCCGTGCGGGCAGGTACGCTGGAGGACGCGCTGTCCTGGCTCAGCGTTTCCCCCGGAGACGTGGTGTACATCCCCCACGGCCTGGTGCACGCGCTGGGCGGCGGCGTCCGGGTGTACGAAATCCAGCAGTCATCGGATGTGACCTACCGCCTGTGGGATTGGAACCGCGTGGGGCCGGACGGCAAGCCCCGCGCGCTGCACACGGAAGACGCGCTCAAGGTGGCCCGACGGCTCCCGGGCGAGGTGCTCACGGGCGTCGCGCTCGAAGGCCCGGGCGGGCGGAGCACCTGCTACATCTGCGATGACAACTTTGAGCTGTGGCGGCTGGATGTGGCCGGCCGCATGGCGCTGCCCGCCGGGCAAATGCGCCTCGTCACCGCGCTGGGGCGCGGCGTACTGGGCTCAGACGGCGGCGCGGAGGCCTTCCACGCCGGCGACAGCATCGTGATTCCGGCGGAAACGGAGGCCTGGCTGGACGGCAGCCTGACGGCCCTCGTGGCCGCCCCGGCCGACCGGGCGCGGCTTGAGGCGCTCATGGGCGATCGCGCCCGCCGGGTGGCCGGCTTTATTCGGGAGGAAGCATGAAACCGGTTCTCTTTATCGTCACCCCGTGCTATAACGAGGAGGAGGCGCTCCCCCACACCGCGCCCAAGTTGACAGCGCTCCTGGAGGAGATGGCCCAGCGCGGCCTGATCCACCCGGACAGCCGCCTGACGCTGGTGGATGACGGCAGCCGCGACCATACCTGGAAGGTGATCGAGGCGCTCGCCTCGCGCTATTCCCGGGTGGAGGGGCTGAAACTGGCGCACAACGCCGGCCACCAGAACGCGCTGTGGGCCGGCATGATGACCGTTCGGGAGCGGGCGGACGCCATCGTCACCATCGACGCCGACCTTCAGGACGACATCGCCGCCATTCCCCAGTTCGTCGAAAAGCTGAACGAGGGCGCGGACGTGGTCTACGGCGTGCGCCGGAAGCGGGACAGCGATACGTTCTTCAAGCGCGCCACGGCCCACGCCTTTTACCGCTTCATGCGCACGATGGGCGCGGACGTGGTGGACGACCACGCGGACTACCGCCTCCTGAGCCGCAGGGCACTGGACGCGCTGAAGGACTTTGGCGAAATCAACCTGTTTTTGCGGGGCATGGTCCCCCTGCTGGGCTTTCGCAGCAATACGGTGTACTACGACCGGGGCGAGCGGGTGGCGGGTGTTTCAAAGTATCCGCTGCGCAAGATGATCTCCTTCGCGGTGGAGGGCGTGACCTCTTTCAGCGTCAAACCCATCCGCCTTGTGATCACGCTGGGGTTCGCGTTCGCGCTCCTCGGGGTGTTGATGGCGCTCTACGCCGTCATGCAGGCGCTGGCGGGGCATACCGTGTCCGGCTGGGCATCGCTGATGGTCAGCGTATGGGTGGTGGGCGGCGTGCAGCTGATGGCCCTGGGCCTGATCGGCATCTACGTGGGCAAGACCTACACCGAGGTCAAGCACCGGCCGCGCTTCATCGTGGAAACCTACCTGAGCAAATAGCCTGGGAACCGTCAAAAAGCGCCCGCGGCATGGCCGCCGGGCGCTTTTTGCGGGTCCATCATCCCTCCACCAGGTTGTGGATCCACTTTCCGCTCCGCAGCCGCCAGATGCCGAAGATCGCTTTGGCCACGTATTCCGCGGTGGACACCAGGTACACGTACTCCACGTCCCAGCGCAGCACCAGCGCCGCCAGAAACGCCAGCGGCACGCCCAGCGCCCACATCGGCACCACGTCCATCAGCATGGAGACCGTGGAATCCCCGCCCGGACGGAAGATGCCCACCACCATCACCGAATTGGCGGCGATCAGCGGCAGCACGAAGGCAAAGATCCGGATCAGCCGCTGGGCACTCAGCTTTGTCGCCTCGCCAACGCTGAACCACGCCGTGACATGGCCGCCGAATGCCAGAATGGGCACCGCCGTGAGGGCGGCGATGGCGATATTGATCTTCAGCATGCGCCAGGCGCGGTGCCTGGCCTCGTCCTCCCGGCCGGCGCCGATGGACATGCCGATGAGGATCGCGGTGGCCTGGGTGGTGCCCCGGAGGATCACCGACGCCATCTGCTCGACGTTGCTGTAGATGATCACCGCGGAGGTGGCGGCCGCCGCGTTTTCCATGTTCCCATAGGTGGCGGAATAGGCGACGACGCCCAGCGCCCAGAGCATTTCATTGCCCACCACCGGCAGTACGACCTTGAGAAACCTCGCGGCAAAGTCGCGCCGAACCCGGAAAAAGCCCGCGCAGGACCTGGGCGAAAAGTACCCCTTGGCATGGCCCACCAGGAGCAGGATCAGAAGCTCGGCCAGCACCCCCAGCACGGAGCCCGCCGCCGCGCCGGCCACCTCCAGCCGCGGCGCGCCAAACTTGCCGAAGATCAGCACATAGCTCGCCAGTGCGTCGATGCCCGCGCCGGCAAAGCTGGCAAACATCGGCAGCAGCACCCGCTCGGTGGATTTGAAGGATGCGCTCAGCATCGCGGAAATCGCGTAGGGGAAGAAGGAAAGGGCGACGATGCGCAGATAGATGGCGCCGTACCAGAGCGCCTCGCTGGAGGCCAGCAACGGCCTCAGGAAGGCTTCCGGCGCCAGGATGGACGGAATGGCAAACGCGAGGGCGACGACAAGCCCCGCGGCCACCCCCATGCCCAGCGTGCGGTTCACGCCTTCGTAATCGCGCTTGCCCCAGAACTGGGAAAAAAAGGCCGAAGCGCCGCCCGCCATGCCAAAGGCCGCCATCTGGAACAGAAACGCGACCTTGTTGGCCTGCGCCACACCAGAAATGGTATACTCGCCCAGTTGGGTCCGCCCCTGCTGGAGCTGCCCCACCAGGACGTTGTCCACCACCTGCATCGCCGCGATCATCAGCGTCTGCGCCATGATGGGCAGCGCCAGCTTCATAAAGTTGATCAAAAAGAGTCGCCGCGGCTTTTGAACGGCCTTTTGCATAATCTCTTCCCTATCCGTCGTCCTTAACGGTCGGAAACTGCGCGATTCGTACGGAGGAATTGCCAAAGGGGGTCAGTTCGATCACCTGTTCTTCGGCCCGGTCCGCCTCCGGCTGGATCGGCGGCGGCGCCGCGCTTTCGCCCTCCATGCCCCAGTCCGGCACCGGAACCGCCTTGACCAGCACCCGCGCGGCGTCGGCGCCGCGCTTGAAGGCGGCGGCCTTCTCCGGCTCAATGACGGCCTTCATCGCCTCGCCCGCCACCAGCGCCCAGTTCCACGGGGAGCGGGCGGTGGCCTGCAAAAGCTGCGCGCCGTCCACGGGGCGGATGTCCTCTTCGGGCCTCAGGCACATGATGAGCGGCCCCAATTCCACCGCGGCCGACTGGTGAAACCACCGGCTCAGGCGCGGCTGCATCGGCAGGTCCAGCGTCACCCGCTCGCACCCCGTCCACTTGCGGCGCACGCAGGCGGGCGGATCACCGGCGCGAACCGACATCAGTTCGCCATCCGGCAGGCGGATCATCGCCTGCTCCGCCCAGGCGGGGATGCGAAGGTACAGCGGAAACTCCGTCGGCCGCTTGACGGCGACCTCGATCGTCACCTGCGTATCAAAGGGGTAGCCCGTCGTGACCTTCAGCCGGACGCGGGTGCCTCCGGCGACGAAGTTGACCTGGCAGGGCGCGTAGGACGCCGCCGCGAGGCCGTCGTCGGACGTGGCGTACCACAGCGACGCGGCAAACCGGGGCCACGCCTGGGTCACCCGCGCGGCGCAGGCCGTGCGGGCCAGCGCACCGTAGAGGAGCGCGTCCTCCCCGTCGTTGTACCAGGGCCGCGGCGCGCGGGTGGCCGAAACCTGGTTCACCTGGCCCACGTGCTGACAGGCGGACATGTCCGCGCTGATCATCGAAGGCAGCGCGTTGAACGCCAGCTTTTCCAGAATGTCCGGCAGTTCCGGCGCGTCCTCCGCGCTCACCGCCATCAGCGTCTCCAGCGTGGTCATCGTCTCGACCACCGCCTCCAGGTTGACGCCCTGGGTGGGGCTCGCGCCCGCCAGGTGGTCGTCACCGGTGAACATTGAAAGTGCCACGCCGTGGTGCTTCATCAGCCGCTGCCAGCCCACCTTGAAGGCGCCGACTTCCTTGAAACCGGACTTGACCAAACCGATGATGCCCGGTGCGCGGAGCCCGATGGCCACGTTGACGGCGTCGGACAGCGCGGCCTCCCTGCGAAAGTAGGGCTGGGAGGCGCCGGCCATGGGCTCCTCCTGCTCCATTTTGCCGGAGAGCTCCGCCCAGGGGCGCTGCTTTTCCATCGGCCGGATGTGGGGAAAGTTGTGGAAGTGGCTGGTCCAGTCCAGCGACTGGCCCTGCAGCTTCTTCGCAAGGGTCAGCAGATGGCTCATGCCGGTCAGGTTGTACAGCCACAGCGCCAGCAGGATGTTGTCCGCGGCGCGGGCGATGGCGTCCCCCGTGAGGGGCGTGGCATCCAGATTAATCAGCTGATAGCGGAAAAACCTGTCGAGAAATACCAGCGCGCGCTTGTCGGAAGTGGCGGTGAAGTAGCTCTGAGCCGCCCGTGCGATCACAATGCGCGGCCACCAGTCGCCGTCCTCCGGGCCGAGCCATCCGTCCTCGCGCTGGCTTTGAAACACCCAGTCCATGCGGCGCTGCGCCCGCGCCTTCAGGGCCTCGTCCTCCAGCACGTAGGCCAGCCACACCAGCCCGTCCAGGTACAGCGCCGCGTGACCGGCGTCGCCCGCTAGCGCGAAGGGCCACCCGCCCGCCGGGACGCGCTCCGGCCAAGCGTCCGCGGTGCGGCGCACCTGCTCCGCCTGAGCCTCAAGCTGCTGGCGCAGCCATCCCTCCGGGCGGATTGCGCCCAGCGGCAGCGGGGCGAGGCGATTCTGCACCAGCGGCGCGCGGCTGAATATGGCTTTCCCGATCATTGGACAGATCCTCCGGTAAAGGTAATGAATTCGCATTCGATGCGGCCGTTGTACAGGCGCCTGCGCTTGTCCGCGCGGCGCCCGAAGGCGCGCTCAAAGCCCCGATCGGCCGTCAGGGCCGAAACCGACCAGCCCGAGCGCCCCATGAGTTTCCCGAGTTCCCGCGCCACGGCCCGGGCGGCGCGCGCGTCCCCCAGGCGCTCGCCGTAGGGCGGGTTGGTCACGATCGCGCCAAAGCCCCGGGCGGAAGCGTCCCGGACATCGCACCGCTCCAGCGCGATCCGGCCCGTCAGCCCCGCCTGTGCGACATGCCGCTCCGCCAGAACCAGCGCCTCCGGATCGATATCCGATCCGCGCACGGCAAGCGGGCGCGACGCGGCCGACTCGAAGCGATCCGCCGCCGCCGCGCGGGCCGCGGCCATCGCGTCTTTGGGCATAAACGCCCATGCCTCGCAGTCAAAGGCGCGCATAAGGCCCGGCGCCCGGTCCAGCGCGATCAGCGCCGCTTCGATCAGGATGGTGCCGGTGCCGCAGCAGGGATCGTACAGCGGCAGGCTGGGCCGCCAGGGCGACAAAAGCGCCAGGGCCGCCGCCAGCGTTTCCCGGAGCGGCGCCTCGCCGTTCCAGGTGCGGTATCCCCGCCGGGAAAGCGCCGCGCCGGAACTGTCCAGCGCCACCGTCACCTGATCTTCGTGGATCGACACGTCGACGGCGTAGCTTGCCCCGGTCTCGGGCAGCCAGTCCAGCCGATAGGCGGCCTTCAGTCGCTCGGCCACCGCCTTTTTCACAATCGCCTGACAGTCCCTGGGGCTCATCAACTGGGAGCGGGCGCATTGGGCGCGCACCGGGAAAGCCGCGTCCCGGGGCAGAAAATCGGGCCAGGGCAGCGCCCGGACGCCTTCAAACAGCGCCTCAAACGAGCGTGCCTCAAACCGACCCATCTCCAGCAGCACCCGGTCGGCGGTGCGAAGCCAGAGGTTGGCGCAAAAACCCGCCGCGCCGTCTCCCTCAAAGGCGACGCCGCCAGTAGGCAGCGGTCGAATGCCGCCTGCGCCGAGCCGCTCAAGGTCGCGCTTGACCAGTCCCTCGAGCCCGAACGCCGCGCTCGCAATCCACCGCATGTTCTTCCCCCATATGCAATTCAGATATTCTATTATACCGAAAGATTGGGCATTTGTACAGCGTCGCGCAGGAATTTAGCACACGTTTGGCGAGCGCCAAATGAGCGCCGGCGGCGGCCGGCGCTCATTTATGGCTTTGTTATTCCCCTGGATGCAGCTTCCGATAGAGGTTTCGCGCGTAGACCACCGGCACGGCGACGAGGACGATCAACCCCAGGGCAAACCCCGCGAAGGCCATCCACACCTGAAGCGCCATGCCCATCAGACTGCCCGCGACGATGATCGCGCCGCCGGCAACGCCGGCATAACCCGCCACCCGGTGCGCCCTGGTCCAGACCGTCTCATCCCGAAGCGTCCAGCGCACCCTGATGCCCAGCGAGCGGTTGGGGCGGATCTTCGCCATGTAGTTGCTGATGTAGATCATCAAAAGGCCCACGGCGGTGAAGATCAGACAGGCCCAGGATGTGCTGAGCCGCGTCACGCCCGATCGGACGGTCAGCAGGAAGAACCAGCCCACCACCGCCAGAAACAGCGCCGTCAGCGCGACCACCTTTTCCTCAATCGCAGCGTTTTTCCGCACGTTGGGGTTGTGGCGCGTCAGGTGACGGTAGATGAGGTACGCGGCCGCTTCCAGCGGCGGGATGAACGCAAACACCAGGTAAAACCACCGGCTCCCCCACCAGTCCGCCTGGCCGTCGGGGCCGAAGTGAATGGGCACCTGCGCCGGAAGCCCCGCGATTACGACGGCCATCGCGGCCAGGTTGAGCGCAACCGCCAGAACAAACAGCTTGGATTTCATGGCTTTTTCCCCCTTCCGGTCAAGTCGGCAATCAAATCCATCAGATCCTCCAGCACGCTGGTGTTGATGGAATAGACAATGTTCTGCCCGCTGCGCTCGGCGCGCACCAGATCCGCGTTTTTCAGGATGTTGAGATGATGGCTGATCGACGGCTTGGTCATGTCAAACCTGGACGCGATCTCCCCCGCGTTCAGGTCCCCCCCGCGAAGCAGCGACAGGATCTTTCTTCGCGTCGGGTCGGCCAGCGCGTCCCATGCGTCGCCCATACCGCTCCCCCTTTTTAGATGTTTAGATAATCTTCTAACTATCTGCCCATAGAATACCGCGATTCGCCCCGCCCGTCAAGGGGGAACCGCGGATTTAACGATTACAGCAGCTCCAGGACCACCGCGTTCTGCACGTCCATGCCCCGCTCGGTGAGGATCAGCCGGCCGTTTTCGCGCTTTACAAACCCACCGGTCTCCAGCCGGCCTACCTGTTCGCGCCTTCCGGATACCATTTCCAGCGGGATGCCCCGGGCGGTGCGGGTTCCCAGCAGAATGGCCTCCTCCCGCGCCTCGGCCGCGCCGATGGCGCGGCGGGAAACCTCCCGGACGCCGGCCAGGTAGGCGTCGAGATCGGCGGTGTTTTCAAACCGCTCGCCGCCCATCATCGAATGGGCGGCGCAGCCCAGCCCCAGATAGTCTCCGCGGGTCCAATAGATCGTGTTGTGGCGGCAGGCATAGCCCGGAAGCGCGTAGTTGGAGATCTCATACCGCTGAAAACCCCGCCGGGCCAGGATGCGCCCGGCGGCGCGCTGCATGGCGATGGAAATATCGTCCCCCGGCGCGGCCTGTTCGCCCGCGGCGACGGCGCGGGCCAGCGGCGTGCCCGCCTCCAAAATCAGGCTGTACAGCGACAGGTGTTCGGGGTTCAGCCCCAGCGCAAATTTCAGCGTCTCCACCCAATCCGCCATCGTCTGGCCGGGCAGCGCGTACATGAGGTCGAGGTTGATATTTTTCAGTCCCGCGTCCCGCGCCCGGGCCACGGCGAGGGCGGCCTCCTCGGCGGTGTGGATGCGGCCCAGCATTTCCAAAAGCTTCGGCTGCGCCGTCTGCAGCCCCACGGAAAGCCGGTTGACCCCGGAATCACGAAAGGCGCGCAGCTTTTCCGGGGACAGCGTGCCGGGATTGGCCTCCACGGTGATCTCCGCGCCGGGCAGCAGTTCAAACCGGGCGCGGGTCATGGCCAGGATGCGCATCACCGCGTCCGCCGGCAGGATGGACGGCGTGCCTCCGCCGATGAACACCGTCGCCACCGGCAGCCTGCCGTAACGGGCGGCGGAGGTTTTGAATTCCTCCTCCAGCGCGTTCAGATAGCGCCCCCAGTCGGCCTCACGGCCCGCCCAGGAGCGAAAGTCGCAGTAGGCGCACTTCTTCGCGCAGAAGGGGATGTGAACGTACAGCGCCGCGCTTTTCATGCCTTCCCCACCGCCTCAGTCCATCTTGAGCACGGCCATGAACGCCTCGCTGGGCACCTCCACCGAGCCCACCTGGCGCATGCGCTTTTTGCCCTCCTTCTGCTTCTCCAGCAGCTTCTTCTTCCGGGTGATGTCGCCGCCGTAGCACTTCGCCAATACGTCCTTGCGCAGTGCCTTGACCGTCTCCCGGGCGATCACCTTGCCGCCGATGGCGGCCTGGATCGGAATCTCGAAGAGCTGGCGCGGGATGACGTCCTTCAGCTTTTCCGCGATGGACCGGCCGCGGGGATAGGCGCGGTCCCGGTGCACGATGATCGAAAGCGCGTCGCAGGTTTCGCCGTTGAGCAGGATGTCCAGCTTCACCAGGTCGCTCCTGGCGTAGCCCTTCAGAGAATAATCAAAGGAGGCGTAGCCGCGGGTGCGGCTCTTCAGTTGGTCGAAGAAGTCGTAGATCACCTCATTGAGGGGCAGATCGTACATCAAAAGCACGCGGCCGCCCTCGATGTACTTCATGTCGCGGAAGGTGCCGCGCTTGTCCTGGCACAATTCCATGATCGCGCCCACGTATTCCTGGGGCGTGATCACCTGCGCGTCCACGAAGGGCTCCTCCATCCAGGCAATCTCCTGAACGGGCGGAAGGTTGGTGGGGTTGTCGATGGTGATCTTCTCGCCGTCGGTCTTGACCACGTGGTACACCACGCTGGGGGCGGTGGTGACCAGGTCCAGATCAAACTCCCGCTCCAGCCGCTCCTGGATGATCTCCATGTGCAGAAGGCCCAAAAAGCCGCAGCGAAAGCCGTAGCCCAGCGCGACGCTGGTTTCCGGTTCAAAGAAGATGGCGGCATCGTTCAGCCTGAGCCGCGCCAACGCGTCCTTCAGATCCTCATAATCCGCGCCGTCGGCGGGGTATATGCCGCAGTAGACCATGGGCAGCACCGGCTTGTAGCCGGGCAGCGGTTCCCTGGCGGGGGCGGCGGCCAGCGTAATCGTGTCGCCCACCCGGATGTCCGCGATGTCCTTGATGGAGGCCGCGATGTAGCCCACCTCGCCCGCCCTGAGGCAGTCCGCGGGGCTGTAGCCGCCGGGCAGAAAGGCGCCCACCTCGGTCACGTCAAACTCGTGCCCGCTGGCCATCATGCGGATGCGGTCGCCCACCCGCACAGTGCCGCTCATCAGACGAACCGAGCTGATCGCGCCCCGGTAGTTGTCGTAATAGCTGTCAAAGATCAGTGCCCGGAGCGGAGCGCCGATGTCGCCCCTGGGCGGCGGGATGCGGGTGACGATGGCGCTGAGCACCTCGCCGATGCCGACGCCCTGCTTGGCGGAGACCAGCGGGCAGCCTTCGGCGTCGAGGCCGATTTCATCCTCGATTTCATGCCGCACCACCTCCGGCTGGGCGCTGGGCAGGTCGATCTTGTTGATGACCGGCAGGATCTCCAGGTCGTGCTCCAGCGCCATGTAGACGTTGGCCAGCGTCTGGGCTTCGATGCCCTGGCTGGCGTCCACCACCAGCACCGCGCCCTCGCAGGCGGCCAGTGCCCGGGAGACCTCGTAGGTAAAGTCCACGTGGCCGGGGGTGTCAATGAGATTGAGCACATAGTCCACGCCATCCTCAGCCGTATAAGGCATCCGCACGGCCTTGGATTTGATCGTAATGCCGCGCTCCCGCTCCAGATCCATCGAATCGAGCACCTGCTCGGTCATGTCGCGGGTGGCCATCACGCCGGTCTTTTCCAGCAGGCGGTCCGCCAGCGTGGACTTGCCGTGGTCAATGTGCGCGATGATGCAGAAGTTCCGGATGTTCTCTTGGTTGAATGTGGGCACGTATTTGCCTCCCGGCGCCAGAATCCATGGGTTTTGCTTCCTCATCATACCCTAAAACCGGCGAAAAATCAACCGTGGGCGCGCGCGTTCACGCCCGGCCGGGCTTAACATTCATTCACACAATGTGATCGGAAACGTTACCGTTCCCCAGTTTGGGCTTTACAATCTTCGGTTATCATAATACCGTCGGAAGAGAGAAGAGAAAAGACAAACCGAGCAAACGGGAGGGAAACGTTATGAAGCTCACGGTGAAATTCAAAGATGCCAATTCGGTCAAAGATTTCGTCAAAATCACGTCGCAGTACAGCGAGGAACTGGCGCTGGTGCACGGCCGCTATGTGGTCGACGCCAAGTCCATTCTGGGGATTTTCTCGATGGACCTGACAAAGCCCATGGAGCTGGTCAGCGACGGTGCCAACGACGACCTGAAAAACGATCTGAAGGCCTACGTCGTCTGAACCCAAACAAAAAAATAAACTTCGCCGCGGGCCGCGAGCCTATCGCGTCCCGCGGCGAAGTTTTGGGCGGGAAAGGCCCCGGCGCAAAGCGCAGGGGCCTTTCAAAGATCCGGCGGGCATCGCCCCGCTTCGTTACACCAGCTCCAGGATGACCATTTCCGCGCCGTCGCCGCGCCGGGGCCCGATCTTGAGGATGCGGGTGTAGCCGCCGCCCTGACCCTTGTCGGCCGCGCGTTTTTTGTACTTGGGACCGATTTCGCGCATCAGCTTCTCGACCACGGGGTGCCTGACGGCCTTGGTGCGCTCTTTGTATTCGGAACGGCTCTCGTCGTCCTTGCGCGGTTCGGGGATTTCGTAGAGGTAGCTCATCATGCGGCGGCGCGCGGCCAGTTTCGAGGGCGCGTCGTTGACCACGTTCAGAACGACCGTCTGTCCCTTGTCGTTGTTGGTGTTCTTGGTGGTTTCCACGTTGTTATCGCACTCGCGCGCGGCCAGCGTGATCAGCTTTTCGGCGACGGAGCTGACTTCCTTGGCGCGGGTGAGGGTGGTCTCGATTTTTCCGTACCAGATCAGGTTGGTCACCTGATTGCGCAGGAGCGCCCTGCGCTGGTCGGTCGGCCTGCCCAGCTTGCGATTGGCCATGTTACGTCCTCCTTGCTATTGTCGAGGTGGCGGTGCAGCCACGGTTATTCGTCGCTCGCCTTGAGCGCGAGGCCCAGCGCGACGAGCTTTTGTTCAACTTCCTCCAGCGACTTTTTGCCGAGGTTGCGCACCTTCATCATGTCCTCCTGGTTTCTCTGCACCAGTTCGGCCACGGTGTTGATGCCGGCGCGCTTCAGGCAGTTGAAGGCGCGCACCGAAAGATCCAGTTCCTCGATGGTCATCTCCAGAACCTTCTCCTTGGAGTTGTCCTCAGGCTCGTTGAAGTCCACACGGACGACGTTGACGGTCAGGTCAATGAACAGGCGCATGTTGTTGGTCAGAATCTGCGCCGCGGAGGCCAGCGCCTCCTTGGGCAGGATGCTGCCGTTGGTCCACACCTCGATCGTCAGCTTGTCGTAGTCGGTAATCTGGCCGCGCCGGGTGTCCTCCACGGAATAGCTGACCTTGCGGATGGGGGTGAAGATCGAATCCATCGGAATGACGCCGATGGGCATGCCGCCCGACTTCGAGCGCTCGGTCATGATCTGCTTGTTGCGCTCGACGGACACATAGCCGCGGCCCTTGTCCAGCGTGACCTGCATCTGCAGATGCGCGCCTTCGGTCAACGTGGCGATGTGCAGATCCGGGTTGACGATTTCGACTTCCTCGTCGCACTTGATTTCCGCGGCGGTCACTTCGCAGGGCCCCACCGCGTCCACCGTAATGATCTTAGGCTGGTCGGAAAAAAGCTTGGCGGACAGATTTTTGAGGTTGAGGATAATTTCCGCCACGTCTTCCTTCACGCCCGGCACCGTCGAAAACTCATGCTGCACGCCTTCAATGCGCACGCTGGTCACCGCCACGCCCGGCAGTGAGTTGAGCAGCACGCGGCGCAGCGAATTGCCCAACGTCTGGCCAAACCCCCGCTCCAGCGGTTCCACGACGAACTTGCCATAGCGGTTGTTCTCGCCGATCTCCACTCGTTCAATTCTCGGTTTTTCGATTTCGATCATTCAGCACGCCCTCCTTTTTGGCGGAATCGGGGTACTCCCCTATCAAGCGGGAAACTCATGATTAGCGGGAGTACAGCTCGACGATCATATGCTCCTGGATCGTCGTATCGACGTCTTCGCGCTGCGGAAGGGCGACGATTGAGGCCTTCAGGTTGGGCGCATCCAGCACGATCCACTTGGGGATCACGCGGCCGGTGCCCTCGCGAAGGGCCTTGAAGCGCTCCGCCTCCGCGCTCTTTTCGCGCACGGAGATGATGTCGTTGACGTCTACCTGGTAGGAGGGAATGTTGACCTTCTTGCCGTTGACCTGGATGTGGCCATGGCGGACCAGCTGGCGGGCGTGGGCGCGGCTGGCGCCAAAGCCCAGGCGGTACACCACGTTATCCAGCCGGCGCTCCAGCGTAATCAGCAGGTTTTCGCCGGTGATGCCGCGCTTGGCCTCGGCCTTTTCAAAGTAGCGGTGGAACTGGGCTTCCAGCACGCCGTACACGCGGCGGGCCTTCTGCTTTTCGCGAAGCTGCATGCCGTACTCCGACTGCTTCCGCTGGCGGGCCTGGCCGTGCTCACCCGGCGGGGTGGGCCTGAGGCCCACCGAGCACTTCGGGCTGTAGCAACGGTCGCCCTTCAGGAAGAGCTTCGTGCCCTCGCGGCGGCACAGGCGGCAAACGGAACCGTTATATCTAGCCATGAATCAAAACCTCCATTACACTCTTCTGCGCTTGGGCGGACGGCATCCGTTGTGCGGGATCGGCGTCACGTCCTTGATCATGTTGACCTCCAGACCCGCCGCCTGCAGCGAGCGGATGGCGGCTTCGCGCCCGGAACCGGGGCCCTTGACGTACACCTCAACCGACTTGAGGCCGTACTCCATCGCGGCCTTTGCGGCGGTCTCGGCGGCCGTCTGCGCAGCGAAGGGCGTAGACTTCTTGCTGCCGCGGAAACCCAGCCCGCCGGCAGAGGCCCACGACAGCGCGTTGCCGGCGGTGTCGGTGATCGTGACGATCGTGTTGTTGAACGAAGAGCGGATATGGGCGGCGCCACGCTCCACGAGTTTTTTCTCGCGGCGCTTGCGCGTCGTCTTTTTCAGCTTCGGCTTGGCCATGGATAGCTTCCTCCTCAAAAATTGGTCTTCCGGGCGCAGGGCAATTCCCTGCGCTGCTTCTCACGCCACGCTCACCCTCCGGCCGCGCCCCAAAGCGCGGGCCATCCAGCAGAGCGCCGGCGAAGCGGGCGCGTTACCGCGCGGCCTTCTTCTTTCCGGCAACCTGGCGCTTGGGACCCTTGCGGGTACGGGCGTTCTGCTTGGTGTTCTGGCCGCGCACGGGGAGCCCCCTGCGGTGCCTGAGGCCGCGGTAGCAGCCGATTTCCATGAGCCGCTTGATGTTCATCGAAACTTCCCGGCGCAGGTCGCCCTCCACCTTGACGTTGTGATCGATGTAGTCGCGCAGCTTGCCGACGTCGGACTCGGTCAGGTCCTTGACGCGGGTATCGGGGTTGACGCCCGTCGCGTCGATGATCTTGTCGGCCACGTTGCGGCCGATGCCATAGATGTAGGTCAGCGCGATCCCCACGCGCTTCTCCTTGGGAAGGTCGACACCTGCGATGCGTGCCATTCTAGTAAAGCACCTCCAAATTATCGCTGCGCCCGTTGCGGGCTGGTTGGCTCAGCAGGCGTCAGCCCTGCTTCTGCTTGTGCTTCGGGTTTTCGCAGATCACCATCACGCGACCCTTGCGGCGGATGATCTTGCATTTTTCGCAAATGGGCTTGACAGAGGGTCTGACTTTCATTGCGCTTGCCTCCTTGAGTTGTTGTTAGCCTTTGCTGCGCCATGTAATCCTGCCGCGCGTCAGGTCATAAGGCGAGAGCTCGATCGTCACCTTGTCGCCGGGGTAGATGCGGATGTAGTGCATGCGCATCTTTCCGGACACGTGCGCCAGTACCTTGTGGCCGTTGGGCAGTTCCACTTCAAACATGGCGTTGGGAAAGGTCTCGGTGACAACGCCTTCCACTTCGATAACGTCAGATTTGGACAATCCCTCACCCCTCCTTGTCGGTGGCGTTCTGGATCAGCTTGCGGATGTCGGAGTTATTCAGCTTGCCGATCGCCGGGCATTCACAGCAGTATGCCGTGGCTTCCAGGTGCCGCGTCTTTTTCTTCTTGGGCTTTTCAACCCTTCGAAGATCGCCGTCGGCCAATAGCAGGTGTTCGCCGTCCAGGATGCCCACGACGAGGAACAGCCGCCCGGAATCCCTGCCGGCCCTGCTTCTCACGACGCGGCCCAAACCGGGCTGGATGCGCGTCATGGCCGTTTCCCTCCCGGCAGCGACAGAACCTCCGGCGCGCCGTCGGTGATGGCAATGGTATGCTCGTAATGAGCGCAGGGCTTGTGGTCCTGTGTGATGATGGCCCAGCCGTCCTCCGCCCGGTATACGCGCCAGGTGCCCAGCGCGATCATCGGCTCGATGGCCAGCGTCATGCCCGCCCTGAGCCGGATGCCGTGCCCCGGTTCTCCGAAATTGGGCACGGACGGGTCCTCGTGCATCTCGCGGCCGATGCCGTGTCCGCACAGATCCCGAATCACACCATAGCCGTGGGCTTCCGCGTGGCGCTGAATAGCGCTGGCGACATCGCCCAGCCGGTTGCCCTCGCGCGCCTTGTCAATGCCGATCCAGAAGCATTCCTCGGTCACACGGATGAGGTCCCTGACTTCCTGAGGCACCTCGCCGATCGCGGCGGTAAAGGCGCTGTCGGACTGCCATCCGTCCAGGATCACGCCGCAGTCCACCGAAAGGATCTGCCCGTCCCGAAGCGGCTTTTCGTCCGGAAAGCCATGCACCACGCAGTCGTCGGGCGAGGCGCAGATGGCGGCGGGAAAGCCCTCGTAGCCTTTAAAGGAAGGCGTGGCGCCCGCATCGCGGATCATCTGCTCGGCAAGACGGTCCATTTCCATCGTGGTGACGCCGGGCACGCATCGCGCCCGGAGCGCTTCCAGCACCTGGTTCAGCAGCGCGCCCGCGCGCCGCATCTTGGCGATCTGAGCCTCGTTCTTGAGCGTAATCATCGCGCGCGCTCCAGAAGGTCCATGATGTCGGCGTGCACCATCTCCGGCGCCTGTTCGCCGGAGACCTCGCGGTGGCGTCCGCGTTCTTTGTAGAACCCGACCAGCGGCTCGGTCTGCCGATGATAGACGTCGAGGCGGCGCGATATGGTTTCGGGCCAGTCGTCCTGGCGATGCACGAGGCAGGCGCCGCACACCGGACAGACCAGCGGGTCTTCGAGCTTCGAAATGTGGAAGATGCCCTCGCAGGACGGGCAGACGCGCCGACCGGTCAGCCGGTCCAGGATCTTCTCATCGCGAACCCGGATCTCCACCGCCAGGTCGGGCGCCGCAAACGCGTCCAGCGCCTCGGCCTGGGGAATGGAGCGCGGAAAACCATCCAGGAGAAAGCCGCCTGCGCAATCTTCCATCTGAAGCCGTTCTTCGACCATGGCGATGGTGACCTCGTCGGGCACCAGCTTGCCTGCGTCAAGGTAGGCCTTGGCCTTGATTCCGGTGGGCGTCAGGTTTGCGATCGCGGCGCGGAACATATCGCCGGTGGAGACATGGGCGATGCCCAGATCCTTCGCGACGACTGCCGCCTGCGTGCCCTTGCCGGCGCCCGGGGGGCCCAGGAATACAAGCTTCATTGGCGACCTCCTACTTCAGGAAACCCTTGTAGTGGCGCATCAGCATCTGGCTTTCGAGCTGCCTGGTGGTTTCCATCGCGACGGATACCGCGATCAGAAGCGACGAGGCGCCAAACGGCAGACTGGCGCTGAAGCTCTTGCTCATCAGCGTCGGCACCGTGGCGAGCACCGCCAGGAACAGCGCTGCGAACAGGGTGATGCGGTTTGAGGTTCTCAGCAGGAAATCGGCGGTGGGCTTGCCCTGGCGAATGCCGGGGATCATGCCGCCGTTTTGCTGAATGTTCTTCGAGATCTCATTGGGGTTGAAGGAGATCGTCGTGTAGAAGAACGTGAACCCGAAGATCAGCAGCGCGAAGATCAGCTGGTAGCCGATGCTGGAATAGCTGACGTTGTTCTGCCACCAGGCGTAGGCGCTGCTGTTGGGCATGAAAGCCAGGATCGTGGACGGAAACTGCATGATCGCGGAACCGAAGATCAGCGACATGACGCCCGTGGAGTTGACCTTCAGCGGAATGTGGGTGGACTGGCCGCCGTACATCTTGCGGCCCACCACGCGCTTGGCGTACTGGATCGGGATGCGGCGCTCGCCCAGGTCCACGAACACGACGGCGACGATCATGACCAGCGTCAGCACGATGATCGCAACCAGCGACCAGGGGCTGAACAGGCCGCCCGACACCGCCTCAGGGTTAAACAGGTACACGAAGTTCTGCGCGAAGTGGCTGCCCACCCGGGCGATGATGCCCGAGAAGATCAAAAGCGAAACGCCGTTGCCGATGCCCTTTTCGGTGATGCGCTCGCCGATCCACATGGCCAGCGCGGTGCCGGCCGCGAGGCAGACGCCGATGGTCATGTAGCCCATGAAGGTCCGCTGCGTGGAGGCCGCAAGGCCCACCGACAGCGCGATCGCCTGCAGGAAGCCCAGGCCGATGGTGACGTAACGGGTGTACTGCGCAATCTTTTTGCGGCCTTCTTCGCCTTCCTTCTGCATCTCCTCGAGCTTGGGAATGGCGACGGTCAGCAGCTGCATGATGATCGACGAGTTGATGTACGGGGTGATGCCCATCGCCATGATGGTGAAATCCTGGATGTTGGAGCCCGTCATCATGTTGATGAAGTTCAGCAGGTCATACTGGCCCATGGCCTGGCGCACGTTTGCGAGGTTCACAAACGGCGTGGGCACGTAGCTCAAAAGCCGGTAGAGGAGCAGCATCCCCAAAGTGTAGAGGATCTTCTTACGAAGGTCCTGAATCCGCCACGCGTTGCGCAGGGTTTCCCACACGTCAGATCACCTCGGCTTTCCCGCCTGCCGCTTCAATCTTCTCCTTCGCGGTAGCAGTAAATTTGTTCGCCTGTACCGTGAGCTTTCGGGTCAGCTCGCCGCCGCCCATGATTTTGACGCCGTCTTCGATCTTCTTGATGATGCCCATCTGGATGAGCTCCACCGGGGAAACGGTGGCGCCGTCCTCAAACGCCTCAAGGCGGCTGACGTTGATCGCCACGTACTCGGTGCGGAAGGGGTTAAAGAAGCCGCGCTTGGGCAGACGGCGCACCAGAGGCATCTGGCCGCCTTCAAAGCCGGGCCGCTTGCCGCCGCCGGAGCGGGCCTTGGCGCCCTTGTGGCCCTTGCCGGAGGTCTTGCCCAGGCCGGAACCGATGCCGCGGCCGAGCCGCTTCGGGGCGGTGGCAGAGCCGGGTGCGGGTTTCAGTTCATGAAGTTTCATTGCCGTTGACCTCCTTATTCCTCAATTTCCTCAACCTTCACCATGTGCTTGACTTTGAAGATCATGCCGCGGGTGGCGGGGTTGTCCTCCTTCACGACCGTATGGCCGATCCGGTGCAGGCCCAGCGCCTCGATGGTGGCGATCTGATCCTTCAGGCAAGCGATGGTGGATTTGGTCTGTGTGATCTTCAGCTTCATCTCGCGATCCTCCTCAGCCCATCAGCTCTTCGACGGTCTTGCCGCGTAGCTTGGCGACCTCCTCGATCGTGCGGAGCTGCTTCAGGCCCTCGATCGTCGCCTTGACCATGTTGATCGGGTTGTTGGAGCCGATCGACTTGGTGCGGATGTCCTTGATGCCAACCGCTTCGATGACCGCGCGCACCGGGCCGCCGGCGATGACGCCGGTACCTTCCGGGGCGGGCATGAGCAGCACCTTGCCGGTTCCGAACACGCCCACGGCTTCGTGGGGGATGGTGGTGCCGGTGCGGGCGATGCTCGTCATCTTCTTCTTCGCATCCTCGACGCCCTTGCGGATGGCCTCGGGAATTTCGGTGGCCTTGCCCATGCCGCAGGCGATGCGGCCGTTCTCATCGCCGACGACCATCAGCGCGGTAAAGCGGAAGTTCTTGCCGCCCTTGACGACCTTCGCGACGCGGTTGACAAAAACCAGCTTTTCCTTGAATTCGCTGACGGGCTCCTCGCGGCGGTTCATGCGACGGCCCTCGCGGTTATGCTCTCTGCCTTCCATCAGAACTCAAGACCTCCTTCGCGGGCGCCCGCGGCGAGTTCCGCCACGCGGCCGGTGTAGATGTAGCCGCCGCGGTCGAACACGACCTGCTTAATGCCCTTGGCGATGGCGCGCTCAGCGACGGCCTTGCCGACGACCTTGGAGGCGCCCTTCTTGTCCATCTCGCCGATCGAGGACGCGATGTCCTTTTCGACGGTGGAGGCGGCCACCAGGGTCTGGCCGACGGAATCATCGATGATCTGCGCGTAGATGTGGTTCAGGCTGCGGTACACGGAAAGCCTCGGCCGGTCGGGCGTTCCGCTGATCTTCTTGCGAACGCGTTCGTGCCGGATGACGCGAACTTCGTTGCGGTCACGTTTCTTAAACAACTGCGGTTCCCCCTCTCCTTACTTCTTGCCGGTCTTGCCTTCCTTGCGGCGGATCCTCTCGTTCTCGTAGCGAATGCCCTTGCCCAGGTACGGCTCGGGCTTGCGGACGGCGCGGATGTCCGCGGCGATGGCGCCCACCTGCTGCTTATCGATGCCCTTGACCAGAATGCGGTTGGGCGCGGGCGTTTCAAAGCTGATGCTCTCAGGCGCGTCAAACACCACCGGATGGCTGTAGCCGACGTTGAGGGTCAGCTGGCTGCCGGCGACGCTGGCACGGTAGCCGACGCCTTCCAGCGCCAGCACCTTGGTGAAGCCGTCGGTCACGCCGGTGACCATGTTGTTGATCAGCGCGCGGTACAGGCCGTGCATCGCACGATGGGGTTTCGCATCGGACGGACGGGTGACGTGGAGCGCCCCTTCCTCCTGCGAAACGGTGATATCCTTGTTGACCTTCTGGGAGAGCGTGCCCTTCGGGCCCTTGACCGTCACCAGGTTGTCGCCGTCGACGGTCACGCTCACCCCTTGAGGCAGCTTGATCGGAAGCTTTCCGATTCGGGACATGGTTCTCTACCTCCAAATCCTGCTAGCTTACCAGATGTAAGCGAGTACTTCGCCGCCGACGCCCTGGGAACGGGCCGTCCGGTCGGTCATCACGCCCTGGGACGTGGAAACAACCGCGATGCCGAGGCCGCCCAGCACCTTGGGGAGATCCTCGCTGCCCGCGTACACGCGCAGACCGGGCTTCGAAATGCGCTTGAGCCCCTTGATCACGGGCTGCTTGCCCTGCGCGTACTTCAGCGTAATCTTGATCTGCCCCTGGAGCTGATCGTCGATGAAATCGACGCTCTTCACATAGCCTTCATCCAGCAGGATTTTTGCGATCGCCTTTTTGATATTGGAGGCGGGCAGGACGACCGCTTCGTGTCTGGCAACCTGGGCATTGCGGATTCGGGTCAGCATATCCGCGATGGGATCGTTCATGATCATGATGTAACCTCCTTCCGTTGGTGCCGCGTTACCAGCTGGCTTTCCTTACACCGGGGATCTGGCCCTTATAGGCCAGCTCGCGGAAGCAGATGCGGCAAACGCCGTACTTGCTCAACACCGAGTGCGGGCGCCCGCAGATGCGGCAGCGGGTATAGGCACGGGTGGAGAACTTGGGCGTCCTGGTCTGCCTGACTTTCATGCTTGTCTTGGCCACGCTTGATATCCTCCTTTAGCCTTGGGCGAAGGGCATGCCCAGCAGGCTGAGCAGTTCCCTGGCTTCTTCGTCGGTCTTGGCGGTGGTGACGAAGATCATTTCCATGCCGCGGATCTTGTCCACCTTGTCGTATTCGATCTCGGGAAAGATCAGCTGCTCGCGGACGCCCAGGGCGTAGTTGCCGCGGCCGTCAAAGGCCTTGGCAGAGACGCCGCGGAAGTCGCGGACGCGGGGCAGCACGATGTTCACCAGCTTGTCGGAAAACTCGTACATGCGCTCGCCGCGCAGCGTGACCTTGGCGCCCACGTTCATGCCCTCGCGGACCTTGAAGTTGGCGATGGACTTCTTGGCCTTGGTCACCATCGGCTTCTGGCCGGAGATCACGGTCAGCTCGGCGATGGCGACTTCCATGGCCTTGGCGTTGTCCTTGCAGTCGCCCAGGCCCATGTTGATGATCACCTTTTCCAGGCGGGGAATCTCCATGACGTTCTTGTAGCCGAATTTCTGCATGAGGGCAGGAGCAACTTCGGCGGTATACTTTTCCTTCAGACGTGCCATTGGTCAGTCCTCCCTCCTTATTGATCGATCTGCGCGCCGCAGTTCTTCTTCTTGCACACGCGGATCTTCTTGGTCTTGCCGTCCACCTCGATGAAGGTGTGGCCAATGCGGGTGGGCTCTTTGCAGCTGGGGCAGACGAGCATCACCTTGGAGGCCGGAATCGCGGCTTCCTTGTTGATGATGCCGCCCGGCATGCCCTGTCCGCGGGGCTTCTGGTGGCGCTTGACGAGGGCGACGCCCTCGACGACCACGCGGCCGGTGGCCGGGAAGGCCTTCTGGATCTTGCCCTGCTTGCCCTTATCCTTGCCCGAGATCACGACGACGGTGTCGCCGGTTTTGACGTGGAGCTTGGCTTTCGCCTTGGGTGCATTCATGCTTCGTACCTCCTACAGCACTTCGGGCGCCAGCGAGACGATCTTCATGTAGTCCTTCTCGCGGAGTTCCCGCGCGACGGGCCCGAAGATGCGGGTGCCGCGGGGCTGCTTGGCGTCGTTGATGATGACCGCGGCGTTGTCGTCAAAGCGGATGTAGCTGCCGTCCGGGCGGCGGTACTGCTTGCGCGTCCGCACGATGACGGCCTTGACCACATCGCCCTTTTTGACGGTGCCGCCGGGGGTTGCCGTCTTGACCGCGGCGACGATCACATCGCCGATGCCGCCGGAACGGCGGAAGGACCCGCCCAGCACCCGGAAGCACATGATTTCCTTGGCGCCGGAATTATCGGCGACCTTTAAGCGGGTTTGCGGCTGAATCATTGTAATCCTCCTTGTCGTGTGCCCCGGCTTACTTCGCCTTCTCGACGATCTCGACCAGGCGCCAGCGCTTGTCCTTGGACAGCGGACGGGTTTCCATGATGCGCACCGTGTCGCCGACGCCGCAGGCGTTCTCCTCGTCGTGGGCCTTGAACTTCTCGGTGCGGTTCATGATCTTCCCATAAAGCGGATGCTTGACGCGAGTGCGGATCTCCACCACGACGGTCTTGTCCATCTTGTCGGAGACCACGACGCCTACGCGGGTTTTGCGGATACCTCTCTGCTCTGCCATTTTGTTCGCTTCCTCCTTTCGCATCACGCTTTGAGCTCGCGCTGACGGATGATGGTCTTCATGCGGGCGATGTCGCGCTTGACGCGCTGGATCGCGGAGGTGTTCTGCAGCTGCCCGGTGGCCAGCTGGAAGCGAAGGTTGAACAGCTCGCTCTTTTTATTCTTCAGATCGGTGTCGAGCTCCTCCGTCGACTTGATCATCAGTTCCTTCAATTCGTTGGTTTTCATTGCTCTTCACCACCCGACTCGTTCTCTTTCTCGCGCTTGATGAACTTGCTCTTGATGGGAAGCTTGTGGCCGGCCAGGCGCAGCGCCTCCCGGGCGATGGTCTCGTCCACGTCCTTCATCTCGAACAGCACCCGGCCCGGCTTCACGACCGCCACCCAGTACTCGGGCGCGCCCTTGCCGGAGCCCATTCGGGTTTCGGCCGGCTTGGCGGTGACGGGCTTATCCGGGAAGATCTTGATCCAGACCTGACCGCCGCGCTTGGTGTGGCGGGTCATCGCCTGACGGGCGGCTTCGATCTGGTTGGAGGTCACCCAGCCGGGTTCGGTGGCCACGAGGCCGTAATCGCCGTAGGCCAGGAAATTGCCGCGCTGGGCCTTGCCCTTCATGCGGCCGCGCATCACCTTGCGGCGCTTGACTCTCTTGGGCATCAGCATGGTTTATTTCCCTCCTTCGACCCTGCGCTGAGGCGCGGGGGCAGCGGTCCTCTTGGGCTTGGGCAGGATCTGCCCCTTGTAGATCCACACCTTGACGCCGATGCGCCCGTAGGTGGTCTTGGCTTCGGCGAAACCGTAGTCGATGTTGGCGCGCAGCGTCTGCAGCGGGATGGAACCCTCGTGATAGCCCTCGGTGCGGGCGATGTCCGCGCCGCCCAGGCGGCCGGAGACGCTGGTCTTGATGCCCTTGGCGCCGGCCTTCATGGCGCGGCCGAGGCTCTGCTTCATCGCGCGGCGGAAGGACACCCGCTTTTCCAGCTGCTGGGCGATGTTCTCGGCCACCAGCTGGGCGTTGGTTTCGGGGCTCTTGATCTCCAGGATGTTGAGATTCACGTTCTTTCCGGTAAAGGCCTCGATCTGCTTTTTCAGCGTTTCGACGCCCGCGCCGCCCTTGCCGATGACGATGCCCGGCTTGGCGGTGAACACGCTCACGGTCAGCTTGGTGCCGGCGCGCTCAATGTCAATGTGGCTGATGCCCGCGATGCTCAGCTTTTCCTTCAGCATCTGGCGCAGCTTGTAGTCCTCGATCAGGTTATTGGAAAAATCCTTTTTCCCAGCGTACCATTTGGTGCTCCAGTCCAGGATGACACCGACGCGCGCGCCGTGGGGATTTACCTTCTGGCCCATTGGTTTCCCTCCTGTTATGTCGTCTTCAACGTCACTTCGCCGCGTCCAGGACGATGGTGATGTGGCTGGTGCGCTTGAGGATCACGTCGGCCCGGCCGTGGGAGCGGGCCCAGTAGCGCTTCAGCGTGGGGCCCTGGTTGGCATAGACCTCGGCCACATACAGGCTCCCGCGGTCCAGCTGCAGGTTGTTCTCGGCGTTGGCGATGGCCGAATCCAGCAGCTTTTCGACGACGGGCGAAGCGGTCTTGGGGGTGTAGGCCAGGATGGCCAGCGCTTCGTCAACCTTCTTGCCCCGGATCAGATCGATCACAATCTGAACCTTGCGGGGAGAGATCCGGATATATTTGGCGGTGGCGCGGGGGCGTTTATCGGCGTTTTCCTTGCGGGCCGCAGCCTTCTCGCGTGTTCTGGTTGCCATTTTGATTCACTCCTCCTTACTTGCGCGCGGACGCTTTTTCGCCGGCGTGTCCGCGGAAGGTGCGGGTGGGGGCGAATTCGCCCAGCTTGTGGCCCACCATGTCCTCCGTCACGTACACGGGAACGTGCTTGCGGCCGTCATGGACCGCGATGGTGTGGCCCACAAAGTCCGGGAAAATGGTGGAAGCGCGCGACCAGGTCTTGATGACCTTCTTATCGCCGCTCAGGTTCATGGCCTTGACGCGTTCAAGCAGCACCGGCTGGATGAACGGGCCTTTCTTGATGGATCTGCTCATATCTTACGGCCTCCTTGCGTGGCGATACCGGTCACTTGCCGGCTCTCTTGACGATCATCTTGTTGGAGTACTTGCGGTGCTTGCGGGTCTTGACGCCCTGGGTCTTCTTGCCCCACGGGGACATCGGTGCGGGCATGCCCACCGGGGAGCGGCCCTCGCCGCCGCCATGGGGGTGATCGCAGGGGTTCATGACCACGCCGCGGACGGTGGGGCGGATGCCCAGATGGCGCTGGCGTCCGGCCTTGCCGATGCGCACGTTCATGTGGTCGGTGTTGCCCACCTGGCCGATGGTGGCCCGGGCGGTCATGGGCACCTTGCGCACCTCGCCGGAGGGCAGGCGCACCTGCGCCATGGCGCCTTCCTTGGCGATCAGCTGGGCGGCGGTGCCGGCGGAGCGGACCATCTGGCCGCCCTTGCCGGGCTTGATCTCCACGTTGTGGATCAGGGTGCCCAGCGGGATATCGGAGATGACGAGGCAGTTGCCGGGCTTGATGTCCGCGCCGGTGCCGCTCATCACGGTGTCGCCCACGGAAAGGCCCAGCGGCGCCAGGATGTAGCGCTTTTCGCCGTCGGCGTAGTGCAAAAGGGCGATAAAGCAGGTGCGGTTCGGGTCGTACTCGATGGTGGCGACCTTCGCGGGCACGCCGTCCTTGTTGCGCTTGAAGTCAATGATGCGGTACTTGCGCCGCGCGCCGCCGCCCTGATGGCGGACGGTGATCTTGCCGTGCATATTGCGGCCGGCCTTGTGGCGAAGGTCGGTCAGAAGCGAGCGCTCCGGCTTGTTCGTGGTGATCTCCTCAAAGGTAAGCACCGACATAAAGCGCCTTGCGGGCGAGGTCGGCTTATACACTCGGATGGCCATGTTCGCGTTCCTCCTCCTTTATTGCGCCATGCCTTCGAAGAACTCGATGCCCTTGGAGGCCTCGGTCAGCGTGACGTAGGCTTTTTTGCGCTCGGGGCGGCGGCCCTGGGTCTTGCCCTGGCGCTTGAGCTTGCCCTCGACGCGCATGGTGTTGACCGACTTGACCTTCACGCCGAAGATGGTCTCCACCGCCTGCTTGATCTCGGTCTTGCCGGCGTCCACGGCCACCTCAAAGGCGTACTTCTTGTCGTTCATCGCGTCGTAGCTCTTTTCGGTGAGCACCGGCCGAAGGATGATGTCGTAGGGGCTCTTCATTATTCGTACACCTCCTCGGCCACTTTCACGGCGCCCAGCGTCGCGATGAATTTGTCGTGGTTCAGAATGTCCAGCACGTTCAGGCTGCCGCTGTCGCGCTCGATAAACGCCACGGTAACGCCCGGGATGTTGGCGGCGGCGCGCACGACGCGCTCGTCCACGCCCTGGGTGACGATCAGCGCCTTGCGGCCGGCGCCCAGCGCCTTGAGCATCGCGGCGACCTCGCGGGTCTTGGCGTCCGCCAGCTCGAGCTTATCCAGCACAATCATGTCGCCGTCCTGCACCTTGGCGGTCAGCGCGGACTTCATGGCGAGCCTTTTGACCTTGCGGGGAACGGACATGGAATAGTCGCGGGGCTTGGGCGCGAACACCATGCCGCCGTGGGCGAACTGCGGCGCCCTCCGGGAGTGATGGCGCGCGTTGCCGGTGCCCTTCTGGCGGTAGATCTTGCGGCCGCCGCCCCGGACCTCGGAGCGGGTCTTGGCCGACTGGGTGCCCTGGCGCTTGGCGTTGAGCTGCGCGCGGACGACGGTGTGCAGCGCGGTTTCGTGAATTTCGGCGCCGAAGGTGTTTTCGGACAGTTCGACTTCGCCGACCTTCGCGCCCTGCATATTGACCAGTGCTACTTTAGGCATTGTTACGTCCTCCTTCCGAAAAGCCTTCAGCCCTTGACGGCGTTGCGCACCGTGACCAGCGCGCCGTTGGCGCCGGGCACCGCGCCCTTGATCATCAGCAGGTTGCGCTCGGCGTCCACCTTCACGATCTCAAGGTTCTGGACGGTGACGCGGTCTCCGCCGTACTGGCCGGGCATGTGCTTGTTTTTGAACACGCGGGACGGGTCGGAGTTTGCGCTCATGGAGCCGACGCCGCGATGGTACTTGGAGCCGTGGGCCATGGGGCCGGTGTGCTGGTTCCAGCGCTGGATGACGCCGCTGAAGCCGTGGCCCTTGCTGGTGCCGATCACGTCGACCACGTCGCCTTCGGCGAACACGTCGCACTTGATCTCGTCGCCCACTTTATAGGAAGAGATGTCCGAGAGCCTGAACTCTCTGAGGTGGCGCTTGGCGCTGACGCCCGCCTTTTCAAAGTGGCCGAGCTCGGGTTTGTTCTTCAGTTTCTTCGCCCGCGCCTCGGCGAGCTCACCGAAACCTACCTGAACAGCCTCATAGCCGTCGCTCTTTGCGGTCTTGACCTGCGTGATCGTGCAGGGACCCGCCTGAACGACGGTGACCGGCATCAGACGACCATCCGCGAGGAAGATCTGGGTCATGCCAATCTTCGTTCCGAGAATTGCCTTATCCATCGAAGTGTTGCACCTCCTAAGTTTTCAGAAAGCCTCGCCCTTACAGCTTGATCTCAATCTCGACGCCGGCCGGCAAATCCAGCTTGGTCAGCGCGTCGACGGTCTTCGAGGTGGGGCTCAGAATGTCGATCAGGCGCTTGTGGGTGCGCATTTCAAACTGCTCGCGGGAGTCCTTGTGCTTGTGCGGCGAGCGCAGGATGGTGACGATCTCCTTCTCGGTCGGCAGCGGGATCGGGCCGGACACGCGGGAGCCTGTGCGCTTGGCGGTCTCCACGATGCGGGCGGCGGACTGATCGATGATGCCGTGCTCGTACGCCTTGAGCTTGATGCGGATCTTCTGGTTGGCCATGGTTTCTCCTCCTTGTTGAACTCATGCACACGCTGCCGGGCGTGTCGCCATTTTTTTCTGCATATCCCGCTTCCGCGGGATATGCCAGGGTGTACGCGCACCCGCTTCCGGAATGCGCCCCGACGCGGCATGAGCCCCGTCGCCCGATTGTCGGACTGGTCCCCGGAAATTACCGGGCGCATGACGCCCGCAACCTCCCGGTTCATCCCTTGAGAAACCGCGGAAACCCCGCCCGCGGCCCCCTGCAAACCGGCATTTGCAGCCGCGCAAAAACAGCGCAGCACCGTTTATTATATAGAATGCTTCATCTCAATGCAAGTTATTTTCGTGATGCAACGTTAAGTTTTCCGAATTCCTCCGGGTTTGCGCAATTTTTTAACACAAATGCCGCGCGTCCGCGGTCTGCGCCCGAAACGGGAGCCGCTCCGATCGGAGCGGCTCCCGCGGTTTTCCCTGAAGCTTTTATGGCTGGTTTACTCGACGACCTTCGTCACGACGCCGGATCCCACCGTGCGGCCGCCCTCGCGGATGGCGAAGCGCAGTCCCTCTTCGCACGCGATCGGCGTGATCAGGTTGATCTCCATCACGATGTTGTCCCCGGGCATCACCATCTCCACGCCGTCCGGCAGCTTGATGTTCCCCGTCACGTCCGTCGTCCGGAAGTAGAACTGCGGCCGGTATCCGTTGAAAAACGGCGTGTGGCGCCCGCCCTCTTCCTTCGTCAGCACGTACACCTGTCCGTAAAAGTGCGTGTGCGGCTTGATCGAGCCCGGCTTCGCCAGCACCTGGCCGCGCTCAATCTCGTTGCGCTGTACGCCCCGCAGCAGCGCCCCGATGTTGTCGCCCGCCTCCGCGTAGTCCAGCAGCTTCCGGAACATTTCCACGCCCGTCACCACCGTCTGCCGGCTCTTCTCCATCAGACCCACGATTTCCACCGTGTCCGATACCCGCACCTGGCCGCGCTCCACGCGCCCCGTCGCCACCGTCCCGCGCCCAGTGATCGAGAACACGTCCTCCACCGGCATCAAAAACGGCTTGTCCGTCGCACGCTCCGGGTCCGGAATGTAGCTGTCCACCGCGTCCATCAGCTCAAAAATGCACTTGCACTCCGGCGCGTGCTCCACGTCTTCCCCGCCGTTTGTCACGTACTCCAGCGCCTTCAGCGCCGAGCCCTTCACGATCGGCAGATCGTCCCCGGGGAACCCGTACTCGCTCAGAAGCTCCCGCACTTCCATCTCCACCAGCTCCAGAAGCTCCGGATCATCCACCATGTCCGTCTTGTTCATGAACACGATGATGTATCCCACGCCCACCTGGTGCGCCAGCAAAATGTGCTCCCGCGTCTGCGGCATCGGGCCGTCTGCCGCCGATACCACCAGAATCGCTCCGTCCATCTGCGCCGCGCCCGTGATCATGTTCTTCACATAGTCCGCGTGGCCCGGGCAGTCCACGTGCGCGTAGTGCCGCTTCGCCGTCTGGTATTCCACGTGCGCCGTGTTGATCGTGATCCCCCGCGCCTTCTCCTCCGGCGCCTTGTCAATTTCGTCGTAGCGCATCGCCTGCGCCCCGCCAAACTTCGCCAGCACCATCGTGATCGCCGCCGTCAGCGTCGTCTTCCCATGGTCGACGTGCCCGATCGTCCCCACGTTTACGTGTACCTTATTCCGCTCGAATTTTGCCTTCGCCATCCCTTGGTTCCTCCCTAATCAATTATCGGTCCTTACTTGACGCCCAAAATCTTGTTTGCGATGTTCTTGGGCACTTCTTCGTAGTGCTCAAACTGCATGGTGTAGGTGCCGCGACCCTGGGTGCGCGAGCGGAGGTCGGTGGAATAGCCAAACATCTCCGAAAGCGGCACGATGGCGTGGATCGATTGCAGTCCGGCGTGGGCGTCGGTGCCGATCACCCTGCCGCGGCGCGCGCTCACGTCACCGATCACGTCGCCCATATAGTCGTCGGGGACGACCACTTCCACCCGCATCATCGGCTCCAGCAGCGCCGGGTCCGCCTTTTGCAGCGCCTCCTTGAAGGCCATGGAGCCCGCAATCTTGAACGCCATTTCGGAGGAGTCGACATCGTGGTAGGAACCGTCGTAGACGGTCGCGGAGAAGTCGACCACTTCGTTGCCGCCCAGGATGCCGCTCATGGCAGCCTCGCGGATGCCCGCGTCGATCGGGGCGATGTACTCCTTGGGAATCACGCCGCCGACGATCTTGTTGATGAATTCGTAGCCTTCGCCGGGCTGGCGCGGCGCAATTTCAATCCAGCAGTGGCCGAACTGGCCGTGACCGCCGGTCTGCCGCACGTAGCGGCCCTCGCCCTTGGCGCTTCTGCGGATGCACTCCTTGTAGGCGACCTGAGGACGGCCGACGGTGGCTTCCACCTTGAATTCGCGCAGCAGCCGGTCCACGATGATCTCGAGGTGGAGCTCGCCCATGCCCGCGATGATCGTCTGCCCGGTGGCTTCGTCGGAGTAGGTTTTAAAGGTCGGGTCCTCCTCGGCGAGGCGCACCAGCGCCATCGTCATCTTGTCCTGACCCGCCTTGGTCTTGGGTTCAATCGCGACGCGAATGACCGGCTCCGGAAACTCCATGGATTCCAGGATGATCGGGTGCTTGTCGTCGCACATCGTATCGCCGGTGGTG
This sequence comes from Christensenellales bacterium, assembly GCA_040768845.1. Lineage (GTDB taxonomy): Bacteria > Bacillota > Clostridia > Christensenellales > Aristaeellaceae > JAEZHK01. Next base: position 222,435 of record JAXGME010000003.1, on the reverse strand, counting down.
GTTTCCTTGAAGCCCACGATGCCGGCGATGTCGCCCGCGCGCACCTCGTCCACCTCTTCGCGGTGGTTGGCGTGCATGCGCAGGATGCGGCCGACGCGCTCGCGCTTGCCCTTGGTCGAATTGTACACATAGCTTCCGGAGCTGAGAACGCCCGAATACACGCGGATAAACGCCAGCTTGCCGACAAAGGGGTCCGCCATGATCTTGAAGGCCAAGGCGGCCAGCGGTTCGGCGTCGTCGGCCTTGCGCTCGAGCACCTTGTCCGGATCGCCCGGCGCCACACCAGTGACCGGCGGGATATCCAGCGGCGAGGGCAGGTAATCCACGATGGCGTCCAGCAGCGGCTGAACCCCCTTGTTGCGGTACGAGGTACCGCAGAGCACCGGGGTCATCTGCCCGCGGATGGTGGCGCGGCGGATGCCGGTCATGATCTCCTCGACGGTGATCTCCTCGCCCTCGAGGAACTTCATCATCAGGTCGTCGTCGGTCTCGGCGACGGCCTCCACCAGCTTGGCGCGGTACGCCTCGGCCTCGGCCTGAAGCTCTCCGGGGATGTCGGTCTCATCGTGCTTGGTGCCCATTTCATCCACATAGATCTCGGCCTTCATCTTGATGAGGTCGATCAGCCCCACGTAGCTGGACTCCGCGCCGATGGGCAGCTGGATGGGCACCGCGTTGGCGTGCAGGCGCTCCTTCATCATGTCCACCACGCGGTGGAAATCCGCGCCGGTAATGTCCATTTTGTTGACGTAGGCAAGCCGAGGCACGCCGTATTTGGTGGCCTGGCGCCAGACGGTTTCCGACTGGGGCTCCACGCCGCCCTTGGCGCAGAAGACCGCGACGGCGCCGTCCAGCACGCGAAGGGAGCGCTCGACTTCGACGGTAAAGTCCACATGGCCCGGCGTGTCGATGATGTTGATCTGATGGCCGCGCCACTCGCACGTGGTCGCGGCGGACGTGATGGTGATGCCACGCTCCTGTTCCTGCTCCATCCAGTCCATTGTCGCCATGCCTTCGTGTACTTCGCCGACGCGGTGCACGCGGCCTGTGTAGAACAGGATTCGCTCCGTGGTCGTCGTCTTGCCCGCATCGATGTGGGCCATGATGCCGATATTCCTAACGTGATCCAGCGTATGGGTTCTCGCCATTGTCGAAAGCCTCCTTTCGCACATAATGAATGTTCGCAGATGGTCGGTCTAACATATTTACCAGCGATAGTGGGCGAACGCCTTGTTGGCTTCGGCCATCTTGTGCATGTCCTCACGGCGCTTCACGGCGTTGCCGGCGTTGTTGGCGGCGTCCATGATCTCGCCGGCCAGCCTGTCGCTCATGGAGCGCTCGCCGCGCTTCCTGGAAAAGGCGATCAGCCAGCGCAGCGCCAGCGTCTGACGGCGCTCGGGGCGGATCTCGATGGGCACCTGATAGGTGGCGCCGCCGACCCTTCGGGCCTTGACTTCCATGGCGGGCATGATGTTGGCGATGGCGGCGTTGAATACCTCGGCGGCCTCTTTGCCGGTCTTGGCGGCGATCGTCTCAAACGCATCGTAGCACACGGACTGGGCCACGCCGCGCTTGCCGTCGTACATCATCTGGTTGATCAGCTTGGTGACGATCTCGGATTTGTACACCGGATCGGGCAGCACTTCCCGCTTGGGGATAAAACCACGTCTGGGCATCGTATTTCCCTCCTAAAAAACTCATAAAGACGGTACGAATGGAAACCTTTGGATCAATCGGCCTTCCCGTCCCGGCATTTGGCGCTGCCGAAAAGCCCGACCCATCCACACGCTGCCCAAAAGATCCGCGTTCCTCAGACCCTTAGGGTGTAGTGCGAATGAGGCGGCGAAGGCGATTACTTCTTGGGTCTCTTCGCTCCGTAGAGGGAACGGCTCTGCATGCGCTTGGCAACGCCCGCCGCATCCAGCGCGCCGCGGATGATGTGGTAGCGCACGCCCGGCAGGTCGCGCACCTTGCCGCCGCGGATCAGCACAACCGAGTGCTCCTGCAGGTTGTGGCCGATGCCGGGGATGTAGCACGTGCCTTCGATCTGGTTGGTCAGGCGCACGCGCGCAATTTTGCGCAGCGCCGAATTGGGCTTCTTGGGCGTGAGCGTCTTGACCGACAGGCAGACGCCGCGCTTCTGCGGGCATTTCTCCAGAATCGGAGAACCAGACTTGACAATAACCTTTTCCCTGCCTTTACGGATCAACTGGTTGATCGTGGGCATGGAAGCACCTCCTTGATTCAATGGGTGGTTCTATTCAATGCGACGCAACCCTCGTCACACGATAGCCTTTTTGATTCCGGCGGCCGCGGTGGGCACCTCGACGCCGGCAGCCTCGCCCAACGCCTTCATCGAGTCGATTTCGACGACGGGCAGACCCTTCTGTCTTGCGAGTTCGACAACCTTCTTGGTGACCAGGATGTCCGCGTCCAGCGCCACAAACGCCATCGAGATCTCGTCGGCCTCGATGGCCTTGACCAGCCTTTTCGAGCCGACCACCCTGTCGCCGCGGCGAAGCTTCTCCAGCATATGCGCATACCTCCCCCGGTCCCGAACCCAATTAGGATAGCATTATGTCCCTTGTTTGTCAAATGAAATCTTGTAAACGCTGGGTTATGACATGTTTCGCGGCTTCGCCTTCCACTTTGGGCGCGGGCCCGAAACCGGGCCCGCGCCCAAAGCTCAGGAGCGCTGTCGGGAACTCAGTACGCCTCGTGGATTTCCACGTTCTTGTATCGCCTCATGCCGGTGCCCGCCGGGATGATCTTGCCGATGATGACGTTCTCCTTGAGGCCCAGCAGCGGATCGTTCTTGCCCTTGATGGCCGCCTCGGTCAGCACGCGGGTGGTCTCCTGGAAGGACGCGGCGGACAGGAAGGAATCCGTGGCGAGGGAGGCCTTGGTGATGCCCAGCAGCACGCGCTTGGCGGTGGCGGGGCGGCCGCCGCGAAGGATCGTGGCCTCGTTCTCCTGCTCAAACTTGAAGATGTCCACCAGCGCGCCGGGCAGAAGCTCGGTATCGTTGGCGTCGTCCACCTTCACCTTGCGCAGCATCTGCCGCACGATGACCTCGATGTGCTTGTCGGCGATTTCGACGCCCTGGCGGCGGTAGACCGACTGCACTTCCTTCACCTGGTATTCCTGCACGGCCTTGACGCCCAGGATGCGCAGAAGATCGTGGGGGTTGACGGAGCCTTCGATCAGCTCGTCGCCCGCGTTCACGCGGTCGCCCTCCTGCACCTTGAGCTTGGAGCCGTAGTTGAGCGGGTAGCGCTTGACCTCGTGATCGTCCGATGTGATGACCAGCTCGCGCCGCTTCTTGTTGTCGGTGCTGAGGGATACCACGCCGGAGATCTCCGCCAGCGTCGCCTCGCGCTTGGGCTTTCTGGCCTCGAAAAGCTCCTCCACGCGGGGAAGACCCTGGGTGATGTCGTCGCCGGTGGCGACGCCGCCGGTGTGGAAGGTGCGCATCGTCAGCTGCGTGCCGGGCTCGCCAATGGACTGGGCCGCGATGATGCCCACGGCCTCGCCCACATCCACCAGCTTGCCGTTGGCCATGTTGGCGCCGTAGCAGCGGGCGCACACGCCGTGCTCGTTGCGGCAGGTGAGCACCGAGCGGACGTTCATTTCCTTGATGCCGGCGTTCACGATTTTTTGCGCCACGTCGTGGGTGATCAGCTCGTTGAGGTGCACCAGCACCTCGCCGGTGGCGGGGTCGGTCACGTCCTCGGCGGCCACGCGGCCGCGGATGCGGTCCTGGAACGCCTCGATGTTCTCGCCGTCGGCCACGATGTCCTGCACCGTCAAACCGCGGACGCGCTCGCCCTTGGTTTCAAAGCAGTCCACCTCGCGCACGATGATGTCCTGGGAAACGTCCACCAGGCGGCGGGTCATGTAGCCCGAGTCGGCGGTTCGCAGCGCGGTGTCGGCCAGCGACTTGCGGGAGCCGTGGGAGGAGATGAAGAACTCCAGCACCGTCAGTCCCTCGCGGAAGTTGGCGCGGATGGGCAGCTCGATGATCTTGCCCGAGGGCGAGGCCATCAGGCCGCGCATGCCGGCCAGCTGGCGGATCTGGTTGACGGAGCCGCGGGCGCCGGACTGGGCCATCATGTTGATGGGGTTGAACTTGTCCAGCGACTTCATGACCTCCTTGGTCACGTCGTTGGTCGCCTTCTCCCAGATGCCGATGACGGAGGTATAGCGCTCGTTTTCGGACAGGCGGCCGCGCTTGAATTCGCGCTCGATGCGGTGCACCTGGTCCTCGGCGTCGCGCAGGATTTCGTATTTCTTTTCGGGCACCACGATGTCGGCCACCGAAACCGTGACCGCGCCGCGGGTGGAGTATTTGAAGCCCAGCGCCTTGATCTTGTCCAGCATCTGCGCGGTGACGGTGACGCCGTGGGTGCGGTAGCAGGCGTCGACGATCCGGCCCAACTGCTTTTTGTCCACCTCGGTGTCGATCTCCAGCTTGAACATGTCCTCGACGGTGTCGCGCGCCACGGTGCCCATGTCCTGGGGAACGGCCTCGTTGAAGATCACGCGGCCGATGGTGGTCTCGACGATGCGGTACTCGTCACGGCCGTCGATAACCCGCTTCAGCCGGATGCGGCACTTGGCCTGCAGCGACAGCTCGCCCGTCTGGTAGGCCATCAGCGCCTCGTCGACGTCGGTAAAGATCTTGCCCTCACCCTTGGCGCCCTCGCGGATCTGGGTCAGGTAGTAGCAGCCCATGACCATGTCCTGGGTGGGCGACACCACGGGCTTGCCGTCCTGGGGCTTTAAGATGTTGTTGGCCGACAGCATCAGGAAGCGGGCCTCGGCCTGGGCTTCCATGGACAGCGGCACGTGCACGGCCATCTGATCGCCGTCAAAGTCGGCGTTGAAGGCGGTGCACACCAGCGGGTGGACCTTCAGCGCCTTGCCCTCCACCAGCACCGGCTCAAAGGCCTGGATGCCCAGGCGGTGCAGCGTGGGCGCGCGGTTGAGGAGCACCGGATGGTCGCGGATGACCTCCTCCAGCACGTCCCACACCTCGGGCTTGAGGCGCTCGACGGCTCGTTTGGCGGTCTTGACGTTGACGGCGGAGCCCTGGTTGACCAGCCGCTCGATGACAAAGGGCTTGAAAAGCTCCAGCGCCATCTCCTTGGGCAGGCCGCACTGGTACAGCTGCAGCGTGGGGCCGACCACGATGACCGAACGGCCGGAGTAGTCTACGCGCTTGCCCAGAAGGTTCTGGCGGAAGCGGCCCTGCTTGCCGCGCAGCAGGTCGGAGAGGCTCTTGAGCTGGCGCCCGCCGGCGCCGGTGACCGCGCGGCCGCGCCGGCCGTTGTCGATCAGCGCGTCCACGGCCTCCTGCAGCATGCGCTTTTCGTTGCGCACGATGATGTCCGGCGCGCCCATCTCCAGCATCCGCTTCAGGCGGTTGTTGCGGTTGATGACGCGGCGGTACAGGTCGTTGAGGTCGGCGGTGGCAAAGCGGCCGCCGTCCAGCTGCACCATGGGGCGAAGCTCGGGCGGAATAACGGGCACCACGTCCAGAATCATCCACTCGGGCTTGTTGCCGCTCTGGCGGAACGCCTCGACGACTTCCAGCTGCTTGACGACGCGGGCGCGCTTCTGGCCCTCGGTCTCGCGGCCGGATTCCTTTTTGGTCAGCTCGTTGATCTCCTCGCGCAGGGTAACCGACAGCTCGTCCAGGTTGAGCTCGCGCAGAAGCTCCCGAATGGCTTCGGCGCCGATGCCCACGCGGAAGGCGTCGGGGCCGTACTCGGCCAGCTTGCGCTGGTATTCGGCCTCGTTGAGCAGCTGGTTCTTTTCAAGGGTGGTCTCGCCCTTGTCCAGCACGATGTAGCTGGCGAAGTACAGCACCTGCTCGAGGGCGCGGGGGGAAATCGAAAGCAGCATGCCCATCCGGCTGGGGATGCCCTTGAAGTACCAGATGTGGCTCACCGGCGCGGCCAGCTCAATGTGGCCCATGCGCTCGCGCCGCACCTTGGCCTTGGTGACCTCCACGCCGCACTTGTCGCAGATGACGCCCTTGAAGCGGGTGCGCTTGTATTTTCCGCAGTTGCACTCCCAGTCCTTGGTGGGCCCGAAGATGCGCTCGCAGAACAGGCCGTCCCGCTCGGGCTTCAGCGTGCGGTAGTTGATGGTTTCGGCCTTTTCGACCTCGCCGTGGGACCACTCGCGAATTTTTTCGGGGGACGCCAGGCCGATCTGGATGGAATCGAGATTCGTCAGATTAAACAAGGAATTTTACCTCCTTTTTCCTCGAAGCACGGTCGGGCCGGGTTTAGAAGTCGTCGTCCAGCAGGTCGTCGTCCAGCGCCAGGTCGTCGAAGTCGAAGTTCTCGGCTTCGATCTCCTCCTCGCCGAAGGACTCTTCCGGCGTGATGACCACTTCCTCCTTGGCTTCCGGCTCGTTCAGGCTCTCGTCCTCCAGCTCGCGGATGGCGATTTCCTGCTTGTTCTCGCCCAGCACCTTGATGTCCAGCGACAGCGACTGCAGTTCCTTGATGAGCACCTTGAAGGCCTCGGGGATGCCGGGTTCGGGGATGTTCTCGCCCTTGACGATGGCCTCGTAGGTTTTGACGCGGCCGATCACGTCGTCGGACTTCACGGTCAGGATTTCCTGCAGCACGCGGCTGGCGCCGTAGGCCTCAAGGGCCCAGACCTCCATTTCGCCGAAGCGCTGGCCGCCGAACTGCGCCTTGCCGCCCAGCGGCTGCTGCGTGACCAGCGAGTAGGGGCCGGTGGAGCGGGCGTGGATCTTGTCGTCCACCAGGTGGTGGAGCTTGAGCATGTACATGTAGCCGACGGTGACGGGGTTGTCAAACCGGTCGCCGGTGCGGCCGTCGTACACCCACAGCTTGCCCTCGGGCCCGATGCCGCACTTGGAGAACTGGATGGCGGGCCTGCTGTCCCGGTCAAAGAGCGGGTCCTCCGCCAGATGGCCGGCAGCCGCGAGGCATTTCTGGATGTCGTCCTCCCGGGCGCCGTCAAATACGGGCGTGGCCACGTGCCAGCCCAGTGCCCTGGCGGCCAGGCCCAGGTGAACCTCCAGCACCTGGCCGATGTTCATGCGGCTGGGCACGCCCAGCGGGTTCAGCACGATCTCCAGCGGCGTGCCGTCGGGCAGGAAGGGCATGTCCTCCTCGGGGAGGATTCTCGACACGACGCCCTTGTTGCCATGGCGGCCGGCCATCTTGTCCCCCACGGAGATCTTGCGCTTCTGGGCGATGTAGACGCGGACCATCTGGTTGACGCCGGGCGAAAGCTCGTCGCGGTTCTCGCGGGTGAACACCTTCACGTCCACGATGATGCCAAATTCGCCGTGGGGCACGCGCAGGGATGTGTCGCGCACCTCGCGGGCCTTGTCGCCGAAGATGGCGCGCAGGAGGCGCTCCTCGGCGGTCAGCTCGGTTTCGCCCTTGGGCGTGACCTTGCCCACGAGAATGTCGTTGGCGCGCACCTCCGCGCCGATGCGGATGATGCCGCGCTCGTCGAGGTCGCGCAGCGCGTCCTCGCCGACGCCGGGGATGTCCCTGGTGATCTCCTCGGGCCCCAGCTTGGTGTCGCGGGCCTCGGACTCGTACTCCTCGATGTGGATGGAGGTGTACACGTCGTCCTTGACCAGCTTTTCGCTGATCAGGATGGCGTCCTCGTAGTTGTAGCCCTCCCAGGTCATGAAGCCGATCAGCACGTTCCGGCCCAGCGCGATTTCGCCCTCGTCGGTGGAGGGGCCGTCCGCGATGACGGTGCCCCTGGAGACGATCTCGCCCTCTCGGACGATCGGGTGCTGGTTGATGCAGGTGCCCTGGTTGGAGCGGGCGAACTTTGACAGCCGGTAGCTGTGCTCGGGGCCGCCGTCCTGGGGACGGATGACCACCTCGCCGGCGGTGACGCGCTTCACCTCGCCGTCCTCCTTGGCGAGGGTGACCACGCCGGAATCGCAGGCGGCCTTGTACTCGATGCCGGTGCCCACGATGGGCGCCTGGGGCACCAGCAGCGGCACCGCCTGGCGCTGCATGTTGGAGCCCATCAGCGCGCGGTTGGCGTCGTCGTTCTCCAGGAAGGGGATCATGCCGGTGGCGACGGAGATCAGCTGGCGGGGGCTGACGTCGATGAAGTCCACCTGCCCGCGGTCGACCTCGATGATCTCCTCGCGGCGGCGCACGGTGACGCGCTCCTTGATGAAGGCGCCGTTCTCGTCCAGCATTTCGTTGGCCTGGGCGATGACGTACTGGTCCTCCTCGTCGGCGGTCATGTAGATGATCTCGTCGGTGGCGCGGCCGGTCTCCCGGTCGATGCGCCGGTAGGGGGCCTCGATAAAGCCGTACTCGTTGATCCGCGCGTAGGTGGCCAGCGAGCCGATCAGGCCGATGTTGGGGCCTTCAGGGGTCTCGATGGGGCAGATGCGCGCGTAGTGGGAGTAGTGCACGTCGCGCACGGCGAAGCTGGCGCGGTCGCGGTTGAGGCCGCCGGGGCCCAGCGCCGACAGGCGGCGCTTGTGGGTCAGCTCGGCCAGCGGGTTGGGCTGGTCCATGAACTGCGACAGCTGGGAGCTGCCGAAGAATTCCTTGATGGCCGCGGACACCGGGCGGATGTTGATCAGATCCTGGGGGCGCACCTTGTCCAGGTCCTGGATCGCCATGCGCTCCTTGACCACGCGCTCGAGGCGGGAAAGGCCCACGCGGATCTGGTTTTGCAAAAGCTCGCCCACCGAGCGCAGGCGGCGGTTGCCCAGGTGGTCGATGTCGTCGATCTCCCCCACGCCGTGGAACAGGCCCACCTGATGGCTGGCGGAGGCCACGATGTCATCCACCAGGATGTACTTGGGGATCAGCCGGCCAAGGTTGTCCTTGAGCAGCTGGTTGAAGGGCAGGCCGTCGGCCCGGGCCGTCTGGCACAGCTCCAGCAGCACCGGCAGGTGCACGCGCTCGTGCATGCGCACCGCCGCCTGGTCATACTGTCTGTACAGCTCGGGGTCGTAGTCGCGCATGAAGGCTTCAAAGTCCACGAAGTTGTTGCCGATCACCTTCAGCGCGCGGCCCTCGGCGGTGCGGATCATCACGGCGTTGACGCCGGCGTCCTGGATGTCCAGCGCCTTTTCGCGGGAGATCACGCCGTCTTTTTCCACCAGGATCTCGCCGGTGTAGGGATGGGTGATGTCCTCCGCCGCCTCGAGGCCCGTGATGCGCCGCGCAATGGCCAGTTTTTTGTTGAACTTGTAGCGGCCCACCCGCGCCAGGTCGTAGCGTTTGGGGTCGAAAAACAGCGAATTGATGAGGTTGGTGGCCGAATCCACGGACGGCGGCTCGCCCGGGCGAAGCTTGTTGTAGATCTCGATGAGCGCCTGCTCGCGGCGGGACTTGGCGCGGCCCTCGCGGTCCTCGGCGGAGGCGTCGCGGGCGATGGTGGCGGAAACGCGCTCGTCGTCGCCCAGCATGTCCATCAAAACCGAGTCGCTCTCGTAGCCCAGCGCCCGCAGAAGCACCGTGATGGGCAGCTTCCGCGCCCGGTCGATGCGGGCGTAGATGACGCCGTTGGAATCGGTTTCATACTCGATCCACGCGCCCCGGTTGGGGATCATCGTGCAGGAAAACAGGTTGGAGCCGGACTTGTCGATGCTCTTGGCGTAGTAGACGCCCGGCGAGCGGACCAGCTGCGACACGATGACGCGCTCCGCGCCGTTGATGATGAAGGTGCCGTGCTCGGTCATCAGCGGGAAGTCGCCCATGAAGACTTCGCTTTCCTTGATTTCGTGGGTCTCCGTATTGGTGAGCCGGACGGTCACCTTCAGCGGCGCGGCATAGGTGGCGTCGCGCTCCTTGCATTTTTCAACGGTATACTTTGGGGTATCGTCCAAAGAGTAGTCGACAAATTCCAGGATCAGGCTTTCGGAATAGTCGGTGATCGGGGAGACGTCCCTGAGCACTTCGCGAAGGTCCTCCTTCAGGAAGTGCTGGTAGGAATTCTTCTGAATCTCGATCAGGTCTGGCACCGGCAGCGATTCCTCGATGCGGGCGAAGGTCATGCGTGTGCGCCTGCCCATCTGCACCTCGTGCTCGTTGCAAATCCGCGCCATGTTTCCCATGTGAGGTCACCACTCCTTTTCTACGGTCGAACAGGTTCGCGGCCGGAGCCGCCAATCCGGAAGAAGGCTCGAAAAAGTTGTAAAATTTTTGTGACCGACCCTATTGCACTTTTGGCCCGCAGGGTGTACAATACCACCCATAAAGCCCTTCCGGGTCCGCATTTCGCGGGGATTGCCGTGCAAACGGGCAGATTGCCCATACTAGTGCAATTATCTATAATAGCACCGTTGTCAAGCCCTGTCAATGGCCTGACAGGTTTTTTTTGGCCTTTTAACGCCGAAACCGCCGTTTTTTCCGTTTTTTGCCCCGCCGCCCTTTGCGATGCCGCCGCCATCGCCGCCCCTCGCGCACAGAGATGCGGGCGCCGGAAGTGGCCCAAAAATGAATTAAATCCTGCAATAATTATGTTATATTGCAGGATTTCCGTTTTATTCGCCGGTGCGTCCTCAGCCCTTGCCCTTGACGCCGCCCAGCCTCTGGTTTTTCAAAATGTCGGATTTATAGGAAAACACGCTCTCCCGGCGGTCCGCGGCGGCGGTCAGGGCGTAGCGGATCATCTCGTCCAGCATCTGCCGGAACCCGAGGCCCAGCGGCTCCCACAGGTAGAAGGCCAGCGAGCCGGGGATGGTATTGATCTCGCCCACGTAGAGGGAATCGTCCTCGCCGTCCAGCATGAAGTCGATGCGCACCACGCCCTTGCAATCGAGCGCCCGAAAGATGTCCGCGGACAGCGCGCGGATGCGCGCGGCCGTCTCCTCCGGGATCGGCGCGGGAATGAGGCGGGAGAGGGACTGCATGCCCTTGCCGCCCTTGGCGCGGCGGGCGTACTTGTCGTTGAAATCCACCAGTTCCTCGCCGCCCAGGGGCATCTCCAGCTCCGAAGTGCGAACCTCGTCACCGTAGCCCAGTACGGAGCAGTTGACCTCGCGGCGCTTCGTGACGCCCTTTTCCACGAGGATGCGGCGATCAAAGGCGGCGGCCACGTCCAGCGCCTCCTCGAGCCCCGCGCGGTCGCCCGCGCGCTTGATGCCGATGGAGGAGCCCAGGTTGGCGGGCTTGACATACATGGGATAGGGAAGCGCGGCCTCGATCTTTTCGACGCAGGCGGCGCGATCCCTCCGCCAGGCCGCGCGGTCGATCCACGTATCCGGCAACACCGGAAAGCCACAGCTGCGGAACAGCTGCTTCATGGCGATCTTGTCCATGCCCACGGCGGAGCCCATCACCCCCGAGGAGGTGTAGGGCACGTCCAGCATCTCCAGCATGCCCTGCAGCGTGCCGTCCTCGCCGTTCATGCCGTGCAGCGCCAGGAGCGCCACGTCCGCCGAAGCCAGTACCTTTTCGCCCCTTGAAAACAGGCCGCGCTTTGGCTCCGGGTCGATCAAGAGCAGCCTGCCGCCATCGGCGGTGGGCAGCGCCTTCCGGACCTGGGCGGGGTCAAAGCTCGGGTAGAAGGAGATGTTCCGAAGGCGCTCGCCCACATACCACGTGCCGTCGCGCCCGATGTAGACGGGGAACGCGTCGTACTGCTCGGGGTCCAGCGCGCCCAGCGCCTGAATGCCGGTGATGATCGAAACGTCATGCTCGCAGGAGCGGCTCCCAAAGAGCACCGCAACGCTCAGCTTCATGCAATTACCCCCTTACCATATCGCCCGGCAGAGCCGAGCCGGCGAAAGTGCGAACCTGTCGGGCTTCCCTGCATCCCCAAAGGGCCTTCGCGCCGCCCGCCGCCGACCTCGTGACCGGCCCGCAAGCCCTCCCTGGGCATCCATTGGCCAAACGCCGTCCGGGCATGCTCAGCCTTCCGAATAGTTGTCGGGCAGGTCGTTTTCAAACAGAATCACGTCGCCGGACTGCGCGATGCGCCCGAGGAGCGCCTGCGCCTCCGCGAGGCTGGCCACCACGTGGAGGCTCCTGGGATCAAACCCGGCGGCGATCAACCCCTTGGCGATGGGCCGGGTGCGCCTCGGCCCCACCAGCACCGCCACGTCGCAGGCGCCGGCCATTTGCTGGCCGAACCTGAAGTTGAGCGCCTCCTCCTCGGTCCCCTGCTCCACCAGGCCCGGCGTCACCACCATATGCCTTCCGGAAAACCCGGAGAGCACCTCGAAGGCCGCCGCCGCACCGGCGGGGTTGGCGTTGAAGGCATCGTCGATGATGGTCATGCCGCCGGCGCCCTCCATCAGCTGCAGCCTGTGCTCCACGGGCTGCACCCGGCGCACGCCCCGGGCGATCTCCTCCATGGTCATGCCCAGGCGCTTTGCCACCGCGGCGGACAGCGCGATGTTCTGGATGTTGTGCCGGCCCAGCAGCTTCGTTTCGCAGGGCACGCGGTTGCCTTCGCCGTCCGACAGCGTAAAGCGGCTGCCAAAGGGGCCGGACACGATGTCCTCCGCGTACATCGAAAGGTAGCCGGAGCCCAGCCCGGCGCGGTACTTTTCGCCCTTGGCGCGGGCAAAGAGCCTGTCGCACCAGCCGCCGTCGTCCGCGCCGAAGAAGGCCGCGCCGCCCGGCGCCAACCCCTCGATCAGCTCAAACTTGGTCTTGGCCACGGTCTCCACCGTGCCGAAGGTCTCCAGATGCTGGGCGCCGACGCTGGTCAGCACGCCGAAATTGGGATGCACCAGCTCGCACAGCTCCCGGATGTCCCCCACGTGCCGGGCGCCCATCTCGGCGATGAACACCTGGTGATGGGGCTCCAGCTGCGCGCGGATGACCTTGGTGAGGCCCATGGGCGTGTTGAAGCTGGAGGGCGTGGTCAGCACGGAGTATTTTTCGCTCAGGATCGCGGCCAGGATAAACTTGGTGGACGTCTTTCCGTAGCTGCCGGTGATGCCGATGCGGATCAGCTCCGGCCGCGCCGCGAGCCGCTTTTGCGCGTCGCTGAAGAAGAAATGGTTGACCCGGCGCTCAATGGGCTGCATCAGGTAGCCCGCGGTCAGCGCCAGGTAGGGGATGCCCGCAAAGAGAAGGTAGGGCGGCACGCCCAGCCAGTTGAGCAGAAGCGAAGCCGCCAGCGCCACCAGGCCCGTGGCCGCCATCAGCCGCTGCATGCGCGGCGTGTAGGCCAGCGGCTTTTTGGGCGGGGTGACGTACTGGGTTTCGTTGAGCCGCCAGGCGGCCGCGCCGAAGCCGATCACCACGGCGATGGTGGACACGACGCGGGCCGCGTCCCGGTTCATGACGAGGGACAGAACCAGCGGCAGCAGCAGCTTGACCACCACCGCAATGACGCCGATGTTGAGCGTCCAGCCCAGAAGTTTGTCCCGATTCTTGCCCAGCCAGCGGCCGTAGCCGTCCAGCTGGTAACTCTCCAGCTGCAGCATGTGCAGGTAGTACCGGGTGGTGATGGCGGAAATCGCCGCCACGAGAATGGATTCCAATGCGTCAAGCCAGCTCAAGCGTTTGACTCCTCCAAGAACTTGCTAACAATCGTGCGGAAGTCCGCATAGCGGTCCAGATACGCGAAATGCCCCGCGTCCTCGAACACGACGAGGCCCGCGTCCGGTATTTCCTTCTCCATGACCTGCCCCATCCACAGCGGCGTCTGGTCGTCCTGCGCGCCCCAGACGATCAGGGTCGGGGCCTGAATCTTCGGAAGGCAGGGCCGGAGGTCCTGGCGGATCACCCGGTTGAAGGTCTGGCGCATGCCGGGCGACAGCGCGCGGTAGTCGCCGGAGCCAAAATGCTGAACCAGCGCCTCGCGCAGCGCCTCCGTCCGCGCCTTTCCCAGAACCGCCCGGACCGGCGTAGACCCCGCCGCACCCTTCAGCGCCCGGTAGAGGGCGGCGCGCGCCTTTTTCCCGGCTGTGGGTTCGGCCATCAGCCCCGCCGCGCCGGTCAGCACCAGCTTCCCGGCCAACTCCGGGTGGGTGGCGGCCAGAAGGATCGCCACCCGCGCGCCGAAGGAATGGGCCACGATGTCCACGCCCGCCATGTTCAATTGGCGCAAAAAGGCGGCGGTAAGTTCCATATACTCGGTGACGGACCAGGGCTCGCGCGGCTCCGGCGAGCGCCCCGCCCCCGGAAAATCCAGCGCCACGACTTCGCGCCGCGGGGAAAAATCCCGGATCAGCGGCAGCCAGCTCTCGATCCGGCCGCCCCAGCCGTGCAAAACGAGGAGCGGCTTCCCCGCTCCCTGCCGCTCGTAATACAAGGACTGACCGCCGTAGTCAAAAATCATCGGTTCACCCCGGAAAAGATTATAGCGCATCCCGGCGCAAAAGAAAAGCGAATAATTCGGAAGCGCGGAGCGCGCCCCGCCGATTTATTCGCTCAGGATGTGCGGATCGTCCTCCGGATGCGCCTCGGGCAGGTGCTCGCAGACCATTACCAGCGCGTCCTCGCCGTTGTCGGCGTAGTAGCGCTTGCGCAGGCCCACCTCCTGAAAGCCCAGCTTCCTGTACAGCGACTGAGCCGCAAGGTTGCTCCTTCGGCACTCCAGCGTCATGTAGCGGATGCCGGTATCGGCGGCCAGCTGCATCAGCGTCCGGGCGAGCGCCTCGCCGACGCCCCGGCCCCGCGCCGACCGCTTTACCGCGATGTTGGTCACATGCCCCTCGTCCATAACCAGCCACATGCCGCCGTAGGCCACCGCCGCGCCGTCCTCCCGCGCCACCAGGTACCGCGCGCACCGGTTTTCGGTGACCTCGCGGACAAAGGCGTCCCGGGACCAGGGCACCGCGAAGCTCTCCCGATCGATCTCGGCCACGGCGTCCACATCCCGAAGGGTCATCAGGCCGATTTCAATCATGCGCCCTCCCCCGCTTCTCGGCGCGCTCGCGCTCCGCCTGGGGTTTTCGAAGGTAGATGGGGGTGAGCGCCGCGCCGGATACGCGAAGGGCGGGATCGTTCTGCGCCAGATAGCAGGCCGCCTCCGCCCGCAAAAGCGAAAGATGCGGCTTTTGCAGCACCGCCCGCGGCCCCATCGCCCGGGCGATTTCCGCCCCGTGGGCGGAAAGCCCGTCGCCGGTGAAAAGGCAGCGCCCCTCCTTGGGCAGAAGCGCGAGATAATCCGCCAGCGGCAGCGCCGCGTCCTCCATCCGGCGTTCGGGCAGCGCGCCCGCAGAAAAGCGGAAGCGCGCGCAGTACACCTGCCCGCGCCGGGCGTCCAGAATCGGGCAGATCTCGCCGTCAAAGCCAAAAGCGCCGGCGGCCAGCGCCGCGAGGGCGTCCACCCGGGCGCAGGGAATGCCCCGCGCCATGGCGATGCCCTTGGCCGCGCACACGCCAATGCGCACGCCGGTGAAGGAGCCGGGCCCCGCCACGCAGGATACCATCTCCACATCCTCGATGGAAAGCCCGGCGGCGCGGAGCGCCTGGTCCACCATGGGCATCAGCGTTTCGGAGTGGGTACGCCCCGCGTCCGAAACGGCGGCGTAGCAAAGCGCGCCGCTTCGCCACAGGGCGACGCCGGCCACCGGCCCGGAGGTGTCAATGCCGAGAATTGTCACGCCGGTTCCTCCCACGCGCGAAGCGCGCTGCATATTTCCGCCTCGCGGCCGGCCATGCCGAAGGCGGCGAGGCGGATGACGCGCTCGTCCTCCGCCCCGCCCCGCTCCATGGCAATTTCCACCCGGGGTGCGATGTCCATTCCGGGAAAGGGCCACTCGATCAGCGCGATATAGCCGCCGCCGGTAAATTCGTCCAGCCCCGCCGCGTAGAATTCGTCCTCGTCCGAGAGACGGTAGAGGTCAAAGTGAACCACCCGTCCGTAGGGCTGCATCAGCGTAAAGGTGGGGCTGGGCATCGGCCCCGCCACCCCCAGCGCCCGGGCGGCGCCCCGCGCCAGCACGCTCTTTCCGGCGCCCAGATCGCCCGAGATCAGAAGGCTGTCGCCGGGCAAAAGCCGCGCGCCCAGCGCCGCGCCGAAGGCCTCGGTGCCCGCCTGCGAATGCGTCCGGTACATTTCCCCTCCACGTTACCCGTGCAGAAGCGGCGAAATCCGCTTGTACAAAAGCGCCGTCACGCCGCAAAGCACCAGGCCCTTGATGATATTGAACGGCACCGTCGCCAGCGCGATCAGCTTGCCCAGGCTGTCGATGGTCGGGATGATCGCCTGCATCATGCCGATGATCGCCGCCTCCGGCACGCCCATCACGTTCACGTAAAACGGGATCAGCAGGTAGTAGTTGGCCAGCGCGCCCACCGCCGTCATCAGCAGGATGCCCGTGCCCATGCCCGCCAGCGCGCCCCGCAGGGTGCGGTCTTTGCGGTACCACAGGGAGGCCGTCACCACCAGCGCCGAGGACACCACAAAGTCCGCCAGTTCGCCCACCATGCCGCTGTCCGAATTGAAGCAGCCCACGACGTCCTTGATGAACACGATGATCACGCCCGCCACAGGCCCCATGGAAAACCCGCCCAGAAGCGCCGGAAGCGTCGAGAAATCCAGCTTGTAGATCGGCGGAAAGATCGGGATGCCGGGGATCAGGAACAGGATGGCCGCCGCCGCGCTCAGTACGCCGATGCGCGAGATCTTTTTTGCATTGCCTGCCATTTTTATTCTCCTCTCACGATAAAACCCCTGCACAACCGTTCGCAGGGGCCTTTTCGGCGCGTGGGAGAATAAATCTTCTTCCATCCAGACTCGATGGTCAACCTTGACCACCTTACTGTCGGCTTCGGAGTTACACCGAATCGGCCTTTCGGCTCGCGGGCTATACCGCCGGTGGGGCTTCGCACCCCGCCCTGAAGACGCTTATGCTGTTGTGGCACCTATCATAAACCGGAGATATTGCGTTGTCAACCCTTCCCGCGTTATTTTCCGATGACGGCCGGGCCAACCGGGCGCACGGAGAGGCGCGTCACCGCGCCCGCGCCGAACACCGCGTTCATCCGCAGCGCGTATTCGTCCATCCTCTCCAGCGGCACGAAGGCCAGGATGGTGCCCGCGAACCCGCCGCCGTGGATGCGCCACGCGCCGCGCCCGGAGAGCATCCGCCGGGAAAGCTCCAGCGCCAGCGCCATCTCCTGATTGTCGCTGCCCGGCACGGAGAGGTTCTGCAGAAGCTTCCAGCTGCTCTCGCCGGAGGCGATGATGCCCTCAAAGAAGGCCTTGAGGTCGTCGCGCTTCAGCGCGTCCACGAGGCGCGGGATGCGCCCGTCCTCGTCGTAAAAGTGCATCGCGCGCAGAATCGCGCGGTCGCTGACGCGGCCCTTGAGGGAGGGGATGGCCGCCTCAAACCGTTCGGCGGGGATGTCCCGCAGCACCTCCGCACCCAGGAGCTTTGCCACCTGCTTCATCTCCGCGGGAATGGCCGCGTACTGGCTGGTGAGGTTGCCGTGCTCGCCGCCGGCGGACACCACCGCCATGGCGTAGCCCTTCGCGGAAAAATCGTAGGAAATGGCCTCGATGACCGCGTCGGGGTCCTTGAAGTCCATCGTCACCAGGCCGCCCACGGAGGAGGCCATTTGGTCCAGCAGCCCGCTGGGCTTTCCGAAGTAGTGGTTTTCGGCGTACTTGGCGATCAGCGCACGGGCTTCGGCGGAGAGGCCGCCGTCGCCGTAGAGGGCGTCAAAGAGCGCCACCAGCATCACCTCGAAGGCCGCCGACGACGAAAGCCCGCTGCCCTTGAAGACGCTGGAGGTCACCACAGCGTCCATGCCGCCCACCGGATGCCCCAGCGCCGCCATGCGCGCCGCCACGCCGCGGATCAGGGAATGGGTGGTCTCCCGCTCGGCGGGGACGGGATCAAGGTCCTTCAGATCCACAATGAAAGGCGCTTCATAGCCCTCGGAATGCAGCGTGACCCGCGTGTCCGGGCGCTTTGACGCGGCGGCCAGGGTGTCCAGGTTGACGGCGGCGGCCAGCACCCGGCCGTGGTTGTGGTCGGTGTGGTTGCCGGCAATCTCCGTGCGGCCCGGCGCCGAGGCAAAAAGAAGCCCCTCGGCCTCGCCGAAGCGCGCCCGGTGGGTTTCGGCCAGCGCGCGGTAGCGCGCCGCCTGGCGGGGCGCGTCGCCCGGGTAAATCGCCGTCAGCGCTTCAAGCGCCGCCGGGGTGGACAGGTAACCGATCATCTGGGTCGTATTCATGGAACTCCGTCCTCGCCTTCCATAGGATGGCGCGCCCGATC
The DNA here is from genome assembly GCA_040768845.1 of Christensenellales bacterium. Taxonomy (GTDB): domain Bacteria; phylum Bacillota; class Clostridia; order Christensenellales; family Aristaeellaceae; genus JAEZHK01. Next base: position 204,260 of record JAXGME010000003.1, on the reverse strand, counting down.
GCGCGCCCCGCCGGTTAAGCGCGCCTGCCTTCCACCACGCCCCGGCCGCGGAGCGCGTCGCGCAGCGTGCGCACGACGCACACCGCGTCCATGGCAAGACTCATGCGCCGCACGTATTCGCCGTCAAGGCGCGCCTTCACGTCGATGGGCAGCTCGTCCCGCCCGTTGACCTGCGCCCAGCCGGTGAGCCCCGGGCGCACGCCGCCCGCGCCCTGCTCATCCCGCCGCGCGATCAGGTCGTACTGGTTCCACAGCGCGGGCCGGGGGCCGACAAAGCTCATCTCGCCCCGCAGAATGTTGACCAGCTGGGGCAGTTCGTCCAGCGACGTCCTCCGCAGAAAGCGGCCGCTTCTCGTGATGAAGGCGTAGGGGTCGCCCAGGAGGTGGGTGGGCACGTCCCTGGGTGCGTCAACGCGCATGGTCCTGAACTTCAGGATCATGAAGTGGGTCTTCCCCCGCCCGACGCGCTTCTGACGAAAGAACACCGGCCCCTTTGAATCCAGCTTGATCCAAAGCGCAATCAGCGCCCCGGGCAGGGCGCTGACGGCGATGGCCGCCAGCGAAAGCGCGATGTCCAGCGCCCGCTTACCGAATCGTTTGTACATGGCGATAGTATAGCACCGGCGCCGCCTTATGACAAGGTGCGAACGCATTTTCGCGCGCCGCCATAGGATACAGCGCGGACGAAACCGCGAACCGGGCGGCGGCGCCCCCGCCCCGCCCAGATCAGAAGGAGGAGTAGCGATGTCCTTTTTCAGCTACAAGAACGCCAACACCGACCAGTGTCCCGGCAGCATCGTGGGCAGCGCGGTGCAGGGCCTGACGGAGCGAATCTGCGTACAGGTCAAGAACGTCTACGACGCGTGTCTCCAGCAGGAGCAGCTGGACGATGTGGAGATCACGGTTTCCGACATCGTGCCGCTGCTGCCGGGCGCGGCCAATTCGTGCCAGCCGCCCACCGGAACGCCCTGCAACTGCAACTGCCGCGGATGCTCGTGCAACTGCACCTGCGGCGCCAACGGGGTCATTACTTATCCGGAAGCTGTGGAAAACGCGCGCAGCAGCCCGGACCCGCTGCCCGCGCCCTGCGGCCAGTGGACCTTCTCCGGCTGCCGCTCCGCGTCGGTCTGCGGCCGCATCCACGACCTGACCATCGACCGGCTCATCGACCGGCCCCAGTTCGCCCGCGTGAAGTGCACCGTGGACATCCCGATCGACGTGATCTTCGTGGATGCCCGCTGCCAGGAGTGGATGGGCCGCGGCAAGCTGAGCGTGGTCAAGGACGTACTGCTGGCCATTCCGGAGGAGTCGATCGTGCCCTTCACGCTGGAGAGCATGGTCAGCGCCATCTGCGTCACCGGCGAATACCTGGGCAACTGCAAGTTTGAAATCACCATCTGCGTCACGGTGGCGCTGAAGATCCTGGCGGAAGTGGATCTGATGATCCCGGCCTACGGCTTCTGCGAGATCCCCCCCTGCGAAGAATTTGCCGAAAATGTCTGCGACGAGTTCTTCTCGCTTCCGATGTACCCGCGCCGCAACTGCGCCAACATGGCCACCGGTTCGACGCCCATCTGCCAGCCCTCGACGGGCACGGCCGGCGCGGGGTGCTGCGCCACCACCGCCGGGGTATGCACCTGCTCCAACTGCGGCACCGCCTGCGGCGCGATGAACACCCTCTGCCCCCGCTGCGGCCGCACGATGACCTCCAACCTGTAACGGGCGCGGAAGGCCGCGCCGGTCCGCCCTCGCGCCGCCGGCGGAGACCCAGTAAGGCGGGGCGGTTCAGATAGGCGCCGGAAATTGAAAGGATGGCCCCCTCCCCTCTTACGAAAGCTTCCGGCGCCGGTATACATCCGGCCTGCGCGCCTTCCTTTCCGGGCGGCGCGCGGGCCGGCCGATACACTGCGCTGTCGCGGCGGCACGCCGCGCGTCTGTCCGGGTACGGGCCGGCATAGCCTGTATCAGGCCGGAGCGAAAAGGGAGGAAGACCATGCGGAGGATCGCACTTTACGCGCTGCCGGGGCTCATGCTGCCGGCAGGACCCGCCCGGGCGGAGGGCGCGGACGCGCTCCAGCCCTACACCTGGGATTCGCTGGCGACCGTCGGCGGCGCGGCCAGCGCGACGCTTCTGATCGTGCAATTCCTGAAGGCCCCGCTGGACAGGTGGCACCACATCCCGACGCGGGTGCTGGCGCTCGTCATCGCCTTCGCCCTGCTGACCGGCGCGCGGGCCTTCACGGCGGGGCTGGCCTGGCGGGACGTGCCGCTCATCGCCGTAAACGCCGTACTGGTGGCGCTGACCGCCATGGGCACCTATGAGGTGTCCTTCGCAAAGGTTGACCGGAGCGCGGAAACAAAGCCGGCCGCCTCCCCCAAAAAGGGCGGAAAGCGGCCGTAGCGCATAAAAAGCGCCCTAGTAGTCCACGGAGTCTAAGAACCGATGATAGGGCGCAGAGATTTTTCTGCCCGGCACGGAGCCGGAGCGCAGGCGTAGCAGCGCTACGTCAAGCGGAGAGCGACACAGCCGGACAGGAAAAGATCCAGCCATAGCGCGGGAATTAGGCTTCGCGGACGACTAGTAGTCCACCTCCTGCCGGAGGCGCTCCACCAGCCGCCGGATGCGCTCGCGCGCCTCGGTTTCCAGAATCATCCGCTGTGCCTCGGACGGCGGCCGGTCGCCCATGAGGCCCACAAACTGGCTGACCTTGAGGCCCAGCGCCTCCTGCATGTCCTGATCGGAGCCCCGGGGGCTGACCAGGTAGTAGCACAGAAGCGAATCCTCGTGGCCGATGCGGTGGGCGCGGTCCTCCGCCTGGGCATGCACCGCGGGCGACCAGTCCAGTTCGCCGAACACCACACAGCTGGCGCGCTGCAGGTTGAGCCCGGAGGCGGAGCGCAGCGATACGCAGCAAAGGTCCGTCCGCCCCTCCATGAACGCCCCGGAGGCGGCGTCCTTTTCGCCCTCGGTCTCCCGGCCGGTGATGAAGACCGGGTGCAGGCCCTTGAGATCGGCCTTGTACCGGTCCATCACCGCGTGGTGGTGGGCAAAGAGCAGCACCCGCTCGCCTTCCTCCACCAGCGCCCGCACGAAGTCCGCCACATAGGGCGCCTTCGCAATGCCGGTGGCCTGGCGCTGCTGCTGGCAGATGTCGTCCTCCGCCAGCGCGCGGCGGGAGGGGTCCGTGATGCCCGAAAGCGCCCGCACCTTGTCCATCACCGGGCGCATCAGCGCCTGATAGGCGCGGTCGTCCCAGTCAATCTCCTGCACCAACCGCCGCTTGGGCGGCAGCTGCGGCAGCACTTCGGTTTTGGTGCGCCTGAGCATCAGCCCTTCGCGCCGGAGATGCTCGCCCAGAAGGTCGGGCTTGGCCACGATGAAGCTGTTGTAGCCGTAGCACCACTCGCGGGAGAAGCTCTCCCAGCTGCCCAGAAAATGAAAATCAAGAATGTTGACCACGTTCCAGATCTCGCCGCCGTGGTTGTAGATGGGCGTTCCGGAGAGGCCCACCACGCGCTCCGCGCCGGAGGCCACGAGGCTGGCGGAGGAGTACTTTTCCGTGCCCGCGTGGCGCAGTTCCTGAATCTCGTCAAAAATCACGGTTTGAAAGCCGCAGGCGGGCAGCGCCTTTTTCCAGCCCCGCAGCAAAAGGTAGTGAATGATGTAGACGTCCGCCTCCGGCAGATCGTAGGGGGTGAGCCCCCGGATCACATGGATGCGGACGCCGCCGGGCAGCACAAGAAACCGCTCGGCCTCCCGCTGCCAGTTGCGCACCAGGTGCGGCGGCACCACGATGAGCGCCGGAAACCGGGCGGCGGTGGCCAGAAAGGCCAGCGCCTGAACGGTCTTTCCCAGGCCCATCTCGTCGGCCAGAAGCGCCCTGCCGCTGCCCAGGAGAAACGCCAGCCCCTGCTTTTGGAAGGGCATCAGTTCGCCGGAAAAGCCCTCCGCCGGCGGCACGGCGTATTCGGGGGCCGAAAGCCGCGCCTCGCGCCAGGCGGCGTACTCCCGCGCCTCGGCAAGCGCCTCCTCCCACCGCGCCCGGTCGGACTCGCGGATCTCGAGCGGATAGCGCAGCATCAGCCAGTTGAGCTCGCCGATGATCCGCCGATGGGCGGTAAAGCGGGCCTCGCCCCGGCCCCGGCCCTCACAGCCGGGAAACAGGCGCTTGGCCAGCTCCGTCACGCAGGGCTCGCCCTTGATGACCCAGCACTTCGCCTTGCGGTTGAAGCCCAGAATGCCGTAGTAATGGGGCGGCGCGCCAACCTCCCGCAGATAGGACGGATAGTTCAAGGCAGCGATACCCCCCACAGCCGATTGAGCCCGAAGACCACCACGGGCTTGCCCGATAGCTCGCCGGGCAGGCGCGCGCCGTCCGTCGTCACCAGAATCAGCGCGGCAAGGTGCGGCGAAGCCAGGTAGCGCGCGGCCTGCGCCCGAAGGCGCGCGGCGCTTTGACGCCCGCGCTTGACTTCGATGCCCACGTCGCCGGCCAAAAAATCGATGCGGCAGCGCGGGGCGATCGCCGCCTCGTGCCGCGCGTCAATGCCGGCCTCCCGGAGCGCCGCCGCGATCATTCCGTGCAGCTGGCGCTCCTCCGGGGCCACAGGAATGCGCAGCGCCGAGAGCGCCGCGCATATTTTGTCCACCTCCGGCCGCATGGCCGTCAGTCGATCCCGGTCACTTCGTAGCCCGCGTCCTCCACAGCCTTTTTGATGGCCTCGTCGGGCGCGTCCCCCGCCGAAACGGCGGCGATCTTCTTGTCCAGGTCCACCTTGGCGGTCAGGCCGATGCCCGAGAGCGCCTTCTCCACCCGCATGGCGCAGTGTCCGCAGGTCATGCCTTCCACGTGTACGGTCTTCATCGCGGTCTTTTCCTCCTTGATTTCGGCCGGTTCCTCCGGCCTGGTTTCGGTTATCTCGGGAATCTCCGGCGGCCTGGCCGGGGCGGCATGGTCGTGTCGCGCGGCCCGGGGCTTGAAGCGGGTCAGCCGCAGCGCGTTCAGCACCACGCACACGCTGCTCATGCTCATGGCGGCGGCGGCAAACATGGGGTTGAGGGTCCATCCGGTCAGCGGGTAAAACAGCCCCGCCGCCAGCGGAATGCCCAGCGCGTTGTAGAAGAAGGCCCAGAACAGGTTCTCCTTGATGTTCCTGAGCACCGCGCGGGAGAGGGACACGGCGTTCACCGCGTCCATCAAATCGCCCTTCATCAGGACCACGCCGGCGGACTCGATGGCGATATCGCTGCCCGCGCCGATGGCGATGCCCACATCGGCCACCGTCAGCGCCGGCGCGTCGTTGATGCCGTCGCCGATCATGGCCACCTTCTTGCCTTCCTTCTGGATCTGCTGCACCACACGGGCCTTGTCGCCGGGCAGCACCTCGGCCTCGACGCGGGCCACCCCCAGCGCGGACGCCACCGCCTGGGCGGCACGGCGGTTGTCGCCGGTGAGCATGACGGTTTCGATGCCCATCGCGTTCAGCGCGGCAATGGCCTCGCGGCTGGTGGGCTTGATGGTGTCGGCAAGGCCGATGACGCCCGCGAGGGCGCCGTCAAGCGCGATCCAGATCAGGGTTTCGCCGCCGTCGGACAGCGCCCGGGCCTTTTCTTGCAGCGGGGACACATCCACGCCGTTCTCCGTCAAAAGCTTTTCGCTGCCGGCCATGAGCGGCTTGCCCTCAAGCCGCGCCGTGACGCCGCGGCCGGGCCGCTCCTCAAAGCCCTCCACCTCCGGGGCGGCGACGCCATCCTCCCCGGCCCGGGCCAGCACCGCCGCCGCCAGCGGGTGGCGGCTGGGCTTTTCCGCGGAAGCCGCCAGGGCCATCAGCCGCTTGGCGTCCACGCCCGGCGCCGTCAGCAGGTGGGCCACGGCGGGCTTGCCGCTGGTGAGGGTGCCGGTCTTATCCAGCACCGCCGCCCGCACGTCGTGGGCGCGCTCCAGCGCCTCGGCGTTTTTGAACAGGATGCCCATGCTGGCGCCCTTGCCGGTGCCCGCCATGATGGCCACCGGCGTCGCCAACCCCAGCGCGCAGGGGCAGGAGATGACCAGTACCGCCACGCCGATGGACAGCGCGAAGGAAACGCCCTTTCCGGCGATGAGCCAGCCAAAGGTGGCGATCAGCGCGACGGCGATCACCACCGGCACAAAGATGGCGGAGATCCTGTCCGCCAGGCGGCCGATGGGGGCCTTCGAGGCGGCGGCCTCCTCCACGAGGCGCACGATCTGAGAGAGGGTGGTATCGCCGCTTTTGCGCTCCACCCGCACCCGCAGAAAGCCCGTCAGGTTGATGGTGCCGGCGCGGACGGGGCTGCCCACGGTTACATCAAAGGGCATGCTCTCGCCGGTCAGCGCCGACTGGTCCACCCCGGATTCGCCGAAGAGCACCGTGCCGTCCACCGGAATGCGCTCGCCGGGGCGGATCACCGCGATGTCGTCCACGGCCACCTGCTCCACGGGGACTTCGGTCTCCGCGCCGTCCCGCTCCACCCGCGCGGTCTTGGGCGCCAGGTCGATCAGCATCGACAGCGCCTGGGAGGTGCGCGCCTTGGATCGCGCCTCCAGATACTTGCCCAGGGTGATCAGCGTCAGGATGGTGCCGGCGGACTCAAAGTACAGATCCATGCCGCCCATCTCCATGCCGCCGGCCATCTGGTAGAGGGCCCACACGCCCTGGACCAGCGCGGCGGAGGAGCCGATGGCGATCAGCGAATCCATGTTGGGGGAGCGCTTGACGAGGGCCTTGAAGCCGCGCTCGTAGTACACGCGGTTGACGTAGGCAATGGGCAGCACCAGCAGAAACTGGGTCAGCGCGCCGGCCATGCCGTGGATGCCGGGCAGGCCCAGCATGTGGCCCATGGAAAGGTACATCAGCGGGATCAGGCAGAGAAATGACACGATGAGCCGCACCCGCACGCCCCTGGATTCGTCCACCGGCGCGGCGGGCTTTGCCGACGCGGCGGCGCCCTCCGCGCGCTCCGACGCGCCGTAGCCCGCGTCCTCGACGGCGCGGATGATGGCGGACGGGTCCGCGGCGGCGGGGTCAAAGTCCACGGTCATGCGGTTGGTCATCAGGCTGACCGATACATTCGAAACGCCCTTCACCTTGGCGACGGATTTCTCCACGTGGGCGGAGCAGGCGGCGCAGGTCATGCCGGTTACATCAAACGATTCCTTCAACGCAAAAACTCCCTCCGGGGTATTCGTGTTTAGTATACCACCGGAGGGGGGCCGTGAACCAGCGCCCGGCGCGAACGGGGAATTTCCGTCACAGGAGCTTGCCGAGGAAGTCGCGGGTGCGCTTCTCCCGGGGTGCGCCGAACACCTGGGCGGGCGTGCCCTCCTCGGCGATGACGCCCTCGTCCATGAAGAGCACCCTGTCCCCCACCTCGCGGGCAAAGCCCATCTCGTGGGTGACCACCACCATGGTCATGCCCATCCGGGCCAGGCCCTTCATCACGTCCAGCACCTCGCCCACCATCTCCGGATCGAGGGCGCTGGTGGGCTCGTCAAAGAGCATGACTTCGGGGTCCATCGCCAGCGCCCGCACGATCGCCACCCGCTGCTTCTGCCCGCCGGACAGCTGCGCCGGGTAGACGCCCGCCTTGTCCCGAAGGCCGACGCGCTCCAGCAGCGCCATCCCCCGGGCGGCGGCCTCGTCCCGGTTCATGGTTTTCAGGTGAACCGGCGCCAGGGTGATGTTGTCCAGCACCGTCTTGTGGGGAAAGAGGTTGAACTGCTGGAACACCATGCCCATCTTGCGGCGCACGCGGTTGATGTCCACGCCCCGGGCGGTGATCTCCTCGCCGTCAAAGACGATGGAACCGGCCGTAGGCACCTCCAGCAGGTTCAGGCACCGGAGAAAAGTGGACTTGCCGGAGCCGGAGGGCCCGATCACCACCAGCTTTTCGCCCTTCTCCACGCGCTGGTCGATGCCGCGCAGCACCTTCAGCCCCTCGAACTCCTTAAAGAGGCCCTTAACGGTGATCACTCTGCCGCACCTTCCTCTCTATGCGCCCGAAAATGGCGGAAAGCCCCAATACCAGCACCAGGTAGATCGCCGCCACCGTGAGCAGCGGAAAGAACGCCGAGAAGGTGCGGCTGCGGATGAAGTCGCCCGCCTTGGTCAGGTCCATGAGCGCGATGTAGCCCACGATGGACGTCTCCTTGAGCAGCATGATGAACTCATTGAACAGCGCCGGCAGCGTGTTTTTGATGGCCTGGGGCATCACCACCAGCATCAGCGTGGCGGTGCTGGAAAGGCCCAGCGAGCGCCCGGCCTCGGTCTGCCCCCTGTCCACCGACAGGATGCCGCCGCGCACCATTTCGGACACGTAGGCGGCGCTGTTGAGCCCGAAGGACAGGATGGCCACCAGCACCTTGGGGCCGTTGTAGGTGGCCAGGATGATGTAGTACATAATGAGAAGCTGCACCATCACCGGCGTGCCGCGGATCGTGTCCACGTACACGCGGGCGATGCCCTGAAGCCAGCGCCACCGGCCGATGCGGGCGTCTGACAGCCGCATCAGCGCGATGAGGCTGCCCAGGACCACGCCCAGAAGCGCCGCCGCCAGCGCAACCTCAATGGTGACGCCCAGGCCGCTGAGCAGCATCTTGTAACGGTCGCCCTGGATGAGGTTGAAGTCGAACTGCTGCCAGAACGACTGGGCCCAGGCCTTCAGCGCTTCCAACGGGCCACGCTCCTTTCATGGGCAACGTGAAATGCGCAACCGCGCGGGCGGCTGCGCATTTCACGGTTCAAACCGATTATTCGGCGCTCTCGTACTTGGCGTAGATTTCGTCCAGCGTGCCGTCGGCCTTGAGCTCGGCCAGCGCCTCGTTGATTTTGGTCAGAAGCTCGTCCTGGCCCAGAGGCAGCGCGATGCCGTACTGCTCGTCGCTGAGCCGGTCCTCCAGCACGGAGAGGCCCTGCGCCTGGGAAACGAACACCTTTGCGGGCTCCTCGTCAATGACCACGGCGTCCAGCTTGCCGTTGACCAGATCCTGCACCGCGTCGATGCCCTTGTCATACCTTTCGACGGTGGCGTCCTTGACGGTGTCGGTCACGTACAGGTCGCCGGTGGTGCCCATCTGCACGCCAATCTTCTTCCCGGCGAGGCCGGCTTCATCCGCGATGTCCGAGCCGTCCTTGACGATGATCTTCTGCGACGCCTGATAGTATGGATCGGAGAACTGCACGCTCTTTTTGCGCTCCTCGGTGATGGTCATGCCGGAGATGATCGCGCCGATCTTGCCGCTGGTCATCGCGGGAATCAGCGCGTCCCAGCCCATGTTCACAATCTGAACGGAAACGCCGATCTTCTCGCCGATGGCGCTGATCAGGTCGATGTCAATGCCGGCGGGATTGCCGTCGTCGCCGATGAACTCAAAGGGCGAGAACTCGGCGTTGGTGCCCACCACCAGCGGGGCGTTTTCGGCCATGCCGGGGATCGCCAGCACAAGCGCCAGCACAAGCGCGGCCACAAGAATTCTCGAAATCTGCTTCATAGGAAACATTCCCTCCCGCATATTCTGAATGATTCTTTGATTATATCCCGTCCGGCCCCGACAATCAAGCGGTTTATTGTGAATAATGTGTATATCCATGCACCGCGCCGCGCCTCACAGGCCGCGGACCAGCTTCACGCAGCGCCCCAGAATCAGCACGGACTTCGCATCCGCGGTTTCGGCCCGGAATTCCCGGTCAAAGGACTGCAAAAGCAGCTTCCCGCCCTCCAGCTTTTTGATCTTCCGGGCCATGCGGGTTTTGCCGCGCTCCACGATCATCACCGCCTCGTCCACGGGCGCCTTCTCCGGCACGGTGAGCAGCAGATCGCCCGCGTGAATGCGGTAGCCTGCCAGCGCGCCGTCCGGGCAGCGGAAGTAGAACACCTTGTCGGGGGCGCCGCCCTCGATGCGCCCGCCGATCACCGGTTCCAGCGCGTGGTCCATCACCAGGCCCTTCTCGTCGCACACCGGCACCCGCTTGACCACGCCGCCCAGCGCGTCCAGCCACGCGCCGTCCGGCTCCTCGGACGCGGCGGTGGCGGCGGTCACCGCCTCCTCGCGGGGCGGCTCCGCCGGAAGCACGTAGGGCCGGGGCCTGGGCCGGAGCTTCACCTCCGGCTCGGCGGCCACCTCCAGCTCCGTGGACACCGGGTTTTGCACGCCCAGCACCTTCAGCATCCGCTGCGCCTGGTCGTCGCTGGCCACCCTGCGGCCGGATTCGATGTCCTTTACCACGCTCTCCGCCAGGCCGCACTTTTTGCCCAGCGCCTTTTCCGTCATCCCGGCGGCCAGCCGGGCCTTCCGGATGGTTTCGCCCATCCTGCTCATGCGCCCTCTCCCCCTTCGCCCGCCACGCCGTCCAGCGCGATCAGCGCCGCGGCGTACACGGCCATCGTGGTTTCAAGTTCGGGAATCGATTGGGCCTCGTCCGGCTCGTGGGCGCGGCCGTGTCCCTCCGGCAGAAAGTCGGGCCGCGGGGAGCCGGGGTAACCGGGGCCGAAGGTGACCGCGTTTTTCAGCTCGCGGGAATAGGTGCCGCCGCCGGTGGCGTAGGGCGCTTCGTCCCGCCCGGTGACTTCGCGATACACCGCCTGCAGCGCCCGGATGCGCGGATCATCCTTGGGCATGTAAAACGGTTTTTTGATCTCGAGGGATTCCACCCGGAAGCGGTTTTTCGCCGCCCAGGCGGCGAAGGCTTCGCCGCAGGCCGAAAGATCGGTGGCGATGGACAGCCGGCAGTCCACCGTCAGGCGAATCCGCCCGGCTTCAAGGGCGGCAAGCCCCACCACCTGGGTGGTTTTTCCGGTCTCCGGGTCCTCCCGGGCGATGCCGGCGGCCTCGCCGTAGGTGTCGCCGGAGAGGCGGGCAATGGCCGCCATCGCCCCTTCGGCGGGCAGAAGGCCCGAACCGGCCAGCGCCGAGGCCAGGCGGTGAATTGCGCTGACCCCATACCAGGGCCGGGCCGCATGGGCGGCCATGCCCCGGGCGGCGACCGTCACGCGCCCGTCCTCGCCCGACACTTCGACGCCCTCCGCCCCCGAAAGCGCGCGCCGCGCCGCCTCCAGCGGGCAGCGGAGCACCGCCCGGGCAGTGGGCGGCACCATGTTGGACACGGCCCCGCCGGAGAATTCCGCCAGCGCGTCCGGCGACGCGGCGGTCAGCACCGCGTTCAGCATGCCCTTCTGCGCAAAATTGGCGGGAAAGGCGGAGTCCGGCACGATGGAGGCGGCGGGCATGGACTGAGTTTTTGCAAAATAGGCCATGTCCCGCATGCCGGTCTCCTCCGCGCCGCCCATCACCAGGCGAATGCCGCGGCGAAGGGGCAGCGCCAGCTCCCGGAACATGCGCATCAGCCCCAGGCCGACGGCGCAGGCCATCTTGTTGTCGTGAACGCCCCGGCCGATCAGCCAGTCGCCCACGCGCGTCGCGCCGAAGGGCGGGTAGATCCAGCCCTCGCCCACCGGCACCACGTCCAGGTGGCCGAAAATGCCCAGGCAGTTTTCCCGGTCGCCCCACCAGGCGCTGACGCAGTAGCCCTCGTGATCCTCGGTTTCAAAGCCGCAGGCCTCCGCGCGGGCGCGGGCGTAGTCCATCATGCGCTTCACGTCCGGCCCAAAGGGAGCGCCGGGGGCGGCCAGATCCGCCCGGCTGACGCTCCCGATCCGCACAAAATCCTGAAGGTCCTCCACCACCGATTCGATGTTCTCCCCGATCCAGCGCCGGATGCGTTCCATTTCGGCCGGATGCACGCTCATGGTCTGTCTCCCTTTCTGCGGCTTTCAAAGAATTCCGAGAGGATCGCCTGGCATGCGGCGGCCAAGACGCCGCCGTCGGCGCGGGCAAAGTGGGAAAAGGCCGGGTCCTCCGTGATGCGGTACACGCTGCCGCAGCAGCCGGCGGCGGGGTCGGCCGCGCCGAACACCACCCTGTCCAGCCGCGCGGCGACGATGGCCCCGGCGCACATGGCACAGGGCTCCAGCGTCACGTACAGCGCGCAGTCATTCAGCCGCCAGCCGCCCAGCGCCCGGGCCGCCGCGCGGATCGCCTCGATCTCCGCGTGGGCGGTGGGGTCCTTCGACGCCTCCCGCCGATTCCGGCCCACGGCCAGAACCTCGCCCCTTTTCGCCACCACCGCGCCCACGGGAAGCTCGCCCTCCGCCAGCGCGCGCCGCGCCTCGGCCAGCGCGATTTCCATCAACGCTTCGTCGTTCATGTCGCCCTCCCGCTGATTTGCCCCAATAGGATAGCACAATTCCCGGCAAATTACCAGCCGCCGCGGCGCTTTCGCAAACCGCGGTTTTGCGGTATAATGAAAAAAAACGGGCGTACGCCCTGGAGGAAACGCTATGAAGATCAGCCGGTATTTTGACGCCGCGGTCCTGAAGCCCGAGATGACCCGCGAGGAGGCGCGGCAGGCCATCCGCCAGTCCATCGAGGCGGACAGCTATTCAGTCTGCGTGCGGGGCTGCGACATCCCCATGGCGGTGGAGATGTGCCGCGGCACGGACACCCTCGTCAGCTGCGTGCTGGACTTTCCCTACGGCTACGGCGGCGCGGCCGGAAAGCGCGCGCTGGCGAAGATCTACTGCCAGCAGGGGGCGAAGGAACTGGACATGGTGATGAACTACGGCTACGCCCGGGGCGGCGACTGGGACGTGGTCGGAGAGGAGATCCGCGGCGTCGCCGAGGAGGCCCACGCGGCGGGCGCGCTGGTGAAGGTGATCTTTGAAACCAGCCAGCTGACGCTGGACCAGATCCGGACCGCCACGGAGACGGCCATCCGGGCGGGGGCGGATTTTGTCAAGACATCCACCGGCTTCAACGGCGGCGGCGCCACGAAGGAAGCCGTCCAGGCGATGCTGGAAACGGCGGCGGGCCGCGCCAGGGTGAAGCCCTCCGGCGGCATCCGCGATTATGCCACCGCGAAGATGTACGTGGACATGGGCGCCCAGCGCCTGGGCATCGGCTTTGCTTCCGCCGCGGCCATCGCCCGGGGCGAGGGCACGGACGAAAACTACTGACGCCTCCGCCTTTTGAAAAGCGAAAGCGCGGCGTTTGATTACGACGAGGGGCAAACGCGCGTCCTGAGCAGCATTTCCGCCAGCGCGCCGCGCCGCCCGCTCTGGCACCGCGCAGCCGGAGCGGCGGCGAGATCCAGGTTCTGCACGCCGCCGACGCCCAGCTTCTCGCCCGTCTCGCGGACGTCCCGGGGCCAGTCCAGCGCGACCAGCGGCATGCCCGCCTCGCCGCGCAGCCTTTGCGCAAAGGCGTGGATGCAGTCTTGCGCCTGCTGCGACGCGCCCGCCGCCTGATATGCGCCGAAGAAGCAGCCCGCCCCGATCGCCCGGCGGATAAACCGGGGCGATGTGACGCTTTGCAGGTCTTTATCGCCATAGGTCAGAAAAAATCCGAAGAAACAGCGGTTCTCCCGCAGCCGCCGGAACGCGCCCTCCGCCCGCTCCGGGTCGGGCGCAAGCTCCACCGCCACCGCCACGTTGTGTATCCGGGCGATGCGCCGGGGCGCATCGCCCTCCAAAAGTTCCGAAGAGAGCCGCAGCGCGCAGAAGCAGTCCCCGTGCTTTTGCACCACGTCCAGCGCGGCGTCAAGGGCTTCGGCGCCGTCCGGATGCAGCGCGTAGGCGTAGATGCCCATCTCCTCCCCTTCGGTCAGGCATGCGTCCAGCCTCGGCCCCGCCGAAGCGCCGTGCGCCGTCATGTCCAGCAGCCACGGCAGGCGTGCGTCCGGGCGCCTGCGCAGCTTTTTCGCGCCGTGGACGAGGGCGTTGTAGCCAAGGTTCAGCCCCACGCGGCGGATCGTGTCGCCGTCAATATCGCGCACCGCCCGCGAAACCAGCGCCCGGTATGGGTTTTGGGGATTGTCGATGACCTTTCGTGCGGCGGTGAAAAACCACTTTTGATTTTCGGTCTTGGAAAACAGCGTGCCGAGATCCACCAGGTTGCGGATGCTCCGGCGCGCGTTGCCCTTCACATCCTCCATCGCCTTGTCCACCGCGATGCCGATGCCCTGACGGGCCAGCCTTGCCTCAATGTCGAGCATGCCGCTACCTCCCCAACCCATTGCAAAATGGCTCCCACCAGCTTATTGTACCGTGGATTCCCTCCGCGCTCCATTGACAGATGCGGCCGATTGTCAGGTTTTGTGACAAAAAACAAAACTGTCTAGATACGCGCCGGGCCGGGCATGCTATAGTGCATTTGGAAAAAAGAGACGGAGGTCATGCCATTATGAAGGAAGCCATTGGTTCCGCCGCGCTGAAGATGGCCTACAGGTATCTGGATTCCGACCCGGAAAAGAACGCGCCCAAGCTGATGCACCTGGTGGAAAAGCTGGACGCCGACGGATCGATGCAGGGCCAACTGAGTGCCGTGCGCAAGGCGCTGGAGGATAAGGACGGAAACTGGTATCGGCTGATTATGAGCATGTGGGAGGACATCGACGCCGGCGTGCGCGGCGCAGTGTTTCGCAACTTCGTCATCAACGCCACCGCCGTGGGTGGGCTCAGGCAGCAGAAGATGCAGCAGAAGTACGACTGCAACGTGCCCTGGGCGATTTTGATGGACCCGACCTCCGCCTGCAACCTGCACTGCGTGGGCTGCTGGGCCGCCGAGTACGGAAACCGCATGAACATGAGCCTGGAGACGCTAAACGACATCGTGCGCCAGGGCAAGGAACTGGGCGTCTACTTCTACGTGCTGTCGGGCGGCGAGCCGCTGGTGCGCAAAAAGGACGTCATCCGCCTCTGCGAGATGAATCCGGACTGCTTTTTCACCGCCTTCACCAACGGCACGCTGATCGACGAGGAATTTGCGGACGAGATGCTGCGGGTCAAGAACTTCGCGCCCGCCATCAGCGTCGAGGGCTTTGAGGCGGAGACCGATTCCCGCCGCGGCGCGGGCACCTTTGCCCATGTCATGCGGGCGATGGAAATCCTCAAGCGCAAGAAGCTGCTCTTTGGCGCCTCCTGCTGCTACACCAGCGAGAACACCGCCTCCATCGGCAGCGAGGCCTTCTTTGACGACCTGATCCATCGGGGCGCGAAATTCATCTGGCTGTTCACCTACATGCCGGTGGGCAAGGACGCGGTGCCCTCGCTTATGGCGTCCGCGGAGCAGCGGGAGTACATGTACCACCAGGTGCGCGCGTTCCGCCAAACCAAGCCGGTGTTCACGATGGACTTCTGGAACGACGGCGAGTACGTGAAGGGCTGCATCGCGGGCGGGCGCCGCTATCTGCACATCAACGCGGGCGGCGACATCGAGCCCTGCGCCTTCATTCACTACGCGGACGCGAGCGTGTACACACATACGCTGCTGGAGGCCTTGCAATCCCCGCTGTTCATGCAGTATCATAAGAACCAGCCCTTCAACGAGAACCACCTGAGGCCCTGCCCGCTGCTGGACAACCCGGAGGCCCTTGCCCGGATGGTGGACGCCTCCGGCGCGAAGTCCACCGACATGATCGCTCCGGAGGACGTGCACGCCCTTTGCGGAAAGTGCGCCCGCGCGGCAGAGTGCTGGGCGGACACGGCCGACCGCCTGTGGGCCGAGCGCCCCGGCGGTGCCGGCGTCCCGGCGGAAGGCGAAAAGCTGTCCGTGGGCGCGTAGCACCCGGTCTTGCCCCATACAAAAGCCGGAGCGCCCGGGCGCTTCGGCTTTGCGGTGCCGGGATGTCCCGCCGCCCGGAAAATTGACGCGAGGTGTACCGCATGATCAAGATCACCGCCGACAGCACCTGCGACCTCTCCCCCGAGATCCTGGACCGGCTGGACATCGCCCTCGCGCCGCTTTACGTGCTGGCGGGCGGCGCATGCTACCGGGACGGCGTGGACATCGCGCCGGAGGACATCTTCCGCCTCGTCGAATCTGGCCGGACGGTGCGCACCGCCGCGGTCAACCAGTACGATTACGAGCGCCTCTTTGCCCGGTACGCGAAGGATTACGACGCGGTGATCCACATCACCATCGGGTCGGCCTTTTCCGCATGCTTTGTCAACGCGCGCATGGCGGCGGAGGGCTTTGCCAACGTCACCGTGGTGGATTCCCAAAATCTCTCCAGCGGCAGCGGCCACGCGGTGATGGACGCGGCGGAGATGGCGCGGCGCGGCGCGGGCGCGGCGGAGATCCTGGCGCACCTCGCGGACGCGATCCCCCGGGTGGACGCCAGCTTCGTCATCGAAACGCTGGATTACCTCCGGCGGGGCGGCCGCTGCTCCGGGCTGGAGGCGGTGGGCGCGAAGCTGATGCAGATCAAGCCCTGCATTGAAGTGGTGCGCGGCGAAATGAGGGTGGGCGCAAGGTACCGGGGCAGCTTTTCCCGCTGCCTGGAGCACTACGTGGCGGACCGGCTGGGCGATGCCCGGGATCTGGACCCCGGCCGGGTCTTCATCACCCACCCCGGCTGTGCGCCGGAGACCATACGGGCGGTGCGCGAAATGGTCCTGTCCCTCGCGCCCTTTAAGGAAGTCTGCGAAACCCGCGCGGGCTGTACCATATCCGGCCATTGCGGGCCGAAAACGCTGGGCGTGCTGTTCAAGCGCGCGAAGCCCAAATCCGGCGTCGTGGCCCGCCGCGCCTGAGCCCCGTCCCGGTCAGAACGCGGCGGGGTTCCGCGCGATTTCGGTGTTGTCGACGGCGCGGTCGGCCAGGGCGGGCACGGGGGTTGGCTTTGACTCCGCGCGGTAGTCCTCGCCGAAGGCGCGCTGGTGCCCCACCACCACCGCGTGGCTGGCCACGCGGTCGACGTTCTTGTTGACGCGCCCCTGGTAGGCGAAGAAGTCAAAGCTGGGCGGCAGTTCCTGCACGCCGCGGTAGTTCTCCCGGTCGGCGGTGAGCAGCACCTGTTCGGCCAGAACGCGCCGCACGTAGTCGCGGGTGTCGTGGAAGCGGAGCAGCTTCGGAAACGCGCCGCCGGGGATCACCTCGCTCCACTCCCTGCGCTCGTACCGCCTTAAAAGCTCCGCCGCCCTGTGCAGGTGCGCCACTTCCATTTCAAAATGCGCCGCCCATACGTCGCGGATGCGGCGGTCCTTTTCGTCCTCGAGGAATGAATAGTACAGGTAGCACTCCATGTATTCGCGCATCAGCAGGTTTTCCAGCCATGTGGCCTTCGGGTCCAGCAGCGAACCGTAGTGGGTCACGTGCTGCTCCTCGATCATGGCGATCTCAAGATACAGCTGCCGGCCCAGGTCGTTCAAGTAGGCGTTGCCCAGGTTCATGTAGAAGTTCATGGTCTGCTGCTCTCCGGAGGTGATAATCAGCGCGTTCAGCCTGGTGCGCAGGTCCGCCTTTTTGAAATCCAGCGGGTTTTTGACCGAATCGAAGGGGTGCCGGTGCTCCGCGATGGTGGGGCGGCCCGGCGTGATGTCCACGTAGCTTTTGACCATCTGCTGCGCGGGAATGCCCGCGTCCATGTCCAGCAGGTTGGCATAGCGGTACAGGTGGTCGAAGTCCTCCAGCAGCGCAAAGTCCAGCGCCCTTCGGGCGTAGGCGTCCGGCTCGTTCTGGGCCAGCCAGGCGGTCAGGTCCACCGCCACGTGCTCGTATCCGATGGTGGTTTCCAGCGGCGTTTCGTCGATGGGCTTCAGCCAGTTGATGCGCTTTTGCTGCTGCTGTTCGACGCGGCGGGTCAGCGCCAGTTCCCGCCGGAGGTCGTTGTCCGCGCAGTTGCGGTGAAACTGGTGCTTGAAGAACACCTGCTCCACCTCGATGCCATTCATTAAAATGATGCGAAGGCGGGTGTACGGGTCCACCGCGTTTTTGTCATAGGGCCCGGGGTACACCCCCGCCCAGTCCCGGATGCCGTCTTCCACCTGCGCCGGCCTTTGCTCAAACGGATTCAAAAAACCACCCCCATGCGTTTGTTATCGGTAGGATTTGCCGCTCCGCCGGATAATATGCGGGGCGGCGGCCCCCGGCCCGGGCGCGTTTTCGACGCTTTTCCGTCGCGAAACGGCGCGGCATGGCGCGCATGATGTAGATTTAACAGACGCCTGATCTTTCCTTGAGCGATGATGTGCTATAATCAAGCGGATTTGACAAAGCGGGGAATGGTTCATCTATGCAGCTATCTCTTTCCGACTTTATCAGCCAGCTGGCGCAGTCGCCGGCCCTGATCGTCACGACGGTGCTGACGCTGGCGGTCATCCTGGTCAACGGCTGGACCGATGCCCCCAACGCCATCGCCACCTGTGTGTCGACCCGCGCGATGCGCCCGGGTCCGGCCATCGTCATGGCGGCGGCGTTCAATCTGCTGGGGGTTCTGGTGATGACGATGGTCAACCAGAAGGTCGCGGAAACGGTCTATTACATGGTGGACTTTCAAGGCAATCCCAGCGACGCGCTATACGCGCTGTGCGCCGCGCTGGTGGCCATCGTGGCCTGGGCCGTGGCCGCGTGGCGCTTTGGCATTCCCACCAGCGAGAGCCACGCGCTGATCGCGGGCCTGTCCGGCGCGGCCATCGCGCTGCACGGCGGCTTCGGCGGCATCAACGGCTCGGAATGGGTCAAGGTGCTCTACGGCCTGGTGCTGTCCTCCCTCCTGGGCTTTGCGATGGGCTGGGTGACGGTCCGGCTGGTGGAGCTGATCTTCCGCCGCATGGACCGGCGCAAGACGGACAGGTTTTTTCAGCAGGCGCAGGTGGGCGGCGCGGCGGCGATGGCCTTCATGCACGGCGCGCAGGACGGCCAGAAGTTTATCAGCGTGTTTCTGCTGGGCATGTTTCTGACCAAGGGGCAGGCCGGCCCGGTGGACGTGGTGATCCCGCTGTGGCTGATGGTGCTGTGTGCGCTGGTGATGGGCCTGGGCACCTCCATCGGCGGCTACCGGATCATCAAGGCCGTGGGCATGGACATGGTGAAGCTCACCAAGTACCAGGGCTTTTCGGCGGATCTGGCGGCGGCGGGCTGTCTTCTGCTCTCGTCGATCACGGGCATTCCCGTGTCCACCACCCACACCAAGACCACCGCGATCATGGGCGTGGGCGCCGCGAAGAATCTGAAGCGGGTCAACTGGAGCATCGTGCGCGAAATGGTGCTGACCTGGTTTCTGACATTCCCCGGCTGCGGCCTTCTGGGCTTCCTGATGGCCAAGCTGTTCATGAAGCTATTCTAGAGGAAGAGGTGTAGGTAGTGGGCAAGCGTGGCGGATACGACTATTTTGCGTTTTTTACCGAAATGGCGGAGTGCGCGCTGGAGGGCGCGAAGCTGCTGGAACGCACCCTTGAGAATTACAACACGAAAGAGCTCAAGTCGGTGATGGAGAAGATGCACGCCATCGAGCACAACGCCGACATGAAAAAGCACGAGATGACCGCGCGGCTGGTGCTGGAGTTTTTGCCGCCCATCGACCGGGAGGACATCACCCGGCTCTCCGCCATCCAGGACGATCTGATCGACTCCATCGAGGACGTGCTGATCTCCCTGTACATGTACGGCGTCGCCACCTGCCGCAAGGAGGCGGTGGGCATGGCCCACGTGATCACCACCTGCTCCGAGGAACTGGTGGCGCTGCTCAAGGATTTCCACCACCTGCGCAAGGCCAACGACATGAAAAAGCGCATCATCGAAGTCAACCGCCTGGAGGAGGTGGGCGACAAGCTCCACCTGGAGGCGATGCACAGCCTCTACCTGGGCAAGGAGGACGCCGTCTCCATCGGCGTCTGGAAGGACATCTACAACTTCCTGGAGAAGTGCTGCGACGAGTGTGAGCACGTGGCCGACGCCGTGGAAGAGATCGTGATGAAAAATACCTGACGCGGCGAACCGGGCGCCTTCACACCATCCACAAAGTCCTCACAGGGCTTCAACCGTTCCCGGCGACCAGCGCGCCGGGAACGCGTTTCGTCCATCAGTGCGCGCACGGATGGGCGAAACAATGCCATAAGTCCGCCTTCTGCATGTTTTTCAAGCCTTAACACCATAGGGCCCGGGATTCGTGGTATAATCCACTTACTATATTGCAAACGGGGTGCCGGAATGGATTTTCGCATGAGCATCGCCTCGCTCGTTGAGTCGGGGCTTGAAACGGCCTTTGGGAGCGCCGCGATGGACGCGGCGGGCGTCGCCGCCGCGCTGGAGGTTCCGCCGGACGCGGCGCTGGGCGACTACGCCTTCCCCTGCTTCAAGCTGGCCAAATCGCTGCGCAAGGCACCGCCCATGATCGCGGACCAGCTGGCCGGCGCGATGGCCGCGCCGTTTCTGGACAGAGTCGAATCGGTCAAGGGCTACCTGAACTTCTACATCGACCGCGCGGTCTACGCGCGGGAGGTGCTGGCCCGGGCGGCGGCGGAGCCGGCCTACGGCGGCGGCGCCGAGGGGGCGGGCAAGACCGTCTGCATCGATTATTCCTCCATCAACATCGCCAAGCGCTTTCACATCGGCCACCTGTCCACCACGATGATCGGCAATTCCCTGGCCCGGCTCTACCGCTTCCGGGGCTATACCGTGGTGGGCATCAACCACCTGGGCGACTGGGGCACCCAGTTCGGCAAAATGGTGTGTGCCTACAAAAAGTGGGGCGACCGGGCGGCCGTCGAGGCGGGCGGCGTGGACGAAATGGTGAAGCTCTACGTGCGCTTTGACCGGGAAAGCGAAAACGATCCGGCCCTTCAGGACGAGGGCCGCGCCTGGTTCAAGAAGATCGAGGACGGCGATCCGGAGGCCCTTTCCGTCTTCAACTGGTTCAAGGACGTCACGCTGAAGGACGCGAAAAAAGTGTACGACCTTCTGGGCGTGCGGTTTGATTCCTACGCCGGCGAGAGCTTCTACAACGACAAGATGGACCGCGTGATCCGCGAGCTCCGGGAGAAGAATTTGCTCACCGAATCCGACGGCGCGTGGATCGTAAACCTCGAAGCCTACGGCATGCCCCCCTGCCTGATCCTGAAAAAGGACGGCGCGACGCTCTACGCCACCCGGGATCTCGCCGCGGCCCTCTACCGCAAGGACACCTACGACTTTGACCGCTGCCTCTACGTCGTGGCCTACCAGCAGGATCTGCACTTCCGGCAGCTCTTCAAGGTGCTGGAATTGATGGGCTACGACTGGGCGGAGAAGATGGAGCACGTCTCCTTCGGCATGGTGTCCTACGAGGGGCAGACGCTGTCCACCCGCAAGGGCCACGTGGTATACCTGGAGGATCTATTGCAAAACGCCATCCGGAAGGCCCGCGCCATCATCGACGAAAAGAGCCCCAACCTGCCCGACAAAGACGAGGTGGCACGCCAGGTGGGCGTGGGCGCGGTGGTGTTCTTCGACCTGTACAACAACCGCATCAAGGACATCGACTTCTGGTGGGACCGCGCCCTCAACTTTGAAGGGGAAACCGGCCCCTACGTTCAGTACACCCACGCCCGCTGCTGCTCCGTGCTGCGGAAGGCCGCGGAGGCCGGCCTCGCCCCCGCCGAACCGGACTATTCCGCCCTGGCCGATCCGGAGGCCCAGGCGGTGGTGCGGCTGATCGAACAGTTCCCGTCGGTGGTCACCGGCGCCATCGACCGCAGCGAGCCTTCGCAGGTGACGCGCTTTGCGGTAGACCTGGCCCAGGCTTACAACAAGTTTTACTTCGAGCGCCGCATTCTGGACGACGACCCCGGCGCCCGCGCGGCCCGGCTGGCGCTGACAGGCGTCACCCGCGATCTGATCAAAACCGCGCTATACCTGATCGGCATCGAGTCCCCGGCGCGGATGTGACGGCCCGGAGGCCCCGCGATCGACAGGCCTCCATTTTCAGACAGACGGCGCGCCCCGCATCGCGGGGCGCGCACGTCACCCGGGGGTTTTCCTCAATCCTCGTCCTCCACCGGCGGCTTGCACTTGGGACAGGACTTGAAGCCGGCGGCCACCGCCTGGCCCAGCGTCACCTTCGGCGTGCTGGTGCGGGTGTAGCGGCAGTTCTTGGTATGGTAGTACTGGCCGCCGTCGTTGCAGTAGACGTAGACGGGCACCGGCGTGGGCGTAGGTTCCACAAACAGCGTGGCCTCCGGCTGGTAGACCGGCACGTACACGTCGTACTGGGTGGCGTCCGGGTCCATCTGCGGGCCCTGCACCTCGAGCGCGGGCGACAGACCCACGATCTCCACGCCGCCGCTGGCGCGCTCCGGCGGCATCGTCTGCGGCAGCAGCACCATCGTGAGCAGCGCCGCGAAGCCCAGCGAAATCAGCATCTTGGTGTAGCGCGGCCACCTGCAGCGGTCGCTCCACATCATCAGAAGCCCGGCCGGGAAGCAAAAAATGAGCCACCGCACAACCGCGCTGTTTGCGCGGCTTCCGCGGGGCTTGGCCTTCCTGCTTCTACGATCGGGGGACCTCATCCGGTGCGACACGCCCTTCGTAAAAAACGATTCGGCATGCGGTGCCGATTCAATACATATATTGTATACGACCCTGCGTAAAATAGCAAGGGAATACTATATGTTGTGGTATTACGTTTTTGTGGCCGATCGAAACCCTTTTGTAATATTTTGCGCCGAGGCGTCCCGTCTGCGGTCGGGGGGTGGACAAGGGCGGGGGCGGCTGGTATAATACCCCTATATTGTCAGGCGGAAGGAGGCGAACGGGGATGGCCGACTGCTTCGAAGTGCTGGGCGTCAAGCGGGGCTCGTCCGCCGTGGACGTTCGCCGCGCGTACCGGGATCTCGCCCGCCGCTGGCATCCGGACCGCTTCGCCGAGGGCCCGGAGCGGCTGTGGGCGGAGTCCAGGATGATCCAGATCAACCTCGCCTACGAGGAGGCGCTGGAGCAGTGCGCGTCCCACGGGCGGCTCGACCAGATCTCGCCGGAGAGCGAACAGCTGGAGGACGTGCGAAAGCTGCTGGGCCTGGGCCAGCTGTCGGCCGCGCGCCAGGCGCTGATGCGGGTGGCCACCCGCAGCGCGGAGTGGAATTACCTCTTCGGCGCGGTGTTGTTCCGGCTGGGAGAGGTCGAAAAAGCCGTGCTGTACTTCGGCATCGCCACCCGGCAGCAGCCGGGCAACGCCCAATACCAGACCGCCTACGAAAGCGCGGAGGCGATGCGCAGCAAGGCCCGGCGCCCCCGCTTTTTCTGGAGAAACGCGAAGTAACATCCACTCCGGCCCCGCCGGGGCGTTTTTTTGCCCGTCAGCGCCACCTGAGCCCCTTGGGCAGATGGTTTTTGAGTATGCCCTGGCTCACCTTGCCGAACCCCAGCGGATGGCCGCGCCAACTTATGTGGGTCCAGCCGTCCGGCGCGTCCAGCGCCATCGCCTCCCCCGCCAGAAACAAGCGCGCCGCCCCATCGTCCAGTTCGGCCCGGCGGTCGAAGCCTTCCGGCCCGAAGGCCATCGCCAGCGCGTGATCGGGCGGCGCATGCCGCCGCGGGCCCCCGCCCAGCCGGAGCCCCCGCCGGATGACGCGAAGCCCGTCCAGATCCGGCATTTCGGGCGGCAGCGCCTCCAGGACCCCCGCCCGCTCCTCGATCACACAGCCCTCGAGCGCCCGGACCCAGCGCCCCGGCAGATCGTCGATCCGCGCGGCGGAGAGGCCCGGCCCCTCCCGGCGCACCCGGGGCGCGGCATCCCCTTCCCGCTTCATCAGCGCCACAAAGTGGCCGTCGCCCCGAAGGCGGTGGGGCCACAGCCGCAGCATGCCCCCCTCCGAGCGCCCAACGCCGGGAAGGTCAAAATCCAGCGGCGCAAAATCCCCGTTTGCCCCCAGAAAGTCGCGGACCACGCCCTCGTTTTCCACATCGTTAAAGGTGCAGGTGGCGTAGGCCAGCCGCCCGCCGGGCCGGACCATGCGCCGCGCGGACGCCAGAATTTTCGCCTGCCGGACCGCGCAGGCCCGGGGGCTGTCCTGCGTCCACGCGCGGCGGGCGTCCGGGTCCCTTCGGAACATGCCCTCGCCGGAGCAGGGGGCGTCCACCAGCACCGCGTCGAAGGCCTCCGGCCACTTCTCCGCCAGTCTCTCCGGAGATTCGCTGACCACGGCGGCGTTTGTGACGCCCAGCCGCTCCAGGTTTCCGGACAGCGCCCTGGCGCGGGGGAGGACGATCTCGTTGGCCACCAGCGCGCCCCGGCCGCCCATCCGCGCCGCCATCTGCGACGCCTTCCCCCCCGGCGCGGCGCACAGGTCCAGCACCACCTCGCCCGGCTGCGGCGCGAGCCCCTCCGCGGGCGCCTGGGCGCTGGCCTCCTGCATGTAGTAGACCCCCGCCGCGTGGGAAATGTCCCGGCCGGTCTTCACGTCGTCCCCTTCGCGCAGGTAGCGCCCCCAGGGCGACCAAGGGATCGCCTCTCCCGCCCGGTCGCTGGCCGCCCCGGGGCGCAGCGCGTTGAGCCGGAGCGACAGGGCCGGCTCCGCCGCCATGGCCTCAAGAAACGCGCCGTATTCGCCCGCCAGCAGCCGCTCCATATTGCGCAGCCACTCCGATGGAAAATCCATGCCACCGCCCCTTTTCGTCGCTTCAGTATACCACATCCCGGGCAGATTATGGTATAATGCGGCAGGAGGGATTGAAATGAAACGGCGCATTCTCTGCTTTGGCGATTCCAATACCTATGGCTACGATTTTGAAACCGGCCGCTTTGACGATGAAACCCGCTGGACAAGGCGCCTCGGGGCGATGCTGGGCGACGGCTACGCGGTGATCGAGGAGGGGCTCAACGGCCGCACCTTCATTCACGACGATCCCACCGAGGGCGGCCATAAAAACGGCATGAAATACCTGCCGCCCTGTCTGATGAGCCACAACCCGCTGGATCTGGTGGTCATCATGCTGGGCACCAATGATACCAAGGAGCGCTTTGGCATGAACGCCTGCACCATCGCCCAGTGCGCCCAGCAGATGGTGCTGCTGGCGAAGCAATACGCGCTGGGCCGGGATGGCAAGCCTTCCCGGGTGCTCCTGGTCTCCCCCATTCTGGTGGCGGAGGACGTGGAGGCGCGCATGTTCGGCGCCAGCTTCGGCCCGAAGGCGGCCGGCATATCCAAAGACTTCGCGCGGGAATACCACCGCGTGGCCATGCTGACGGGCAGCGCGTTTCTGGACGCGGCGAAGGTCACCGCGCCCTGGCCGCAGGACGGCATTCACATCACCCGCGAGGGCCAGGAAGTGTTCGCGCGGGCGATGGCGGAAAAGATCGGGTCCATCTTTGTCGAGGAGGGTTGATCATGGACAATTTTTCCTTCTACATTCCGACGCGGTTTGAATTTGGCGACGGCGCGGAGCAAAAGGCCGGCGAAATGATCCGCGCGCTGGGGGGCACGAAGGTGCTGGTGCACTTCGGCGGCGGCTCGGCGGTGAAAAGCGGGCTGATCGGGCGCGTCACGGAATCGCTGGACGCGGCGGGCCTGGCCCACACCCTGCTGGGCGGCGCGCTGCCCAACCCCAGGGACGATAAGGTTTATGAGGGCATCGAGCTGGGGCGCCGGTTCGGCGCGGACTTCATTTTGGCGGTGGGCGGCGGCAGCGCCATCGATTCGGCCAAGGCCATCGCCATGGGCATTCCCTACGAGGGCGACTTCTGGGACTTCTTTTCAAACAAGGCGCTGCCGCAGAAGGCCGTGCCGCTGGGCACGGTGCTGACGCTGTCCGCCGCCGGCAGCGAAAGCTCCAACAGCTGCGTCATCATGCAGAAGGAAACGCGCACCAAGCGCGGCCTGAATGTGGAGCTCAACCGTCCCCGGTTCGCGCTGATGAACCCGGCGCTCACCTGCACCCTGAGCGCATACCAGACCGCCTGCGGCGCCACGGACATCATGGCGCACATTCTGGAGCGCTACTTCACCAACACCCCGGACGTGGACGTGACCGACCGGCTGGCCGAGGGCCTTTTGCTGACCGTCATCCGCGCGACGAAGCAGGCGCTTCTGAAGCCCGACGACTACGACGCCCGCGCCCAGCTGATGTGGGCGGGCACGCTGGCCCACAACAACACCGTGGGCGTCGGCCGCGTGGGCGACTGGGCCAGCCACCAGATCGAGCACGAGCTCAGCGGCCTGTACGACGTGGCCCATGGCGCGGGCCTGGCGGTGGTGTTTCCGGCGTGGATGCGCTACACCCTCTCTCACAATCCCACCCGCTTTGCGCAGCTGGCGGCACGGGTGTGGGGCGCCAGCATGGACTTTGACCACCCCGAGCGCACCGCCCTCGAGGGCATCGAGCGCTTCGAGGCGTTTCTCACGGGCATCGGCATGCCCGTCACGCTGACGGCGCTGGGCGCAAAACGCGAGGACATCCCCTTCCTGGCAAAAAAGACAAAGCGCGGTCCCGACGGCAAGACCGGAAACTTCGTCAAGCTGGACACGCCGGACATCGAAGCGATTCTCCGGATCGCCGACCGCTGAGCTTTCCGGGCAGCGAAAAACGGAGGCTCGTAAGCCTCCGTTTTTCGATTATGAAGCAAGCGGACGAGGGGGAAGGAGGATGGGGGGTGGGGTCGCCCGCATGTTTCCCGGATGGCCGGCCACACCGCCCGCTCCTGAGGCGCAGCCCCGGATGGGGTCTGTTGTGACGGCTGGCACGGCCACGGCTGGGATCGGTCCGCCTTCTCGGATGCCCTCTCCCCCGCCGGCAACGTCAGTATAACAGGCCTTTTTGTCCATCATTGGGTGTGAATGTGGCAAAAATACGAAACTTCGATTTTACATTCATCAGAATCGGCGCGGCGCCGCCGCGCCCGAAAGGAAGCCCCATGCGCTCAGGTCCCGTCGGCCGCCTGATGGCGGGCGCGTTTCTTTTGTGGATGTCGGTGTATACCTACCCCTCGTTTCTCCCCGCCTACGCCGCGGACGCGCTGGGCGCCGCGCCGGTGATGGTGGGCATGATCAGCGGCAGCTATGGCTTTACGCAGATGCTGCTCCGGCTTCCGCTGGGCGTGTTCTCCGATGTGCTCCGCCGCAGAAAGCCGTTTCTGATCGGCGGCATGGCGGCGTCCCTTCTGTCGGCGGCGGGGCTCGCGCTGACGAGGACGCCCGAGGGCGCGATCCTGTTCCGCGGCCTGGCGGGCGTGGCGGTATCCACTTGGGTAGCGCATACCGCGCTCTATTCCCAATGGTTTGCCCCGGAGGACACCCACGAGGCCATGGGGCGGCTGTCCGCGGTGCAGTACGGCTCCCAGGTGGCGGCGATGCTGCTGGGGGGGCTGTTGGCGCAGCACGTCGCGCCCTGGGCGGCGTTTGCGCTGGGCGCGGCGGTGGCCGCGGCGGGGCTGGCCGTGGTTTCCGGCGTTCCGGAGCCGCCCATCGCCGGGCGCGCCTCGCCCAGGGATCTTCTCATGGTGGTCAAAGACCGGTCGCTCCTCCTCTCCACGCTCCTGGCCACGGTGTACCAGTTTGCCGCGTGGGGCACCATTCTGGGCTTCACCGTCAACTGGGCCAGCGACATGGTGGGTCTGGGCGCCACCGCGCTGGGCTTTCTGTCGGCCACGTTTCAACTGGCCAACACCCTGCTCTCCCGCTTCAGCGGCACCGTCACCCGAAGGCTCGGGGAGAAACGCACGCTGGCGGCGGGCTTTTGCGCCTGCGCGGCGGCCAGCGCGCTGTACGCCTTTTGCTACCATCCCGCGCCGCTTTTTGGCGCGCAGGCGCTCTTTGGCGTGGGCGTGGGATTGCTGCTGCCGGTCACGCTGGCCGGATCCATCCGAAACATTTCCCCGGAAAAGCGCGGCGCCGCGATGGGCTTTTATCAGTCCGTCTACGGCGCGGGCATGTTCCTGGGGCCGGTCGTGGCCGGCGCGATCGTCAAGGCCGCGGGCTACCGCGCCAACTTCTTCGCGATGGCGCTCATTCTGGTGCTGGGCGCGCTTTTCTCGGCACTGTGGCGCGCTACCCCTCGATCTTTGAAAGCAGGCCCGAGCGATCCAGCGCGGTAATCAGCGGCCGGATCAGGAGCATCGCCACCACCACCGCCGCCACCGCGTTGATGGCGCTGGCCGCGATCTTGGTGGAGATCGCCCCCAGCGCGATCATCATCTGGTTCATGGAAAAATTTCCGGCCAACGCCATCTGCGTCAGCACCGATTTGCCGATGTAAAACAGAAGCGAAAACGCCGAAGCCGCAATGGACGCCGCCAGGTTCAGCCGGAAATCGCGGCCCCTGCGCCCGCCTGCGTGGGAGATCGCCCCCGCGATCAGGCCCATCAGAAAAAAGCGGATCAGCGTGATCCACGCTTCCGGCGCAAACACCGGGTCCGTCAGATCAAAAAGCGCCGAGCCGATGCCCGAGGCGAGCCCTCCGCCCACGCCCCCCAGCAAAAGGCCGCTCAGCACGCACACCGCGTTGCCCAGCTTGATCATGGTCTTGTCCGGCGGCGTGGGAATGTCAAATTTCAAAAACATCGTCGCGACGAACACCATCGCCGCCATCAGGCCGATCAGAATCATGCGGTACAGGGATTTATTTTGCGCCATGCTCGTTTCCCCCTTGACTTGGCTCCCGTTTATGCTATGATTATAGCGCCATCTGGCACTATGTAAATGGTCAGATTTCGCATAATTTAGGGGGTCAGTTATGGCGGATCTCACGCTGACGCTGGATTATCATTCAAAGACGCCGCTGTATCAGCAGCTCTGCGCCTACGTGATTGGCGAGATGCGCGCGGGGCGGCTGAAGGCGGGGCAGAAGCTGCCCTCAAAGCGCGCGCTGTGCGAGCACCTGCGCGTCAGCCGCTCCACGGTCGAAGCCGCCTATGAGATCCTGACGGCGGAGGGCTACGCCGAGGCCCGGCCCCGCAGCGGCTACTACGTGCGGGGCGCGCTGGCGCTGGAGATCGCGCCGGCCCGGCCCGCCTTGAAACCCGCTTTGAAGCCCGCGCCCCCGCGGATGAAATTTGACTTTTCCACCGGCGACGTGGACACCTCCGTATTCCCCTACGCCTCCTGGGCGCGCATCAACCGCGAGGTGGTGGAAACGATGCCCCGCCTCCTGGCGCTGGGCGACGCCCAGGGCGACCCGGAGCTCCGGTCCGCGCTGGCGGAATTCCTGCGCCAGTACCGGGGGCTTTGCTGCGCGCCGGATCAGATTGTGCTGGGTGCGGGCGGCGAATACCTGATGGACATGCTGGTGCGGCTGATGGGGCCGGAGGCCCGCTTTGCGCTGGAGGACCCGGGCTACGGCGGCATATACCGGGCGGTGCGCTCCGCGGGCCGCGCCCACATTCCCCTCCCCCTGGACGGCGAGGGCCTGAGCGCCGAAGCGCTCGCCGCCTCCGACGCCAGCGTGGCCTTCGTCACCCCATCCCACCAATTTCCCACCGGCATCACCATGCCCGCCGTGCGCCGCGCGCAGCTGCTGCGCTGGGCCCAGGCGGCCCCCGGACGCTACCTGATCGAGGACGATTACGACAGCGAATTCCGCCACACCACCCGGCCCATTCCCGCCATGCAGGGCATGGACGGCGATCGGGTGGTATACCTGGGCACCTTCAGCCGGACGATCGCGCCCTCCATCCGCGCCTCCTACATGGTGCTGCCGGAGCCGCTGATCGACGCCTACCGCGCCCTCATCGGACGCACGGCCTCCACCCTCTCCCGCTTTGAGCAGCAGACGCTGCGGCTTTTCATCGAGCGGGGGTTCTACGCCCGGCATCTGAGGCGGGTGGGCGGCGTGTACCGCCGCCGGCGCAATTTGTGGATTGACCTGTTCTCCCCCTTTCCCCGGGTGCGCCTTTCGGGCGACGATGCGGGGCTGCACTTTCTGATGGCGGTGGAGGGGCTCTCCGAGCGGGCGCTGATGGACCGCGCGGCCGCGGCGGGCGTCCGGGTGCGGGGGCTCAGCGAATACGCGGAGCGCGCCCAGGTGCCGCCGGGCACGCTGGTCATGGGCTACGCGGGGCTGCCCGAGGACGCCCTTTGCGAGGCCGCGGCGCTTCTGATCGCGGCGTGGGATCTACAGGGCGGGTAGGGCCGCAAGCGCGCGAAAGACCGCCGGAAATTCGGCGGCCTTAAATCGTTCGGAATGCCGGAGAGCCGGCTACAGCGTGATCTCGAAGCGCTCGCACTCCTCCAGCGGCACGACGGCGCAGTCCCGTGCGTAGGTGCGGCGGGGCAGGCCGATCAAAACGTGCACGGCGGGCTTTGAAACCGGCAGCGGCGCCAGGTGCCATACGCCCCGGTCCAGCCTGACCAGCGTGCCCCGGGGCACAACGAAGGCCTCCGCCTTCGATGTATCGGGCCTTCCGGGCGCGGTGGGCGCGACGTGGATCACCGCGTCATCGTCCAGCGGCAGGATGATCTCGTCCGCCTGCTCGTGGACCTCCATGGCGTCGACGATCATCCTGTCCGGTTTTCTGACCTCCAGCGGAGAAAACGCGAAATCGTCCTCCGAGCGGGTCGTCACCCGGTCCGGAAAGAAGCGGTGCAGCGCGCCGTCCAGCGAAAAGCCCTCCGGGTGCGTCAGGTTGACCATCGCGCCGTAGGGCGCGACCGCCGCATGGGTCAGGGGAACCGCCTTCACCGCGCGCATGCGCTCACCTCCTGCGAATGACGTCCATGCCGAGGAACGGGCGCAGCACTTCCGGCACCACCACGCTGCCGTCGCCCTGCTGGAACTGCTCCACGATGGCGGGCATCAGCCGGCTGGTGGCCAGGCCGGAGCCGTTCAGCGTGTGCACAAACTCAATTTTCTTGGTGTCCTTCCGGCGGAAGCGGATGTTGCCGCGCCGCGCCTGATAGTCCATCGCGTTGGAAACGGACGAGCACTCCTTGTACTCGTTCATGCTGGGCAGCCACAACTCGATGTCAAAGGTGGTGGCCATGGCGTCGGAACAGTCCTGGGCGGCCAGCTTCGAAAGCTGGTAGTGAAGCCCCAGCCCCTCCACCAGGCGGCAGGCCTTGCCGATCAGCTCCTCGTGCATCCGGGCGGAATCCTCCGGCTTTGTGTAGCCGAACATCTCCACCTTGTTGAACTGATGGCCGCGCACCATGCCGCGCTCGCTGGCGCGGTAGGAGCCCGCCTCCCGGCGGTAGCAGGGGGTATAGGCAAAGAGGCGCCTGGGCAGGTCGTCCTCGTCCAGGATCTCGCCGCGGTAGAGGTTGATCAGCGCCGTCTCCGCCGTGGGCAGCAGGAAGTGAAAGCCCTCCTCCGCCAGCCGGTACACGTCCTCCTCGAACTTGGGGAACTGCCCCGCGGTCAGCCCGCACTCGTAGGTCAGGATGTGGGGCGGCAGCATGAAGGTGTAGCCGTCCTTGATGTGCTCGGTGATGAAGTAGTTGAGCAGCGCCCATTCCAGCCGCGCGCCCAGGTCGGTATACAGCCAGTAGCCGTTGCCGCCCATCTTGACGCCGCGCTCGTAGTCGATCAGCCCAAGCTCGGCGCAAAGCTCCACGTGGTTCTTGGGCTCAAAGGGCCAGGACGGCTTTTCTCCGAACCGCTTCACCACCTGGTTGTTCTCCTTGCCGCCGGCCACCACGCCTTCGGCGGGCAGGTTGGGCAGGCGCAGCAAAAACGCGCGGATCTCTTCCTCGGCGGCGTTCTGGGCCTCGTCCAGCACCTTGACGCGGTCGGCCATCCCCTTGAGCTGCGCCATCAGCGCCGCGGCGTCCTCTCCGCGCTTTTTGAGGATGGGGATTTCCTTGTTCAGGCGGTTGCGCTCGGCCTTGAGCGCCTCGTTCTCGGTCACGAGGCTCCGGCGCTTCTGGTCCATTTCGAGAAGGGCGTCGATGTCCGCGTCACAGCCCTTCTTTTCGAGTCCGGCCTTGACGAATTCCGGGTTGGACCGGATCAGGTTCATGTCCAGCATTTGAACGCCTCTTTCATATGATACTGCGATTATTATAGGCAATTTGCCCGATGCCATCAAGCGCATCGGGCAATTTAACATTATCCGGAAGCGCCGTCAGGCGCGAAAATCCTTCGCGGAGCGGTCCTGCCGCAGCAGGAGGCGCGCAAAGCACCGGTCGTTGGCGCCGCGGCTGACGTTGTCTTCCTTGAGGGATGTCGCCTGGGTTTCCCGAAGCTCGATGCAGTCCCGGAGCACCCGCTTTCCACAGATGACCACCCGGGTGCCGGTCTCGACCTCCATGAACTTGAGCCACAGGTCGTCGTTGTTGAGCGACGTTTCCCGGATCGCCGCCACGTCGAAGGCGGCCGGCGGGATCGCCCGCGGCGGGTACAGCACGCCGCAGCCGCCGGTGGCCACGTAGCGCATCGAGGGGCGGTCCCGCTCGCCGCACTCCCACACCCATTGGGCGTAGGGGCGGATGCTCCCGTCGCGGTCAAAGGTGATCTTGTGGGCGCGCAGCGCGCTGACGCAGTCCGGAAACCTGCGCCAGGAGGCGACGAGGGTCTCCACCAGTTCGCGCGGGTAGACGGTATCGTCGTCCACGGTGATGACCACATCCTCGGGGAAGGCCTGCATCGCGAAGAAGTACTTTTTGTGGGGCTTCAGGTCGTAGGGCACAAATTGAATCTCAAGCCCGAAGCGCGCGAGATCCCGCACGGCCTCCGGCACCTGCGAAGGGGGGATATGGTCGTCCAGGTACAGGATGAGCCGATCGGGCTTCATCGTCTGGTCCATCAGGCGCTTGAGCACGATGTCCAGTGTGCCGAAGCGGGCGGGGTAACTGGTCAGCGACACGGTAATTTTTCGGTCCCGCGCCTCCCGGTTCAGCGCCCACGTCAGCGTGCCGGCGGCAATGTGCGCCAGCGCCTCGGGCAGAACGCGCGCCTGATACGCCCTTTTGCGCCTGCGGCGCCGCCTGCGCGCGTCCCGGACAATCACCTTTTGCAAATGGTTGACGAGTCTTCTGGCAAACTGCATCGCAGCTTCTCCCGTTCGCTTGATCTCAGGCCAAAGGGGCCTTCGATCCGCCAAAATCATTAACTTTCGTTAATAAAATATTTCCGAACGGAAAACAACTGTTCCGCTCGGAGGGATTCAGGCGAATATCCGGCGCAATATCGCACCCTTTATTGACGGATTTCGCATTTCATGTCGCTTTTGCGTTAGTATTGTATTCCTTCCCGGACGTCCCGTCAAGCGGGCTGCGCGTTAAGTCTCGCGCATCGCGCGCGTTCTACATTTTTCGTGACTTCCCGCGCCGCGTTGTGCTATAATGGGGCAAATCGGTGGAGGTGGCGTCATGCGGCTGGAACGGGTGCGGGTGGAGCGGGAACTGACGCCGGGCGAAGCGCCGCGCGGCGCGTTTTATGCCCGGGACATTGCCTCCGTCGCGCCCGCGCTCCTGGAAAAGTACGCGGGCACGGCGCAGCTGATCTACATGGACCCGCCCTTTCTGACGGGAAACAGCTTTACCATGCGCACGCGGGTGGGCGAAAAGGAGTGGAAAAGCGGCATCGGCTCGCTGACGCAGACCGCCTACGCCGACGATCTGCCGCCCGAGGCCCACTACGCCATGCTGCGCCACGCGCTGGTGACGGCGCGGGACCTTCTGTCGGACAGCGGCGTCCTGTTTCTTCACGCGGACTTCCGCACCGGCGCGCGCCTCAGGCTGCTGGCCGACGAGGTGTTTGGCGAGGGCAATTTTCTCAACGAGATCATCTGGGCCTACCAGACCGGCGGCCGCGCGCGGCGCTACTTCAGCCGGAAGCACGACGTCATCTTTTTTTACCGCAAGGGGCGCCGCTACTTTTTCAACATCGCCGCCGTGCCGGTGGAGCGCGAAGGCGCGCGGCGCAACCACATGAAGCGCCACGTGGACACCGATGGCCGCGTCTACCGGTCGATCCGCTCCGGCGGCAAGATCTACACCTATTATGACGACGACCCCGCCTACCCCGGCGACGTGTGGAGCGACGTGAGCCACCTGCAGCAGAAAGACCCTCAGCGCACCGGCTACGACACGCAAAAGCCGCTGAGCCTCCTGACCCGCATCGTGCGCTGCGCCTCCCGCCCCGGCGACCTGGTGATGGACCTCTTTGCCGGCTCGGGCACCACGCTGGATGCCGCCCGCCAGGAGGGCCGCCGCTTTGTGGGCGTGGACAAGAGCCCTTTTTCCCACCAGACGGTGCGCAAGCGCCTGATGGGCGCGCAGGTGCTCTTTGACGCGCCCCCCTCCGAGGGTGAACCCGAGGCGGACTGTTCCCTTCTGACCGGCGTCGGCTTTTATGAGCTTACGCTGAACCGCTTCCAACTGGAAGAAGGCATCGCCGCGCGCAGATTCAGCGCGCTGGACGCGGTGGACAACTGGGGCGCGGGCTACCTTCGGGACGGCGTCTTCCGCCTGATGGCGCGGGAGGAGCGCACGCAGCGGGCCCCCGCCCTGACCGGCCGGCTGAGCCTTCCGGTGTTTGACGGCGCGCCGGTGGTGCGGGTGGGCGACGTGCTGGGCCGCGCCTTCTACTACGTGCTGAAGGGTTGAAATTCAAAAAACGCTGGCACGCCCTCAATTTTCCGGCTTCCGGACCGGGCTGAAATTAACAAAAACCGCCGCGCGTGCGCGCTTGCGCATCGGCGGCGTTTCTTGTATAATCATCGGCAATATACCGATGTACTGCGCAAAAGCGCGCGTCGGGAACAGAATATTTTGGGGAGGCGTTCAAAGATGAACCGCGTTTTCAATTTTGCGCCCGGGCCTGCCGCGATGCCCCTCGAAGCGCTGGAAACCGCAGCGCGAGAGATGGCCTCGTACAAGGACACGGGCGTTTCCGTGATGGAGATGAGCCACCGCTCCAAGATGTACCTGGAGATCTTTGACGAAACGGTGGCCCTCGTGCGGGAGCTGATGGCGATTCCCGACGAATACGCGGTTCTTCTGCTCCAGGGCGGCGCCACCGCCCAGTTCGCGGCCGTGCCGATGAACCTGCTGACCGGAAGCGGCAAGGCCGACTACGTGGACAGCGGCTCCTTCGCCCACGGCGCGATGGCGGAGGCCGAAAAGTACGGCACGGTCCGCGCCGCCGCCAGTTCCCGGGATGCCGGCTACACCCGCGTGCCGGAGGTGGAGCGCGCCGCCCTCGACCCCGAGGCGGATTACGTGCACATTACCACCAACAACACCATCTACGGCACCCGGTTCACGCGCCTTCCCGACACCGGGCGCGTGCCGCTGGTGGCGGACATGTCCTCCAACATCCTGTCGGAAGTGTACGACGTGCGGTCCTTCGGCGTGATCTACGCCGGCGCGCAAAAGAACATCGGCCCCGCCGGCGTGACGCTGGTGGTGGTGCGCAAGGATCTTTTGGGCCGGGAAATGCCCGCCACCCCCAAGGTGCTCAGCTGGAAGAAGATGGCCGACGCCGGATCGATGCTCAACACCCCCGCCACCTACTCGATCTACATGGCGGGGCTGTGCCTGAAGTGGCTGAAGAAAATGGGCGGCGTCGCCGCGATGGAAGAGATCAACCTCGAAAAGGCGAAGATGCTCTACGACTTTCTGGACGGGAGCCGCCTTTTCAAGGGCGTCGCCGAGGCGCCCTGGCGCTCCCGGATGAATGTCACCTTCCGCAGCGGCGACGAGGCGCTGGACGCCGCCTTCGTCAAGGAAGCGGCCGCGGCGGGGCTCATCAACCTCAAGGGGCACCGCTCGGTGGGCGGCATGCGCGCCAGCATCTACAACGCCATGCCCGTGGAGGGCGTCCGGGCGCTGGTGGACTTCATGAAGCGCTTTGAAGCCGGGAGGGCATGAATATGTATACGATCAGAACCCTCAACGATATCTCGCCCATCTACAAAAACCACCTGAGCGCGGACCGCTACGCCGTGGGCCCCGAAACGGAAAACCCCGACGCCATCCTGGTGCGCAGCGCCGACATGCACAAGCTGGCGCTGCCCGAATCGCTGCTGGCCGTGGCCCGGGCCGGGGCGGGCGTCAACAACATCCCCGTGGACGCGCTGGCGCAAAAGGGCGTGGTGGTGTTCAACACCCCCGGCGCCAACGCCAACGCGGTGCGCGAGCTGGCCGTGGCGGCGCTTCTGCTGTCCTCGCGCAAGATCATCAAGGGCATCGAATGGGTACGCACCCTCAAGGGCATGGGCGCGGAGGTGCCCAAGCTGGTGGAAAAGGGCAAGAGCCGGTTCGTGGGGCCGGAGCTCCGGGGCAAGACGCTGGGCGTGATCGGTCTGGGCGGCGTGGGCGTATTGGTGGCCAACGCCGGCGCCGGGCTGGACATGAACGTCATCGGCTTTGACCCGTTCATCACCGTGGAACACGCCTGGATGCTGTCCCGGTCGGTGCACCGCGTGTCCAGCCAGGAGGAGCTCTTGTCCAAGAGCGACTACGTATCCATCCACATCCCGCTGATGGCCGAAACCCGCGGCAGCTTCGGCGCGGCCCAGCTCGCCCACATGAAGCGCGGCGCGACGCTGATCAACCTGTCCCGCGGCGAGCTGGTGGTCAACCGGGACGTGCTGGCCGCCATCGAGAGCCGCCGCCTGCGCGCTTACGTGACCGACTTCCCCGAGGACGAGCTGATCGGTGAAAAGGGCGTGGTGGCCATCCCCCACCTGGGCGCGTCCACCCCGGAGAGCGAGGACAACTGCGTGGTCATGGCCAGCCGCCAGATCGACGAATACCTGCGCCTGGGCGCGATCAAAAATTCCGTCAACTACCCGGACTGCGAGCTGGGCGACATCGCGGGACACCGCGTGTGCGTGCTGCACGCCAACGTGCAGGGCGTGGTGGGCGCGATCACGGCGAAAATCGCTTCGGCCAACATCAACATCGGCGGCATGGTCAACCGCTCCCGCGGCAAGTACGCCTACACCGCGCTGGATCTGGACGAGAGCATCCCGCCGGCGCTGTGCCGCGAGATTTCCTCGCTGGACACCGTCTACGGGGTGCGCTGTCTGTGACGCGCGTCAGATCGTCGCCCCACAACCATACGCGGTACGTGGACGGCAAAAATACCGTACCGGAAATGGCCCGCGCGGCGTTTGAAAGGGGCTTCGTGTCCTTCGGATTTTCCGAGCACGGCCGGCAGAGCTTTGACCGCGAGTGCGGCATGAGCCTTCTCAGGGAAGACGCCTACCGAAGAGAAGTCGCCCGGATAAAGGAAGAATATGCGGGCCGCATGCGCGTGTGGCTGGGCGTCGAGCGGGACGCCGGCGCGCTGAGTGACCGCACGCAGTACGATTACGTGATCGGCGCGCAGCACTACCTCCCGGCCCAGGGCGGTCCCATCGCGGTGGACAGCTCCAAAGAGAACCTCATCCGCCTGATCGACGACAGCTACGGCGGCGACCCCTACCGGATGACGGCGGACTACTTCCGCCGCTACGCGGACTACATCGAGTCCTACCGGCCGGACATCATCGCCCATTTTGATCTGGTGAAAAAGCTCAACGGAAGCGGCGCCTTCTTCGACGAGAACGACCCGGGCTATATCGGCTCCGCCCTCGAGGCACTGGAGCGGATGGCCGCCTCCGGCGCGCTCCTCGAGGTCAACACGGGCGCGATCGCCCGGGGCTGGCGGAACGACCCCTATCCCGACCCCCGCCTGCTGCGACGTTGGCGCGAGCTGGGCGGCCGCGCGATCATCAGCGGCGACTGCCACGACGCGGCCTACATTGACTGCGCCTTTGACCACTGCGAGCAGGCGCTGCTGGACGCGGGCTTCCGGGAGGCCTGGCGCCTGGGAACCGGGGACGACCGCTTCGAGCCGGTGCCCCTCGGTTAAGCCTTCGGATTCTTCAGCGCGAAGGAAGCGCGTTTCGGACAGGATGCCGCCTGGTCATTCGCTGTCCCATTCCTCAAAATTGTCCCTGAGCAGCCGGCCGATCTCCTTCAGCACGTTGCGCTGCCGCCCGCTGGCGGGCGTCTTGTCCAGCACATTGTCGCCCAGCGAGTCCTGGAGCATGTAGTCCATCGACAGGCTGAGCTCGTTGGCGATGGCCACCAGCGTCTCCACGCTGGCCTTGCGGGTGCCGCGCTCAATGTGCCCGAGAAAGGAAAGCGAAAGGCCCAGCTTGCGGGCCAGCTCCTCCTGCGTCATCCGCATCGCCTTGCGGCGCTTGCGGATCCTCATGCCAAGGCTCTTGTAGTCCATATCCATATCCCTCGTCCCGACCGCAAATTGTGTCCGGCCCAGGAAGCGCCGGACCCGTTCCGTTCCATTGACGCGGTTTTGCCGCGAAAAGTTCCGGTCCGCAGCCCCTGGCGCGCTTGATAAGGCGCGCCAGAAAATGCTATAATAAGAAAAAATTGATGCGTTGGAGCGACCGATGCGAAAACCCTTGCGGCGCTGGCCGTGGCTGATCCTGGGGCAGGCGCTGATTCTTTCGATTTTGACGGCGCTGGCGGTTCTGACGCTCACCGGCGCGGACGCGGCCGGCGCGGCGTATCGGGCGATGATGTGGGGCGTCGTGCCGCTCTCCGGCGCGGTGACGGCTTTTTTCGCCGTTTTTCGGGGCCTGAATAGCTTCGCGGCGTTTTGGCTGCCGCCCGTCGTCCAAACCGCGGTCCACTGGCTGATCACGGGGATGCCGCCGCTCTCGGCGGGCATGCCGCTGACGGCCGCGCTGGTCTCGATCGTGGGCGCGGCGGCCGGCGAGGAGGCCCGGCGCCGCTTTCAAAAGCAAAACCGCAGAAAGAAATAATCGGAGGCGCGACATGGCGAAAAATCTGATCCTCACCTGTGACGCGGGCACGACCGGCAGCAAGTGTTCGGTGTTTGACCCCAAGGGCGCGGCGCTGTGCGTGGTGAAAAAAGAGTACGGCACCGCGTACCCCAAGCCCAACTGGTCCGAACAGGACCCGGAGGTGCTGCTCCAGTCCATCATCGACGGCGTTCGGGAGCTGCTCTCCCAGGTCAGCCCCCAGGACATTGCCTGCGTGGGCCTTTCCGGCACGATGAATGGCTGCATCGCCGTCGCCGAGAACGGCCGCGCCCTCTACCCCAACATCATCCACTCGGACTCCCGCGCCTGGCGGGAGGCCCAGGCCATCGAAAAGGTGATCTCCCGGGAAGATTTTTACCGCATGACCGGCAACCGGCTGGACCACCACTTCACGCTGCCCAAGATCCTGTGGGTGCGCAAGCACCTGCCGGACGTCTACCGGCGCACCCGCTGGTGGCTGAACACCAAGGACTATCTTTACGCGCGGCTCACGGGGCGCGTGGGCTTCACCGACTATTCCGACGCGTCGCTGACCATTGCGCTGGACCTCAAGAAGAAGGCCTGGGCCTCCGAGCTTCTCACCGATCTGGGCCTTGACCCCGCCCGGATGCCCCAGGTGCTGAAGGGCTCGGACGTTTCCGGCCGCGTCACCCGCGAGATGGCGCGCCTGACGGGCCTTCTGCCCGGGACGCCGGTTTCCATGGGCGGCGGCGACGGCGCCTGCGCCGGCCGCGGCGCGGGGCTTTTCAAGCCGGGCGCGGGCTACTGCTGCATCGGCTCCAGCGCCTGGGTGTCCCAGCTGACGCCGGAACCGCTGCTGGACGGCCGGCAGCGCATCTTCAACTATCTGGACATGGACGGCGAGATCAACCACTCGCTGGGCGTGGTGCAGACCGCCGCCTCCGCCTACGACTGGGCGGTGGGCAACCTGCTCTCCGACGGGCGCAAACTGACCGGCGCGGACTATTCCCGCATTGAGAACATGGCTCGCCAGATTGATCCGGGCGCGGAGGGCGTGATGTTCCTCAACACCCTCATGGGCGAGCGCACCCCCTACTGGGACCCCAACTCCAAGGGCTGCCTGGTGGGCTTTTCGCTCTACCACGACCAGCGCCACGTGGCCCGGGCCATCTATGAGGGGGTGGCGCTGTCGCTCAACACCGTGGCCCGCATCATGGCGGAAAACGGCGCGCCCATTGACTCCATCATCCTCACCGGCGGCGGCGCGCGCAGCGGCCTGTGGCCGGACATCTTCGCCAGCGTCTTCGGCGTGCCCACCAGCGTCCACTACGCGCCGGGCGAGGGCACCAGCCTGGGCGCGGCGATGACGGCGGGCGTGGGCATCGGCATCTTCAAAGACTACGCGGAGGCGGCGGGCATCGTGCGCACCCGGTCGCAGCACGCGGTCAACCCCGCCTGGGCCGACAAGTACAAAAAGGTGTACGCCATCTTCAGCGGCATCTACGACCGGATGAAACCCGTCTTTGACGGCATCGCGGGAGAATGGCCGCAATGAAGCCCTCCATCGACGACCCCCACGGCTTCATCGAGCGGGTCCGCCCCGCCTATGACGAGTTGTTCCAGTGCGCCTACGTGCTGACCGGCAACCTTGAACTGGCGGAATACGTGCTGCGCAGCGCGCTGCTGGCGGCGTATTTGCGCCGCGGCGAGTGGCACGAGCGGATGAGCTTTCACGAGGGCATTGCCTACGCGCTGCGGGCCGTGGCGCTGACGGAGCTGAAGCGCATCCGCGCTGTCGGCGGCTACGAGCTGGACTGGGCCCTCCCCTCCGGGCCGGACCTGACGCCGGAGGAGGCGGCGCTCTTCGCCCGCGTGGAGCGGGAATCGCCCCGCACCCAGCGGCTGATGCTGATGCTCTACGGCTGCGCGATGAAGGTGTCCCAGACGGCCCAGGCGCTCTCGATGAGCCCTCCCGCCGTGCGGGAGGCCCAGCGGAGGCTTCTTTCGCGGCTCACCCGGGCGACGCGCCTCGGGCGGCGCGAGATGGAGGCGCGGCTCGAGCGCCTCAGCGAAAAGCTGCTGTCAACCCCCTGTCCCGACGCGCCCGCCTGCGGGCAGGTGCTGCGCGCCTTTGAGCGCGATGCCCAGGGGCAGGCCGGCCGAAAGAAAAGCGCGAGCCATGTGGTGGGGATGGCGTTTCTCATCGCTGGGGCGCTATTGTGCGCGCTATTGTTCTGGCTCCTGACGGTGCTGATGGAGCCGCGCGCCACCGTGTCCCCCACGGCGCGCCCGGCCGCCGCCGAAACCGGTGCAATTTCTTCAACAAACGCTGGTTGACAAACGCCGCGCGCGCTTGATATACTTGCCGAAATATAGAAAATTGGAGGACCCGCCATGCTGGGAACAATCCGGGAAGGGCTGACCTTTGACGACGTGCTGCTGGTGCCGCGGCGCAGCGGCGTGCTGCCCAAGGATGTGGATCTGTCGGTTTCTCTGTGCGAAGATCTGAATCTCAACATTCCGCTTTTGTCCGCCGCGATGGACACCGTCACCGACGCGCGCCTGGCCATCGCCATGGCCCGCGAGGGCGGGATGGGCGTGATTCACAAGAACATGTCCATTCAGGAGCAGGCCATGCAGGTGGACAAGGTCAAGCGAAGCGAGAACGGCGTCATCAACGATCCGTTCTTTTTGCACCCGGACGACCTGACCAGCGACGCGCTGAAGCTGATGGAGCGCTACCGCATCTCCGGCGTGCCCATCACCCAGGACGGCAAGCTCGTGGGCATTTTGACCAACCGCGACCTGCGCTTTGTCACCGAGTTTGACGTGCCGGTTTCCACCTACATGACCAGCAAGAACCTCATCACCGCCCCGGTGGGCACGACCCTTGAGGAAGCCAAGCGGATCCTGGCCCGCCACAAGGTGGAAAAGCTGCCGCTGGTGGACGCCGAGGGCAACCTCCGGGGGCTGATCACCATCAAGGACATCCAGAAGGCGGTCAAGTACCCCTTCTCCGCCAAGGACAAGGACGGGCGGCTTCTGTGCGCGGCGGCGGTGGGCGTGGCCCACGATACGCTGGAGCGCGTGAAGGCGCTGGCGGGCGCCCACGTGGACGCCATTGCCCTCGATACCGCCCACGGCCATTCGGCCGGGGTGCTTGAAATGGTGGAGCGCATCCGTTCGCTCTACCCCGACCTGCGGCTGATCGCGGGCAACGTGGCCACCGCCGCCGCCACGCGGGATCTGATCCGCGCCGGCGCGGACGTGGTCAAGGTGGGCATCGGCCCCGGTTCCATCTGCACCACCCGCGTGGTGGCCGGCATCGGCGTACCGCAGATCACCGCCATCTCCGACTGCGCCGAGGCGGCGGACGCGCTGGGCAAGGTCATCATCGCCGACGGCGGCATCAAGTACTCCGGCGACGTGACCAAGGCCATCGCCGCCGGCGCCTCCGCGGTCATGATCGGAAGCCTCTTTGCCGGCACCGACGAGAGCCCGGGCGCCATCGAAATCTACCAGGGCCGCTCCTACAAGGTGTACCGCGGCATGGGCTCACTGGGCGCCATGGCCGAGGGCAGCAAGGACCGCTACTTCCAGGAGGACGCCAAGAAGCTGGTGCCCGAAGGCGTCGAGGGCCGCGTGCCCTACAAGGGCATGCTGTCGGAAACGGTGTTCCAGCTGATGGGCGGCCTGCGCAGCGGCATGGGCTACTGCGGCACCCCCAGCATCCGGGCGCTGCGCACCGAGGCGGAGTTCATCCGCATCACCAGCGCCGGCCTCATCGAGAGCCATCCCCACGACATCTCCATCACAAAAGAAGCCCCCAACTACTCGGTCGGGCAGTAAGCGCAAAGGAAGCCTGTACGATGAATGGATTCGCCCCCGGGCGTTTGGCGCCCGCAAAGCTGACCGCGCTGGTTCTGGCGCTGATTCTGACGCTGGTTCCGCTCCAGGCCCCTCCCGCGCTGGCCGCCGAAAGGGTGCGCGTGACGCTGCGCGCCTCGGTCACGCTGGGGCTGGTGCCCGGGTGGAACGACAGCCAGATGCTGACCGCCTCGGTCAAGGCGCCGGAGGGCGACGAGACGCCCGCCGTACTGTGGCAGAGCAGCGCGCCCACCGTGGTGAAAGTGGACGCCGAGGGCCGGCTGACCGCCCTCCGAAAGGGCACCGCCACCATCCGCGCCACCGCGGGCGGCGTCACGGCCCGCTGCCGCGTTACCGTCAAGCGGCTGCCCGTGCGCTCACTGACGCTGAGCCGCAAAAAGGTGACGCTGCTGGCGGGCCGCGACGGGTACCAGTTTGTTTCAAAGACCACGCCTTCAAACGCGGACAACCCCGCCGTCACCTGGTCCAGCTCGCGCCCCACCGTGGCCTCGGTGGACCCGGAGACCGGCTACGTCACGCCACTGAAGGCCGGCACCGCCACCATCCGCTGCCGCGCCGCCGACGGCACCCAGAAAAAGGCCTACGCCACCGTGGTGGTCAAGCCCGTGGTGCCCACGGCGCTGACCCTTGACCAGCCGTCCCTTGAGATCAACCTCGGCGCCACGGCGGCTCTGACGGCCACCGTTTCCCCCGCCGACGCCACCGATTCGCGGGTGACGTGGGCCAGCAGCAACCCCTCCGTCGCGTCCGTTTCCGGCGGCGTCGTGACCGGCCGGAAGTACGGCCGGGCCACCATCACCGCCAAGACCCGATCGGGCTCCATCCGCGCCCGGTGCCTTGTCAGCGTGGGCTACTTCACCACCACCTTCCGGGCGCTGGTCGTGGGCCAGGAGACCTATGTCGAGGCGATGGGCGGCAGGCTGGAGGGGCCCCATGTGGACGCGAGCCTGGTCAACAGCATGCTGCTCAACAGCGATTTTGGCGGCGGCAAGCGCGTGGACGTGACGCTGAAGGAAAACCTGACCGCGGAAAACCTGCGCAAGGAGCTGCGCAAAATGGCCTCCTGGGGCGTGGACGCGGACGACGTGACCTACTTCTACTATTCCGGCCACGGCAGCGAGGACGATCCCGGCGCGCTGGTGGGCGTGGACGGCGGCACCGTATCGGTGGACGAAGTGCGCCGCTACCTGGACAAGCTCCCCGGCACGGTGGTGGTCATGCTGGACAGCTGCTACTCCGGCTGGTATATCCGTTCCAAATCTGCGGGCGGCAGCCGCGGCCGCGTCGATCCCGCCGCCGTTACCAGCCGCGTGATATCCGCATTTTCAAAGGGCACCGACGGCGGACTCGCCGCCAAGACCTCGCTGGCGGATTCGCCCGCCGCCAAGGGCCGGTACATGGTGCTGACGGCCTGCTCCTCGGAGGAGTCCTCCTACATCATCCCCGCCGACAGCTTCCACGGCGCGTCGCTCTTCACCTTCCACCTGACGACCGGCGGCGGCGTCCGCGCGGCCAACTGGGAGGCGGGAAAGC
The DNA here is from genome assembly GCA_040768845.1 of Christensenellales bacterium. Classification (GTDB taxonomy): domain Bacteria; phylum Bacillota; class Clostridia; order Christensenellales; family Aristaeellaceae; genus JAEZHK01. The sequence goes on along the minus strand of JAXGME010000003.1, from coordinate 160,376 downwards.
TGCAGGCCGACGCCAACGGCAACCGCATCGTCACGCTGAGCGAGCTCTACCGGTACGTCCGGACCCGCGTGGCGGCCAACGCGGCGCTGAAGCGCGCGAAAGTGAAACAGTCCGTGCGCGTCTGGCCCGCGGACAGCGCCTTTGCGGTGCTCCAGCGAACCCCCTGACCGGGTGAAACGCACCGGTTGACAAAACCGGACGAGAATGGTATAGTAAAATGAAACGCGAGGATGGGAACCAGTACGCGCGAAGTCACGCTTCAGAGAGCCCTCGGCCGGTGCGAGAGGGCGCGCGAATCGGGCGGAATACATCCCGGAGCGGAGCGGGCGAACCCTCCCGGCGGGCCGGGGTCCGATAGTCCGCTACGGCCAGCGACCGTGACAGCGCTTCGAGGCCGCCCCTGGGCGGCGAACGGAAGTGGTACCGCGGCAACGCCGCCTTCCCCGTACGGGGCGGGCGGTTTTTCGATATCAGGGAGGGGAAGTTCATGAAGTTTACCCAGGATATGCTGGCCGGGCAGATGCGCGACATCAGTGGCAGCGCCATTCGCGAAATCTTTCACCTGCTGGCCAGGCCCGGCATGATCTCCTTTGCGGGCGGCAACCCCGCCGCCAGCGCGCTGGAGCCGGAGGTGATCTCCGAAATGGCGCGGGAGGTGCTGGAGAAAAACGGCTGGACGCTGCTCCAGTACGGCGCCACGGAGGGCTTTGCGCCGCTGCGGGAGAGCATCGCAGCCTTCTCCGCGCGGGCGGGCGTCCGGACCGATCCTTCCCACATCCTGCCCACCCAGGGCTCGCAGCAGGCGATGGATCTGATCTGCAAGGCGCTGCTCAACCCGGGCGATGCGGTGCTGGTGGAGTCCCCCACGTTTCTCGGCGCGCTGCACACGCTGCGCACCTACCGGGCGGATCTGCACGCCCTCGAAACCGACGAGGGCGGCGTGATCGTGGACGCCGCCGAGGAGGCGATCCGCCGGCACCACCCAAAGCTGATGTACGTCATCCCCACCTTCCAAAACCCCACCGGCCGCACGCTGGCGCGGGATCGCCGGGAAAAGCTGGCGCGCCTGGCCGCGCGCTACGGCGTGGTGCTGATCGAGGACGACCCCTACCGCGACGTGCGCTTTTCCGGCGAGCCGCTGCCCGCCATCAAATCCTTTGATTCCGAAGGCTGGGTGGTGTACCTGGGCAGCTTCTCCAAGACCATCGCGCCGGGGCTCCGGGTGGGCTACGCGGCGGTGGACAACGAGGCGCTGCTGAAGAAGATGATCATCGGCAAGCAGGCCACCGACGTGCATTCGCCGCTGATCAACCAGGCCATCGTGGACGCGTACCTGCGCAGCGGACGGATGGACGGCCATCTGGCGCGCATTTCGGCCGACTACGGCGCGCGGCTTCGCGTGATGCTGGAAAGGCTGGACGAGCTTCCCCCCTCCGTCGCCCACACGCAGCCCGAGGGCGGCCTGTTCGTCTGGGCCGCCCTGCCCGAAGGCGTGGACGCATTGGCCATGCTGAAAGAAGCGGTGGCCGAAAATGTCGCCTACGTGCCCGGCACCCACTTTTACTTTGACGGCGGCCGCCTGAACACCATGCGCCTGAACTTCTCCAACGGCAGGTTCACGGACGTGGCGGAGGGCATGGCCCGCCTCAACGCCATCATTCTCAGGACGCTTGAAAAAACGGAGGGTTCCAAATGAAATCAGCCCTGGACATCCTGCGCGAGCGCGGCTTTGTCGCCCAGGTCACCTTTGAGGACGAGCTGGAAAAGCTGTTTGAATCGGGCGAGGTCGTCACCTTCTACACCGGCTTTGACCCCACCGCCGACAGCCTGCACATCGGCCACTACATCCCCATCATGGCCATGAGCCATCTGCAGAAGGCCGGACACCGCCCCATCGCGCTGATGGGCGGCGGCACCGCCATGGTGGGCGACCCTTCCGGCAAGACCGACATGCGCAGGATGCTGACCGTGGAGGATATCGACCGCAACGTCCAGGCGGTCAAGGCGCAGATGGCGCGCTTTCTCGACTTTGAAACCGACGCGCCCAACCGCGCCATCATGACCGACAACGCCGACTGGCTGCGCTCCCTGAAGTATGTGGACTTCCTCCGGGATGTGGGCGCGCTGTTTTCGGTCAACCGCATGCTGACCGCCGAGTGCTACCGGCAGCGCCTGGAAAAGGGGCTGACCTTCCTCGAGTTCAACTACATGCTGATGCAGAGCTACGACTTCCTCGAGCTCTTCCACCGCCACAACTGCGTGTTGCAGACCGGCGGCGACGACCAGTGGAGCAACATGCTCTCCGGCGCGGACCTGATCCGCCGCAAGGAGGGCAGGAGCGCCTTCGCGCTGACGTTCAAGCTCCTGCTCACCCACGACGGCCGCAAGATGGGCAAGACCGAAAAGGGCGCGCTGTGGCTGGACCCCAGCCGCACCAGCCCCTACGACTTCTACCAGTACTTCCGCAACGTGGACGACCAGGACGTGGAAAAATGTCTTTCGCTGCTCACGTTCCTGCCGATGGACGAGGTCCGGCGCCTTGCCGCCCTCGAGGGCTCCGGCATCAACCAGGCCAAGCGCGTGCTGGCCTTTGAGGTCACAAAGCTCATCCACGGCGAGGCGGAGGCCGAAAAGGCCCGCGGCGCGGCGGAGGCGCTCTTTGGCGGCGGCGGCGCCCTCGACGATATCCCCACCACCCGCATCACCCCGGCGCAGTTCAGCGAGGACTCGCGGCTGGTGGCGCTGTGCGCGCTGACGGGGCTCACAAAGTCCAAGGGCGAGGCCCGCAAGGCCATCGAGGGCGGCGGGCTGTACCTGGGCGACGAAAAGGTGACCGATGTGGACCGGCGCGCCACCCTCGAGCAGCTCGAAGCCGGGCTGATCCTGCGGCGCGGCAAGAAGCGTTACCATCGCGTGCTGCTGAGCCGATGAGCGCCCCATACAAAACCCTGATGAAGCGCGGCGCCGACGAAATGATCGTCAACAAGTCGCGCTTCATCGGCCACGGCGCGCCGGTCTCCGACGAGGAGGGCGCGCTTGCCTTTCTGAATGAGGTTCGAAAGAGGCACCGGGAGGCCACCCACAACGTCTACGCCTATATACTGGGGCCCAACATGGGCGCGATGCGCTTCAGCGACGACGGCGAGCCCTCCGGCACCGCGGGTATGCCGGTGCTGGAGGTACTGCGCGCGAAGGGGCTCACGGACTGCTGCGTGGTGGTCACCCGCTATTTCGGCGGGGTGCTCTTGGGGGCGGGCGGCCTGGTGCGCGCCTACGCCCAGGGCGCGGCCCGCGCGGTGGAGGCCTGCGGCATCGGCACCATGTACCCCACCGCCCGCTACCTGATGGACGTGGATTACCCGCTGCTGGGGCGCCTGGAGCACCACCTGAAGACCCAGCCGGCGGTCCTGGAGGACAAGCACTTTGCCGACGTGGTCACGCTGACGCTGGTGGTCAGGTGCCGGGACGAGGCCGCCTTCATTGAAGGCGTCACGCGCGCCACCGACGGCCGGGTGACGCCCGTCCGGTTTGAGGAGATGTACCGCCCATGGGAAGTGTAGAACGGCCCCCTACCCCGCTGGCCGCCGGGCTGAGCGCGGAGGACGTCGAGGCCCGCCGACGGCTGGGGCAGGACAACAGCGCGCGGGAGAAAACCGGAAAGAGCGTGGGCCGCATCCTCCGGGACAATCTTCTGACCCTTTTCAACCTGCTCAACCTCGCGCTGGCGGCGGCAGTCGTCGCGGTGGGCTCGTTTCGCAACGCCCTTTTCATGGGCGTGGTGGCGTCCAACGCCGTCATCGGCACCGTGCAGGAGATTCGCGCCCGCCGCGCGGTGGAGAAACTGAAGCTGGTGATCGCGCCCGCCGCGCGGGTGATCCGGGACGGGCGCCCCGGCTCCATCCCGGTGGAACAGCTGGTGCTGGACGATCTGATCCTCCTCGAAACGGGCGACCAGATCCCCGTGGATGCCCAGGTGCGCGAAGGCGTGCTGGAGGTGGACGAATCCCTGCTGACCGGCGAAAGCCTGCCCGTCCGCCGCGGGCCCGGCGAGCTTTTGCGCTCCGGCAGCTTTGCCGTCGCCGGGAAGTGCGTCGCCCAGGCGCGGCGAGTGGGGGCTGACACCTACGCCGCCGCGCTCGAGCGGGAGGCGAAGGTCACCGCGCGCCCCTCTTCCGAGCTGATGCGCTCGCTGAACGCGCTGATCCGCTTTCTGAGCTTCCTGATCGTGCCGGTGGGGGTGGCGCTCTTTATCCGGCAGTTCCGCTTTGGCGGCGCGTCGCTCCAGGACAGCGTGGTGGGCAGCGTCGCGGCCATGGTGGGCATGATCCCGGAGGGGCTGGTGCTTTTGACCAGCGTGGCGCTGGCGGTGGGCGTGGTGCGCCTGGCGCGGCGCAAGACGCTGGTGCAGTCGCTGTATTCCATGGAGGATCTGGCCAGGGTGGACGTGCTGTGCCTGGACAAGACGGGCACCCTCACCTCGGGAAACCTGTGCTTTGACCGCCTGGAACCCCTCGGCGGCGACGAATCGGAGTGTGCGCGCCTTCTGGGCGCGGCGCTCCACGCCGTGGGCGGCTTGGATGCCACTTCCCGGGCGCTCATGCCCCGCTTCCCCGCGCCGGACTGCGCCACAGGCCGCACCGCGCCGTTTTCGTCGGCCCGCAAGTGGTCCGGCGCGGAGGTGGAGGGCGCGGCGGTGATCCTGGGCGCGCCCCAGTTCGTGCTGCCCGGGATGGATGGGGCGCTCGAGCGCCGGATCGCCGCCCTCACCTCGGAAGGGACGCGGGTGCTGATGCTGGCCCGCTCGGAAGGCCCGCTGCCCGAGGAGGGCCTGCCGCCGGACCTTGCGCCGCTGGCGCTGGTCTCGCTGACGGACGAGGTGCGCCCGGAGGCCGGGGAAACGCTGGCCTTCTTTGCCCGGGAGGATGTCGAAATCAAGGTGATCTCCGGCGACGACGCGCGGACCGCCGCCGCCGTGGCCCGGCGCGCGGGCGTCCGGAACGCGGACCGCTATATCGACGTGTCCGCGCTGCCGGACGAGGACGCCATCCGCGACGCGGCGACGCGCCATTCGGTCTTTGGGCGCGTTACGCCCCAAGAGAAGCGGCTGATCGTGCGCGCGCTGAAGGAGGCGGGGCACACCGTGGCCATGACCGGCGACGGCGTCAACGACATTCCCGCGCTGAAGGAGGCGGACTGCTCCATCGCCATGGCCTCCGGCAGCGACGCGGCGCGGCACGTGGCGAGCCTGGTGCTGCTGGACTGCAACTTCGCCTCGCTGCCCGAAGTGGTGATGGAGGGCCGCCGGGTGATCGGCAACCTGCGCCGTTCGGCGTCGCTCTTTCTGACCAAGACGGTGTTTTCGTTCCTGCTGAGCCTTCTGTCCCTCGCCACCGGGGCGGGCTATCCCTTTGTTCCGATTCAGCTGACGCTGTTTTCCTCGGCGGCGGTGGGCATTCCGTCGTTTCTTCTGGCCCTCGAGCCCAACCGCGCCCGGGCGGAAGGACGGTTTTTTCCCTATGTTCTCTCCCGGGCGCTGCCGGGGGGGCTGATCATCGCGCTGGGCGCGTGGGCGCTGTCCGCCTTTGGCGCGTCGCGGGGCTTGACCCCGGACGAAACGGGCACGCTGGCGACCCTCTACCTGATGGCGCTGGGCCTTGCGGTGCTTTTCACCGCCTGCCGGCCGCTGAACGCCCGCCGCGCGATGGTCTTTATGCTGTCGGCGCTGATCCTCTCCGCCGCGCTTTTGTTCTTCCCCGGCTTTTTTGAGCTGACGCCCCTGTCCGCCGGATCCCTCCGGGCACTGGGCCTTTTGACCGCCGCCGCAGTCCCCGGCTACGCCGCGCTGAACCTGGTCATTTCCCGCATATTCCGGCGGATTTCGGCGGAAAAAACCTTGCATCCGTAATGCGGCGGGTGTATACTAATCTTTAAATATTCAGAATGGAGGGGCTGATCATGGAAATCCGCACTGTGCCCGCCACCACGCTCAAGGCCAAGCCCGCCGATGAAACCAAGCTGGGCTTCGGCAAAATATTCACCGACCACATGTTTGAAATGGATTACTCGGTGGAGAAGGGCTGGCACGACCCCCGCGTAACGCCCTTCCACAATTTTGAGCTGTCCCCCGCCGCCATGGTGCTGCACTACAGCCAGACCATCTTTGAGGGCCTGAAGATGTACCGCACGCCGGACGGTTTTCAGCTGTTTCGGCCCCGGGACAATTTCCGCCGCATGAACGTCTCCGCCGAACGGCTGGCGATCCCCGCCTTTGACGTGGAAGCGGCCATGGCGGGCCTTCTGAAGCTGCTGGAGATGGACAGGGAATGGACGCCATCGCTGCCCGGCACTTCCCTCTACATCCGGCCGACGATCATCGCCACCGACCCCTACGTGGGCGTGCGCAGCGGCTACACCTACAAGTTCTTCATCATCCTGTCGCCGGTGGGCGCCTACTACGCCAGCGGGCTTGAGCCGGTGGGCATCTACGTGGAGGACAAGTACGTGCGCGCGGTGCGCGGCGGCGTGGGCTTTGCCAAGACCGGCGGCAACTACGCGGCCTCCCTCAAGGCGGGCGACGTGGCCAAGGAAAAGGGCTACGCGCAGGTGCTCTGGCTGGACGGCATTGAGCAGAAGTACGTGGAAGAGGTCGGCTCGATGAACATGATGTTCGTCATCGACGGCAATGTCGTCACGCCCATGCTCAACGGCTCGATCCTCTCCGGCATCACCCGGGACTCCGTGCTGACCCTGGCGCGGGACGAGGGGCTTGCCGTGGAGGAGCGCAAGGTTTCCATCGACGAAATTGTGGAGGGCGCCAAATCCGGCCGCGTGACCGAGGCCTTCGGCACCGGCACCGCGGCGGTGGTATCCCCCGTGGGCACGCTGTGCTACGAGAGCGAGTGCGTCACCTTTGGCGACGGCAGCATCGGCAAGTACACCCGGCACTTCTACGACAAATTGACCGGCATCCAGTACGGCAGGGTCCCCGATCCCCACGGCTGGATCGTGAGGCTGTGAGGCGAATTACGGTACCGGAAGGCGTGCGGGCGATGTCGCTCGCACGCTATCTTTCCCGCGCGTTTCCCATGTGTCCCGGGCACATCCTCCGGGGCGCGCTGAAAAAGCGGGATGTGCGCGTCGGCGGCGCCCGCGCCGGCGAGGACGCCCTCGTTTCCGGCGGCGACCTTCTGACCGTCTACATCGACGAGCGCCACCTGACGGCCCCTGCCGCCGTACTCTACGACGACGGCCGCATCCTGGCGCTGGACAAGCCCCGCGGCCTGCCGGTGGACGTGGACGCCGACGGCATCGGCGAGGACACGCTGCTTTGCCGCGCCCGGGCGCTGCATCCGGGGGCGCGGCTGTGTCACCGGCTGGATGCCGGCACCGGCGGCGTGACGCTTCTGGCGCTGACGGACGAGGCGTATGGCGAAATCACCGCGCTGTTCCGGGACCACCGGATCGAGAAGACCTATCGCTGCCTGGTGAAGGGACGCCCGCCTCGGCCGGAGGGAACGCTCGTCCACTACCTGAAAAAAGACGCCGCCGCCGCCCGGGTGGCCGAATGCGCCCCGGGCGCGCCGGGGGCGATGCGCGCCGAGCTTTCCTACCGCGTGCTGGAGGGCCGCGGCGAAACCGCCCTTGTGGAAGCCGGCCTGGGCACCGGCCGCACCCATCAGATTCGCGCGCAGATGGCCCTGATCGGCTGCCCGGTTCTGGGCGACGACAAGTATGGCGACCGCGCGCTGAACAAGCGCCTTGGCGCCGCCTGGCCGCAGCTTTGGTGCGTGCGGCTGCGGCTGCCGGACGGGCGCGCCTTTGAATCCGAAGCAAAATTTTGAGCCCGGCTCCAGAGGAGCCGGGCTCAAAGCATCAAACGCGCTCAGCGCTTCGGGGCGGCGCGAATCAGGCCTTCCCGTTGCAGCCCAGCACATCCACCAGCTTGTGCTTGACCATGTTCTTGATGTTCTCGCGGGCGGGCTTCAGGTACTGACGCGGGTCAAAGTGATCCGGGTGATCCGCGAAATACTTGCGGATGGTGCCGGTCATCGCCAGGCGCAGGTCGGAGTCAATGTTGATCTTGCAGACGGCGGAGCGGGCGGCCTGGCGCAGCATGTCCTCGGGAATGCCGATGGCGTCGGGCATCTTGCCGCCGTTGTCGTTGATCATCTTGACGTATTCGGGCATGACGCTGGAGGCGCCGTGCAGCACGATGGGGAAGCCCGGCAGGCGCTTGACGATTTCATCCAGAATGTCAAAGCGCAGCTGCGGCTTCTGACCGGGCTTGAACTTGTAGGCGCCGTGGCTGGTGCCGATGGCGATGGCGAGGGAGTCCACGCCGGTCTTGGAAACGAATTCTTCCACCTCGTCCGGGCGGGTGTAGGAGGCGTCCTCGGCGGAAACGTTGACCTTGTCCTCGATGCCGGCCAGGCGGCCCAGCTCGCCCTCGACCACCACGCCGTGATCGTGGGCATATTCGACGACCTGGCGGGTCAGCTTGATGTTTTCCTCAAAGGGGTGATGGGAGCCGTCGATCATGACGGAGGTAAAGCCGCCGTCGATGCAGGATTTGCACAGCTCAAAGGTGTCGCCATGGTCCAGATGCACGCAGATGGGCAGATCAAAGCCGGCGGTCTGCTCGGCGTCGATCAGCGCGGCCTCGATCAGCTTCATCAGGTAGACGTGCTTGGCATACTTGCGCGCGCCCGACGAAACCTGCAGGATCAGCGGGGCCTTTTCCTCGATCGCGGCCTCGGTGATGCCCTGGATAATTTCCATGTTGTTGACATTGAAAGCGCCAATGGCATAGCCGCCGGCATAGGCTTTCTTAAACATTTCGGTAGAGGTTACAAGCGCCATGAACAACACTCCCTTTAATCTCAGTCCAAAGAAAATTATAACAGTCCGGATTGTTAAAATCAAGCGCGGGCGCCCTTAGCGCGCAATCTTTCGCGGCAAAAGGCGGCCTTTCGACGCAAAAGACGGCCAACGGCGCGGAGGCGGGACGCCCCGCCCCCGCGGCAAACACCGGGCGCCGGGCCGCTATTTTCCGCCGCTCAGCGCCGTCCGGCCCAGAAACGCGGCGTTTCCGCCCAGCGCTTCCTCGATGCGCAGCAGCTGGTTGTACTTGGCCACCCGCTCGGTGCGGCAGGGCGCGCCGCTCTTGATCTGCCCGGCGTTGACCGCCACGGAGAGGTCCGCCAGCGTGGTATCCTCCGTCTCGCCGGAGCGGTGGGAGACCACCGCGGCGTACCCGGCGCGCTGCGCGACGCGGATGGTTTCCAGCGTTTCGGTGAGGGTGCCGATCTGGTTGAGCTTGATCAGGATGGCGTTGGCGACGCCCTTGGCGATGCCCTTTTTGAGAATCTCCACGTTGGTGACGAAGAGATCGTCCCCCACCAGCTGGATCTTCTTGCCCAGGCGGCGCGTCAGCTCCGCCCAACCGTCCCAGTCCAGCTCGGACAGGCCGTCCTCAATGGACACGATGGGGTATCGGTTTGCCCAGTCCTCGTACAGCGCGACCATCTCGGCGGAGGTCTTCTTCACGCCGTCAAACTGGTAGAAGCCGTCCTCGTAGAACTCGGAGGCGGCGGGGTCCAGCGCGATGAAGACATCCGCACCCGGCTTGTAGCCGGCCTTTTCGATCGCCTCGACGATCAGCTTCAAGGCCTCCTCGTTGTTTTTGAGATCGGGCGCGAAGCCGCCCTCGTCGCCGACGCCTGTGGACATTCCGCGGCCGCGCACCACGCCCTTCAGGGTCTGGTAGACCTCGGCGCAGATGCGCAGCGCCTGTTCGAAGCTGTCCGCGCCCAGCGGCATGATCATGAACTCCTGCACGTCCACGTTGTTGTCGGCGTGCTTGCCGCCGTTCAGGATGTTCATCATCGGGGCCGGCAGAATGTGGGCATCCGCGCCACCGATGTAGCGGTACAGCGGCACGTACAGCTCGTCCGCCGCGGCGTGGGCGGCGGCCAGCGACGCGCCCAGAATGGCGTTGGCGCCCAGGCGGGACTTGTTCTTCGTGCCGTCCAGCGCGATGAGCGCCAAGTCAATGGCCCGCTGATCGGTGACCTCCATGCCGGTGAGCGCGGGCGCAATCTCCCGGAAGGCCTCCAGCACCACGTTTTTCACGCCCTTGCCGTGGAAGCGCGCCTTGTCGCCGTCGCGCTTCTCCAGCGCCTCCAACGTGCCGGTGGAGGCGCCGGAGGGCACCGCCGCCCTGCCCATCGCGCCGTCCTCGGTGCGAATGTCCACCTCTATCGTCGGGTTTCCCCGGGAATCGAGGATCTCCCTCGCCTTGACATCGATGATCTTTGACATGATTATCCCTCCCAGTCTGCACATTTGGCGGCCCCTGCGGGGCACTCTATCGTAGTAAACATACCCATTTTCGCGCGGCGCTATCACGCGCGGGCAAGTTTTCCGCCCGATCCTGCGGATTGGCCGCAAAAGCCGCGCCGGCGCCGGTCATTTTTGAAGGCGAGCCACGTTGAAGCGCACCATATCCCGGATCAGTTCCAGCGGCAGCGGCCGGTCCAGCGGAAGCTGCACCGCGCCCTTTGAGCTTTTGTAGGGCGCAAGGCGCTCCGCAAAGGCCTCGATGGCCTCCGACCCCGGATAGAACCCGATGTGGCGCTTGAACAGCGCGAAGTGGGCGATGTTGACTTTCTGCCAGAAGGTCGGCATGCGCCAGGATATCCTCTCCGTCGCCTCCGGCGCCGCGGCGCGGATGGCCGCCCGGACGGCGCCGAGCCGCTCGGCCATCTCCGGCGGCTGCTGGGCAATGTACTGATCAATGGTTTCCGGCATCTTTCCGTTCATGGCGGCCTCCTTCACTTTCCGGGCGCCGAAGGCTCTTCGCGCGTCCCCTCCCCGCCCTCGGCCAGGCACAGGTCGGCAAAGGCGCGCATCGCCCCGGTGAAATACTTGTCCTTGTGGTGGATGATCTGAAACTGGCGCGTAAACCGGAGGCCGTCCACCGCCACCGTCCGGATCAGCCCCTGGGCGACTTCCCGCTCCACCGCGCGCCGCGAAATCACCGACACGCCCAGCCCCCGGGCCACCGCGGCCTTGATGGTGTCGGCGTTGTTGCAGACCCAGAGCGCCTGCCAGGGAAGCCCCTTTTCCGCCATCACGGTTTCAAAGGTGCTGCGGGTGCCGCTGCCCACCTCCCGCAGGATAAAGCGCTCCCGCGTCAGCTCCTCCGGCGCGACGCAGGACCGCTCAAAAAACGGATGGCCGCGACCGCAGACGAGTGCGAGGTCATCCTCGGCAAAGGGCGTCCGGAGGATGTCCGGCAGCGTCACCGCGCCCTCCACCAGGCCCAGGTCCAGCCTGTCGTCCATCAGCAGCCGCTCGATGCGGGCGGTGTTGTCCTCCGTCACTTCCAGCGACGCGCCGGGATGCAGTCCCTGGAAGCGGGCCGCCAGCGCCGGCAGCACGCAGGCGCCGATGGTCACGCTGGCGCCGACGCGCAGCACGCCGCTGCCGTTCCAGGAGCGCATCGCCCGCTCCGCCTCGACGTTCATGCGGATGATGTGGCGGGCGTAGCCCAGAAGCTTCTCCCCCGCGCCGGTCAGGTACAGCCGTCGGGACAGGCGCTCAAACAGGCGCACGCCGTAATGGGCCTCCAGCTCCGCCACCGCCTGGCTGACCGCGGACTGCGACACGTACAGCGCGCCGGCCGCCCGGGTCATGTTCATGGTGTCACAGACGGTCACAAAAATCTGATAGTGCCTTAAGGTCACGCCGCCGCCCCATTCCATTAGATTTCACTTATCATACCAATCAGATAATAGCGCTTTACTTATGAATCGTCAAGCGGTATACTGCCCCGCGAGGGGGGATTGGGATGGAAATCTTGAAAAAACGCCTGCCGGGCATTTTGCTGGCGGCGGCGCTGGCGGTGCCCGCCTGGTGGATCGGGACGCTGCTTCCGGTGGTTGGCAGCCCGGTGATGGGCATCCTCATCGGCATAGTGCTGGCGGCGTGGCGGCGGCCGGAGGCGCTCAACCCCGGCATCGGCTACACCTCAAAAAAGCTGCTGCCGTACGCCATCATCCTGCTGGGCTTTGACATGAACCTTTTCAACGTGTTCGAGGTGGGAAAGCAGACGCTGGTTCTGATGGCCTTTACGCTGACGGCGGCGTTTCTGACCGCCTGGCTGATGGCGCGGCTCCTGAAGGTGGACAAAAACACCGGCATCCTGATCGGCGTGGGCACGGCGATCTGCGGCGGGTCGGCCATCGCGGCCACCGCGCCGGTGATCGAAGCGCAGGACGAGGACGTGGCCCGCTCGATCTCCACGATTTTTCTGTTCAACGTGATCGCGGCGTTTCTGTTTCCGGCGCTGGGCCACCTGATGCACATGAGCGACCAGCACTTTGGCCTGTGGGCGGGCACGGCGGTCAACGACACCTCGTCGGTGGTGGCGGCGGGCTACGCCTACTCCAGCGCCGCGGGCAACCTGGCGGTCATCGTGAAACTGACGCGCACGCTTTTGATCGTGCCGGTGACGCTGGCGCTGGCGCTGTACACATCCCGGCAAAAGTCCGCCGCCGGCGGCGCGGGGTACCGCTTCAGCGCGATCTTCCCGTGGTTTGTGCTGGGCTTTCTTGCGGCGTCGGTGGCGCGCACGTTCCTTCCGCTCCCGGAGGCATTGGCAAAGGGCCTGGTGCAGGCCGGCAAGTTCATGATCGTGATGGCGATGGCCGCCATCGGCCTCAACACCAACCTGGTGAAGCTGATCAAAAACGGCGTCCGCCCCATCCTGATGGGGCTCGCCTGCTGGGTGGCGCTGGCGCTCACATCCCTCGCGGTGCAGCATTTCCTCATCGTCTGACGGGCGCGGAGCCGACCACCCCCGCAGCACTGGGCCGCGAGGCTGCTGTGGGCCCGCCAGGGGCCGGGGTTCAGGACATGGCCTTCCTCGAGAAGGCCCGGGCCTCCTCCCTGGTGGGCAACCTGTCCACGGCCCTCCTTCCCCGCGCCCCGGCGGCTTCCGGCGCCGTCAGGCGCTGTCCTTCTTCGCGTGTTGCAGGATGAAATCGTGCAGCTTGCGCTCCGCCATCGGCGGCCCGATCATGTAGCCCTGGCCCTTCCAGAAGCCGAGATCCCCGAAGAACTCAAACTGGTCGCCGTTTTCGATGCCCTTGGCACAGACCGTCATGCCCAGCGTGTCCGCCAGGTGCGCGATGGACACCAGGATCCTGACCAGCGTTTCGTCCCCCGGCACGCCGCCGGAAAAGCACCGCGCCAGCTTGATCCCGTCAAAGGGCAGGCGCGAGAGCAGGAACAGGTTGTTGGTGCCGATGCCGAAGCGGTCAAACAGCAGCTTCGCGCCCATCTCTTTCAGCGTCTTGAGGTTTTCAATGCCCCGCGCGGTGAGCTTGTCCACGTCCGTGATCTCCAGTTCCAGGTTGCGCGGCTCCAGGCGGTTGTGATCGAGCTCCGCCTTCGTCTTTTCGACAAAATCCGCCCCGTTCACCGAGTGCGGCCACACGTTGATCGCCACCACCAGGTCGCACCCGATCTGGTCGATCAGCCGCCGGATCATGCTCAGCGCGCTCTTCATGAACCAGTCGGCAAAGACAATGCCGGTGTGCCGTTCGGAGGCGGCCCTGCGCACATAGCCGTAGCCGGGCACCGTCTCCCCCCCGGGCAGGTGGAGAACCTCGGCGAAGACCTCATAGGTATTGCAGGTATTCTTGCCAAACGTCCATTTGGGTTGACCGTACAACTCAAAAGCGCCGTCCTCGATCAAGGCCCGCAGGTATTCCTGTGTCAGGTTCATGCCGATCCCTCCATCTTTTATTCGGTCGGGTACGCCTCCTCTTGCCATGAGCCTTTTGTGGTCTCCGCCATTATTTTACAGCATTTTTACCATCCGGTCAACAGGCGGCCGCATGCTCCCGCGTGCCCGCGCGCAAAAATCCGCGCCTCCGCCGATCCGCACAAAAGCGCCGCCCCCCGGCCGGGGGGCGGCGCCGCTTTGGGCGGGATCAGACCGGGACGGCCTGCTCCGCTTCAATTTTTCCGCTCCAGCGGACGATTCCGCCGATGTTGACCACGTTGGCGTAGCCCATCCGCGCGAGACTCGCGCAGGCGCTGGCGCTGCGGGCGCCGCTCAGGCAGTACACAAACAGCTTTGCGTCGCGGTCCGGAACGGCCGACGCAATGTCGCCGATGCGGTCCAGCGGGATGTTCCGGCTCCCGGGGATGTGCCCCTCGCGGTACTCCCCCGGGGTGCGCACGTCGATGAGGTGAATGGATTTGTCCTTTTCAAGCTCCACCCGGGCCTTGTCCATGGAAAGGTTTGTGCAGCCGCTTTGTCTTCCGAAAAACATATATCGTTTCCTCCCATATTTGCTTGGTGCTTTTGATCGTATTATACCCGGCGGGCAATGCGCCGTATGTGACGAGATTACAAAGGCCCGCCCGGGGGAATTTTTTGTTAACTCCTTGGCGGCCCTTGACAGCACCGGCGGCGCAGGCTACAATTACGTCGTTACATAACGGTGTTATCCCACGGGGACGGAGAGGACGGGGCTTTGGCGGACGGTGCGGGCACCCGGGAAAAGATCCTGCGGTTCGGCAGGCGGGAGTTTTTGTCAAAGGGCTATCAGAAAGCCTCTCTTCGCGGCATTGCCGCGGCGGCCGGCGTGACCACGGGCGCGATCTACACCTACTTCAAAGACAAAAATGCGTTGTTTGAGGCGATCGTCGATCCCGTCTGCCGGCAGACGGAGGCGCTCATGACGGCGTTGAGCGCGTCCTATTTTGACGCGGATGCCGACGCCTGGCCGTTTACGACGAGGAGCACCACCGCCGAACTTCGCCGCGTCTACGATTTCATTTACGCCAATTCAGACGTCTTCAGGCTCCTGGTCAGGGGGGCGGCGGGTTCGTCGCGGGCCGGTTTCGTGCACTCGATCGTCGACCGGGAGGTCGATCTCACGATCGCATACCTGGAGCGGACCGGGGCGCGCGGGCCCCTTCCCAAAGGGCTGAACCGCGCGGCCATCCATCTCGTATCCGAGAGCTACGTCAACGCGCTGCTGGAACCCGTCCGCCACGGCATGGGGTATGAGGAGGCGATGGCAAACCTGGAGTTTTTGAGCGCATTCTACACCAGCGGGTGGATGGGCGTGTTCCGCCAGCTGCTTGGCCCGGCGTCATGACCGCCTCGGCCCGGGCGCCCGGCAGCGGCGCATTTTTTATGGCGGGTAGTTAGTTATGTCTAACCACGGGGGAGCAAGAAGGAGGGGGTTTTTATGGTTCAGTCCAACACGGAACACGCGCGGGAACAGGTGGCGAAAGGCGGGGGCGGCATGCGGCGCATGTGGCAACTGGCGTTCACCAAAAAAGGGCTCGCCCTGGCGGCCTGCGCGCTCTCCGCGATCAGCGTGGCGGTGTCCTTTGCCCCGTTCATCGCGATCTACTACATCATCCGGGAACTGGTGCTGCACATGGGCGATCTGGGCGGCCTTGACAGCGGCCACATGATCCGCCTGGGCTGGCTGGCGGGCGGAACGGCCATCGGCGCGATCCTCCTGAACTTCGTGGCGCTGATGTGCTCGCACCTGGCGGCGTTCAAGACGCTGTACCTGCTCAAGCTGCGGTTTGCCGACCATCTGGCGAGCCTGTCGCTGGGGTTCCACACGGAGAACTCCACCGGCAAGATCCGCAAGGTGGTGGACGAGAACATCGAAAAGATCGAAGGCTTCATCGCCCATCAGCTTCCGGACATCGTGGGCTCCTTCGCCACGCCTGTGGTGGTGCTGGCGATCCTCTTCGTGTTCGACTGGCGGCTGGGCCTGGCGACGCTGGTGCCGATCTTCCTGATGTACGCGCTCCAGAGCGTCTACATGGGCAAGAACGCCGCGAAGTTCATCAAGATTTATCAGGACTCTCTGGAGGACATGAACAATGCCTCCGTGGAGTACGTGCGCGGCATTTCGGTGGTCAAGGCCTTCGGCCAGACCATCTATTCCTTCCGGAAATTCTATGACTCGATCAAGACCTACGGCGACTTCGCGCTGGCGTACACCAAGGCGTTCAAAAACGGCTTTGTGCTGTTTCTCGTGATCCTCTACAACATCTACCTGTTTCTGCTCCCGGTCATCATCTGGATTGCCGGGGGCGTGGAGGACTATCCCCGCTTTGCAATGTCGGCGCTGTTCTACCTGATCTTCTCCGTGGCGGTCACGTCGCCCTTCCTCAAGCTGATGTACGTATCCCAGAAGGGGCGGCAGATCGCCGACGGCATCGAGCGCATGGACAGGGTGCTGCGCGAAAAGCCGCTGCCCGAGGCCGCAAACCCCCGCCCCGCCGAGGGGTTTGACATCCGCTTCGAAGGCGTCCGCTTTTCCTACGGGGTATCGGAGGCGCTGACGGACGTCAGCTTTACCGCGCGCCAGGGCCAGATCACCGCGCTGGTGGGGCCCTCCGGTTCCGGCAAGAGCACCATCGCCCACCTGATCCCCCGCTTTTACGATGTAAACGCCGGCGGCATCCGGATCGGCGGCGTGGACATCCGCGAGATGTCCGGCGAGTACCTGATGAGCATCGTCAGCTTCGTGTTCCAAGATGTGTTCCTCTTTCAGCAGAGCATTCTGGACAACATCCGCGTGGGCAATAAGCTGGCCGACCGCGAAGCCGTGATCGCCGCCGCCAAGGCCGCCCAGTGCCACGAATTCATCGAGCGGCTGCCCAACGGCTATGACACCGTCATCGGGACCAACAACGTGCACCTGTCCGGCGGCGAGCGCCAGCGCATCGTCATCGCGCGCGCCATTTTAAAGGACGCGCCGATCATCGTGCTGGACGAGGCTACGGCCTTTGCCGACCCGGAAAACGAGCAGAAGATCCAGCGCGCCTTCGAGCATCTGATGAAGGACAAGACAGTCATCATCATCGCCCACCGGCTGTCCACCGTGCGGGGCGCGGACAAGATTCTGGTGATCGACGGGGGGCGCCTGGTCGAGGAGGGCCGGCATGACGACCTTGTGGGTGCCGGCGGGCGCTACGCCCACATGTGGGCGCAGTACACCACGGCAATGCGCTGGACGATCACCGAAAAGGAGGTAAAGGCCCATGCTTAAGCGGCTGCTTCACCTGTCCGACAAGGGCGAAAGGGATCTGAAGCGGGCGATTCTCGTCTGCACGCTGGCCAACATCGTGCTGTTTCTGCCCTTCATGGTCATCATGCAGGCGATCACCGCCATCGTTCAGCCGCTGGTCTCCGGCGCGCCGCTGGACGCCGGGCGGCTGTGGATGCTGCTGGGGTTCGGCGTGGCGGCAGCGGCACTTTACTACTTCGTCTACGGCGTGGAGTACGACAAGACCTATACCACCGCCTACTCGGAGAGCACCGCGATCCGCATTGAAGTGGCCGAGCACATGCGAAAGCTGCCGCTCTCCTTTTTCAACCGCAAGGACCTTTCGGAGCTCACCACCAACATCATGGGCGACTGCGCCACCGTCGAGCAGATGATGAGCCATGCCATCCCGCAGATCGCTGCCAACGCCATTTCCATCGCGCTCGTCTCCGTCATGCTGGCCTTTTACGACTGGCGCATGACGCTGGCGCTTTTGTTCGTGCTGCCGATCTCAATGGGCGTGATCTGGCTGTCCAGACACATCCAGAGGAAGTTTGGCGAGCGTCACGTAAAGGCGAAGCTGAACGTCTCCCGCCAGATTCAGGAATACCTGGACGGCATCAAGGTGGTCAAGGCCTTCGGGCTTTCGGGGGAGAAATCCGCAGCGCTCAAGGCGGCACTCAAGCAGATGATGCGGGAGGCCATAACCTTCGAGGCGATCGCCGGGACCTTTGTCACGCTGTCCTCGGTCATCCTGCAGGTGGGCATCGGCGTCGTGATTCTGGTGGGCGTAAACCTATTGACCGCGGGCAGCCTGGACGCCGTCAAATTTCTCACCTTCACCATGATCAGCGCCCGCATCTATGCGCCCATGCTGGCGATCCTGACCATGCTGGCCGAGGTCATGTACCTGTTCACGTCGGCCAGCCGCATGCAGAAACTCCGGGATGAACCCGCCATGGAGGGGGCGACCAACGTCTGCTTCCCCCACCTGAACATCGAACTGAGGGGCGTTACCTTCGCCTACAACCGGGAGGACGTCATCCGGGATCTCGGCGTCACGCTGCCGCAAAACGCGGTGACGGCGCTGGTCGGGCCCTCCGGCTCCGGCAAGAGCACGGTCTCCCGGCTCGTGGCCCGGTTCTGGGACGTGGACAGGGGCGAGATCCTGATCGGCGGCCAGAACATCCGCAACGTCGATCCGGAAGCGCTGATGAAGTCCATGAGCTTTGTGTTCCAGGATGTGGTGCTGTTCAACGACACCGTGATGAACAACATCCGCATCGGCAGGCAGGGCGCGACGGACGAGGCGGTGCGCGCCGCCGCCCGAATCGCCCGCTGCGACGAATTCATTGAAAAAATGCAGGACGGATATGAAACCCTCATCGGGGAAAACGGCTGCACCCTCTCCGGCGGAGAGCGCCAGCGGATCTCCATCGCCCGGGCCATCCTCAAGGACGCGCCCATCGTGCTGCTGGACGAGGCGACCGCCTCCATAGACCCGGAAAACGAAGTGCTGATCCAGGAGGCCATTTCCGAACTGGTCCGGGGGCGGACGGTGATCGTGATCGCCCACCGGCTGAAGACCATCGCCGCGGCGGACCGCATCGTCGTGCTGGACGAGGGCAGACTGCGCGAGCAGGGCACCCACGAGGAACTCATCGCCCAGAACGGGCTGTATGCAAAGCTTTGGCGCATTCAGCAGGAAAGCCTGGGCTGGAGTGTCTAGCCCTGCCGCGGCCAACCCCGGGCCGGCCGCGGTTTTTCCGCGCCCGGCCCGGGGGCTCTCTCCCCCGTGCTTCGGCACGCTCCGAAATTTTCCCGTTGTTATTGTATTCGCGCTTCGCGTGTATTATACTGTGTACAAAATTTCTCCGCGTTGCCAAGAACGTGGGGAAAGTGCTGACCCACAACTTCATCCTGCACGAAATCTGGGGAAGCTTCTCCAGCGACGTGCCCGCGCTGCGCGTGTTCATGGCGACCCTCCGGAAGAAGATCGAAAAGGCAAATTCGAAGCCTAAGTACATTCAGACGCATATCGGCGTCGGATACAGGATGCTACGGCTGGACGACGACGGCAAATCCGATTAAGAGACGCAAAAGCAACTGCCGCCCGACTGAGATCGTAAGCGTCAAATAACAGCATGGGAGACACCTGCTCCAATCAGATGAGAAGATAAGAGCGTGTGGGGATTGAGAATCCATAAGATTCACGGAGAATCCAAGCGAATCGCTGAGATTCGTTGAGACAACCCCGCAATCTCATCCAGTATGGAGGTGTCAATATGGACGGAGTCCGGGCCATGAAGCACATGGCGCGTCTTTCAGAGTGGAAGGGGCGAATCGTTGAATGTCGGAACAGCGGGCAGCCGGTACAGGGATGGTGCGAACAAAACGGGATCAATCCAAAGACGTATTACCGGTGGGAACGACTGCTCATGGCCGAGGCGGTCAGAATCGCCGAACGCAGAAGCTCTGAACCGGAGGCCTTGCCCGGCAGTACAGGAGATGGATCCCAAGCGCAGACATCCCAAGCCCAGGTTCCATGTATCGTAAGACTCGACTGCGCGAAGACAGAGGAGCGGCGGGAATGCGCGTTCAGGCTCAACGGAGTGGAGATCACCGTATCGGAGGACGTAAGCCCGGCGTTTCTCGGGAAACTGCTGGAGGCGGCCGCCCATGCTCGCTGAGAGGATCGAGGTGGACAACATCTACATGGTCTTGGGCTATACGGACATGAGGAAGTCCATCACGGGGCTTGCGGCCATCGTCAAGTACCAATTCAAGCTGAACCCGTTTGAGCGAAGCCTGTTTCTCTTCTGCGGGAAGCGGGCGGATCGGATGAAGGCGCTTCTGTGGGAGGAGGACGGTTTCCTGCTTCTGTACAAGATCCTGGAAGAAAGCAGCTACCAATGGCCGAGGACCGAAGCGGAGGTACGGAAGATCACTTTTCAGGAATATCATCGGCTGCTCGAAGGTCTGCAAGTCAACAGACGCCGCGTGCATGCGCCAAAAGAGTGGGGATGACACAGAAATGTAAGAATTGTTTTTCTTTTGGCATGCCCTTCCAGCGCGAGCCGGTTTGACACCGGCTCCGCTTTATTGTACCATGAGAGCAGCAAGAAACGAAGGGATGCACCCCGTATGGAGAGACCAAATGACGGTGCTTTGTCGCCGGAAGCGAAGGAATACATCCGGTTCCAGGAGCGGCAGATCGCGGAACTGACCAGCCAGCTCAATTACCTGCGCAAGCTGTACTTTGGGAAGAAGAGCGAGAAGCAGCATCTTTCCATTCCGGCGGATTGCGACCAGTTATCCATCTTTGACGAGGCCGAGGCGACGGCGGACGGCAAAACGGAGGATCTGCCGCGCCAGACGAACACCACCGTCCGGGCGCACGCGCGCGCAAAGCGCCGCTCCCGGGAGGAGATTCTGGCCGGTCTTCCCCGCCAAGTGCATGAATATGACCTTGCGCCGGAAGACATGGGATGTCCCCATTGTGGGCATGAGATGGAGAAGGTCGGCAGGGAACTGATCCGGGAAGAGTGCGATTATATTCCCGCGCACGTCGAGGTTCACGCGTACTACTGCGCCACCTACACCTGCCGCAGCTGCCTGGGCGGAGGCGAGGGATGCGCGGATTGTCAGAAGCCCACCGAGGCGTGCGGGGACTGCAAAAACGGCCCGCGCACGGTGTTTGTCAAAGCGCCGCTTCCGCCGGAGAAGCGGTATCCGGTCTTCGCCCACTCCCTGGCGAGCGCAGCCGCCGTCGCCTATGTGCTGTACGCCAAGTACGTGCAGGCCATTCCCCTGTACCGGCAGGTGAAGGACTGGGAGATGGCGGGGCTTACGGTCAACCGGGCGACACTGGCGAACTGGGTGATCCTTTGCCACCGCGACTATTTTCAGTATCTGGTTGCGCATCTGCGGAAGATTCTGCTCGCGTCGGAGGTCCTTCACAGCGACGAAACGCCGGTCAACGTGCTGGACGAGAAGAACCGGGTCAACTCGCAGATGTGGGTCTACCGGACGGGCGCGTACGAAGCGCATCCGATTGTGATCTATGACTACCAGCCCAGCCGGGAGGCCCGCCACCCGAAGCGCTTCCTGGACGGTTTCACGGGGTATCTGGTCACGGACGGCATGGCGAGTTATCCGGTGCTCAAGACGGTCACCAACTGCGGCTGCTGGGCACATCTGAGGAGAGAATTTCTCAAAGCGGCGAACGGCAAAATCCCGGACGAGGGAACCGGGCTTAGAAAGGGCTTTGACCTTGTGGAGGCGCTGTTCATGCTGGAGCGCGAATTCCGCGATCTGTCCCCCGACGAGCGGCTCAACGAGCGCCGGAAACGGAGCAGCCCGATCCTGGATGAATTCTGGAGCTGGTGCACGAGCGAAAATCGCCTGAAAAGCGATCCATGCGCCAAGCCGAGTGGATACGCGACAAATCAGAAGCGGGCGCTGTGCGCCTTCCTTCTGAGGCTGTATAGCGAACCGTGTAAATGGCAATAATCTCCAAATAAAGAAGGAGATGTTGACATGAGCGAGCGAGAGAAGGAACTGGTGGGATTACTGGCGGAAGAGTGCAAAGACATGAGGGATGTGCAGGCACTGCTGAAGTCGCTGTTTCAGGGAACGATCCAGGCGATGCTGGAAGGGGAGATGGACGAGCACCTGGGGTACGAAAAGCACAGCAACCAGGGCGATCGAAGTGGAAACAGCCGAAACGGGTACGGGAAAAAGACGGTGAAATCGGAATACGGGGAACTGGAGATCAGCGTACCGCGGGATCGGAACGGGAGCTTTGAACCGCAGGTAATCGAGAAGCGGCAAACAAAGACGGAGGATCTGGAGAGCCGCGTGATCGGGATGTACGCGAAGGGGATGAGCAATCGGGACATCGAAGATCATCTGCGGGACATCTATGGAGTGGAGGCATCCGCGAGTCTGATCAGCCGGATCACGGACAAGGTCATGCCACAGGTAGCGGAATGGCAGGCCAGAGGGCTGGACGCGGTGTACCCGATCGTGTTCCTGGATGGGATCGTGTTCAAGGTAAGGAAGGATGGGCGGGTGATCAACAAATGTGTATACTCAGTGCTGGGGATCAACCTGGAGGGGAAGAAAGAGATCCTGGGGATCTGGATGTCGGAAAACGAGAGTGCGAGTTTCTGGACGACGGTATGCAATGAGCTGAAAAACCGCGGGGTAAAGGACATTCTGATTGCCTGCCGGGACAATCTGAGCGGGTTTTCGGAGGCGATCTCGACGGTGTTTCCCCGGACGGAACAGCAGCTGTGCGTGATTCACCAGATCAGAAACTCTACAAAGTTTGTGCCATACAAAGACCTCAAAGCCGTGATGGCGGACTTAAAGAAGGTATATGGCGCGCCGACGCTGGAGGACGCGGAATACCAGCTTGAGCATTTTCGGGAGGTTTGGGGAACGAAATACCCGCAAATCCTCAAGTCCTGGGACGCGAACTGGGCGGAGCTGTCTACGTACTTCAAATACCCCCAGGAGGTCCGCAGGCTGATCTACACGACCAACGCAGTGGAGGGATTCCACCGGATGCTTCGCAAGTTCACCAAGACCAAGTCCGTCTATCCGACCGACGATTCGATCCGCAAATCGATCTATCTGTCGATCCAAGAGATTACCAAAAAATGGACGATGCCGGTGCGCGATTGGGGTGTTATAATGGGACAGCTGATGATGTTCTTCCCCGACCGTCTGGACATCCGCCAGATTGGGTAATGCGGGGCGCTGCCCCGCCGCCCCGGAGTTTTCCGCTTTGGTTTTCCGGGGCGGCAAGAAGGCGACGAGTTCCCCCTCGCCGCCCCGCCAAACCTCGTGCGACGCTCGGGTCGTTCTCCAACGTGGCCCTATCCTGCGCACGAGTAAAAGCGGTTTTAGT
Organism: Christensenellales bacterium; assembly: GCA_040768845.1. Lineage (GTDB taxonomy): Bacteria > Bacillota > Clostridia > Christensenellales > Aristaeellaceae > JAEZHK01. The sequence continues at coordinate 137,360 of JAXGME010000003.1, read as the reverse complement.
ATGATCTTGGCCCCATGAGATTATCCATTTACACACTCGCGGGGACACTCCCTTCCTTCTCGACGGCAGAATTCCAATCACCAACAACGACGCGGAGAACGCGATTCGTCCCTTTGTCGTGGGCCGGAAGAATTGGCTGTTCTGTAACACGACCAACGGCGCACAGGCGAGCGCCTCGGTGTATAGCATTGTCGAGACCGCGAAGGCAAACGGACTCAAGCCGTTTCAGTACTTCAAATTCCTGCTTCAGCGCATGCCCTCCGCGGACAGGCACTATTCTGATGCCTTCTTATCCAGTCTTATGCCTTGGAGCCCCGATGCCCAAGATCTATGCCGCTAGACGCCCTGTTATTTGACGCTTACCTGAGATCTGTCGATGGAGGCCGTTCAAGATCATATGGAAAAGACCCGCCGCGTTTGGCGAGTCTCTGGGCATCAAAAATCCTGCGGGGTTTTTTGACGCGAAGAAAAGTGGCTGCGCACACCTGAAATCGCTCATACTGTTTTAACAGCCCATGTCATGCTTTCATTTTGTAGTGTATACAGCCGGTGGTATAGGCTTCTTTGCTCCATAAGCTGACCGTGTGTACCTTCCTCTGCCAAATGGCCTTCTTTGAGCACGACAATTTTATTGCAGTCCACAATAGACCGCAGCTTATGGGCGATGATCAGTACTGTTTTATTTTGAATCAGCGTCCCGATGGCTTCCTGGATTTTTGTTTCATTCTCAGGATCAATAGATGCTGTACTTTCGTCCAGTAGGATAATCGGCGCATCCTTCAAAAAAGCGCGGGCAATGGATAAGCGTTGGCGTTCGCCGCCTGATAACGTTTTACCGTTCTCACCGATGACGGTATCGTACCCTTGCGGCAGCCGCGCAATAAATTCGTCGCAGCGGGCCAGTTTGGCGGCGGCAAAAACCTCATCCTCTGTCGCGTCCTCCTTGCCGATTCGTATATTATTGAAAACGGTATCATTGAATAAAACCACGTCCTGAAATACCATAGAGTAGTTTTTCAGCAAAGCCTCCGGCGAGATATCATTGACATTAATGCCGCCGATTGATACGCTGCCGCGCTGTACATCCCAAAAGCGTGCGGCGAGTTTACACAAGGTGCTTTTTCCGCAGCCGGATGGCCCCACGAGCGCCGTAATTTCTCCCTGCTTTGCAGTGAAGGACACATCGTGGATCACATCCTCATGATTGTAGCCAAAGGTAACATGGTCAAAGGCAATATCATACCCGGATAGCGCGCCCTCCCCCTTGCCAGTCTGTTCCGGATAATCCAGCAGATCGCGAATCCGCTTGGCACTGACCAACGAAAACACCAGTTCCCCCAGCATTTCACACGCCCTTGTCAGCGGTTCATAAATCCTCGCCGCAACAAACAGGAAGAGAAGGAATGTGAATAGTGTAATCTCTCCCGATATAAGCAGGGAAGAACCGGTAATGATGACAAGCCCTAACCCAATACGCATCACATTATAGGAAACGGAAATGGATAAACCCGCTAAAAGTTCATGAAGAACAAGCCCGGGGATGATTCGCTTGATTTTGTGCGCCAACCCTTTTTGATAGCCGCTCATTTTCTGCGAAGTACGAAGTACCTTGATGTTCTCAAGGTATTCCTGCAAGCCGTCACTGATTGCCAGCTTTTTCTTCTTATTACGCTTGTTTGCGCCCTCAGAAATCAGCTTGGAAAGGGACATTGCCAACGCAACCAGCGGCAGGCAGGCAGCTAAACTCAGCGTAAGCCGCCAGTCATAGATAAAAAGGAAAGCAATGGCGATAAGCCCCGAAAGCAGGCCGCTGATCAGTTCGGTCATAACCGTAGCCAACGTGTTTGCCGTTACCGCAACGTCATCCATAATCACGGAGGTCAAATCGCTTAAATCACGCTTGCCAAGATAAGAGAGAGGCAGCCGGCGTATTTTATCTGCCAGCTCCATGCGAAGACGCATGTCCTCTTTGCCGGAGGCAGAGTATTTTTTCCTATAGGTGACTTTGTAGGTCACAAAGATAACCGCCAGCAAAACAAATGCTGCACCCCAGTACCCCCAAAGCGGAATTGGACCCTGTGCATTGCCGAAATAGCGGTTTAGCATTTCATTTGTCACGAAAGCCAATAAAATGACGGGCAGAAGAGCGGCAAGATTGAAAAGAGTCATAAGCAGGCTGGCTTTTAAGATAGAGCGATTTGCCGTGGAACTTAAGCGATAGATATTTTTAAACATGCTGTGTACCTCCAATCCGCCAGGAAATACTGCTTTGATATTCATCAAACATACGGGCATAAGCTCCCCCCGCTTTGAGCAGTTCGGTATGTGTCCCGCGTTCGGCAATTTTTCCCCGCTCCATAACGCAAATCTGGTCAGCATGGATGATGGTGGACAGTCTGTGTGCAATCATCAAAACCGTCTTTCCTCTCAAGAGCTCATCCAGCGCTTTTTGAATCAAGTGCTCATTTTCGGCGTCGGCAAAAGCCGTTGCTTCATCCAGCAGAACAACGGGCGCATCCTTCAAAATTGCTCGTGCCAGCGCTATGCGCTGCATTTCGCCACCGGAAAGATAAACACCTTTTGTACCGATGACAGTGTCTGCGCCCTGTGGGAGTTTTTCCAAAATATCATCACACTGCGCCAGATGAAGCGCATGGAGGATAGCCTCTCGGGAGGCATCCGGTGTGTAAAAGGCTACATTATCCAGAATAGACATCTTGAAAAGGCTCGTGTCTTGAAATACGATGCTGACTTGCTTCATCCACGCATCATAATCCATATCCCGGACATCCACGCCGCCGATTTTGACGGAACCGTTTTGAACGTCCCAAAACCGGGCAATGAGATTTGCTATCGTACTTTTCCCGCCGCCGGATTCGCCCACCAATGCCGTTACTGTGCCTTGTTTGATGATAAGGGAAACATCATCCAGCGCTTTTTCCGCATCCTCTTCATAGGCAAAGGAAACATGCGCCAAGACGATGTCATAGCCTGATGATGTTTGGGGAGCCTGAACCTGCGGCAAAGGCTTCTCCTGAAAAATCTTATCGATGGCATCCAGAGAGGACTTTGCAATCATCAGGTTAGAGGAGCTTTTCATAATTCGGTTCAGGATTGTGGCTACGGCAGGAATTAATACGGCAAAGAAAATAAAGCTCAAAATCATACGCTCGACATTCCCGCCCAAATTAAACAGGATGATTCCACCCGGTATCAAAAAGAAAAACAAACCATTGATGATCGCATTATATGCTGTGTTTGTCAAGCAAAAAAGTGAACAAAAGGGCTCCAAAAAGGTGAGCACCATCAGCACCACGTTGAGGGATGTGAGCGAGACGGCGGGAGCCCCAATGCACACAATTAAGTGCACGAACAGAGCGAGCCCTTTTGCAAGTGTCCGGAGCCCCAACGCTCACATTTTGGAGCCCCAAGTTCCAGAGACAAACCTGCCGTGCTCAATGGGTGGGTGCCTGGCGGGATGTCGTAATGGGGAAGGACGAGCGCAGGAAATTTTCGCGGGGGTTTACATGGAGTGGGCGGGGTGGTAGCCTGACTGGGCGCCAGTCCAGTGCCCGCCGATCCGGATGGCGGGTGCGGGGATGGCGGCAAGGCTGGCTGCCGCGCCGCCAGAGGCTCCATGTCAACCCCTTGAGCGAAAAATTCCGGGGAGTCGCGAATCAGTTGCGTCCTCTCTGGCGATTCAGCGATTGCGTAAGGCGAAAGCTTTCGCCGGAGAAGATCACAATGTGACTGTGGTGAATGAGTCTGTCAACCAAGGCCGCCGTCAGTCGGTTGTCGCCAAAGACGGTATTCCACTGGGAGAACTCCAGATTGGATGTAATGATCAGGCTCTTACGCTCGTAGCAATCTGAAATCACCTGAAACAGAAGTTCCGCGGAATCCTTGTGCAGAGGGACAAAGCCGATTTCATCAATCACAATGAGTTCGGTCTTTTTGAGTGCCCCGAGAAAGCTGTTCAGCGTTCCTTTCGTGCTCTTCTCCAAGAGGGTGTTGGCCAACTCGGCGGCGGTGAAGAAACGGGCGCGCCGTCCTTCCTGGCAGGCTTTCAACGCAATGGCAGTAGCCAGATGCGTCTTGCCGGTTCCAACGGTTCCAAGGAAAATCAGGTTCTCCCTGGGCGCCAGGGGAGTGTCCCCGCGAGTGTGTAAATGGATAATCTCATGGGGCCAAGATCATACTAAAACCGCTTTTACTCGTGCGCAGGATAGGGCCACGTTGGAGAACGACCCGAGCGTCGCACGAGGTTTGGCGGGGCGGCGAGGGGGAACTCGTCGCCTTCTTGCCGCCCCGGAAAACCAAAGCGGAAAACTCCGGGGCGGCGGGGCAGCGCCCCGCATTACCCAATCTGGCGGATGTCCAGACGGTCGGGGAAGAACATCATCAGCTGTCCCATTATAACACCCCAATCGCGCACCGGCATCGTCCATTTTTTGGTAATCTCTTGGATCGACAGATAGATCGATTTGCGGATCGAATCGTCGGTCGGATAGACGGACTTGGTCTTGGTGAACTTGCGAAGCATCCGGTGGAATCCCTCCACTGCGTTGGTCGTGTAGATCAGCCTGCGGACCTCCTGGGGGTATTTGAAGTACGTAGACAGCTCCGCCCAGTTCGCGTCCCAGGACTTGAGGATTTGCGGGTATTTCGTTCCCCAAACCTCCCGAAAATGCTCAAGCTGGTATTCCGCGTCCTCCAGCGTCGGCGCGCCATATACCTTCTTTAAGTCCGCCATCACGGCTTTGAGGTCTTTGTATGGCACAAACTTTGTAGAGTTTCTGATCTGGTGAATCACGCACAGCTGCTGTTCCGTCCGGGGAAACACCGTCGAGATCGCCTCCGAAAACCCGCTCAGATTGTCCCGGCAGGCAATCAGAATGTCCTTTACCCCGCGGTTTTTCAGCTCATTGCATACCGTCGTCCAGAAACTCGCACTCTCGTTTTCCGACATCCAGATCCCCAGGATCTCTTTCTTCCCCTCCAGGTTGATCCCCAGCACTGAGTATACACATTTGTTGATCACCCGCCCATCCTTCCTTACCTTGAACACGATCCCATCCAGGAACACGATCGGGTACACCGCGTCCAGCCCTCTGGCCTGCCATTCCGCTACCTGTGGCATGACCTTGTCCGTGATCCGGCTGATCAGACTCGCGGATGCCTCCACTCCATAGATGTCCCGCAGATGATCTTCGATGTCCCGATTGCTCATCCCCTTCGCGTACATCCCGATCACGCGGCTCTCCAGATCCTCCGTCTTTGTTTGCCGCTTCTCGATTACCTGCGGTTCAAAGCTCCCGTTCCGATCCCGCGGTACGCTGATCTCCAGTTCCCCGTATTCCGATTTCACCGTCTTTTTCCCGTACCCGTTTCGGCTGTTTCCACTTCGATCGCCCTGGTTGCTGTGCTTTTCGTACCCCAGGTGCTCGTCCATCTCCCCTTCCAGCATCGCCTGGATCGTTCCCTGAAACAGCGACTTCAGCAGTGCCTGCACATCCCTCATGTCTTTGCACTCTTCCGCCAGTAATCCCACCAGTTCCTTCTCTCGCTCGCTCATGTCAACATCTCCTTCTTTATTTGGAGATTATTGCCATTTACACGGTTCGCTATACAGCCTCGGCGCCAGAAAGCGAAGGTCAGTCATGGATTCCCGCGTCAGTCCGGCGGGCAGTTCAATAGCGGCGTTCCACACGAAGTCGTCCAGCGTTTTCAGCACACGGAATCCGGCGATTTTCACCATGCGGTTCATGCGGTTTGCCTCTCGCTCCTGCAATTCCAGCTTGAGAAGATCCGTCACATACTGCTCCGCGTTCTCGCAGTCGACAGACCGCCAGCCCTTTGCCATGCCGCCAAGCTTCACTTGCCGCATCATCTGCTCAATCCGGTCAGACACGCGCTCCACCTCCCGTCAGACTGTCGTAGGCGGTGAGGCTGGGATCGTAGTTGAGCATGGGGCCGGAACTGAGCTTCAGCGGATCGGGACGATACTCTTTCTTGGCAATCATGTAGTAGCACTGGCGCAGGCTGTCCGCGTCCGTCCGTCCATTGGAGGCGGCGAGTTCCAGGGCGTCGTCGCAGAGAAAAGCGTTCCCGTCGTCCACGATCTCCTTGAGCAACCGCAAGGCGCTTTTGCGTTCTTTTCCCTGCGTGCGCGACAGATAGGACTGCCATTGCTCCGGCATTTGTCGAAAGAATCGCGTGTGCTCAATCGCGCCGGGCTTCCTGCAAAGCGTGGTCACATACTGCGTCCAGTCATAGACCTCCTCACCCTCCCTGTAACTGCGGCGGTATGTTCCAACCGGCTTGTGGTCATGGAAGAACTCCACGTGGTCGTAGAAGATCTTCGCCTGCACCGTCTGTCCGCAAAGCAGCGGCGAAAGCCCATACCTGTTGGTGTCAATTGCCGCAAATCCGGTCTTGCTCACGGTAAGCGCGGCATAACGGAACACGGTGTACGGGTACTCGGGAAGCTTCAGCAGCCGTTTCTCATCCTCCTTCCAGAGCTCCTGAATGGGGATATTGTGCCTGTAGTGTGGCCGCTGGGCGTCCTTCTCGCACCATGCCCAGAGCTTTTCGTTGAACTCGTCGAACGAGGGAATGGTGGGCACCGGGACAAAGGCATTGCGCCGGCTATACCCGACCTTGTTTTCAACGTTGCCCTTCTCGTTTCCGGAGGCCGGATTGCAGAACTCCGCCTGAAAACGGTAGTGGAGCATAAACCTCCTGAAACCATCTGTCAGAACGCGTTCGCCGTCCTGCTGAATCCGGACGACCGCCGTGGACATATTGTCAAAGCGCAGCAGCGGCGGAACGCCTCCAATCTGCTCAAAGATGCGCTTCATTCCTTCCAGCAGACACTCCTGATTCTGCGACGGAAATGCCTGCGTGAACCCCTTGTTTGAGTTGGGAAAGGAAATCGTCAACGCGTAGAAACGGATTTCCCGTCCGGACGCGTCATACCCCAGCGCCTCTCCGAAGTCTACCTGCCCGCTGCCCAGCGGATGTGCCAGCGGAAGATACCCGCTCTCCTTTGCCCTTACGACGTACTTCTTTTTCCGCACATACCGCTTCACGCTGGAATAGCTGCCCGCAAAGCCATGCTCCTCCCGCAGCCGGTCATAGATCCGCTTCGATGTGTGGCGCTGCTTTCTGGGCACTTTGCGGTCCGCTTCCAGCCACTGGTCGATGATGGGGATATAATCTTCCAGCACCGGATAACTCTTGGGCTCGACATCCGGCAGCCGATCTTCACGCCAGTCCTCCTGGTAGGCGTATTTTCGTACCGTCTCGAAGCTGTGCCCCGTCTTGCGAGAAATCTCGCGCAAACTGACCTCTTCATTTTCGTACTGGTCTTTGATATACTGTATCTGAGCCATTCTTAGCACCTTTCTGCTACCTCCTTAGTCCTTGCAAACTAAGGGTAGCGCATCTTCGGGGTGCTGACAATGGCTCTTTTCATTGCCACTCGCCGCTGCTCACTTTTTGGCGCCCTTTTGCTCGTTCCCTATTTTACCGAAAACACATTATATGCACTGTCGCTATTCTCCATGGATAGCGCATATTTAATAACATAATCGCTGTATTCCTTTACAGCCGTTTTATAGCGGCGGAAGGAGTTCGCCGTCTGCCCGAAAACCTTTACAACGGAAATTCCCCGGACATACTCAGTTGCGGCATTGCTGATATCCTCCGCTGATTTTTGATACTGCTTTGCAAGGCCCTCGCTTGCTCCTTTGAGCATATTCGCAAGGATTCCAAAGCCGATTAAAATGGGAATCAGACATATAATTGACAGGCGCCAATCATACGTAAACATAAAAATCAGAAAAGCAACAGGAAGGACAAGCGATTGAACAAAATCCGGAATTTGGTGTGCAATAAGCGTTTCCAGATTGTCCGTGTTCTTTTCAATAATTTTTCTTTGTTTCCCGCTTGGGTTTACAGAATGGTACCCGAGCGGCAGTGCCCCGGTGTGGTTTATCAGCTTAATGCGAAGTCTCGCTACTGTATTGTAGGCTGTGATATGGGAGAAAAGCAGTGCCATTCCATATAGGCCGAAAGACATGGAAATTAGAAATACCGCCTGCCAGCCGAGTTCCACCAGATAAGCCTGATTTAATTTGGAAAAGGGAGTGTCCCCGCGAGTGTGTAAATGGATAATCTCATGGGGCCAAGATCATACTAAAACCGCTTTTACTCGTGCGCAGGATAGGGCCACGTTGGAGAACGACCCGAGCGTCGCACGAGGTTTGGCGGGGCGGCGAGGGGGAACTCGTCGCCTTCTTGCCGCCCCGGAAAACCAAAGCGGAAAACTCCGGGGCGGCGGGGCAGCGCCCCGCATTACCCAATCTGGCGGATGTCCAGACGGTCGGGGAAGAACATCATCAGCTGTCCCATTATAACACCCCAATCGCGCACCGGCATCGTCCATTTTTTGGTAATCTCTTGGATCGACAGATAGATCGATTTGCGGATCGAATCGTCGGTCGGATAGACGGACTTGGTCTTGGTGAACTTGCGAAGCATCCGGTGGAATCCCTCCACTGCGTTGGTCGTGTAGATCAGCCTGCGGACCTCCTGGGGGTATTTGAAGTACGTAGACAGCTCCGCCCAGTTCGCGTCCCAGGACTTGAGGCTGTATAGCGAACCGTGTAAATGGCAATAATCTCCAAATAAAGAAGGAGATGTTGACATGAGCGAGCGAGAGAAGGAACTGGTGGGATTACTGGCGGAAGAGTGCAAAGACATGAGGGATGTGCAGGCACTGCTGAAGTCGCTGTTTCAGGGAACGATCCAGGCGATGCTGGAAGGGGAGATGGACGAGCACCTGGGGTACGAAAAGCACAGCAACCAGGGCGATCGAAGTGGAAACAGCCGAAACGGGTACGGGAAAAAGACGGTGAAATCGGAATACGGGGAACTGGAGATCAGCGTACCGCGGGATCGGAACGGGAGCTTTGAACCGCAGGTAATCGAGAAGCGGCAAACAAAGACGGAGGATCTGGAGAGCCGCGTGATCGGGATGTACGCGAAGGGGATGAGCAATCGGGACATCGAAGATCATCTGCGGGACATCTATGGAGTGGAGGCATCCGCGAGTCTGATCAGCCGGATCACGGACAAGGTCATGCCACAGGTAGCGGAATGGCAGGCCAGAGGGCTGGACGCGGTGTACCCGATCGTGTTCCTGGATGGGATCGTGTTCAAGGTAAGGAAGGATGGGCGGGTGATCAACAAATGTGTATACTCAGTGCTGGGGATCAACCTGGAGGGGAAGAAAGAGATCCTGGGGATCTGGATGTCGGAAAACGAGAGTGCGAGTTTCTGGACGACGGTATGCAATGAGCTGAAAAACCGCGGGGTAAAGGACATTCTGATTGCCTGCCGGGACAATCTGAGCGGGTTTTCGGAGGCGATCTCGACGGTGTTTCCCCGGACGGAACAGCAGCTGTGCGTGATTCACCAGATCAGAAACTCTACAAAGTTTGTGCCATACAAAGACCTCAAAGCCGTGATGGCGGACTTAAAGAAGGTATATGGCGCGCCGACGCTGGAGGACGCGGAATACCAGCTTGAGCATTTTCGGGAGGTTTGGGGAACGAAATACCCGCAAATCCTCAAGTCCTGGGACGCGAACTGGGCGGAGCTGTCTACGTACTTCAAATACCCCCAGGAGGTCCGCAGGCTGATCTACACGACCAACGCAGTGGAGGGATTCCACCGGATGCTTCGCAAGTTCACCAAGACCAAGTCCGTCTATCCGACCGACGATTCGATCCGCAAATCGATCTATCTGTCGATCCAAGAGATTACCAAAAAATGGACGATGCCGGTGCGCGATTGGGGTGTTATAATGGGACAGCTGATGATGTTCTTCCCCGACCGTCTGGACATCCGCCAGATTGGGTAATGCGGGGCGCTGCCCCGCCGCCCCGGAGTTTTCCGCTTTGGTTTTCCGGGGCGGCAAGAAGGCGACGAGTTCCCCCTCGCCGCCCCGCCAAACCTCGTGCGACGCTCGGGTCGTTCTCCAACGTGGCCCTATCCTGCGCACGAGTAAAAGCGGTTTTAGTATGATCTTGGCCCCATGAGATTATCCATTTACACACTCGCGGGGACACTCCCCCCAAACCTCCCGAAAATGCTCAAGCTGGTATTCCGCGTCCTCCAGCGTCGGCGCGCCATATACCTTCTTTAAGTCCGCCATCACGGCTTTGAGGTCTTTGTATGGCACAAACTTTGTAGAGTTTCTGATCTGGTGAATCACGCACAGCTGCTGTTCCGTCCGGGGAAACACCGTCGAGATCGCCTCCGAAAACCCGCTCAGATTGTCCCGGCAGGCAATCAGAATGTCCTTTACCCCGCGGTTTTTCAGCTCATTGCATACCGTCGTCCAGAAACTCGCACTCTCGTTTTCCGACATCCAGATCCCCAGGATCTCTTTCTTCCCCTCCAGGTTGATCCCCAGCACTGAGTATACACATTTGTTGATCACCCGCCCATCCTTCCTTACCTTGAACACGATCCCATCCAGGAACACGATCGGGTACACCGCGTCCAGCCCTCTGGCCTGCCATTCCGCTACCTGTGGCATGACCTTGTCCGTGATCCGGCTGATCAGACTCGCGGATGCCTCCACTCCATAGATGTCCCGCAGATGATCTTCGATGTCCCGATTGCTCATCCCCTTCGCGTACATCCCGATCACGCGGCTCTCCAGATCCTCCGTCTTTGTTTGCCGCTTCTCGATTACCTGCGGTTCAAAGCTCCCGTTCCGATCCCGCGGTACGCTGATCTCCAGTTCCCCGTATTCCGATTTCACCGTCTTTTTCCCGTACCCGTTTCGGCTGTTTCCACTTCGATCGCCCTGGTTGCTGTGCTTTTCGTACCCCAGGTGCTCGTCCATCTCCCCTTCCAGCATCGCCTGGATCGTTCCCTGAAACAGCGACTTCAGCAGTGCCTGCACATCCCTCATGTCTTTGCACTCTTCCGCCAGTAATCCCACCAGTTCCTTCTCTCGCTCGCTCATGTCAACATCTCCTTCTTTATTTGGAGATTATTGCCATTTACACGGTTCGCTATACAGCCTCTTGGAAAAGACGCCCATAGACTGTACAATTTCCTTTGCAACCTTGTAAACGCACACAAAGGCACTTAAATTGACAACCGCTGCAATGCCCGCCATAATGGCAGAAAGAATCATTGTTATCTTAAAGTTTCCCATATAGCCGAATAAGCGGGAGAATACGCTTTCTTGTTTCATCATGTCTCGACCTTTCTGTTTAGGATGTTAGTTAGTATAGTCTAACTAGTGCGTTAAAAAACAAACGCCAAAAGAGGCATTTATTTTAGCTTAGTATATCAGCCCATCCAGCATTAAAAAAATACTGAAGTTGCTCCGCATAGGTACGGGCATCCTTACGGCTCATATTGTGAACTACTGGTTCAAACAGTCCGTTCAAGTGTGAGGTGATTAAAATATGGATGATTTCCGGCGTTACTTTTTTCCCCATGATTACCGCTTCGCGGCCCGTGTCTTTCATAAATCGCAGGATAGCTTCTGATAGGATATCCACCAACTCATGCAGATAGGACTCATAGGAGGAACCTTGGGAACACTCAATTAGCAGTTTAAATACATCAAAATGATCGTAGACAAAATCAATAAAGTCTACATAGCCGTTTGTTTGGGGCTTGGGCGCGAAAGCGGCTTTGTTTTTTTCATTCTCCGGCAGGTTGTGGAAATCCTCATTAATGCCCTTGAGCATTTGCTTAAACTGGTCGGCAACCGAAGAAACCAATGCACAAAACAATTCGTCTTTTCCTGCATATCGTTTATATAACGCGCCAGAGGTTACACCGGCATTTTTGCATATGGCATTAGTCGAAGCTTTTTCATATCCATATGCAAGAAACTCTGCCTTTGCGGATTCTAAAATGCGCGGGTCAATGCTTGTATCCGGCTTGGACATATGCTCACGTCTCCTCTTAGAAAGTAGCACTATCGATAGCTATACTATCAGTATACTGTTTCATGGTTGAATTGTCAATAATAATTTTAGGGACAGAAAATGAAGAGCCATCAGATGAGCAGGTTCTTGCCCTTTCTGCTGTGCTGGGAATCGATTTATCACGCTTATTGAATGGGCTGAAAAATTGGTAGGCAAATATGCAGCTGCCCCAGAGATGATTCAGCAGGCGATCTGCGACATTCTAAAGATTAAGCCGTATTCTGGAGCTCAGGCCTAATACGACTAAAAGCGCGGCGGCGCACGGCGCGTGTTGTCAATAATGTTTCAATAATGAGCGAAACCCATATGGAAGTTTCCAGATGGGTTGAAATTTACTGCTGCTTGTGATAATATTAAATAGATGTTTACGATGACTGGTTTCTAGTAGTCCGCGAAGCCTAATTCCCGCGCTACGGCTGGATCTTTTCCTGCCCGGCGGTGTCAGTCTCCGCTTGACGCAGCGCTGCTACGCCTGCGCTACGTCAAGCGGAGATCGACACCGCCGGGGGCGAAAAGAACCGACGAAAGCGCAGATTCTGTAGTGGACGAACCACTAGCCTTCAGTGCTACGCTGATTATACAATCATAGCCATGCAATTTCTATTACTATTAGAATTACGGCGGCGATGGTGACGGTGCATGATAGAATACTTTGCTCGTCCAATGAATGCAAGAGGTGCACAGCAGACTGTTGCAAGGCACCTGAAGGAGACCGCGCAGCGTGCCCGCGAAAACGCGGACAAGTTCAGCGCGGGTGAGACCGCATATCTGGCTGGGCTTTTGCACGACTTCGGGAAATATGGGGTCCTGTTCCAGGAAGTGCTGCTGAAGCGGGCCTGTCACATCGACCACGCGATGCCCGGTGCCATCCTGGTGCTGCTGTACAAGCCGCTACCTCTATCAGTCCGGATCGACATTGCCGTTGCCATCGCGGCCCATCACGCAGGATTGACTTCCGGGGATCCACATACAGTCTATAAATATCAGGGATACTACGCCTCCGGGAAGCATCGTGGCGCACACGATGCCCCCTGCCATAACGGGCGTGAGCTGTCCATTCCGGATGTCATCGCCTTTCAGAAGGCGATGGAGCGGCTGAGGGGGGAGATCGATTTTACGCTGGAGGCCGTCCCGGAGCGCGCCTGTATCGGCAAGTTGGAGCGGATGCTGTTCCAGCGTATGCTGCTGTCTTCTCTGTCGGACGCGGATTACGCGTCGGCCGCGGCGGACGATGACCCCTCCTACTTTGAAAAGGCTTGGGATATACCTCTCGACGCAGGGCCGGCGCTCCAAAAGCTCACGGATCACGTCAAGGGACTTCGATTCTCATCCCGTGCGAATGCGAACGTCAACCAGCTTCGGGAAGCGCTTTTCAGGGCCTGCCTGGAGGGAGCCTCGATGCCGCCCGGGCTTTTTACGCTGACTGCCCCCACCGGCACCGGTAAGACCATGGCGCTAATGGCCTTCGCGCTCAAACACGCGGCGCGCCATGGCCTTAAAAAGGTCATCGTCGTGCTGCCATACCTGTCCATCATCGAGCAGAATACGGCAGAGTATCGAAAGATCCTGGGTGCAGACACGGTATTGGAAGCGCATAGCCAGTCGGACATTCCGGAGGACATGCGGCTGATTTCAGAGCGTTGGAGCGCCCCGGTAATTGTCACTACATCTGTGCGGTTCTTCGAGATGCTGTTCCGCCGCAAGCCGACCGATCTTCGCGCGCTGCACCAGATCGCCGGGAGCGTCGTGGTGTTCGACGAAGCCCAGAGCCTGCCCGTCCCGCTGGCCCGCGCCACGCTGATGGCGGTGAACGAGCTGACGGCAGGGTACAACTGCTCGGTATTGTTCTCGACGGCTACGCAGCCCGCCTTCGACCTGCTGCCTGGCCTATCCTGGCAACCGCAGAAGCTGGTGCCGAATGAGCAGCTTCTGTATGATCGGATGCGCCGTGTGCGGGTGGAGTGGCGCGTCGATACTCCGGTGCCGCTGGAAGCGGTCGCCTCCGAGATGGCGAATTGCGATAACTGCTGCGCCATCTTGAACTTGACAGCCCACGCAGCCAAGCTCTGCCAGTTTCTCCTGGGCCAATGCGAGGAGGACACGGTGTTCCACATCTCGGCCCGCATGTGCCCCGCCCATCGCTCACAAGTCATCCGCGCGATCAAGGAGAGGCTAAAGGCGGGCTTGCCCTGCCGACTCGCAGCCACACAGGCAATTGAGGCGGGCGTTGACCTGGACTTCGGGCGGATGTACCGCGCACTGGCACCGCTTCCCTCGGTCATCCAGGCCAGCGGTCGCTGCAATCGGGATGGGAGGCTGAAGGAGGGCGTGATGGTGGTGTTCAGGCCGGAAGAAACAAACCTGTACCCGCCGGACCCCTCCTATGGAAACGGCGCGAACGCGCTGAAGGAACTCTTGCTGGAAGGCGGCATAGACATCCATTCCTTGGCCGACATGCGCCGGTATGACGAGCGCGTTTTTGGGGATGAACTCCGTGAGAAAAAGGCGCTCTGGGACGCCATCGAACAGCAGGACTTTGAGCTGGTCTCCGATGCCTACCATTTGATCGACAGCGCGGGTGTCAACATCCTGGTGCCCTACGAGGACCTGATGCATGAAGGGCTGTTCACAGCCCTCCGGCGCGGGGCGCTGGAGCGGGGCATTGACAGCGGCTGGATGCGTCGGGCGCGGCCGCTGACGGTCACCGCTTTCCTCCGGGAGGAGCAAATTCGGAAGGACTATCCGTTCCTGCTGCGGCTGCGCTACCGACCGACCCGCGGCGGGCGGATGGAAATCGACTCCAACTGGTATGTACTTAATGATCCCAAAGCCTACGATTCCTTCATCGGCTTCGCGCCCGAAAAGGGATCTTTGGAATTCACCATCTGAAAGAGGGGGTGTGTCATGGACATTGTTCTGGACATCTGGGGTGACTACGCGTGCTTTTCCAGGCCAGAGGCCAAGGTGGAGCGCATGTCCTACCCCGTGCCCACGCCGTCGGCCATCCGGGGATTTCTGAGCGGAATCTACTCAAAACCCCCGGAGTTCTATTGGCAGATCCGGCGCATTGAGGTCATGAGGCCGATTCGGTTCATCTCCTTCAAGCGCAATGAGGTCAAAGGCAAGCTGGGCCGCACGCCCATCGACGTGGAGGACGACCGCACCCAACGGCAGACGGTGGCGCTCAGGGATGTGCGCTACCGTGTCAGCGCGGCCATCATGAGAAGGCCAGGCTGCAAGAACAGCCAGGCTGCGCTGGAGAGCCAGGCGCTCAGGCGCATCGAGTCGGGCAAATGCTTCTTCCAGCCCAGCCTGGGCCTTCGGGAATTTGTCGGCTACTTCGGGCCTGCAGATTTGACCGCCGCCCCCATTCCAATGGATTTGGAACTGGGCGTGATGCTCTACGACGTGTTTGACCTGGACCGCTTTGAGGTGGAGGAGAAGTGCAACCCCTACGTCACGCTGTTCCGGGCGAAGATGACGCAAGGCGTCGTCGAGGTACCCGAATTCCACGATGCCGCCGTGCTGCGGCCGGAGAGGAGGTGATCGCTTGCTGAGCGATCTGCATCAGTACGCGCTCGATAACGGCTTGTCGGCGCTGCCGGGTTACAAGGAGAAGTTCGTCAAGGCGTACATCCGACTGACGGAGGCGGGCGAATTTGCCGGCATTGACAGCGGCGGCCCTGAGAAGGTGCCCTGCCCGGACATCGGCTCCACGGCCAACGGCACCGACAAGTGCAATTTCCTGGTGGAAAAGGCGGAGATCGTGCTGCTCATGGACCTCAAGCGGCAGCAAAAGCACGATTTCTTCCTGAGCCTTCTGGAGCGCGGCGCCCAAGCGGAGCCGAGATTTGCGCTCTGCCGCGCGGCGCTTACTGATCCGGAGGTGCTGGGCAACATCCGCCAGGAATTCTTGAATCGCAAGTTCAAGGGCGGCGACACCGTTGGCTTCAAGGTGGCGGGCCGCGCGCTGGAGCAGACGGACGATTACCGCGCCTGGTGGGATGAGGTGCGTCGGGAATTCGAGACGAAGCCCAAGCCGGGCGGCGGCATCCCCCGATGCTTCATCACCGGGGAGTTGACCGAGCCGGTAAGCACGGTGCCAAAGGTGAGCGGTCTCCTGTCCGTCGGCGGGCATACGGCGGGTGACGCATTGATTTGCTTTGATAAGGACGCATTCTGCTCCTACGGGTTTGAGCAGGCGAAGAATGCCGCCGTCTCCGAGGAGGGCATCGTGACCGTCAACGCCGCGCTTTCCGGCCTATTGGCCGGTGCGCCCACCCTGGGCGGTGGCAAATTCCTGCACTGGTACAAGAATTCGCTACCCATAGAGCGCGACCCACTGGCGGCGCTCTTCCCGGATTTCGGCGGACTTAGCGCAGAGAACGCTCCGGAGGAGGAAGCGCCAGAGGTGAACTTCCTCACAGAAGCGCAGAAGGCCACGGCGCTGATCGAAAGCCTGAGAAAGGGCAGCTTCCCAGATGAGCTGGACAACATCTACTACATCCTGACGCTTTCAGGCGCAAACGGGCGCATCATGGTCCGGGACTGGCAACAGGGAAGCTATGACGAATTGCGCCGCGGCATCGTTGCCTGGTTCGACGATCTGCGCATCGTCCAGCCCAATGGCAACGCGCTGAGCCAGCCGCCCAAGCTGTTCGCGCTGCAGATCCGACTGTTGCGCAAGGAGAACAGCTCCAAGAGTCTTTCAAAGCGCATCGCGGAGGAACTCTCCGGTCTCACCGATCGCATCCTGTTTTCCATCATCCATTACAGGCCACTTCCCGACGCCGTCGCCACCCGCGCCCTCGCAGCCATCCGATCGGGCATGATGACTTCGGGCGATGATCAGACCCAGTCCCCGGACTGCCTTGCCTGCCAGTTGATCAAGGCCTGGCTGATCCGCAAACAACGAGAGAGAAATGAGGAGGTTACCGTGAGCGAGAAAGTCAATCCCCTGAGCAAAAGCGTACCCTATCAGATCGGTCGGATGATGGCCGTGTACGCCGCCATCCAGCGGGACGCGCTGGGCAACGTGAACGCCGGCGTGGTGGAGCGGTACTATGGTGCCGCCATTACCTCTCCGGCGCTGGTGTTGGGGCAGCTCAGCAAACTGTGCACCCACCATCTGTCCAAGATGGAAAACCAGAGGTATGCGAACGCCTTCCGGCGGCGGCTGCAGGCGATCGCCGTGAACATCCCGGCAAACCCGCCCGCCACGCTGAGTCTGGAGGAACAAGGACAGTTCGCGCTGGGCTACTATCAGGAGAACGCCGACATCTACGCCCACAAGGAATCGAAAGCTGTCGCCGAGAGCGATAACGTGAACGAGGAGGAGAATCCATGAGCATTTCAAATCGCTACGAATTCCTGTTTTTCATCCAGTGCGTAGACGGCAACCCCAATGGGGATCCTGACATGGGCAACATGCCCCGCGTCGACCCCCAGGACATGCACGGCCTGATCACCGACGTGGCCATCAAGCGCCGCATCCGCAACTACATCGCCGCCGCCTACGACGGGGAGCCGGGCATGGACATCATCATCCGCAGCGCCACCAACATCAACAAGTACATCGCCAAGGCGGTCACGCAGTCCGGCGGCGACCCGAAGAAGAAAGACAAACAACAGGTCGGCAATGCGCGCGCATGGGCTTGCAAGAATTACTTCGACGTGCGTACCTTCGGCGCGGTGCTGTCCACCGGCGCCAACGCCGGGCAGGTGCGCGGCCCTGTGCAGCTTTCGTTCGCCCGCTCGCTGGACGCGATCCTGCCGCTCGACATCTCCATCACCCGCATGGCGGTGGCGAAGGAGGTGGCCGGTGTGGTGACCTACGAGGACTACCAGAAGTGGGAGGATCAGCAGGAGGAGGCCACGCTGCGCACCATGGGTCGCAAGCAGCTGATCTCCTACGGCCTGTACGAGGCCCGCGGCTTCGTCAGCGCCAATCTGGCGGACGACAAAAACGGCACCGGTTTCAGTGAGGGCGACCTCAAGAAACTGTTCGAGGCGATCCTGAACATGTACGAGCACGACCGCTCCGCCAGCAAGGGTCAAATGTCGGTGGTCGCGCCGCTGATCATCTTCCGCCACACGGGCACGGACAGCGACTTGGAGCAGCGTGCCCGCCAGGCCAGGCTGGGCTGCGCGCCTGCGCACAGGCTTTTCGATCTGGTGCATGTGGAAAAGAAGCCGGATGTGGACTACCCCCGGAACTACACGGACTACACTCTCCAGATGGACATGCAGGGCGTTCCCGCGGGTGTCGACGTGGGCTTTATGACCACGCCCTTTGAGCCCATTGCATGGAACCGCCTGCCAGAGGACTGCCCATGGATGACCACCTGCTGACCGGCGAAGAGCCGCTGCCGCTCTCGTACCTCTCGCAGGTCCGTTACTGTCCGAGGCGCGCCGCACTGATCCTCCTGGATCAGGCCTGGGCCGACAATGAATACACGGCCTCGGGCGCGTCCGGGCATGAGGTGGCGCACGCCGGCGGCATTGAGCGGCGGGACGATTCCGTCCGCATCTGCGACTTCCGCGTACACTCGGATAAACTGGGACTCTCCGGGCGGTGTGATCTGGTCGAGGCCATTTCGGACCCGGCAGGCGTTCATCTTCCGTTTCTCAAGGGTGCCTGGCGGTTGTACCCTGTCGAGTACAAGCATGGCAAGGTGCGCGATGAGGAGGAGTATAACCTGCAGTTATGCGCCCAGGCCATGTGCTTGGAGGAGGCATACGGCGGCTCTATCCCCGAGGGCGCTGTGTTCTACCTGACAGCGCACCGCAGGAAGCCGGTAGCCCTTACGGAGGGACTTCGCCGGGAGGTGGAAGTGTGCGCTGCCCGGCTCTGGCAGCTGATGGAGAGTAAAAAGCTGCCGCCGCCCATCGACGGGCCCAAGTGCCTGAAGTGCTCGCTTAACGAAGTCTGCCAGCCCGGGCTCTCAAGAAGCGCGAGGGCTTATATTGCGCGTACCGCGCGGGACGCCTGCGGGGAGGAAGCGCCGCCATGAAGCAACTTCAGAACGTTTTATACATCCTGACCCCTGGCAGCTACCTGTTCTGCCAGAACGAGGCCATTGCCGTTAAGGTCGGTGGGGAGGACAGGGCACTGGTTCCCTCCCACGTCGTGGAGTCCATCGTATGCTTCGGCAATACCACAGTATCGACGCCCTTTATTGGCTTCTGCGCCGAGAAGGGCATCGCGCTGAGCTTTCTGTCCGAATACGGCCGGTTTTACGGCCGCGTGCAGGGCCCGGCGCATGGCAATGTGCTGCTCCGCACCCGTCAGTACGCTATGGCCGCGGATCCCGTGGAGTGCGTCGCCATCGTCTCGAACCTTCTGTATGGCAAGATCGCCAACGCTCGCCAGATACTCTTGCGCGCCGCGCGTGAGCATGCGGACGAGCTCTGCACCCGGGCGCTGGGGCAGGCCGCGGAACGACTGGCTGAATCTGCGCGCTCCATCAAGGACGCTGGCTCAGTAGCGGCTCTGCGCGGCATCGAAGGGTATGCGTCCAAGGAATACTTCGCCGCGTTCCCAAACATGGTCAAATCGGTCGGTTTTGACTTCTCCGGCCGCACGCGACGCCCGCCGGAGGACCCGGTCAACGCGCTGATGTCCTTCCTGTACGCGCTGCTCAAAAACGATGTCCAGTCCGCACTAGAATCCGTCGGTCTGGATCCTGCCGTCGGCTTCCTGCACGCGCTTCGCCCCGGAAGACCCGCCTTGGCGCTGGACATGATGGAGGAACTGCGCGCCCCACTGTGCGACCGATTGGTACTGTCGCTCATCAATCGCCGGATGCTTGATGAATCGGACTTCTCCCGGGAAGCTGGTGGCGTTCTGCTCTCGGAAAAAGCACGAAGGCTGGTCATCGACAGCTGGCAGAAGCGCAAGAAGGAGGAGATCCGCCACCCGTTCTTTGGGGAGAAAATGGCCATCGGCCTGATCCCCTTTGCGCAGGCCATGCTGTTGGCGCGCTGGGTCCGCGGCGACCTGGACCAATACCCACCGTTCCATTGGAGATGATCTTACCTGAGGAGGTGCAGGGGTCTTGATGGTACTGCTGACGTACGACGTGGATGTTACGACAACAGAAGGCCGGGGCCGGCTGAGGCGCGTCGCCAAGCTGTGCGAGAGTTATGGAATCCGCGTCCAAAACTCGGTCTTTGAAATGGTGATCGATCCTGCCAAGTACGTGCTCGTCAAGAACTGCTTGGATGGGCTGATCGATAAGAAGACGGATTCGGTGCGCTTCTACATGCTGGGCAAGAAGTGGGATGCGAAGGTCGAAACGCTAGGCATCACGGGCCTGATCACCCATGGAGAAACCATGATCCTGTGATGTGGCATAGTGTCATTCAACAAGCATCATGGAGATCAAGCGGTCGGTCTTACGCCAGTTTGACCGTGTCAGCAACCGCGCGGATCGCGATCATACACCAATTCGTAGTACTTCCGCGCTAAAAACAGCGGAATGGCAAGCGTTCTCCGCAACCGGGACCGTTGCTCAACTACAACTCCATCACGAAACCGGATAAGTTTATGCGTTTTGTGTAGGTTTGGTAGACTCCCGTTGTCTATTTTTGCAGTCGCCCCCTGCGCGGGGGCGGGAATTGAAACTTTCGTCCGTCCAGCAGCTTTGACAACCGTGTGGCGGGGGCGGGAATTGAAACTCGGTCGGCTGTCGGAACCACGGGCGTCGTGGCGCCCCTGCGCGGGGGCGGGAATTGAAACTGATGACACGGTTCCCGACTACACGCTCGACGACAGTCGCCCGCGCGGGGCGGGAATTGAACACCAGTACACCAAGGCCGCAATGGTCGTCGCCTGGCGCGGGGGCGGGAATTGAAACGGATTGCGGAACAATTCGGGTTCACGGTGGACTACTGGCCGCGCCGGGGCGGGAATTGAAACGTATTCCGTCGAACGTGTGGGAAAGGCCGCCCCCTGCGCGGGGGCGGGAATTGAAACCCGTAGTCGGAAATGACCGCGCGCGGGGGCGGGAATTGCGCGGGTGCCCCGCCTTGTTCCCTGCGCGGGGGCGGGTCGAAGCACTATGCACAAAGCTACACCATGATCGTCGCCCCCGCGCGGGGGCGGGAATTGAAACTCTCGGCACCCCGGCGCGCTTTTGTGTGAGCGGTCCCGCGCGCGGGGCGGGAATTGAAACTTCGCACAATTATCCGACATCAGTATACCGTCGCCCCCTGCGCGGGGGCGGGAATTGAAACGGGGCTGGACGCGCGGAAGGAACACGCAGGGGCGGGAATTGAAACTGATCTCCCGGTCAATCTCTGCCGAGTAGCTCGGCGTCGCCTGCGCGGGGGCGGGAATTGAAACAGTGTGGACCTCCTTCTCCGCCCTGTAGCATGTCCCCTGCGCGGGGGCGGGAATTGAAACACAAAGAACGCGGAGTTGCCCGCGCGGGGGGCGGGAAAACGAGTGGCCGGGAGGTCGGGACGCCCCTGCGCGCGGGGGCGGGAATTGAACCATGGAGCAGCCGCTTGAATTCAGTTCCAGCCGCGCGCGGGGGGCGGTTGAAACCGAAGAAGCCGGTAACAAAACCGAAACCGCGAAGCCCTGCGCGGGGGCGGGAATTGAAACTTTCTCCGGCATGCTGCCGTGCACAAACCCAACCGTCGCCCCTGCGCGGGGGCGGGAATTGAAACTTTGAAGATCACAAAGCGCGTGGATGTGGATCGGTCGCGCCCTGCGCGGGGGCGGGAATTGAAACTCACCCCACGAGCTGGCGGAGATGGCCGCGGCAGGTCGCCCTGCGCGGGGGCGGGAATTGAAACTTTTAGCGTTTTCATGGTGTACAATGCCAATGTGGGTCGCCCCCTGCGCGGGGGCGGGAATTGAAACCTTGAGGATCATCATTCGGCGTTCAACCGCCGTCGCCCTCGCGCGGGGCGGGGAATTGAAACTTTCCCGCCATCGTACTTCTTGCAGACTTCACACGTCGCCCCCTGCGCGGGGGGCGGGAATTGAAACCCCGAAGGGGTTCCAGTCCTCGCGCGCGTTACCACGGCCGCCCTGCGCGGGGGCGGGAATTGAAACCCGTGACTGTGTTGGAGAATATTTCGTTTACGACATGTCGCCCTGCGCGGGGGCGGGAATTGAAACGCCTTTCCCGTCCGCCATGTCGCGGACCGCGCCAGTCGCGCCCCCGCGCGCGGGGGGCGGGAATTGAAACGAGCAAGCGCGGCAATACAACCGACTGCGCTACGTCGCCCCCCGCGCGGGGCGGGAATTGAAACAAACCGTTCGCGCGCCTTATCAAACATCCTGATCCTGTCGCGCCGCCCCGCGCGGGGGCGGGAATTGAAACCGCAATGACACACAGAACCCTACCCAACCTCCCCGCGTCGCCCCCGCGCGGGGGCGGGAATTGAAACCTCCTACATGTTGCTATACCACATCTCGCGCAGCCGTCGCCCCTGCGCGGGGGGGCGGGAATTGAAACTCGGAATGGCTAAAATAAGCATTATGATGGTCTTCCGGGCGCCCCTGCGCGGGGGCGGGAATTGAAACCCGATCCGGCGGCGGCGCGGCGCAAACCATGCCGTCGCCCCTGCGCGGGGGCGGGAATTGAAACCCAGTTCCCCGAATTTCCCGGAGAGCACCAGCTTTGTCGCCCCTGCGCGCGGGGCGGGAATTGAAATCATCCTCCGTTTCTCGGCCCGCGCCATTTGCATTGTCGCCCCTGCGCGCGGGGGCGGGAATTGAAACTTGAGATGGCGCACGACCGCAGCTGCTCCTCCTGGTCGCCCCGCGCGGGGCGGGAACTGAAACAATTTCCCCACCAAAAATCAAGGACGCGCTGGAGGCGGTCGCTCCCCGCGCGGGGGCGGGAATTGAAACGTCGAAAACTCGCGGCCGTCCTTCAGGGCGCCGTCCACGTCGCCCCTGCGCGGGGGGCGGGAATTGAAACCCGGTACAGCTACGCCACCAGCCCGGAACGCGCAGAAGTCGCCGCGCGGGGGCGGGAATTGAAACCAAATCCTGTCACCTCGACCAAAACGGGAAGCCCGTCGCCCCCTGCGCGGGGGCGGGAATTGAAACTAGCCCGCCGATTCCGCTGAAAAGTGACAGATGCGTCGCCCCTGCGCGGGGGCGGGAATTGAAACGGAAAAATGCAAGGACGGAACGGAAGATGGGCGTGGCTCCCCGCGCGGGGGCGGGAATTGAAACCCACGCTGGAGAGAATTTTAGGGGCCAGAAAATGCCGCCCCGCGCGGGGGCGGGAATTGAAACGACGTCAACAAAACGATACCGCGCGGGGGCGCGGTTGTCGCCGCCTGCGCGGGGCGGGAATTGAAACTGTTCCTCATTCAGGTTGTTCGAAAGATACCGTCGCCCCTGCGCGGGGGGCGGGAATTGAAACCATAAGTATTTCGGGGATGGAAGCACAAAACAACGGGTCGCCCCCCTGCGCGGGGGCGGGAATTGAAACCTCCTCTCGCCGTATTAAGTGATGCAGTCCGTAAAGTCGCCGCCTGCGCGGGGGCGGAATTGAAACTCTGCGTCGACGGGCCGGGAAAGGGCCTGCGTTCGAGGTCGCCGCCGCGCGGGGGCGGGAACGAACTTTGGGGTGTAACGCGGAGTGTAACGCTCCAGATTTGTCGCCCCCGCGCGGGGGCGGGAATTGAAACTCGAGAGCGAATGCGTCGTATCGTGCTCCGGTCGCCCCTGCGCGGGGGCGGGAATTGAAACTACTGAATCTTAACCGGATAAATCAACTATTGAGTCGCCCCCTGCGCGGGGGCGGGAATTGAAACTTATTGGATTGGATCGAGGCGGAAAAGACTTCGACTGCCCCTGCGCGGGGGCGGGAATTGAAACTAATTTTTCCGGTATTGGCATACTTGGCAGCGTATGGTCGCCCCTGCGCGGGGCGGGAATTGAAACAGTACCGGCATAGATTTGGCATCTTCTCATAGTCGCGCCTGCGCGGGGGCGGGAATTGAAACAACACAGAATGAAACGAGTTGACGGGGGATGTAATGTCGCGCTCCCGCGCGGGGCGGGAATTGAAACCGGCAGGTTCAGCGATCCGGATGAATGGACAGAGGTCGCCGCCGCGCGGGGGGCGGGAATTGAAACGATTGGGGTGTGGGCGCGGAAGGCGTCGTCGATCCCGTCGCCGCCGCGCGGGGGCGGGAATTGAAACTTGCGGTACACGATTTGGCGGATGGCTTCGCGAAGTCGCGCCCGCGCGCGGGGCGGGAATTGAAACCTATATGGAAGGCCCCGCACCGGTACAGCATGAAAGTCGCGCCTGCGCGGGGGCGGGAATTGAACACAAATCCGCGACCTCATCATCACGAATATGGGAGTCGCCGCCCGCGCGGGGGCGGGAATTGAAACTTCATGAGGGAGACGTCGTGTCTTTCAACATCTCCCGTCGCCCCCTGCGCGGGGGCGGGAATTGAAACTCGTCTGTAGTGCGTTATTCCGTATCTGCCGCATGTCGCCCCTGCGCGGGGGCGGGAATTGAAACGGTGTTGGCGTTTTCCAGCCGGTATACCGCATTGGTCGCCCCTGCGCGGGGGCGGGAATTGAAACCAGGCGCGCGCCGCAGGCGTTGCAGTTGATGTCCGTCGCCCCTGCGCGGGGGCGGGAATTGAAACTGATTTTGACGATCTGGTGCAGGGAGGGCCTTGATGGAGTCGCCGGCCTGCGCGGGGGCGGGAATTGAAACTTCGGTTTTGGCTGTATTTTTGACAACGAAACGGTCGCCCCTGCGCGGGGGCGGGAATTGAAACGCGACCAGCCCCTTGCCTCACGCATCTTTAGTCGCCCTGCGCGGGGGCGGGGAATTGGAAACATCTCCTGCTCGGCGTTCTCAAGCTCGGAGGGCGTGGTCGCCCCCTGCGCGGGGGCGGGAATTGAAACTGACGCAACTGTGTCAAAGATAAAAACCATTAAGTCGCCGCCTGCGCGGGGGCGGGAATTGAAACGGATGAAAGCAACCTTGTCAAGAACAGCGCGGCCGTCGCCCCCTGCGCGGGGGCGGGAATTGAAACTATCTGTATCCGCGTGGCCTTTCGCCCGCCGCGCACGTCGCCCCCTGCGCGGGGGCGGGAATTGAAACAGCGGCATGTAG
This sequence comes from Christensenellales bacterium, assembly GCA_040768845.1. Lineage (GTDB taxonomy): Bacteria > Bacillota > Clostridia > Christensenellales > Aristaeellaceae > JAEZHK01. Next base: position 112,219 of record JAXGME010000003.1, on the reverse strand, counting down.
CAGCGGTTTTTGATCCCGTTGTAGGTCGCCCCCTGCGCGGGGGCGGGAATTGAAACACGACAGGCAATGCTGCGGACCATCTGCTGTCCATGTCGCCCCCTGCGCGGGGGCGGGAATTGAAACATTTACGGATACCGTCAAAACCGTGTATGGATGCGGTCGCCCCCTGCGCGGGGGCGGGAATTGAAACAGCATGGCTGACGCACTCAAAGCCCACGTCGAACGTCGCCGCTGCGCGGGGCGGGAATTGAAACTGGTACATGGGCGAGTTGTACCGTGTGCTGGGCAGGTCGCCCTGCGCGGGGGCGGAATTGAAACAAACGGGGCGTGGCCTTCGGGCCGTTCATCAGCGTCGCCCTGCGCGGGGGCGGGAATTGAAACCGAAAACGTGGTACCGGGTCCCCGCTTCCTTGCGCGTCGCCCCTGCGCGGGGGCGGGAATTGAAACGCAAAAAGACGTCGAGCAATTGAAAGGAGACTAAGAGTCGCCGCGCCTGCGCGGGGGCGGGAATTGAAACAGCTGGTGAATTGACGCCACTCTCAAGGCGGGAAATTGTCGCTTGCGCGGGGGCGGGAATTGAAAACACAAATACCAGCGGCCCACTGGTCCGCGCTTTCAGGTCGCTCCCTGCGCGGGGGCGGGAATTGAAACAGACACACCGCCAGTCTCTCATACCACCCGGCGATGTCGCCCGCCCCGCGCGGGGGCGGGAATTGAAACAATGGGGATGGCTACTGCGACGAGGGGGAGCGCATGTCGCCCCTGCGCGGGGGCGGGAATTGAAACGCGTTTACCGGAGGGATGGCGACTATGTCGCGCGCGTCGCCCCCTGCGCGGGGGCGGGAATTGAAACAGCACCGTGATCATACCGAAAAACTGGAACCCGTGGGTCGCCCCCTGCGCGGGGGCGGGAATTGAAACCCGACCGGCGCTTCGATGTCCAGCGCTCTCGGCTGTCGCCCCGCGCGGGGGCGGGAATTGAAACTTCCGCGGGCGAAGATGAAAGAGCGCGAGAAACGTCGCCCCGCGCGGGGCGGAATTGAAACTTCCCACCCGTCACACCTCTTCCATGGGATAGGTGTCGCCCCCTGCGCGCGGGGCGGGAATTGAAACTTTTCCGGGTAAAGATTCATCAACCACTCTACCTGCGTCGCCCCTGCGCGGGGGCGGGAATTGAAACATCCCGGCAATCACGGAAATACGGCTCGTGTTGGGTCGCTCCCTGCGCGGGGGCGGGGAATTGAAACACCTCCTCCGTCTGGCCAATCCGGTGTATCCGGGTCGCCCCCGCGCGGGGGCGGGAATTGAAACCAGTCTAATCCATGAAAAATCGTTCAAGGCGCTGGTGTCGCCCCCGCGCGGGGGCGGGAATTGAAACGGGTCGACGACGGCAGCGCCTTCGAGCCTCTCACGTCGCCCCCTGCGCGGGGGCGGGAATTGAAACCGAAAGCCCTGTTAACAGGGCGTCGACATGCTTCACGTCGCCCCCTGCGCGGGGGCGGGAATTGAAACTGTGCAACCGTCACATGCCGGCGCCAATCAGCGTGTCGCCCCCTGCGCGGGGGCGGGAATTGAAACAACGATCCCCGCATCGGCGTGGAGGGCGTTACCTACGGTCGCCCCGCGCGGGGCGGGAATTGAAACTTTGGGGTTCGCCTCACCGCTGTGGGGATGATGTCGCCGCCCGCGCGGGGGCGGGAATTGAAACGCTGCACAGATATAGCAGCAGATTTAGCATCGCGGGTCGCCCCCTGCGCGGGGGCGGGAATTGAAACGCAAACGACGCTTGTTCGAGTAGAAGCGCGGCGCTGGTCGCCCCCTGCGCGGGGGGCGGGAATTGAAACTGTTCGCGTCCGCGCTCCTTGGTATCCACCAGTTCGTCGCCGCCCCCGCGCGGGGCGGGAATTGAAACGACGAGGCTGTACAGCCATTGCTTGCCCGCCGCCGCCCCTGCGCGCGGGGCGGGAATTGAAACATGGACGAGCTGCGCGAGGCGCTGCACGGCGAGCCGTCGCCCCCGCGCGGGGGCGGGAATTGAAACCGGCACAACTGACCGCCCCCTTCACGAAATCTCTCCGGTCGCCCCTGCGCGGGGGCGGGAATTGAAACTTGCCTTGCTCATTCTTGCCGCCGATGACGGTCAAGGTCGCGTTGCGCGGGGGCGGGAATTGAAACCGGGTGCGGCGTCCATGAACTATGACATCCTGGGGTCGCCCCTGCGCGGGGGCGGGAATTGAAACCGAAGGTAGTCCATCAGCCAAAGATGGTACGCCTTGTCGCCCGCGCGGGGGCGGGAATTGAAACCTCGATCTTGGCCACAGCGCCGCGAAGCGCTTGCGTCGCGCTCTGCGCGGGGGCGGGAATTGAAACACGATCCGCGCAAATGCCCTGTGGCGGCTCCCAGGTGGTCGCCGCTGCGCGGGGGCGGGAATTGAAACAGGGCGATCTGGCCAGCGCGGAGCGCAGCACGTGTCGCCCCTGCGCGGGGGCGGGAATTGAAACTCGGATGGCCTCCGCCTTCTTGTCCACGGCGATGGTCGCCCCTGCGCGGGGGCGGGACCATTGAAACTCAGGTCGCGCCGCGCCCTGCGCACAAGCGCCGTCGCCCCTGCGCGGGGGCGGGAATTGGAAACATACGGCGCGACAGGCACGAGTATTACGCAAGTCGCCTGCGCGCGGGGGGCGGGAATTGAAACCCGGACGCGGGCGCCGGCAGGCGGGAGGTCGCCGCTTGCGCGGGGGGCGGGAATTGAAACTACGGAATCTTAACTGGATAAATCAACTATCTGACAGTCGCCCCTGCGCGGGGGCGGGAATTGAAACTTGATCGACCTCCAGCGGTTCCGCCGCCCGTTCGTCGCCCCTGCGCGGGGGCGGGAATTGAAACCCTGTCGCCCGCGGAAAAGGATTTACTTTGCGTCCGTCGCCGCCGCGCGGGGGCGGGAATTGAAACAGGCACCTGCGCGCCGGATGCGTCGGCCGCGCGCGCCGCCTGCGCGGGGGCGGGAATTGAAACTGAATACTATTCCTGATGGGCGATGGGTCCCGCGTCGCCTGCGCGGGGGCGGGAATTGAAACCAAGTGCCGCAACGCCGAATCAAGCGTATCGTCAAAGTCGCTCCGCGCGGGGGCGGGAATTGAAACTTACGAGGTCAACAGCTACTATACACCTGCCGAGTGCCCCGCGCGGGGGCGGGAATTGAAACGAGCCGGAGAGCGAAATATCCGCGCTGGCCGGGTCGCCGCTCGCGCGGGGGCGGGAATCTGAAACTTCCACGTGCGCTTCGCCTTGCGGGTTAGTCGCCTGCGCGGGGGCGGGAAATTGAAACATTATCATCCGCTAGTTACGCCGCGTTCAGCGCCGTCGCGATGCGCGGGGGCGGGAATTGAAACGGCGAAGCCAAGCCCCACCTCGCCCTCCCACGGCGGTCGCCCCCTGCGCGGGGGCGGGAATTGAAACAGCACCACATTGATCAGGACAACCAACCCCACGATAGTCGCCCCCTGCGCGGGGGCGGGAATTGAAACTTTGACGGCGATCAGAAAAGCTGAAACTTATGGTCGACCCCTGCGCGGGGCGGGAATTGAAACCAGGTATACTATACCCGTACCAATCACGTGACCAGAGGGTCGCCCCGCGCGGGGGCGGAATTGAAACCTACTGGCTGGGGAGACGATATGATGCGCGCAAAGTCGCCCTGCGCGGGGGCGGGAATTGAAACTACGCCAGCGGCGGACGACAGGCGTCCTGTGCAGTGGCCGCGCCCCTGCGCGGGGGGCGGGAATTGAAACAGTGAACGCAACGGCAACGAAGTCACGCTGACCGAGTCGCCCGCCGCGCGGGGGCGGGAATTGAAACTGGGAGGGGGCTCCGAGCCCCTCTCGAAGGGGTTGTCGCCCCGCGCGGGGGCGGGAATTGAAACATTACCGCGTCGACCAAACCAATTCGCGGATGCTGTCGCCCCTGCGCGCGGGGCGGGAATTGAAACTGAACCTTCAGTTTTGCAAGCAGGCGATTTACTATAGTCGCCCCTGCGCGGGGGCGGGAATTGAAACCGCGCGCACGGAGAGACGCTGGCCGAAGCGCAAGCCGCGTCGCCCGCGCGGGGGCGGGAATTGAAACGTGATCGACTTTCCGCACCGGAGGATCGAGTTCGTCGCCGCCGCGCGGGGGCGGGAATTGAAACGTATTCCCGCCGTTCGCGGTGCGACGCGCGGGTCGCCCCATGCGCGGGGGCGGGAATTGAAACAATAATGGACAACGGCTTCTGCTTCGCGGTCGTGAGTCGCCCCCTGCGCGGGGGCGGGAATTGAAACCGCAAGGGCGCAAAGGACGTGCGCGATTGTTAGGCCGCCGCTGCGCGGGGGCGGGAATTGAAACTTTTTGACAACGAAACGGCTTGATTCTACCTCAAGTCGCCCCCTGCGCGGGGGCGGGAATTGAAACTCTGTTCGCGGCGCTGATGGCGGCGGGGAGGGATGGTCGCCCCCTGCGCGGGGGCGGGAATTGAAACCCGGCTGCAGGCGTCGGAGCGCCGCACCTGCGCGGTCGCCCCCTGCGCGGGGGCGGGAATTGAAACCCGATGATTGCCCGCATGATGCGCGCCCTTCTCCGTCGCCCCCTGCGCGGGGGCGGGAATTGAAACGGTGAATAACTGCGGAATGGAGACAAGCGAAGGGGCATGATCTCGCTGGGTGTAATCCGCTCTGACATGCGCAAGCAGTCTTTCCTCACCGCTTCAGTCCAAAATATGAAGAGGATTGCCCGCCTCTTCTCTCGGCTTTTCTTCCTCTCCCTATGTGCTCAAACACCAGCTGCGCTCTCGCGTAACAGGTGTTTTTCGATGGTCTGAGCCGCCGCGGCCAAATGGCCGCGGCGGCTTTCCCTCGGAAACGGCCTATTTGAGCCGGATTTCGTGGGCCTCGTAGCGGTTCTTTTCCCAGCAGTTGTAGGCGCTGAGCGTAACGGCATCGGGCAGCGCCGGCATGGCGGTCAGCGAGCCCTTCTGGATGAACTGTCCGCCCTCGACCACCGGCGTCTCCTCGCCGAAGCCCTCCCCGTCGCCCACGCGGCTGACCTCGTCGTTCATCGCGCCGCTCGCGATCCGCTTGCCGTCCGCGCCGAGGAACTCAAAGAACACGCCGTCGTCGGTCGCCTTGTAGGCCGCAAGATCCGTCACGGTAAAAGCAATCTCATAGTAGATGGCCATGGGCTTGAGCGCAAGCGCCACCCGGTCCACCCGCACGCCGGCACCGGGGTAGAGAAGCGGCTGGGCGTACTCAGCGCGGTCGATGGCGCCGTCGGACAGCTTCAGCGCGAAGGACAGCGTGCCCTTTTCACTCTTTTCGTCGACGTATTTCCACTTCCCGTCCGCGTCCTTTTCAAAGGGGGTGACATAGCAGGAGAGGTCGATGGTCAGTTCCGGAAGGGCCTCCTTGCACGCGCCCTGGAGCATCAGGACCATCGTTCCGTCCTCCTCGAGCACCGCGTCGCCGCTGTCGTCAAACCAGTTTCCGCCCACCGGCACGCCAGCCTCGACGGCCAGAAAGCGCGTTTTTGCGTGTTTGTTTCCGTATTCCTCAATGGTGACGTCCGAATCATCGCGGCTCTGCATCAGGCTGGACAGGCGGTCGGAGGGATCGCTCCACGAACCGGTCAGCATCGCGTCCGCTTCCTTTGCCTTCACCTCCACCACCACGTAGGCCTGATCCCCGTCGTACACCGCCTGACGCACGGAGAAAACCGCGTCCGTCAGGTCTCCGCCGGTCTGCGACACGCCGTCGGCGTCCTGCAAAAGCGCCGTCGCCTCCGGCAGCACCTGGGTATCCTCCGCGGTTCGCCGGGTCACAAAATCCATCACGCCCCACTTAACCGCCGCCGCCAGCGCCGCGGCCGCCAATATAAAGCTCAAAATGATCGCGGCCACAAGGCCGACACGCATTTTTGCGCGCACATGCTTTCCCTCCCGTCCGATTTCGTTCAGCGTCCTCAGGACGCTTTGCTCGAAGCCCGCGTCGGTGGGCCCGAACATGGATTCAAAGTCCCTTCGCGTCTTCACGGCTCCACCTCCTCGGAGAGTGCCGCCCGGAGCAAGCCCCGTGCCCTTCGCATGCGCGTCTTGACCGTGCCCGCGCTGAGGCGCAGCATCCCGGCGATTTCTGATATCCCGTATCCTTCTGTGTAGTGCAGCACAATCGGCAGACGCAATTCCTCCGGCAGGCCCAACACCGCCCGGCGCAGTTCCGGATCGCCCGCCGGGGGCGCGGCGCGCTCCGGCAAATATTCGCACAGCACCTCGCGGCCCCGCTTCCGGCCCTGATTCCGGCAGACGTTGATCAGGATTCGGATCACCCAGGTCTGCATATACCGCTCGTCCCGAAGGCTCCCGCGCTTTTCCCAGGCGCGGCGAATGGCTTCCGCCACGGAGTCCTCCCGATCGGCAGCCGATGCCAGCATCGTCGAGCTCACCCGGTAGAGCGTCTGCGTCATGGCGGTCACGCGCCGCGCAAATTCGTCGCTTGTCATGCCTTCCTCCGTATTCCTTCTGACCGGTCACCTGTTAGACAGTGGGGCGGGGCGCCGGGTTTTTGGCGGGTTGAAAAAGGCGCAAAAAAAGCCGCCCTCCCTTCCCAGGGAGGGCGGCGCGGTCACGCCCTGTGGCGCCGGCGCCCCTTGAGAAAGCGCAGCCCCTCGCTCAGCACGTCGCCGGGAGAGGTCAGGCACATCATGGCCGCCGCGCCCAGCATCGGGAAGATGCGCCGGTCGCGGAGGTTCACGACGGTCAGCACCGCCCAGTGGCGAAAGCGCACAAAGCGGCGCTCCCGGGGCGTCAGCCGGTCAAAGTAGCGCTTTTTGAAGGCGTAGAGCGCGTTCTCGCCCCGGATCTTCCCCGGCCCGGAGGAGATGCGCCCCTCGTCGTGGTAGTGGCCGATGATGTAGTCCCCCGGAAGATACCCGATCTTCAGCCCCTGCTCGATGGTGCGCTGCATCAGATAAAACTCCTGGGCGGTGACGGCCTTTTGAAAGCCGCCGATCCTCTGCAGCGCCTCCGCCCGATACATAAAGGTGGTGGTGCCGGCCATGTGGCGCAGCAGGTGGTATTTGAGGAGCGAATCCCGGTCGAAAGCGGGAATATCGCGAAACTCGCGGTAGTCCATCACGCGGCCGGTGTCGTCCACCAGCTTGAAGTCGGAAAAGCTCATGTCCAGGTCCTTTTCCAGCATCAGCGCCATCTGCTTTTCCGTCTTTTCCGGCCGGAACTCGTCGTCGTCGTCGAGAAACGCCAGGTATTCGCCCCGGGCGGCCTTCACCCCCTCGTTTCGCGCCCCGGAACCGCCCAGGTTGACGGGGTTCACCACCGAGCGCACCCTCGGGTCGCCCGCGTATTCCGCCAGCACCCCGGCGAGCGCCGCCCGGGCGGGGGAACCCGGGGGGTTATCGTCCACCACGACGATTTCGATGTTTTCGTAGGTTTGGTTCCGCGCGGACTCCACGGCGCGCCGGACAAACGCCGCCGGGCGGTTATAGCTGGGAATGATGATGCTGACGAGCGGCTTCATGGTCGGACTCCTTTATTCAGAGCGTTCCCCGAATGTACGGAGACACTCTATCACGCGGCCCCCGCCCGCGTCAAGCGGCGGCCGGGAAATGCGCCGGCCAAAGTCCGCCCGCCCTCAAATTGCTAAACTCTGAGTCACATAATATTTAACGCTTTTGCGCGCCCAAAACAATTGACAAAACCCGCCGCGTTTGGTTTAATATAAACCGTTTGTTTGTTTATGATTTTAAACTCGGCTGGGAGGGCACCCCATGAAAATCGGCGAGAAGATCAAGCGGCTCCGGCTTACGCGCGGCCTCACCCAGGAGGAGGTGGCCGACCGGTGCGAGCTGTCAAAAGGCTTCATTTCGCTACTGGAGCGGGATCTGACCAGCCCCTCGGTGGCCACGCTGGTGGACGTGCTGGAGTGCCTGGGCACGGATCTTGCGCAGTTTTTCAGCGAGAAATCCGACAAAAAGCTGGTGTTTTCCGAAGCGGACACCTTTGTGAAGTTTGACGACGAGGGGCTGAAGGGTTCCATCCGCTGGCTGGTGCCCAGCGCCCAGAAAAACCGTATGGAGCCAATCCTGGTGGAGATTGGTCCGGGCGGCGAAACCGAGGAGGACGACCCCCACGAGGGCGAGGAGTTTGGCTACGTGCTCTCCGGCGGCATCCAGATCGTGCTGGGCGACCGGATCATCCGCGCCCGCAAGGACGAGAGCTTTTGCTACGAGCCCACCGCGGTGCACAAGCTGATGAACCCGGGGAAGACGGCGGCCCGCGTTCTGTGGGTGGCGACGCCGCCCAGTTTCTGATTCGAAAGCAAAGGGGCATGGGCCATGATTGAGGAGACGCGGCTGATCGAGCTGATCGGCATTTCAAAGGTCTTTGACGGCGCCGCGGCGCTGACGGACATCAACCTCTACATCCGCAAGCGGGAATTCGTGACGCTTCTGGGCCCCTCGGGCTGCGGCAAGACCACGATGCTGCGCATCATCGCGGGTTTTGAATATCCCACCGAGGGCACGCTCCTCTTCGAAGGCCGGGACATCGCGTCCGTTCCGCCCTTCAGGCGGCGCGTCAATACGGTGTTCCAGAAGTACGCGCTGTTCCCGCATCTGAATGTCTTTGACAACATCGCCTTCGGCCTCAAGCTCAAAAAGATGGGCCGGAGCGAGATCGACAAGCGCGTCACCCGCATGCTGAGGCTGGTCAAGATGACCGGCTACGAAAAACGCGCGGTGGACTCCCTCTCCGGCGGGCAGCAGCAGCGCATCGCCATCGCCCGGGCGCTGGTCAACGAGCCGGAGGTGCTGCTGCTGGACGAACCCCTGGGCGCGCTGGACCTGAAGCTGCGAAAGGAGATGCAGTTGGAGCTCAAGAGCATGCAGCAGGAACTGGGCATCACCTTCATCTTCGTCACCCACGACCAGGAGGAGGCCCTCACCATGTCCGACACCGTGGTGGTGATGAACGAGGGCCGCATCCAGCAGGTGGGCGACCCCAAGCGCATCTACGACGAGCCCAAGAACGCCTTCGTGGCGGACTTCATCGGCGAGAGCAACATCCTGCCCGGGGTGATGCTGGAGGACGAGCTGGTGGAGATGTGCGGCGAAAAATTCCCCTGCGTGGACTCGGGCTTTGGCATCAACCAGCCGGTGGACGTGGTGGTGCGCCCGGAAGACATCATGGTGGTGGGCGAGGACGTGGGCATGCTGACCGGCGAGGTCAGGAGCGTATTGTTCAAGGGCGTCCATTACGAAATGATGATCGCCGCCGGCGGGTTTGACTGGAAGGTGCACTCCACCACCATGCAGCCGGCGGGCTCCACCGTGGGCCTTTCGATCGTGCCGTTCAACATGCACATCATGCGGCGGCAGAAGGAGGCGTCCGCATGAAGCGCAGCGCCTTCGCGGGGCCCTACGTGGTGTGGATGGCGCTGTTCACGGTGGCGCCGCTGCTGTTTGTGGTGTACTTTGCCTTCCGGGGCGATGCCGGCTTTACGCTGGCCAACCTGCAAAAGTTCATGGCCCCCACCTACCTGAACGTTTTGTGGCGGAGCCTGTACCTGGCGGTCTACTGCACCGCCATCTGCCTGATCCTGGGATACCCCGCCGCCTACTTCCTGGCCAGCAAGGATTTCGCCAAAAACCAGGCGCTGTTCGTGCTGATCCTGCTGCCGATGTGGATGAACTTCCTCTTGCGCACCTACGCGATGATGTCCCTCATGGAGGACAGCGGCATCATCAACCAGATTCTCAAGCGGCTGGGGCTTCAGCCCCTTTCGATGATCGGCACCGAGGGCGCGGTATTGACCGGCATGGTCTACAACTTTGTGCCGTTCATGATCCTGCCGATCTACACGGCCCTCAAGAAGATGGACGAGCGCATCATCGAGGCGGCGGAGGATCTGGGCGCGAACCCGGTCAACGTATTCCGCCGGGTGGTGCTGCCCCTTTCCATGCCGGGCGTGGTGTCCGGGATTACGATGGTTTTCATGCCCGCGGTGACGACCTTCGCCATCTCGCGCCTTCTGGGCAGCGGCAACTTCTGGCTCTTTGGCGACATCATCGAGCGCCAGTTCCTCGAAGCCAACGACTGGAACTTCGGTTCGGCGCTCTCGCTGGTGATGATGATCCTGATCATCGCGTCCATCGGGCTTCTGAACCGGATTGATCCCAAAAAGGAAGGGAGTGGCGCCTGGTGAGAAAGTTCCTGCGGGGTACGTACCTGGGCCTTCTGCTCACCTTTCTGTACTCCCCCATCGCGGTGATGATCATCCTGTCGTTCAACGCCTCGAAATCCCGCGCCAAGTGGGGCGGCTTTTCGCTCACGTGGTACGAGCGGCTCTTCACCCGGGCGGACATCATGCAGGTACTGTACATGACCATCCTGATCGCGCTGATCGCCACGGCGGTGGCTACGGTGCTGGGCACGCTGGCCGCCATCGGCATCCACGCGATGCGCGCCCGGAGCGCCAGCCTGATCATGAACATCTCCTACCTGCCCATGACCACGCCGGACATCGTGACGGGCGTGTCGCTGATGCTGATGTTCGTGTTCATGAAGATTCCGCTGGGCTACGGCACGATGCTGCTGGCCCACATCGCCTTTGACACGCCCTATGTGCTGTTTTCAGTGATGCCCAAGCTGCGCCAGATGAACGTGAACCTCTACGAGGCGGCGCTGGACCTGGGCTGCACGCCGATGCGGGCGGTGCTGAAGGTAATCCTGCCGCAGATCATGCCCGGCGTGGTGACCGGCGCGCTGCTCGCCTTCACCATGTCGCTGGACGACTTCGTAATCAGCTACTTTACGTCCAACACCGACAGGAACCTGTCCATCATCATCTACTCCGCCGCGCGCAAGGGCATCGAGCCCACGATCTACGCGCTGTCCACGCTGATGTTCCTGGTGGTGCTGGTGCTGCTTCTGATCGTCAACAAGCGCTCCGCGCTTGAAAACGTATCCTGATTCCACTTTACGGAGGTATGGGAGATGAAAAAACTCGTTGCCGCGGTTCTCGTACTTGTGGCCCTGTCTTTCGGCGCGGGCGCGCTGGCGGAGGGAACGATCACGGTGTACAACTGGTACGACTACATCGATGAATCGGTCATTTCGATGTTTGAACAGGAGACCGGGATCTCCGTCAAGTACGCCAACTTCACCACCAACGAGGAGATGTACGCCAGGCTCTCCAGCGGCGCGGGCGATTACGACGTGATCTTTCCGTCGGACTACATCATCGAGCGCATGATCAAGGAAGACATGCTGGAAAAGCTGGACATGTCCGCCATCCCCAACGCCGCGGGCGTTTCCCAATGGCTCCGGACGCCGGACTACGACCCGGAGGGCGCCTATTCCGTCCCCTACATGTGGGGCACGGTGGGCCTTCTGTACAACACCACCATGATGCCGGGCGAGATCGACTCGTGGATGCCCATCTTTGACCCCGCCAACCAGAAGGCGGTGTTCATGCTGGACTCCATCCGCGATTCCCTGGGCATTACGCTGAAATACCTGGGCTACTCCATGAATACCCGGGACGAGGCGGCGCTGGAGGCGGCCAAGGCGCTTTTGATCCAGCAGAAGGCCGACGGCATCGTGAAGGGCTACCTGGTGGACGAGGTGAAGGACAAGATGGTGGCCGGCGAGGCGCCCATGGCGGTGGTCTGGTCCGGCGACGCGCTGTACGCGATGGACCAGTCCGAGGATCTCGCCTACGTGGTGCCCAAGGAGGGATCGAACGTCTGGGTGGACGGCATGTGCATCCCCAAGGGTTCGAAGAACAAGGCGCTGGCCGAGCAGTTCATCAACTTCATGTGCCGCCCGGACATCGCCCGCATGAACATGGAGTACATCTACTATTCCACGCCCATCCAGGCCGTGGTGGACGAAATGACCGACGAGGAAAAGAACAACGCCACCCTCAACCCGCCGCAGGACGTCATCGACCGCTGCGAGTTCTTCCACGACATCTCCGGGGACATGGCGAAGTACGACCAGATCTGGATGGAGATCCGCGGCTGAGCCCGCGCCGATAAAAGGGCCGCCGAACCGGGTTTCCCGGTTCGGCGGCCCCTTTTTGCCCTCCGGCTCCTGCCGGTGCCCGCTCAGGGTTTCGGCGCGTCGCACACGGTGCAGCGCACGTACTTGCGGGCCAGCGCGGTCTTGAGGGTGATCTTCATCGTGTTGTGGATGCCGCTGCAATCCACCTTGCTGTGGTACTTGAGGCCCGCGGGCGTCACGTACACGTAGACGGTTTCGCTCTTGAAGCACACCGGGCAGGGCGTCTTGCCGTACTTCTTGGCGGTGGCCAGCGCCACCTTCTTGGAGCCGTCCGCGTCGGAGGTGGAACAGCCCTTCTTATGGTAGTACTTGCCGCTGAGCGTCGAATACACGTAGGTGCCGGAGGTCGAGGACTTGGACTTCATGCACACCGGGCAGGCGGTCTTGCCCGCCTTCTTGGCCGAAGCCAGCGTCACCTTCCGCGCGTTTTTCATGCCCGAGCAGTTGGACTTGGAGTGGTAGTACTTGCCGCCGGTGGTGGCGTAGACGTATGTCTTGGCCTCCGCCGCGCTCTTGGCCTGCTTGGTGAGGCATACCGGGCAGGGCGTCTGGCCGCGCTTCTTGGCGGTGGCCAGCGTCACCTTGGTGGCGTTTTTCATGCCCGAGCAGTTGGACTTCGCGTGGTAGTACTTGCCACCCACAGTGGAGTAGTAGTAGGTGGTGCTGCTGGACTTCATGCACACCGGGCAGGCGGTCTTGCCCGCCTTCTTGGCGGCCGCCAGCGTCACCTTCTGGGCGTTTTTCATGCCCGAGCAGTTGGACTTGGAGTGGTAATACTTGCCCGCCGTGGTGGCGTAGACGTAGGTGGTCTTCTCCGTCTTGACGCACACGGGGCAGGGCTTTTTGCCCTTGGCCTTGGCCGTGGCCAGCGTGATCTTTCGGGCATTTTTCATGCCCGAGCAGTTGGCCTTGGTGTGGTAGTACTTGCCCGCCGTGGTGGCGTAGTAGACGGTGGAGGAAGTCGACTTCGAGCCGATGCACACCGGGCAGGGCTTCTGGCCGCGCTTCTTGGCGGTGGCCAACGTCACCTTCCGCGCGTTTTTCATGCCCGAACAGGTGGGGTTCACGTGGTAGTACTTGCCGCCCGTCGTGCTGTAATACGACGTGGTCTTGGTGCTGGTGCTGGACTTGCTGGAGCTCGTCTTTTTGACGCACACCGGGCAGGGCTTAAGGCCCGCCGCCTCCGCCTTGTCCTTGGTAACCCGCTGCGCGTTTTTCATGCCCGAGCAGTTGGACTTGGTGTGGTAGTACTTGCCGCCCTTGGTGGCGAAGTAGGAGCCGATGCACACCGGGCAGGGCTTGAGGCCCGCCTTCTGCGCCTGGGTCTTGGTGACCACCTGGGCGTTTTTCATGCCTGAGCAGTCGGACTTCACGTGGTAGTACTTGCCGCCCTTGTTGCCATAGTAGGTGGTGCCGCTGGCCTGCTCGCCGTAGCACACCGGGCAGGCCACCTGGCCGCGGCCGATGGCGATGTCCACCGAAACCTTCGTGGGCTGGCCGGTGATGTTGGTGCAGGTATCGGTCTTGTGGTAGTAGCTGTCGGCGTTGGCGGACCAGACGTAGGTGGTGTCCGGATCGTCGGTGGCGCCGGGCGTACTGTCGTCGCCGGTGGAAGGGGCGTTGATGACGTCCGTGCCGTTGTTGACGGTGCCGCCGTCCGGCCTGGGCGTCGCCTGGGCGTCCGCGGGCGCGGGGGTTTCGTCGGAGGCGGCGTCCGGGGTAAGGTCGCCGGTGACGATGTCGGTGGGGGAAGGGGTGGCCGTCGCGCCGACGAGGATGGTCTCCGGCGCCTGAACGTTGCCCACGCCGACCGTCTGGTCCGCGCCGCGGCCGAACATGGCGGAGAAGAGCCACACCAGCAGCACGATGAACCAGACCGCCGACACGCCGGAGACGATCATGCGCATCCGGGGCTCGAGCCGCTCGCGCCGCCACAGAAGCCAGATGCCCAGCGGCGGCAGGACCACCAGCATCAGCCATGTCAGCCAGTCGCTCTTGTACAGCACATCGTAACGCCCGGCCGGGGTGTCCTCGTCCGGGTAGTATCCGCCGTCATAGCCGTCCTGCCGGGGATAGGCGCCCTCCTCGGGCGCGTAATACCGGTCCTGGTCGTACCCGCGCCCGTAGTCGCCGTACGCCCGGTCGTCCGCGCCGTAGCCGTCCGCGGGCTGGCCGTCTTCTCCGGCTTTCGGGCGCTCGAAGGAAAGGCGGTGAATCTCCCCATCGCCCCATTTGAATGCGATGCCGCGCTTCGACCAGTGCAACTTCAACTTGCCGAATTGCTTTGTTGCCATTGTTCAACCACCTTTTCTCGCGTGCCCCTTGTCAGAAGACGTGCGCATCGAACGGATCAAAAATTTCAACCGAGCGCAGAAACGCGCTTCGTCCTGAAAAGTGTACAACAAATCACACCTCCAGTCAATATCGGTTGGACGCAAAAGCCCTGGATATTGTTTCATAATAATCGGAACGGTTTATATAGGACGCTTTTTTTGCGGCAGGAGCGCCGGAGCGGCCTTTGTGCGGTATATGCAAATCCGGGCGTTTGTGATATAATGCGGGTAATCCTCGGTTATGGAGTTGATCCAATGCGTTCAAACAGGCGGCGCGGCTATCGGGCGCTGCCCCGCAAGATCCGGCTGGCGTCTTTTTTGGCGGCGCTCGTTCTGATTGCCGTGGTTTGCGTCGTGCTGATCCGCCGGAACATGGCCGACCGCAGCGTCCCCGCCGCGGCCGGAATCCCGCAGACGACCCAGGCGGCTCCGGAAGCCTCCGCGTCGGCGGAACCCACCGCCGCGCCGGAGGAGGACCCGGGCGAGGCGGGCGGCGACGCCTCCGCCAACGCGCCCGACGAGCGCGTGGACGTGGAGGCGGACGTGGGCGATGCCGCCGCGCCCACCGGCGCCAAGCGCGAGGCGGTGATCCGCTCCTTCGGCGACATCATCATCCACGAGCCGCTGTACGACACCGCCTACGACGACGCCGAAAAGACGTTTGACTTTTCGCCCTACTTCGCGCAGATCCGGGATTCGCTGTCCAAGGCGGATTACACCGTGGGCAACGTGGACGGCCCCATGGGCGGCAAGGGCAGCCGCGGCTACAGGTTCTACCCCCAGTTCAACACGCCGCCGCACCTTCTGTACGCGCTGAAGGACAGCGGCGTGGACATGCTGACGCTGGCCAACAACCATGCGCTGGACACCTTTTTTGACGGGCTCAAGCGCCAGATCGACAACGTGGAAAAGGTAGGCATTGACCACGTGGGCGCCTACCGCACCCAGGAGGAATACGACACGCCCAAGGTGGTGTCCGTCAACGGCATCCGGATGGGCGTCACAAACTACACCGTGTCCACCAACAACCTGGAAAACAGCTCCGACCCCGAGGCCACCATTTACGGCCTGCGCACCACGCGCAATTCCAGCCCCAAAAAGGACATCGCGGCGCTTCGGGCCGCGGGCGCGGAATTCGTGGTGGTGTACATGCACTGGGGCGACGAGTACGAGCGCGGCGTGACCGGGTCGCAGAAGGATCTGGCGAAGAAGCTGGTCGCCGCCGGCGCGGACATGATCATCGGCGGCCATCCCCACGTGGTGCAGACCATCGGCACCGTGACCGCGAAGGACGCCGACGGGAACGAGCGCAGCGCGCTGGTGGTCTTTTCCATGGGCAATTTCCTGAGCGACCAGCGCGCCCGCTACAGCGACAGCGGCATCATCTTTGAATTCACGCTGGTGGACGACGGCTCCGGCGTGGTCACGGCCGCGAACCCGCGCTACGTGCCGGTGTACGTATGGCGCGTAAAAAAGGGCTCGGGCTACGACTACCGGGTGGTTCCCTGCGGCGACATCATCGAAAACAGGCCCGACGCCATGGGCGACGACGTGTTCAACCGCGTCAAGCAGGTGTGGAACGAGCTGAAAAACCTGATCGGCGACTCGGCGCGCATCGCCCAAAACTGACGCGCATACCTTCCCCCGGGGAGGTGTGTCAATTGCGGGAGGACATCGTGCAAGACGGCGAGGGGCTGGACGCGCTGTCCGCCAGGCTGGGCGTTCCGGGCTGCATGCTCATGCGCGCCAACCGGCTTTTCAGCCCCGCGTGGCTGATGCCGGGCCGCGTGATCCGGGTGCCCGAGGGCGATTTTTGCCGGACGGACGACTTCATCTGCCCGGTTCAGGCGCTGGACAAAACGGCCCGGGAGGAAGACATTTGACCGAGTTTACGCGCGCGCTGATGCGGTGGCACGACCAAAACGCCCGGGATCTTCCCTGGCGGGGCGAGAAGGACCCGTACCGGATCTGGCTTTCCGAGATCATGCTGCAGCAGACCCGCGCCGAAACGGTGATCCCCTACTACCGCGCGTTCTTGGCCCGCTTTCCCACGGTGGAGGCGCTGGCCGGGGCGGACCCGGTGGAGGTGCTCAAGCTGTGGGAGGGCCTGGGTTACTATTCCCGGGCGCGCAACCTGATGAAGGCAGCCAGGCGGGTGGCGGAGGCGGGCGGCTTCCCGCGGGACAGGCGCGGCCTTCTGGAACTGCCCGGCGTGGGCGAATACACGGCAGGCGCCATCGCGTCCATCGCCTTTGGCCTGACGGAACCCGCCATCGACGGCAATCAGATCCGGGTGCTCAGCCGCGTCTTCGGCGTGCGCGTTCCGGCGGCCTCGCCGGAAGGACGGCGCGCGCTGCGCGAGGCGTCGCTGGGCGCGATGAGCCTAGAGCGGCCCGGTGACTTCAATCAGGCGCTGATGGGGCTGGGCGCGCTCGTCTGCGCGCCGAAGCCCGATTGCGCCGGCTGCCCCGTGCGCGCCTTCTGCGACGCCTTTGGCGCCGGGGATGCCCGGAGCCTCCCGGTGCTGCCGCCCCGGGCGGACAAGCGCGTCCAGCAGCGGGCCGTGGCGCTGGTATTTTGCGGGAACGCGGTGCTGGTGCGCCGCCGTCCGGAGGACGGGCTCCTGCCCGGGCTGTACGAATTCCCCGGGTTTCCGGGCGCGCGCACCGAGGCGGAGGTGCGCGCCGCCCTCCGGGAGATCGGCGTCGAGCCGGAGCGCCTGAGCGCGGCGGGCACCGCCAGACACGTGTTTACCCACCTCGTCTGGCAAATGGAGGGCTGGGCCTGCGAGGCGGGCGGCGCCGGCGAGGGCGAATTTGTGGATGCGGCGGCGCTCCGCGCGCTGCCCTTCCCCACGGCGCTCAGGGCATTTCGCGAAACCGCGCTCAGGACGCTGGAGACGGCCGGGCGCAGGGGATAACCGGAGGCGGCCCACGCGCCGCCGCGAGGAACGGAAAGGGTGGAATGGTATGGCATTCTTGGGCGGAAACGAAAACGAGAAGGCGCGCAAGCTCAGCCTTCAGCAGCTTGAGGACAAGCGCCTCGCCTTTGCCGAGGCGCACCGCGATCTGAAGCTGGACAACGCGCTCTTCGTACAATTCGGCGGCGGGTTTAAGGGCGTCGGCCTGAGCCCGAAGGGGGTCTACCTGTTCTGCGGCCCCGGTCCCGGCGACGAGGAGGATTTTTCCGTCCAGCGCTACGACCACTGCCGCGCGCGGCTCCGGGACGAGAAGATCGCCTCCGAGGGCGCGGCGGGCATCCTGGGCTTTGGCAAAAAGGGCGGCCAGGGCTACACGCTCTCGGTGGACCTGGAGGACCAGGGCTTTGAGCTGACCTTCGTTTCCGGCTACAACTTTCTGCTGGATGTGGCCCCCGGCGCGAAGAACCCGCTGCTGGACACCAAGCGCCGGCCGGGCAACGCCAACATCGTGTGGGACATGCGCTCCATCTCCTACGCGGACAGCCAGGCCCTGTTTTTCCGGTGGCACAAAATGCTCAACGAGTACCGGCCGGACTAGTAGTCCACGAGGTCTAAGAACCGATGATAGGGCGCAGAGATTTTTCTGCCCGGCACGGAGCCGGAGCGCAGACTATCAGCGCGATAAGAGGCCCCGGAAACGTTGCGTTTCCGGGGCCTTCTGCCATATCGGGGGCGCCGGGCCTATTCGTCCGGCACGACCACCAGCGTGCCCGGGTCGTAGGGCTCGTTCCACACCGCGCCGTCGTCGGCGTTTACCTGCTTCATTACGTCGCCCCAGGAGGCGGCGCGGTAGCCGTCAAACCGCGTGCCGTTGGCGGAAGAGAGCACCAGCGTCTCCACGTCGCGGCTGGAGGGCTCCTCCACCGGGATGGCCAGATAGAGCTTCTTGCCCCGGCGGAAGCTGACCGCCACGTCGGTCTGCACCGACTGGGTCAGCACATCGTCCAGCTCGAAGCACACGAAGTCCTCAAAGTCCGCCTCGCTGGGCGGATCGGCAAAGTCCAGCTTTTTCAGCGCCTTTGCGTATTCGCCATAGCTCATCAGCGTCAGCGCCTCCTTGGCGCTGTCAAACAGCGAATCGTCCATCCCCTTGGCACTGGCCAGCAGCGGAAACGCCGCCATCAGCGCCGTCGCCAGCGCGATCGCCACCCACCGTTTGAGATCAAAACGCATGCTCGTTCACGTCCTTGCCCAATGCTGCTTCTTTGACGCGCGGCGCGCGCCTCAGGTTGCAGGGGGCGCGCCGTCCAGCGAAAAGTACCGCGCCGCGCCCAGAAGCGCCAGATCCTCCGCGTCGTGGGAGATGACCAGCACCGCCGCCCGTCCCCGCGTTTTCAAAAAATGGGCGGCGGCCTGGCGCCTGGCTTCGCCGTCCAGCCCGGTGAACGGTTCGTCCAGCACGATCAGATCCGCCTTTGCCGCCAGCGCCCGGGCCAGCGCCACGCGGCGGCGCATGCCGCCGCTGAGCCGAAGGGCGCGGGTGTCCCCGTCCGCCGCCAGACCCAGCGCCTCAAGGTGCGCGCGGGCCTCGCCCTCCGGCACCCCCACCAGGCGCAGGTTGTCCAGCGCGCTCATGTGCTCGATCAGCCGGTCCTCCTGGAACACCGCCGCCCGCCGGATGCTCCGCGGGCACTCAACGCGCCCGCCGTCCGGCCGTTCGAGGCCCAGCAGGATGCGCGCCAGCGTGGTCTTTCCGCTGCCGCTTCTGCCCGTCAGCGCGGTGACCTCGCCCGCGGGCACAACAAGCGTCACGCCCGAGAGCACCCGCTTTTCGCCGTAGGATTTTGTGATGCCGTCCAGCGCGATCATCCCACCGCCCCCGTCAGCCGTTTCTCCAGCGCGCCGATGGAGCGGACGGCGATTTTTTCAAACGCGAGGCTCAGGATCACCACCGCCGCCGTCCACGCAAACAGTTCGTCCGTGGCCAGAAACAGCTTGGCGCGGTACAGCGCGTCACCGATGGAGGAAGCGGGCTGCCCGATCACCTCGGCCGCCACGCCCGCCTTCCAGCAAATGCCCATGGCGCTGCGCAGCGCCGACAAAAGATACGGCGCGGCCGCCGGCGCGTAGATGGCGCGGGCGCGGCAAATGGGCGGTATGCCAAACACCTCCGCCATCTCCAGCAGCTTCCCGTCCGCGCCGTCCAGCCCGGCCAGCTGGCTCTCGTAGATCAGCGGCAGCGCCATCAGAAAGGCGATGAAGACCGAAAGGTTTTTCGCGCTGATCCACACCAGCGCCAGGATCACAAACGACGCGATGGGCGTGGCCTTGACCGCGGTGAGCGGCGGCGACAAAAGGAGGCGCGCGCCCCGGATAAAGTGGGCCAGCGTGCCCAGCACAACGCCCGCGCCCAGCGCCAGAAAAAAGCCCAGCGCGATCCGCCCGAAGGTGTTGCCCACGGACTGGTAAAACGCCGCCGTACCCATCAGGCGAAAGAGCGTCTGAAACGTCGAGACAGGAGATACCAGAAGGATCTCCTGCCCGATGGCCGCGCTGGCAATCTGCCACACGGCCAGCCAAAACGCCGCCGACAGAAGGCCGGTCAGCCTCCCCTTCACGGCTCAGCCCTTTTCGTCCGTAAGGTAGAAGCCGTCGTCCGGAAGCGCGCCGCCCACGGAGGCCGGGTCGGCCTCGTAAAGCGCCGCCAGGTAGCCGGAAACGGCCGATTTCATGTCCGCCCCGGTGATGCACACGATGTTGCAGGCGGGGATGGCCTTGACCGCCACCGCAGCCTTGGCGATGCCCAGTTCCTCGATCCAGACGCCCGCCTCCTCGGGGTTGGCGTTGACGTAGGCGGTGGAGGCCCCGTACTGGGTCATGAAGGCCTCAAGGGCTTCGGGGTTCTCCTCCGCGAAGGCCCTGCGCACCGCCACCACGCCGGTGACCATCTGGCTTTCGGGGTCGGCCTTGGCCCACTCGTCGGTCAGGCTCAGCGCCACGCGCAGCGCGCTGTTCTGGGCCATGACGGCGGTCACATAGGGCTGGGGCAGCATTGCCAGCGAAACCGTGCCCGCCGACAGCGCCGCCGCCACCTCGGTGGCCTCGGACTTGTACTCGATGGTCAGATCCTTCGCCGGGTCCATGCCGTTCAGTTTCAGCACATGGGCCAGCGCGTACTCGGGCGTGGTGCCCTTGCCGGTGGAATAGAGGGTCTTGCCCTTGAGATCTTCGATCGAATGGACGGTATCCCCCGCCTCCACCACGTAGAGAACGCCCAGCGTGTTGACCGCCGCGACGGCCACGCCGCCCTCCAGCTTATTCCAAAGCACGCTGGCCAGGTTGCACGGAATCAGCGCGATGTCCACTTCGCCCTTGGCAAAAAGCGGCACGATTTCGTCCGCGCTGCCTGCGACGGTGAACGAATACGCGCCCGCCGCCTTGTCGTCCTGCATCAATTTGACCAGGCCCATGGAGGTCGGCCCCTTCAGCGAGGCCACGCGCACGGCCTGGCCGGCGTCCTGCGCCACGGCCGCGCCCATTGGAACAACCAGCATCGCCAGCGCGACAAGCATCGTAAGCAATTTTTTCATCGGCCATTCAACGCCCCTTTTCATAGATTCACAACATCATCATATACCCTCTGGCAATGCCTGTCAAACCCGAAGAATTTGCGCGCGGCGCTTCCCTATTCGCGCCCCGTCTGGTATAATGTATACGTTCCCGTCCGCGCCGCGGACGACATAGTTTTTCGGGAGGGCAGCCGCTATGAAGAAAACCGTTTCCTTGATTTTGGCGCTGGTTCTCAGCCTGGGCCTGTGCGCCGCAGCGCTGGCCGATTCCTACGAGATCGGCATGATCACCGACCTCGGCACCATCGACGACAAGAGCTTCAACCAGGGCACCTGGGAGGCCATCAAGGCCTTCGCGGATGCCAACGGCAAGACCTACAACTACTACCAGCCCTCCGCGCAGTCCACGGAAATCTACGTGGAGCGCATCGACCAGGCCGTGGCCGACGGCGCCAAGATCATCGTGACGCCGGGCTACCTGTTTGAGGAGCCCATCTACATCGCCCAGGACAAGTATCCGGACGTGAGCTTCGTGCTGATCGACGGCAACCCCCACAACGCCGACTATTCCGATTACCGCACCGAAAAGAACGCGGTGGGCATCGTGTTCGCCGAGGAGCAGTCGGGCTTTCTGGCCGGTTACGCGGCGGTGAAGGACGGCTACACCAAGCTGGGCTTTATGGGCGGCATGGCGGTGCCCGCGGTGGTGCGCTTCGGCTACGGCTTCGTGCAGGGCGCGGATTACGCGGCCAAGGAGCTGGGCCTTTCCGATGTCACCGTCAACTACAACTACACCGGCGGCTTTGCGGCCACGCCGGAAGCGCAGGCCATGGCCTCGTCCTGGTACAACGACGGCGTCCAGGTGGTCTTCGCCTGCGGCGGCGCGGTGGGCAACTCCGTCATGGCGGCGGCGGAAGCGGCCGGCGGCAAGGTCATCGGCGTGGACGTTGACCAGAGCGGCGAATCCCCGACGGTCATTACCTCGGCCATGAAGGGCCTGAGCGCCGCCGTGGAGCAGGCGCTGACCGCCTTCTACGAGGGCTCCTTCCCCGGCGGCGAAGCCTGGGTGCTGGGCGCGGACAAGGGCGGCGTCGAGCTGCCCATGGCCACCTCCAAGTTTGAGAAGTTCACCCAGGCCGACTATGACGCCATCTACGCCAAGCTGGCCAGCGGCGAAATCGTGCCCCAGAAGGACGTGGTGGAAAGCGCCGCGGACCTCAACCCCGAAATCGTCAAGGTCAACCTGATCGGGTAATTCATCGCATCGTCTGGCAGGGGCGGACCCGTTCCGCCCCTGCCGCTTAAATATCTGCCGCGGCGCCCGCGCCGCGCGGGGGAGTGACCCGCTTGGACTATGTCATCGAGATGATCGGCATCACCAAGGACTTTCCCGGCATCCGCGCCAACGACGACATCACGCTCCGGCTGGCCCGGGGCGAGATTCACGCGCTCCTGGGCGAGAACGGCGCGGGCAAGTCCACGCTGATGAGCGTGCTGTTCGGCCTTTACCAGCCGGACGCCGGCGAGATTTTGAAAAACGGCCGGCCCATCCGGATCATGAACCCCAACGACGCCAACGACGCCGGCATCGGCATGGTGCACCAGCACTTCAAGCTCGTGCACAACATGACGGTGCTGGAAAACATCGTGCTGGGCGTCGAATCCGTCCGCCGGGGCGTGCTGCGCATGGACGAAGCCCGGGCGCGCGTGATGGCGCTGTCCAAGCGCTACGGCTTTGCCATCGACCCGGACGCCCGGATCGAGGACACCACCGTGGGCATGCAGCAGCGGGTGGAGATCCTCAAGATGCTCTACCGCGACAACGAGGTGCTGATCTTCGACGAGCCCACCGCGGTTTTGACGCCCCAGGAGATCGAGGATCTGATGCGCATCATGCGGGGGCTGGCGGCGGAGGGCAAGTCCATCCTCTTCATCTCCCACAAGCTGGCCGAGATCAAGGAGCTGGCCGACCGCTGCACGGTGCTGCGCAAGGGCCGGCTCATCGGCACGGTGAGCGTGGCGGACGTCAGCAAGGAGGACCTTTCCGAGATGATGGTGGGCCGGAAGGTCAACTTCTCCATTGAAAAGACCCGGGCCACGCCGGGCGAGCCGGTGCTGACGCTGGAGCACGTGACCATGCGCGCCCGGCACCGCCATAAGCCGCTCCTGGACGACGTGAGCTTCTCCGTCCGCCGGGGCGAGATTGTGACCATCGCGGGCATCGACGGCAACGGACAGAGCGAGCTGGTCTACGCCGTCTCCGGCCTCGCGCCCATCGACGGCGGGCGCATCCTGATGAATGGGGAGGACATCTCCCGCGCCTCCATCCGCCACCGCAACGATCTGAAGATCTCCCATATCCCGGAGGACCGGCACAAGCACGGGCTGGTGCTGGACTTCACGCTGTCGGAGAACCTGGTGCTCAAAAGCTACCAGATGCCGGCCTACCAGCGCCGCGGCTTTATCCGCTTTGACCGGGTGGCGGCCCACGCGGAGGATCTGATCGCCCGGTTTGACATCCGCTCGGGCCAGGGCGCGATCACCATCGCCCGCTCCATGTCCGGCGGCAACCAGCAAAAGGCCATCGTCGCCCGGGAGATCAGCCTGGAGCCGGACCTGCTCATCGCGGTGCAGCCCACCCGGGGCCTGGACGTGGGCGCCATCGAGTACATCCACCGGCAGCTGGTGGCGGCCCGGGACCGGGGCTGCGCGGTGCTGCTGATCTCGCTGGAGCTGGACGAGGTCAAGTCCCTGTCCGATCAGATCCGCGTGATCTTCGAGGGCCGCATTGTGGCCGGCCTCGACCCGGAAGCCGCCTCCATCCAGGAGATCGGCCTGTACATGTCCGGTTCGAAAAGGGGGAGCGCCTCATGAAGCAGGGCCTGAAAAACGCCTCCGCCTCGCTGATCGCCATCCTGGCAGGGCTGATTGCCGGGTTTGTGATCCTGCTCGTCACCCGGTCGGAGACCGCGTTTCAGGGGCTGGTCATCATCCTCAAGGGCGGCTTCAACAACGGCATGAAGGGCCTGGGCCAGGTGCTGTACCTGGCGACGCCGCTGATCATGACCGGCCTTTCGGTGGGTTTTGCCTTCCGCACGGGGCTTTTCAATATCGGCGCGCCCGGCCAGCTGATGGTTGGCGGCGCGGTCAGCGTGTGGGTGGGCGTCACGTGGACGTTTCTGCCCGGCGCGCTCCACTGGATCGTCGGCCTTCTGATGGGCATGCTGGCGGGCGGCCTCTGGGGGCTGGTGCCGGGGCTTTTCAAGGCGCGGTTCAACGTCAACGAGGTCATCTCGTCCATCATGATGAACTACATCGGCATGTACGGCATCAACTTTCTGATCCGCGGCTCCGACGTGTTTGACCCCACCAAGAATCAGACGAAAAACGTGCTTTCCAGCGCCGTGCTCCCCAAGGGCGGGCTGGACAAGATCTTCTACAACCTCACCGGCAAGTACGTGGATGTGTCCAGCGTCAACGCGGGCATCCTGATTGCCGTCGCGCTGGCGGTGGTGATGTACGTGCTGCTCAACAAGACCACCTTCGGCTACGAGCTTCGCGCCTGCGGCTTCAACAAGGACGCCGCCCGCTACGCGGGCATCAGCGAAAAGCGCACGATCATGCTTTCGATGGTGCTGGCGGGGGCGCTGGCCGGCACCGCCGGGGCGCTGATGTACCTGGCCCCCTCCAGCGGCATGCACATCCACATGGAGGAGGTGCTCTCCGCCCAGGGCTTCAACGGCATTCCGGTGGCGCTTTTGGGCCTCTCCAACCCCATCGGCATCATCTTTTCGGCGCTGTTTGTGGCCTACATATCGGTGGGCGGCTCCTATCTGCAGAGCCTCAAGTACATGCAGGAGGTCATCGACATCATCATCGCGATGGTCATCTACTTCAGCGCCTTCTCGCTCTTGGTGCGGGACCTGATCGGCCGCATCGGCAAAAGGCGGGCGCAGCGGGCCCACGAAACGGGAGGGGAGGGCGCATAATGGATACGGTTTTCTTCCTGTTTCAGCAGATGCTGTTCTTTTCGATCCCCCTTCTGATCGTGGCGCTGGGCGGCATGTTCTCCGAGCGCAGCGGCGTGGTGAACATCGCGCTGGAGGGCATCATGGTGATGGGCGCATTCGCGTCGATCTTCTTTCTCAATAAAACCCAGGGCTTCATGAGCGGGCAGGGACAGCTTCTGCTGGCCATTCTGATCGCGGCGGGAGCCGGGCTCGTGTTCGCGTTTTTCCACGCCTACGCGGCCGTATCCCTCCGGTCGGACCAGACGATCTCCGGCACGGCGCTGAACATGTTCGCCCCGGCCTTTTCGATCTACCTGGCGCGGACGCTGCAGTCAAACGGCGTGCAGCAGATCCAGTTCACCAACACCTTTTTCATCGAAAAGGTGCCGTACCTGGGCGATATCCCGATCCTGGGGCCGCTTCTTTTCCAGCGGTGCTACATCACCACCTACGTGGGGATCGCGATCCTGGCGGCGTCGGCCTTCGTGCTGTACAAGACGAAGTTTGGCCTCCGGCTGCGCGCCTGCGGCGAACACCCCCAGGCGGCGGACAGCGTGGGCGTCAACGTATACAAGATCCGCTATGCGGGCGTGCTGATCTCCGGCGCGCTGGCGGGGCTGGGGGGGCTCGTGTTCGTGGTGCCCACCTCCACCAACTTCAACGCCACGGTGGCCGGCTACGGCTTTCTGGCGCTGGCGGTTCTGATCTTTGGCCAGTGGAAGCCGATGCGCATCCTTCTGTCGGCGCTGTTCTTCGGCCTGATGAAGACCATCGCGGCGGCCTACTCCGGCATTCCGGGCCTCAAGGATCTGCCCCTCTCCTCGGACGTCTACAAGATGATCCCCTACGTTGCCACGCTGATCGTGCTGGCCTTTACCAGCGCCAAATCCCAGGCGCCCCGCGCCAGCGGCGTGCCCTACGACAAGAGCACGCGGTAGGCGCCCGGCGCGCCCCGGCGCACACAATATGACAAGAGGTGTTTATTATGAAAATTGCGCTTGCATCCGACCACGCCGCCGCCGACCTGCGGGAGATCATCCGCGCCCATCTGGAAGCGCGGGGGTTCAGCCCGGTGGTCTACGACATCCGGGAGCCCCGCCCCACCGACGATTACCCCGTCTACGCCGACATGGCCGCCCACGCGGTGGCCCGGGGCGAATGCGATTTGGGCATCCTGATCTGCGGCACCGGCATCGGCATGAGCCTGGCGGCCAACAAGGTGGAGGGCATCCGCGCGGCGGCGTGCTCCGAGCCTTACAGCGCCAAGATGGCCCACGCCCACAACAACTGCAACATCCTGTGCTTCGGCGCGCGGGTGGTGGGCAGCGAACTGGCCAAGATGATCGTGGACGCCTACCTGGACACCCCGTTTGAGGGTGGCCGCCATCAGCGCCGGGTGGACATGATCATGAAGATCGAAAGAGACGGCCGCGCGGAGTAGGCGCCTACAGGATGTTCCCCAGCCGCACCCGCTCCTGCTCGCGGATGTGCTCCAGGATCTCCTGCAAAAGCGCCATGGACTTGTAAAAATCGTCCATGTGGTCGCGCTTGAGGTTGATCTCCGCCTCGGTGTAGCGCTCCGCCACGGTGTGCATTTCGTCGTGGGAGATCAGCGTTTCCAGGAAGGACCGGTGCTTCTCCCACTCCGTCGCCATGCGCGCCATCCACTCGATGGCGGCCTTCGTGTCGCCACGGTCCGCGGCGTCCTGCGCCTCCATCGACATCGCCTCCATCCGGTCCACCACGTGGGTGATGGCCAGAAGGCAGCCGATGCAGAACGCCACCGCCACGATCGTCACCGCGATCACGCCGATCAGCTTTTTGCGCATTACCAGACGACCTCCTGGCTGGTCAGCGCCCGGATGTGCAGAAGGCTTCCGCGCATGTCCTGCACGTGCATGCCGCCCCGGGTGTCCAGGCTGGCGATCAGCACGCCCGCGGGATCAAGCCCGTAGTGGCCGATCAGCGCCCGGAGCCACGCCTCGTCCTTGCCCGACATCGAAAGGTTGTGCTTCTGCAGGCGGCCGTTTTCAATCAGCACCAGCGGCATCCCCTCGTAGCCGGGCGACAGGTTCAGGTCCTCCGCGGTCACGGCGCGCTTGGCCGCGTGGGGAAAGGCGGTGATGTTGCCGTCGGTCTCCACGATGGCGGTGCCGCAGCTGCTGGGGTCGAGAAGCCCCGCCTCCCGGAGCCCCTCCTGCAGGTCCGAAAGGCTCAGGCACAGCCGGTCCAGCTCCTTCCGGTCGATGACCCCCCGGCTCACCACCACCGACGGCTTTCCGGAGATGAACGCCCGGATGCGGTCGCTCTTCAGGCAGGCCAAAGTCAGCGTGCCGTTGACCGCGTACAGCGCCAGGATGGGCAAGAGGCCGTGAAAGAGCGGCGTCGAGATGTCCGCCATGGGCGTGACGAGCAGGTCCGCCACCATGATCGCCAGCGCGAACTCGTAGGGCTGAAACTGCCCCAATTGGTGTTTTCCGGTAGCGCGCATGGTGGCCACCATGACAAGATACAATATGATTGCGCGCAAAAAGATGGTCAGCAAACCCAACGCCTCCCCGGAACAGTATGCGTTGTTTGCGGCTAAATCCATACATTTTTACGAATTTTGACGCGATGCACTTGCATTTTTCGGTAAAATGGGGCAAACTGATCGTATGCCAGGGCGGCCGTTTGCGCGCGACGCCGGTACCCGGAGCTGCGCGGACGCTTGAAGTTGCTTCGGACCGGCAAGAATTCCGGCCGTCCGTCATACACTTGAACGCGACAGGAAATGAGGTGTATTGCATGCCACTATTTCAGGGTTTCGGAAAGCGCGTGTCCGAAGTGGCCAAAAGCGTGAGCCAGAAAACCGCGGAGGCCGCCGAGGTCGCGCGGCTCAACAGCCGCATCGCCGCCAGAGAGGCCGAGGTCGAGCAGCTCTTTCTGCAGATCGGCAAGGCCTACTATTCCATGCGCGGAGCGGGCGGCGCCAACGAAGCGGCCGACATGTTCTGCCAGAAGGTCACGGAACTGGAGCAGGAGTGCGAATCCATGCGCAAGGAAATCGACGCGCTCAGGCGCCAGAGCCGCTGCCCCAACTGCGGCGGCGTGCAGCCCATCGAGGCCAGCTTCTGCGCCAGCTGCGGCACGAAGCTGCCCAAGCCCGCCCGTCCGGAGCCCGCGCCCGCCCCGGAACCGGAGCCCCAGCCCGAACCCGAGAGCGCGCCCGCGCCGGAACCCGAGCCGCCCCGCCAGATGAACGCCGGCGGCGCCGAGATCATCTGGCCCGCGCCCGCCCCGGCACCCGCCGAGGAACCCCCCGCCGAGGAGCCGTCCGCACCCGGGGAGGACGCGGCCGAGGAGCCGAAGGCATAGCCCCATGGATAAGAGCGCGCCGTGCCCGCGAGGGGCGGCGCGCTTTTGTGCGACAAAATTTACATCCTCCCCGGCTCCTCCGTTTGCTTTCACACGCGCTTTCGTCTATAATAAACCCTGTATAAGCATACATGGCCACCCCTGCCGGGCGCCCCGCCCGGCATCGTAGCACGGAAGAACGGTAAGGGAGGAAGCACCATGATCTGGAACCCCGCGGCGGAGACCATGGACCGGGCCGGCATCGAAGCGGTTCAGCTGGACCGGCTCCAGAAGATCGTCGCCCACGCCTACGAACGCGTGCCCTTTTACAGAAAGAAGATGGACGATCGCGGCGTCCGGCCGGAGCACATCAAGGCGCTCAGGGACATTGAACTTCTTGATTTCACCGTCAAGAACGACCTTCGGGACAACTACCCCTATGGCCTCTTCGCCGTCCCCATGGACGATGTGGTGCGCCTCCACGCCTCCAGCGGCACCACGGGCCGCCCCATCGTGGCGGGCTACACCGCTCAGGATCTCTCCAACTGGACGGAGTGCGTGGCCCGGCTGGCCACCGCCGGCGGGGTCACCCGGCGCGACATCGCGCAGATCTCCTTCGGCTACGGCCTCTTCACCGGTGCCTTCGGCCTGCACCAGGGGCTGGAAAAGATCGGCGTCACCATCGTGCCCATCTCCAGCGGCAACACCGAGCGCCAGATCACGCTGATGCGCGACTTCGGCTCCACGGTGCTGATCGCCACGCCCTCCTATGCCATGTACCTGGCCGAGACGGCCGAGAAGATGGGCGTGATGGGCGAGATCAAGCTGCGGGTGGGCCTTTTCGGCGCGGAGGCCTCCACAAAGGCGATGCGCCAGGAGTTGGAGCGCCGCTGGGGCATTCTGGCCACCGAAAACTACGGCCTGACGGAGATCGTGGGCCCCGGCGTCAGCGGGGAATGCGCGGAAAAATGCGGCATGCACATCAACGAGGATTTCTTCCTGTGCGAGGTCATCGACCCGGACACCGGCCGGGCGCTCCCGCCGGGCGAACCGGGCGAGATGGTGATCACCACCCTCACCAAGTGGGCCATGCCCATCCTGCGCTACCGCACCCGGGACATCACCCGCCTGCTGCCGGAAAAGTGCGCCTGCGGGCGGACCATGATGCGCATGGAACAGTGCAAGGGCCGCACCGACGACATGCTGATCATCCGCGGCGTCAACCTGTTCCCCAGCACCATTGAAAGCGTGCTGGTGGGTTCCGAGGGCGTCAGCCCAAACTATGAGATTCACGTCACCCGGGAGAACTACCTCGACAAAATCGAGGTGCGGGTGGAGATCGACGGCAGGGGCAACATCGATGACTTTCAGCAGATCGAAAGCCTGCGAAAGTCCGTGATGGCGAAGCTGCGCTCGGTCTGCCAGCTGGAGATCCCGGTTCGCTTCGTATCGCCCGGCTCGCTGAAGCGGTTTGAGGGCAAGGCGCGGCGCGTGACGGATCTCAGGGATCAATTAAACGCATGAGGAATGATCGCATGAACCAGGCTCTACTTCTGGGCAACGAGGCCATTGCCCGGGGCGCGTGGGAAGCCGGCGTCCGGGTGGTCAGCTCGTATCCCGGCACCCCTTCAACCGAAATTACCGAGGCCATCTCCGCCTATCCGGAGATTTACAGCGAGTGGGCGGTCAACGAAAAGGTATCCATGGAGGTGGCCGCCGGCGCGGCCACCGCGGGTGCCCGCGCCATGTGCTGCATGAAGCACGTGGGGCTCAACGTGGCGGCGGACCCGCTGTTCACCCTCAGCTATACCGGCGTAAACGGCGGCATGGTGGTGGTCGTGGCGGACGACCCGGGCATGAACTCCTCCCAAAATGAGCAGGACAGCCGCTGGTACGCGCGGTCGGCGCTTTTGCCCATGCTGGAGCCCTCCGACAGCGAGGAATGCCGCGCCTTTACCCGGGCGGCCTTCGCGCTCAGCGAGCAGTTCGACGTCCCCTTCATGGTCCGCACCACCACGTCCATCGCCCACACCCGCTCCGCGGTGAACCTGGAACCCCGCGAAGAGGCGCCGGTCAAACCCTACGAAAAGGACCCCGCCAAGTACGTGATGATGCCCGCCATGGCCCGCGGCCGCCACGTGACGGTGGAGGCGCGCAGCCGCGATCTGGCCCAATGGGCGGAGGAAACCCCCCTCACCCGCGAGGAGATGCGCTCCGCCGAGATCGGCGTGGTCTGCGCCGGGGTGGTCTACCAGTACGTGCGGGAGGCGCTGCCGGAGGCGTCGGTGCTGAAGCTGGGGGCGGTGAACCCGCTGCCCCGGGGGCGCGTCGAGGCCTTTGCCGCCAAGGTGAAAAAGCTCTACGTGATCGAGTCGCTGGAGCCCATCCTTGAGGAGCAGATCGCTTCCTGGGGCGTCCCTATTGCCGGCGGCAAGAACCTCACCGGCCGCCAGGGGGACCTGTCCGTCCGCCGCGTCCGCGAGGCGCTGGGCCTTGACGTGCCCGCCGCCCGCCCGCAGGAGGCGCTGCCGGGCCGCCCGCCGGTGATGTGCGCCGGCTGCCCCCATCGGGGACCGTTCTACGTGCTGTCCAAAATGAAGCTGCACGTGACCGGCGACATCGGCTGCTACACGCTGGGGGCGCTCGCGCCCCTTTCCGCCATCGACACGGTGCTGTGCATGGGCGCGTCTGTGGGCATGGCCCAGGGGTTTTCCCGCGCCCGGGGCGACGAATTTGCCGGCAAAACCGTGGCGGTCATTGGCGACAGCACCTTCCTTCATTCGGGCGTAACCAGCCTGATGAACGCGGCCTACAACCGCACCGACATGACCCTTCTGATCCTCGACAACCGCACCACCGGCATGACCGGCCACCAGCCCAACCCGGCCGCCGGCTTTGACATCCACGGCCAGCCCACCACGGAGATCGACCTGCCCCAGCTGTGCCGCGCCTGCGGCGTGGCCAGCGTGACCGGCGTGGACGCCTTTGACATCGCCGGCCTGGAAAAGGCGCTGAAGGACGCCCTGGCCTTTTCCGGCCCGGCGGTGGTCGTCGCCCGGAGGGCCTGCGCGCTGCTGGACAAAAAGCGCAGGGCCCGCCCCTATGTCATCCGCCGGGATCTTTGCACCGGCTGCATGACCTGCATGCGCCTGGGCTGCCCCGCCATCGAGAAGGATGGGAAAAAAGCCTCGATCAACCCCGATCAGTGCGTGGGCTGCGGACTGTGCGAAAAGGTGTGCAGGTTCTCCGCCATCGGAAAGGGGGCCGAAGCATGAACGCAAGCATCGTCATCGTCGGCGTCGGCGGTCAGGGCACGCTGCTGGCCAGCCGCATCCTGGGCGCGCTGGCCGAAGAGCTTCATCAAAAGGTCAAGGTCAGCGAGGTGCACGGCATGGCCCAGCGGGGCGGCAACGTGATCACCCACGTGCGCATCGGCCGCGACGTGTCCTCGCCGCTGGTGGAAGCGGGCGGCGCGGATTACCTTCTGGCCTTTGAACAGCTGGAGGCGCTCCGGGCGCTGCCCTACCTGAAGGCAGACGGCACGCTGATCGTCAACACCCAGAAGATCGCGCCGATGCCGGTGGTCACCGGCGCGGCGGCCTACCCCGAAGGCGTTCTGGAAAAACTCCCGCTGCTTTGCCGCACCGTGGCCGCGGACTTTCTGTCCCTGGCCCGGGAGGCGGGCGACATCCGCGCCGTCAACCTGGCCATTCTGGGCGCGCTGTGCCGCCTGACCGGCACCGACCGCGGGGCCTGGCGCCGCGCCGTTGAGTCCTCGGTGCCGAAGAAAATCCTGTCCGTCAATCTGAAAGCCTTTGATCTGGGCTATGAGGAGGTACGTTCCCGATGAGATTCCGCGAGATGAAGATATGGAACCCCGAGGCGGAGTGCATGGACCGCGAGCAGCTTCGCGCGCTCCAGGGCGAACGGCTGAAAAAAACCGTCCGCCGCGTCTATGACCACGTGCCCATGTACCGCCAGCGCATGGCGGACAAGGGCATCGAGCCGGGGGACATCCGCTCGATCGACGATCTCAGGCATCTGCCCTTTACCGATAAGCCCGACCTCCGGGACCAGTTCCCCTACGGCCTTTTTGCCGAACCCCTCAAAAACATCGTGCGCGTTCAGGGCTCGTCGGGCACCACCGGCATGCCCATCATCGCGGGCTACACCCAGCACGACATCGACATTTGGACCGAGGGCATGGCCCGCACCATGACCGCCGCCGGCGCCGATGAAAACGACATCATCCAGGTGGCCTACGGCTACGGCCTTTTCACCGGCGGCCTGGGCGCGCACCAGGGCGCCAGCCGCGTGGGCGCCACCGTCATCCCCATGTCCGGCGGCAACACCCCGCGCCAGATCGCGATGATGAAGGCGCTGGGCACCACGGTACTGTGCTGTACGCCCTCCTACGCGCTGCACCTGGGCGAGACCATCCGCGAAATGGGCCTGCCCCTGTCCGATTTCAGGCTCAAGGCGGGCGCGCTGGGCGCGGAGCCCTGGAGCGAGAACATCCGCCTGCGCATTGAGGACCTGCTGGGCATCGACGCGCTGGACATCTACGGCCTGACCGAAATCACCGGCCCGGGCGTATCCTTTGAGTGCCTCGCAAAGCACGGCATGCACGTCAACGAGGACCACTTCGTGCCCGAGATCATCGACCCCGACACGCTGGAGCCGCTGCCCTACGGCGAGCGCGGCGAATTGGTGTTCTCTACCATCACCAAGGAAGGCATGCCCATGCTGCGCTACCGCACCCACGACCTGTGCCGCCTTCACGCCGAAAAGTGCGAGTGCGGCCGCACCCTCGTGCGCATGGACCGCATCCTGGGCCGCACCGACGACATGCTGATCATCCGCGGCGTCAACGTGTTCCCCAGCCAGGTGGAAACGGTGCTCACCTCCATCTCCGGGGCCACGCCCCACTTCCTGATGGTGGTGGAGCGCGCGGGCACCACCGACTCGCTGGAGATCCAGGTGGAGGCCACCGAGGCGCTCTTTGCCGACACCGTGGGCGAAATGCAGGCGCTGCAAAAGAAGATTGTAGAGAGCATGAAGTCCACCCTGGGGCTCTCCGCCGACATCAAACTGGTCGCCCCCAAGACCATCCCGCGCTTTGAGGGCAAGGCGCGCCGGGTGATCGATAACCGCAAGCTGTAAGCCATCTACGGACAAAATGCGATTGGGAGGGGAATTCCATGTACGTCAAGCAGGTTTCGGTGTTCCTCGAAAACCGGAAAGGCAGCCTCACCGATCTGACCAGAACCCTCAGCGACAACGGCATCGACCTGATCGCGCTTTCCATCGCCGACACCGAGCAGTACGGCATCCTCCGGTGCATCATGACCGACATGGAAAAGGGCGTCAAGGCGCTGAAGGACGCGGGCTATGTGGTGCGCATCACCGACGTATTGGCCGTGTGCGTGCCGGACCGGCCCGGCGGGCTCAATGCGGTGCTGGAAAAGCTGACCGAGCACGACATCTCCATCGAATACGTGTATTCCTTTGTGCGTTCCACTGGCAGCCACGCGCTGGTGATCTTCCACCTGTCGGATCTGAATAAGGGCCTCAAGGTGCTGACCGAGGCCGGCGTGACACTGCTCGACAACGATCAGGTGCGCTCGCTGTGAATGCGTACCGCGAAACCGAACTGCGCGTCTCGGGCGGGGCGCTGGCGGAAAACACGGCCCTCGTCCGCCGCCATCTCGCGGGCAAGGCCCGCATGATGGCGGTGGTCAAGGCGGACGCCTACGGGCACGGGCTGATCCCCGCCGCGCGGTGCGCGCTGCGCGCCGGCGCGGATCAGCTGGCCGTGGCCCTGGTGGAAGAGGGCGTGCTCCTGCGCGAGGCGCAGGTGATGGCCCCCATCCTGGTGCTGGGCGGCACCTCCGCCGCCGGCCTTCGCGCCGCGGTTCAAAACCACCTGGCCCAGGCGGTGTACCACCCGGCGGCCGTCCCCATCCTCCAGAAGGAGGCCGAGCGGCTGGACACCGTGGCCCACGCCCACCTCAAGATCGACACCGGCATGGCCCGCGTCGGCATCCGCGGCGAGGCGGCGCTGGAGGAGATGCTGGCGCTGATCCGCGCCAACCCCCGGGTGAAGCTGGAGGGCGTGTTCACCCACTTCGCCGCGGCGGATGACGATCCGGAGTTCACCCGGGCGCAGAACGCGCGCTTTGTCCGGGCGTTGGCCCGCGTCCGCGCGGAGGGCTTTCGCCCCATCGCCCACGCCGCCGCCAGCGAGGCCGCCCTCCGGGATTCTACCCTCTGGCACGACATGGTGCGCCCCGGCATCGCCCTTTACGGCGCCTCGGTGCGTCACCTGCTGCCGGGCCTTACCCCGGCGCAGACGCTGGTCACGCGCCCCGTGCGCATTGCCCGGGTGCCCGAAGGCGAAACCGTGGGCTACGGCCGCGCCTTCCTCGCCGAGCGGGAAACCCTGGTGATGACGCTGCCCGTGGGCTACGGCGACGGCTACCCGAGGCTTTTGTCCAACCGAGCCCATGTGCTGGTGCGCGGCAAGCGCGCGCCGCTCATCGGCCGCGTGTGCATGGACATGGTGATGGTGGACGTCACCGCCATCCCGGAGGTCACCATGGAGGACGATGTGGTGCTCCTGGGCGCTCAGGGCGCGGAGCGCATCACGCCGGACGAGCTGGCCACCCTGACCGGCACCATCCCCTACGAGATCATGCTGGGCTTCACCGCCCGCGTGCCCCGGCGCTTTGATGGAATGTGACAAGAAGGCCCTTCGGGCGCGGATGCGCGCGCAAAGGGCGCAACCGGCGGACCCCGCGCGATCCGCCGCCGCCTGTGACCGCGTGCTGGCCCTGGACGCCTGCCGGCGCGCGAAAACCGTGCTGTGCTACCATTCGATGCCGGGCGAGGTGGACACCCGCGCGCTGACGGCGCGCCTCGTTTCCGACGGCAAAACCGTGTGCCTGCCCGCCGTGCTGGGGAGCGGAATCATGGAGGCGCGGCGGGCGGACGGCCTTGCGCTCGGCCCGCTGGGCATTCCGAACCCGGTGGGGCCTCCCGTGGCGCCGGAGGAAATTGACCTCATCATCGTGCCGGGCCTCGCCTTCGACAGGGCCTGCCGCCGGCTGGGCCAGGGCGGCGGCTACTACGACCGCTACCTGCCCCGCTGCCGCGCCGTGACGGTGGGTCTCGCCTTTGAATGGCAGATGGTGGACTCACTGCCCCTCGAACCCCACGACGCGCCCCTCGACTTTGTCGCGACGGAGTCGGCACTCTACACCCGGCCGGACGGCCCGTAACGGAGGAACCATGCGCGAAGGAATCATGTTCGGCCTCAGGGTCCTGCTCAAGTATTTCGCACTGCTGCTGCTGAGCCTGCTGTTTCTGTTTTTTATCCCCCAGACGCAGTTCTGGCTGCAGGCGCTCCTCAACCTGGTGTTTCTGGCCGGGTTCGCGCTTTTGACATTCAGCGACGCGGGCGCGGCGGGCGAGCGCGCGGAAACGCTGCGCGTGACGCTGGAAAAGCGCCGCGCGGAGGGCGGCGCGGTGGACGCGGCGCTCTTCAAAAAGACCTACCGGCCCGCCACCGCCGTGATCGGGTTCTGGGTCGCCGCGCTGCCGCTTCTGATCATCGCGCTAATCAACCTGGCGTCGCTGCCCGCGCATCCGGAATCCCTCGACCCGGCCAATTTTATCGCGGTGGCCACCCCCGCCCCCGCGGAGAGCGTTCCGCCCGACGCCACGGCGCTGCCGGAGGCCACGCCGCTATCGGAGGCCACGACGCTATCGGAGGACGCCGCGCGGGAAGTGCCCTTCAACCCCTTCAACTCCTTTGCGCGCCTGGTGTTCATGCCGTTCATCGCGCTGTACTCGCTTCTGATCCACCGCCTGATGCTGCTCTACGCGCTGATGGTGCCGCTGTCCTTTTTTCTGCCCGCCTTTGCGCTGGCGGGCTATCTCCAGGGGCCGAAGCTCCGGAAGAAAAAGCTGGAGGCCATCCAAAAGGGCATCCGCGCCAAAAAGCGCAGGCAGCGGCGCGAGCTGAAAAAGCCCGCCGGGCCGAAGCCGGAGGTGTAGCCGCCCGGCGCGGCCTGCACCTTGTCAGTGGACAGAAACTATGCTATAATGCGCTGTACGGGTGGTGTTGGCATGCGCGTGATCGCGGGCGAGTTCAAGGGGCGCAGGCTCTTCGCGCCGGAAGGCGTCGAAACCAGGCCCACCGCCGACCGCGTGCGCGAATCGCTGTTTGGCATTTTGGCCGCGCACGTTCCGGACGCCCAAGTGCTGGACCTGTTCGCGGGCTCCGGCGCGCTGGCGCTGGAGGCCATCAGCCGCGGCGCGGCCTTTGCCGCGCTTTGCGACGCCAGCGCGGGCGCCGCACGGGTGATTGAGCGAAACATCGCGCTGGTGCGGGCGGAAGACCGCACCAGGCTGATTCGCGCCGACTGGCGCGAGGCGCTGGCACGGCTTTCGGACCGCCGGTTTTCGCTGGTGTTTCTGGACCCGCCCTACCGCATGGCGGACGTCTACGCCCAGGCCGCGGCCCTCCTGGCCGACCGCGGGCTCCTGGCCGAGGGCGCGGTGCTGGTGATGGAGCACGCGGCAAAAGCGCCGCTGGCGCTCCCCGCGGGGTTTGAAATCTACGACGAACGGCGCTACGGCGATACCGCGGTGGCGCTGGTACGGGAGAGCCGCCGATGATCGCAGTCTACCCGGGCAGTTTTGACCCGCCGACGGTGGGCCATCTGGACATCATCCGCCGCTCCGCGGTGCTGTTTGACAAGGTCTACGTGGCGGTTCTGATCAACCCGGTCAAGCGGCCCATGTTCACCGCCGGGACGCGGCAGGCGCTCCTGGCGCGCTGCGTCCGGGGACTGACCAACGTGGAAGCGCTGACCGACGACGGCCTTTTGGCGGATCTTGCCCGCCGGCTGGGCGCAGACTGTGTGGTGAAGGGCCTCCGGTCGGAGGCGGACTACGCCTCCGAGCGCAGCGCCGCCGCCGCGATGCAGGCGATGTTCGGCATGGAGACGCTGTTTCTGCCCTCCGACCCGTCCATCGACTATGTGTCGGCTTCCATCGCGCGTGAAATGATGCTCTTTGGCCGCACGCCCCGCGGGCTGGTGCCCGATGAAATACTGGACGACGTCATGTCCGCCTTCAGGGCGAAGAAGGATAGGAACGATTCGTAGAGGGGATGGATCTTATGGATCGCGATCAGGACAAGTTCTTTGAAGAGGAGCGCAAACCGCGTCCGCAGGCGGCCGAACACCCCGAAGCGCTGCAGGAGGCCGCGCCGCCCTATGAGAGCGACGACGATCATACGTATCTGATGAACCTGCTGGACTACCTGCAGGAGGCCATCGAAACCGGGAGCAGCGTGCCGCTGACCGGAAAGCGGTTGGTGGACGCCACGATGTGCCTGGAGATCATCAAGGACATCCGCGGCAACCTGCCGCTGGCGATCCAGTACGCGGAGCAGGTGATGCGCGACCGCGACCGCATCCTGACCACCGCCGAGCGCACCGCGGCCAGCAAGCTCCAGTCCGCGGACGTGCGCGCCAACGCCGCGCTGGAGGACGCGAGCAACCGCGCCCAGGAAATGCAGGAGCAGGCGGAGAGCCGCGCCGACAAGATCATCAAGGACGCCGAGATTCGCGCCCGCGCGATGATCGACCAGCATCAGGTGACCATCGCCGCGCAGAACGAGGCCCGGGAGATCGTCAACGAAGCCCGCGCCGAGGCCAACGACCGCCGCCTGCAGGCCAGCGCCTACAGCGAGGACCTGATGATCAACGTGGAAAAAGAGCTGCAGCGCGCCTGCGACATGATCCGCCAGAAGCGCCAGCAGCTGGCGGGGCCCCAGTAGCGGACGCGCCGGACCGCGCGCAAAAAACGGCAGCCGGGGGACGATCGTCCCCCGGCTGCCGCATTTTAACACCGTCTGCGCCTTGGGCAGAAAGCCGGAAAAGCGCGTCCGGGCTTCGTCGGACTCCACCTCCACCCGGCCGCCGTAGGAATCCATGATGTCCTTCACGATCGAAAGGCCCATGCCGCGGCCCTCGCCGTGGGTGGTAACCCCCGGCTCGAACAGCGTGCCGATGAAGGCCGGGTCGATGGCGGGCCCGTCGTTCTCCACGGAAAAGGTGTACTCCCGCAGCGTTTCGCCGATGCGGATGGTCAGGTGGGGCGCGGACTCCCCCCTCAGCGCGTCCAGTGCGTTGTCCACCAGGTTGCCCAGTACGCGGCAGATCTCCCAGTCCGCCGCGGGCACCTCGCCCCAGGCGGATGCGGTCTCCAGCCGCGCGTCGATCCCCCGGGCCCGGCACTCGCTCAGCTTGGCCGCCAGAAGCGCGTTGACGGCGGGGATGGCGGTCTTCAGCGCCTGGCCCACCCGCTGGATGTCGCCGTACACCCGCTCAATGTATTCCCGGGCGTCGCCCGTTTCCCCCATGTCGATCAGCCCGAATACCACCTGCAGGTGGTTCATAAAATCGTGCCGCTGGGCGCGCAGCGTGGTGTTCAGCTCGTTCACCCGCTCCAGCGCCTCCTCCAGCATGTCGCTCTGGCGGTTGAGCCTGCGGGCGGCGAAGGCGTCGCGGATATCCAGCACCGCGCCCCAGATCACCACCAGCGCCATGCCCGTGAGCGCCAGCTGCTCCACCCGCCCGGTAAAGGCGCGGTCACCCACGATCAGCGCCAGGAGCGCCACAATAAGCGCTGCGGCAATCTGCAGCGCGTTGATGACGATGGCGTAGAGCGCCGTCTTTTCAATGTCAATATGCCGTTTTGCCATGGCATCCTCCCCCGGCTCCCGCGAATTCAAGCGGGATCAGTATACCACATGCCCGCGTTTTATGCTATAATGAACCGTGCGGAGCCGGGCCCGGCTTGCGCGCGGGAGCAGGCGGGCGTGTATCGGAAAGGACCGCGCGGGAAAACCATAATGGGGATGCGCCCCCGGAAGCGCGCCGATGTCATGGATGTCAGCAAAACCCTGAAGGAGGTTATCCATATGCTTTCAAAGCTCAAAAAACTGGTGTGCGACGCCAACCTGCTGCTGCCCAAGTATGGGCTGGTCACCTTCACCTGGGGCAATGTGTCCGCCATCGACCGGGAAAAGGGCCTCGTGGTCATCAAGCCCAGCGGCGTGGAGTATGAGCACATGAAGCCCGAGCACATGGTGGTGGTGGACCTGGAGGGCAACCGCGTGGAGGGCGACATGAACCCCTCCAGCGACACGCCCACCCACCTCGAGCTCTACCGCCGCTTCGGCGCGCTGGGCGGCATCGTGCACACCCATTCCCGCTATGCCACGTCCTTTGCGCAGGCGGAACGCGACCTGCCCTGCCTGGGCACCACCCACGCGGACTACTTCTACGGCAGCGTGCCGCTGACCCGCATGCTGACGCCGGAGGAGATCCGGGACGACTACGAGCTCAACACCGGCCGCGTGATCGTGGAAACCTTCGAGCAGGGCAACCTGGACCCGATGGCCACACCCGCGGTGCTGGTGCGCAAGCACGGCCCCTTCACCTGGGGCAAGAACGCGATGAAGGCCGTGGAAAACGCCGCGGTGCTGGAAGAAGTGGCCCACATGGCCTCCATCGCCCACCGGCTCAACGTCAACGTGGAGAGCGCGCCCCAGTCCATCATGGACAAGCACTACTTCCGCAAGCACGGCGCCAACGCCTACTACGGACAGGGGGATCACACTTGACGGATGGAATGTACGCCGATGTACGC
The DNA here is from genome assembly GCA_040768845.1 of Christensenellales bacterium. Lineage (GTDB taxonomy): Bacteria > Bacillota > Clostridia > Christensenellales > Aristaeellaceae > JAEZHK01. Next base: position 72,217 of record JAXGME010000003.1, on the reverse strand, counting down.
TGACCTGCACATCCACTCCACCTTTTCCGACGGCGCGCTTTCACCCGAGGCGATCGTGCGCGAGGCGGAGGCCCACGGCGTGGGCCTCATCGCGGTCACCGACCACGAGCTTGCCGCCGGCAGCCTCGCGGCTGAGCCCCTCGCCCGCCGGGCGGGAATCGCCTTTCTGCGCGGCGCGGAGACCGAGTGCATCGCGTTCGGGCGCTTCCACCACCTTTTGGCCTACGGCGTCGATTTTGACGAACCCGCGCTTGCGGCTCTGCTGGCGGACAACCGCGCCAAGCTGGACGAAATGAGCGTGGAACTGGTGCGCCGCATGGCGGGGAACGATCCCCGCGTGTCACTGGAGGACTTTCACGCCTACGAGCGTGACGCCACCCTCGGCGGCTGGAAGGGGCTGGAATACCTTTTCCGCCGGGGCGTCACCCGGAGTATCCGCGACGGAATTCCGTTGTACGGGCAGTACGGCGTCACCTACGAGGACGCGGGCTTCCCGCCGATGGAAACGACCGTCGCCGCCATCCACGCAGCCGGCGGCCGCGCGGTGCTGGCCCATCCCTGGGCCACCGTGCCCCACCCGGACGAGGCGCTCTTTTTCGAGGGCGTTCGGGCGCTGATCGACCGGGGGCTGGACGGCGTCGAATGCTACTACCCGCTGCACCCGCCGGAGATCGTCGCGGGGCTGCTGGCCCTGTGCGAGGACCGGGATCTCATCGTCACCGCCGGGTCGGACTGCCACGGCAGCTTCGGCCGCACCCGCGTGGGCGAAATGGACATCCCCATCGGCGCGCTTCGGCTGAAAGGGCTGATTTCATGAACGACCTTCACCTGATGTTTCTTGAGCAGTCCTACCGGGACGCCTACGGCTTCTACCGCCAGGGGCTGACCGGGGAGGGCCGGCTGCCCGGCTGGGACTACGTGATTCTGACCGCCGCCAGCGAGGCGCAGGCGGTCTCCTACCGCCGCCAGATCGACTACCGGCTGGAAAAGGGCATGCTGCCCCGGGGCACCCAGTACGCGGTGCTGCCCGATCCGGCGGGCCGGCGCATCGGCTCCGGCGGCGCGACGATGGCGGCGCTGGCCCACATCCGCGCGCTGGCCGGCCCCGACCCGCTGAAGGGGCGGCGGGCGCTGATCATCCACTCAGGCGGCGACAGCCGCCGCGCGCCCCAGTACTCGGCCTCGGGCAAGCTGTTTTCGCCGGTGCCGCGGATGCTGCCCAGCGGCCGCCGGTCCACGCTGTTTGACGAATTCATCATCGGCCTTTCCGCCGTGCCCGGCCGCATGAAGGACGGCATGCTGGTGGCCTCCGGTGATGTGCTGCTGCTGTTCAACCCGCTGCAGATTGACTTTCACTTTGCCGGCGCGGCGGCGCTGTCCACGCGGGAAAGTCTTGCCCACGGCGTGCAGCACGGCGTGTTTCTGCCCGATGACGCGGGCGGCGTGGCCCGGTTTTTGCACAAGCTGCCGGAAGAGAAGCTGCGCGCGGCCGGCGCGGTGGACGACCGCGGCCGCGTCGCGCTGGACACCGGCGCGGTATTGATGGACGGCGAGCTGTGCCGCGATCTTCTGACCCTCGTCGAAACCGGCGGCGAAATTGACCCGAAAAAGCTGGCTGCCTGCCTGTCGCCCAAGGCGCGGCTGAGCTTCTACGCGGACTTTCTCTACCCTCTGGCCACGGACTCCACGCTGGAGCAGTACCACCGGGAGAAGCCCGAGGGTGATTTTTCACCGGAGCTGTCCGCGCTCCGCGGCGCGCTTTGGCCCCTTCTGCGCCGGTACCGGCTGCGGCTGATCCACCTTTCCCCCGCCGCGTTCATCCACTTTGGCACCACGCGGGAGCTGCTCCGCTTCATGGTGGAGGACGTCCGGGACTACGCCGCGCTGGGCTGGCGGCGCATGGTGAACACCAACCGCACGGAGGGCGACTTTGCCGCCTCCGGCAGCTCCCTGGCCCCCGACGCGCGGGTGGGCGCGGGCAGCTACATCGAGGACAGCCTTCTGGGCCCGGGCACGGCGGTGGGCCGCGGCGCGGTGGTTTCCTCGGCGACGCTGTCCGGCGCGCGCGTGCCGGACTTTACCGCGCTGCACGTGGTCAAGCTGACCGACGGGCGCTTTTCGGCGCGGCTCTTTGGCGTGGCCGACAACCCGAAGGAAGCGGTCTTTCTGGGCCGCCCCATCGCGGAGCTTTTGGAGAGGGCGGGCCTCGCGCCGGAAGCGGTCTGGGACGGGCCGGAGCGCACGCTGTGGACGGCAAAGCTCTTCCCCGTGCGCGATACCGCCATCGACGCGGCCCGCGCCGCGCTTTCGCTGGTGGCCGAGCCGCATCTGACGGCGGAACTCCGCCCGGCGAGCGATCTGCGCTTTTCCGGCGCGCTTCCGGACGGCGAACGGATCAGTCTCAAGGAGGGCTTTGAGCGCTCCGACGGCGGCGCGATCCTCGACTGGCAGGACGCGCTGGACGAGCGGGTGCGCTTTGAACGCCTGATCCGGCTGGCGGAAACCCGCCGGAGCGTTTCAGAGGCGGAGGCGGTGTTCGCCGGGCGCGAGCCCGGCTCGCGGCAGATTAAGCGGCTGGCCGACAGGGCCGAGGCGATGGCGCGGGCGGCGCAGGGCATTCCCTCCGACGCGGTGCGGGTGTACTATTACCTGTCGCGGATCGCGCCCTCCCAGCGGACGCGCTATGAGGGCGAGGCCTTCCGGCTGATCCGGGACGCGATTCACGCCGAGGGCGCCGCCCGGCTGAAGTATGACGGCGCGCTGTCCATCCGCAAGGACAGCGCCATCTCCCGCCTGCCGCTCCGCGTCAACTTTGGCGGCGGCTGGTCGGATACGCCCCCCTACTGCAACGAAAACGGCGGCACGGTGCTCAACGCCGCCGTGCGCCTGGGCGGACGGCGGCCGGTGGAGGCCCGCATCGAGCGGGTGGACGCGCCAAAGCTGGTGTTCGCCAGCGGCGACTCCGGCGCCTATGGCGAATTCACCGACATCCGCGAGGCGCTGGACTGCTCCAACCCCTTTGACCCCTTCGCGCTGCACAAGGCCGCGCTGGTGGCCTGCGGCATCCTGCCCTCGGCGCCGGATCGACCGCTGGAGGCACTCCTCGCGCGCCTGGGCGGCGGCTTCAAGCTGTCCACCCAGGTGCGGGGCATTCCCAGGGGATCGGGCCTGGGCACCAGCAGCATCCTGGCCGGCGCCTGCGTGAACGCCATCGGCGAATTCTTCGGCGTCGAAATGCCGCTGACCGACCGGATCGGCCGCGTGCTCATGGCCGAGCAGCTGATGTCCACCGGCGGCGGCTGGCAGGATCAGGCGGGCGGCATGATCCCCGGCGTGAAGCTGCTGACCAGCGCGCCCGGCGCGTGGCAGCAGGTGTCCGCCCGGAAGCTCAGCATCCCCGAGGGGGCGATGCGCGCCCTGGAGGACCGGTTTTTCCTGATCTATACCGGGCAGCGCCGCCTGGCGCGGGGGCTGCTCCGCGAGGTGATGGGCCGCTACATCGCGTCCGACCCCGAGGCGGTGATGATCCTCGGCGACATTCAGCGCCTGGCGCGGGACATGGCCTCGGCACTGGAATCGGGCGATCTGGACGGTTTTTCCCGGATGCTCACCGCCCACTGGGACCTTTCCAAGCGGCTGGACGCGGGCGGCACCAACGTATGCATCGACTGCATCTTTGTGGCGGTGGAGGACCTTGTCGCCGGCAGGATGATCTGTGGCGCGGGCGGCGGCGGCTACCTGCAGGTGGTGGCCCGCGAGGGCGTGACGCTGGAAGACCTCAACCGCCGCCTGTCCGACGCCTTCCCCGGCACCGGCGTGGCCGCCTGGAAATGTGAATTTGAGCGGTAGCGCCCCGCGCATTTCCGGAATTACCCATTTTACCCCCCCGCGGCGCTGGCCGCGGGGGTATTTCGGTTTTGGGGCGGGCGCCTTGTCAGGGCTCCGGCGCCAGCATGCCGCCGCCGGGCAGCGGGTAGGTCATGCCGTTTAACCAGGCACATCCCGGATTTTCGGCGTCGTAGTACAGCATGAACCCCCCGGACTGGATGTTGGAAAGATCGGCCACGGCGTTTGTCAGCGCGTCCACATGGGAATCCGCCGTCAGCGTCCAGGAGGACGCCTCGTCCAGCGACACCGAAACCGACCCGCCCACGCCGGAGGTGTCCACCGCGCCGGTATAGATGGAGCCGTCGGTCAGCTCGAGGGAAAAGGCGCTGATCTTGTCCACGCTCACATCGCCCGCCAGCACCTGGCCCACGCCCGTCAGCGTCAGTTCGCCGCCGTTCTCCCCGGGCGTGCCCCAACCGTTCAGCATGTTGGCGGATACCTGCGCCAGCAGACCGCTGGAAAAGGTCAGCGTGCAGCCGGAAAACGTCGCCCGCGCGCGGGCGTTGGTCACGAGAAGGAAGGCGCCGTCGGCGGTGCTGGTCAGGCTGGAATCCGAAGCGCGAAAAGCGGCCTCCGCCTGCGCCGTTCCCCGCGCGGCGTTCGTGTAGAACAGGATGCCGCTGGACCCGGCGCCCGTCAGATCGCTGCCCGAAAGCTCTGCCGATCCGCCCTCCAGCACCAGCATCTGCCCGTCGGCGGCAGTGCCGTGGACGTCCGCGCCCGAAAAGGTTCCGGCGGCGCGGATCAGCGGGCCGCCCTCCCCCGAAGCGGAGAGCGACGCGCCGTCGATCGACACGGTGCCCGCGCCCCGGCCGGCCTCGACGGCCGCCGAACCCTTGCCTTCGGTGGCGACGGATACGCCGCGCGCCTCAATCGCGCCGCCGTAGGTGGCGGCAAGCCCGTGGGCGGATTCCCCGGCGGTCCGAATGTCCGCGCCGTCAACCTCGGCCTTCGAGCCCTCGCCCGTGACAAAGACCGCGCTGGCACCCGTTCCGGCCGCGGTGACCGCGCCGCCCGCAAGCCGGACCGCGCCGCCGCTCTCCGCCGCGATGGCCGCGTTGAGGCCATGCGCGCCACTCGCTTCGGCATTTGTGGTGTCGCCGGTCTTGGTGACGACGGCGTTCGTCAGCGTCAGCACACCGCCGTTTTTCACCAGCGCCGCGCTCTCGTCCGGCAGCACCGAGGCAATGCCCCCCTCGACCGCCGCCTCCGCGCCGTCCACGGTGCGCGCCCCCGTCAGCGCGGGCACGGCCTCGTCATCGGGTACGCCGTCGCTCCCCTCGCCGCCCCCGCCGGAATAACCCGAGCCGTCCGAGGGCGGGCTCGTCAGCGCCCGCACCCAGAAAGGCGGCGCGCCAAGCAGGGCCAGAAACACCGCCACCGCCAGCACGGGGCCGAGAAAACGCAGGGCCTTCAAATCCATCATCCACCCCTTTCACGGCGTCCGGGCCGATAGAGCGATTGTACGCGCAAGGTTTGGCAGCCGTTTGCGATGAGGTTGAACAAATTATGAACATCCGGATTCCGGGAAAACCGGGAAACGCGGCGCCCCCCGCATTTGCCGGGGGCGCCGGCCGCGTCAAGCGGAAGGCATTGCATCGGGCGCGGGGGTTGCCGCGGCTTCGCCGGACGCATCACCGGAAGATGCTTTGTCCGAGGGCGCGTTGCCGCCCCGGCGGCCGCTTTTGCGGTTGTCGCCAGAGTCGCGCGCGTCTTTCCGCCCCCTGTTTTTGCCGTCCGGGCTCCGGTCTCTGCCCGGGGAGCCAGCCGCGGCGCCGCGCAGGATGGCCACGTCGGTGGCCGTATCCCCCGAGAGGGTAACGGTCAGGATGGTGCCCACGGAGATGTCCGAAAGGGACCCTTTAGCCTTGCGACTGCCGAGGGTAAAGGTGGTCGAATCGGTGATGGAGAATGTCAGGCTTTCGCCGCTTGCGGTAAAGCTGGCGGCGCCCGAGGCTTTCCCGCGGGTTCGACGGCTTGTCGTGCCGGCGTCCGGCGCGGCCGTGGCGTCCGGCGCAGCCGTGGCGTCCGGCTCAACTGCGGAGTCCGGCTCAACTGCGGAGTCCGGCGCGGCCGTGGCATCCGGCGCGGCCGAATCATCCGGCTTTGCGGTGGCGCCGGAGGACGCATCGGCATTGGAGGAGGCGTCGCCTGCCGTCAGCGTGCCCAGCTCCATCGTGATGGAATCGGTGCTCACGGCCGTCACCCGGCCGGTGACGGTTTCCGCCTGTACGGCGGTATCCGCGCTTTCCGCCAGCGCGAAGCCTCCTGTCAGAGTCAGCGCGGTCACAAGCGCCAGCGCCATGGCGGTCATTCGGTTCTTGAACATGATGTACACTTCCTTTTGGAGAAATTAGTGCTTCCGGCACCATCGTCAGCATACGCCCGGGGTTTGTCAGGCGTATGCTGAAGGCTTGAACAGTTCATGAACAAGCGCGCGGACCCCGCCCGGCGTACATTCAAATTGACAAGCCGTTTGAGGGTATGGTATTTTATACCCGCGGGGCGCGAGACCCCGCACCGTAGAAAGGAAGTATGGTAAGAATGGTCAAGGCAAACCGGAGCGCGGTGCTGGCGGCGGGGATGCTGCTGCAACTGTGCGCGGGCATCGTGTACATGTGGAGCGTTTTCAAGGCCCCCGTCACCGAATACCTCATGTGGGACGCCACCAACACCTCCTCGATCATGCTGGCCGCCTTTGTGGCGGGCATCGTGGGCGGCGGCCGCCTGCAGGACAGGCTCGGTCCCCGCGCGGTGCTGATGGGCGGCAGCCTGCTGTTCAGCCTCGGCATGATTCTGACCTCGCTGGTCACAAGCGCCAACCCCGCCATGATCAACCTGACCTACGGCGTGCTGTCGGGGCTGGGCGTGGGTGTGGTATACACCACCACCGTTTCCGTGGTGCAGAAGTGGTTCCCCGACCGGCGCGGCTTTGCCACCGGCATGATGGTCAGCGCCTTCGGCTTTTCGCTGGTGATCTTCACGCCCATCGCGTCGGCGCTGCTGGCGGCAAAGGGCGTGCCCTTCACCTTTACGGCCATCGGCCTCACCTTCCTCGTGGTCTGCACCCTGTCGTCGATCCCGGTGGTCAACCCCGGCGCGGACTTCCGCCCCGCGGGCATGGCCGCCGTGGGCGGGCCAAAGGGCGCCCGGCGCGACTATACCACCTCCGAGATGCTGAAAACCCCGCAGTTTTACAAGATTTTTTTTGGCATGATGCTGATTCTGCCGGCCTACTTTTTGCTGAATCCCCAATTCAAGACGCTGGGCGAGGCCCGCGGGCTCAGCGACGTGGTGCAGAATTTTCTGGTGATGACCACCGGCATCGCCAGCGCGGCGGGGCGGCTGCTGTTCTCCTGGGCGTCCGACCGGATCGGCCGCAAAAACGCGATCTACCTGATCATCGGCGCGACGCTTCTTGGCATTCTGTCGCTGATCTGGGCGCAGGGGTTCTTCTTCATGGTGTGCGTGGCGCTGATCGCCTTCGCCTTCGGCGGCTGCGCCAGCGTGTTCCCGGCGCTGACGGCGGACAACTTCGGCACCCGGTACATGGGGCTCAACTACGGCTGCGTGATGGTGGGGTTCGGCATCGCGGCGCTGGGCGCGCCGCTTTTGAAGACGCTGTTTTCCGCCGGGGCGGCGCAGACCGCCTCGTTTGTGATGGCGGGGGCGATGTGCCTGGTGGCCCTCGTGCTGGTGGCGCTGATCAAGAACCCCGGATCTGCGGACTGACCAGGCGGGGCGCGGGCCGGAATCGGCCCGCGCTCCGTCTTTTTCAAGCGGAGGAGGGAAGGACATGATCGGACGGGTCATGGCGCTGATGATCGAATACTTCGGCCGGGACGCGCGGCGCATCCACCACTTTCTGAAGGTGTACGGCTTTGCGCGGGCCATCGCGCTGGGCGAGGGCGCGCCGGAGGATGTGATGCGCCGGATCGAGCTGGCCGCGCTGACCCACGACATCGGCATCAAGCCCAGCGAGGAAAAGTACGGCTCCAGCGCCGGGCACTATCAGCAGATCGAGGGCCCGGCCCCGGCGCGTGCGCTTCTGACCCGGGCGGGCTGCGCACCGGAGGACGTGGAGCGCGTGGCGTGGCTCATCGCCCACCACCACACCTATTCGGAGATTCAGGGGCTGGACTACCAGATCCTGGTGGAGGCGGACTTCCTCGTCAACATCTACGAGGACCAAATATCGCCCGGGACGGTGGCCTCCGTGCGCTCGAAGATCTTCAAAACCGCCACGGGCCTTCGCTTTCTGGACGAGATCTACGGCTAGTGGTTCATCCATTACAGAAGATGATGAATCCGTCGGGGGATTTTTGTTCCCGGCACGGAGCCGGAGCGCAGGCGTAGCGGCGCTACGTCAAGCGGAGAGCGACACAGCCGGACAGGAAAAGATCCAGCCATAGCGCGGGAATTAGGCTTCGCGGACGACTAGGCGCGCATCTTGCGCCGGAAGCACCCGACGGCCAGCGCGTAAACGGCGAGCGCCCAGAGCGCCGTCCACCCCATGTGGGGCAGCGCACCGCGGAAGTCGCCCTTAAGCGCCAGCCGGGCGGCGTCCACCGCGTGGGCGAAGGGCAGCGCGTAGCTGATTTTTTCAAACCAGCCGCCGATGAGCCCGAGGTCAAACCAGGTGCCCGACATCAGCGTGGCGGCGTTGATCAGGATTGGGAAGACGCCGCCACTTTGTTTGTCGGTCATCAGCGTGCCGAGGATTAGCCCCAGCCCGGTCATCAGAAGCACCGCGGGCAAAAGCGCCGCCAGCGCCAGCGGCATCCCTCGGAGCGCAAGGCCGTAGGGCGCCGCCGCGATCAGGCACACCGCCGCCTGCATGAGGCCCATCGCCGCCACCGGCAGCGAATAGCCCAGGATATAGTCCGCCGCCCGGAGCGGCGAGGAAAACAGCCGCATCAGAAACGCGCCGGTCCGGTCGCCGGAGATCAGCATGGACGAAAACAGCATCACGAACGTCAGGCTGAACACCGCCATGCCCGGCGCGAAGTTCGCCATCGCAAACGCCGGGTTGGCCGCGCCGATGACGCGCGTCAGCGCGTGGATCATCGCCAGCAGCAGGATCGGCAGCAGCATGCCGAACGCGAACGTCAGCGGATCGCGCGCGATCTCCTTCATATTCCTCGTCGAAAAGGCCAGCATCCTCATGCGCGTTCCTCCTCGTCCGTCAGCGCGAGAAACGCGTCCTCAAAGCCGGACGCGCCCGCCTGACCGACAATCTCCGCCGCGGTGCCCAGCGCCGTCAGGCGGCCCCGGTTGAGAATGCCGATCCGGTCGGAGAGCGCCTCGGCCTCCTCCAGGTAGTGGGTGGTGAGGATGATCGCCATCCGCCCTTTCAGCGCCTCCACGTGCCGCCACAGCCCGCGGCGGGCGCGCACGTCCAGCCCCAGGGTCGGCTCGTCCAGAAACAGCACCTTCGGGCCGGAGATCAGCGCCATCGCAATGCTCAGGCGCCGCTTCATGCCCCCCGACAGCTTTTTCGCGCGGTCCCGCGCGCATTCCGAAAGCGCAAACTCGCGGATCATATCCTCCGCCGCTTCCGCCGCCTTGGCGCGCCGCATGCCGTAGATCTCCGCGATCAGTTCCAGGTTCTCCCGCACGCTCAGCTTTTGCGCCACCGCCGTTTCCTGCGGGGATACGTTGATGCGCGCGCGCACGCCCTCCGGATTGCGGGTGATGCTCTCGCCCGAAACCAGCGCGTCGCCCGCCGTGGGCGGGGTCAGACAGCTGAGCATGCGCAGGGTGGTCGTCTTGCCCGCGCCGTTGGGGCCCAGCAGCGCGAAGAGCTCCCCCTCGCCGACGGCGAGGTTCAGGCGGTCCACCACCGTCCGCCCCGCGTACACCTTGGTCAGGTCCCGGGTTTCCACCGCGTTCACGGCTGCTCGCCGCCTTCCTCAAAGCCGCCCGTGCTGAACACCCTGGCCATCAGCGTGGCCAGCATCGACTTCGGCGGAATCGCGATGCCCTGCTTTTCGTCCGCCAGCACCACCAGCGAATCCCCCGGATTGATGTCAAAAAGCTCCCGCGCCTTCTTCGGAATCACAATCTGCCCCTTCTCCCCCACCGTCACGGTCCACGCATACTTGCCCGGCGGCCGCTTCATCGCCTTCGCCTCCTAAAAGTATTATTTGTATGACTTATTATACTTATTTCCCCGCCGGATGTCAAGCCCGGGCGCAAAAACTCCCGGCGCGCTTGCGCCGGGAGCGAAGGACCCGGTACACGCCTTACGGCGCGATGTTGGTGACGCCGATGTACTTGTTGTACATGTAGCCCGTCTTGCCCGCGTAGGTCACCTTGCTCCACTTGGAGCCGATTTTGAGGATCACGATGTCCGAGCCGGTGGGCGCGGTCCTGAGCTTTTTGCCGGACGACGAGCCGGACTTTCTCAGGTTCACGGCGGCGTTGGTCACGCCGTAGGCGCCGTTGGTGATGTAGTCCTTGTAGACGTAGCCGGTGGTGAGACTGGGCACCAACTGCACCTCGTACCAGGAGCCGTACTTGCCCAGCACCGCCAGCGCGTTGCTGGGGGTCAGGTACTGCTCCACCTTGTAGGCGGTGCCCGGCCCGGTGCGAAGCGCCACGGTGCTCGTGGCGTACTTGGTCTTGATGCGCGCCATGGAACCCCATCCGGAGAGCTTGGTCACATCCACCATGCGGACGATGTAGCGGTTGTATACGTAGCCGGTGACGCCCGTCCGGACGACGCGCACGTTGTTCCAGGATTTCCCGGAGGACAGGATGATCACGCGATCACCATGAAGGGCCCACCCGCGCACGTACTTGGACGTGCTGGGGCCGGAGCGGACGTTGACCGAACCGTTGGCCGTGGGCATGCGGATGACGCCCATCTTGACCGCCGCTTCCGCGGCGCCCGAAAGCGCCAGTACCAGCACCAGTGCAAGGCCGAGGGCCCGCGTCAGTCTTCGGATGTTCATGTTCATACCTCCCAGCATTTGGCAGCTGCACTTATTGGATGCGCCTCCCCCTGCAAATGTTCCAATTTTGCCGCAAATTCTCATTTTTGTGTTATTTCGCGCGTTTGACAAGCGTCCGCGGGAATGCTATGATACGTGGGGAAAATCGTGGGGAGCGTGGATTTGGATGGAAACGACCGCGGCGGTGCTGATACCCGCCTATAAGCCGGACGAGCGGATGCTGGCGCTGATCGACGCCCTGAAGGCCCGCGGTTTCATCCGGCTGATCGTCGTGGACGACGGGTGCGGCGAGGGCTACGCCCCGATCTTCCGCCGCGCGGCGGAGGCGGGCGCCCACGTGCTCACCCACCCCGTCAACCGGGGCAAGGGCGCGGCGCTCAAGACGGGCCTCAAGCACATCCTCGCCACCGGCGCCTGCCCTGTGGTGACCGCCGACGCCGACGGCCAGCACGCGCCGGAGGACGTGGAGGCGATCGCCCGGCGCCTTGGCGAGATGCCAAACGCGCTGGTGCTGGGCGTGCGGGACAAATCCCGGATGCCGGCGCGCTCCAGATTCGGCAACACGCTGACCTGCTGGACGTTGGGCGCCGTCAGCGGGCTCTGGATCCAGGACACGCAGACGGGCCTTCGAGGCCTGCCCGAGTGCGCCCTCGCCGCCTTTTCCGAGCTGGAGGGCGACCGCTACGAATACGAGATGAGCATGCTGCTGCGCGCCCGGCAGGATCGGATGCAGGTGGAGCAGATCGTCATCCGGACCATCTACATCGACGACAACAGGGGGTCCAGCTTTCATGTACTGCGGGACAGCGTCCTGATCTACGGAAGGCTTCTGCGCCAGCTGATCGCGTTTCTCGGCTCCTCGGCCGTGGCGGCGCTCATCGATCTGACGCTGTTCACCGTGCTGCACATCCTCTACCCCCACCTTCTGATGGTGGCGGTGGTGGCGGCCCGGGCGGTCAGCGCCACGGTGAACTACCTGGTCAACCGCAACCTGGTATTCCGGGCGGACGGCAACGCGCGGTCGGTGGTGCGCTACTATACGCTGGCCTTCGTAATGGTGGTCCTGAGCTATCTGATCATCCGGGGCCTTTCCTTCCTTCACATCCCCGCGGTGCCCGCGAAGATCCTCGGCGACGCGGCCCTTCTGGTATTCAACTACCACGTGCAGCGCCGCCTGGTGTTCCGAAACGCCCAGGAGGCTGACTCGGAATAGGCGCGAACGTCAAAACGCGCGGGCCTGAAATCCTGAGGATTTCAGGCCCGCGCGGCATATTTTCGGCGCCAGGCCCGGGTAGGGCCGCAGCCGTCAGTTGAACGCGTTTTTCATCCTGTCGAAAAATGACTTCTTCTGTTCGTATTCCTTTCCGGTCAGCGAGCCTTCAAACTGGCGCAGCAGCTCCTTCTGCTTGTCGCTGAGGCGCTTGGGGATCTCCACGTTGATCTGGATGAACAGATCACCCTTGCCGCTGCCGCGGAGGCTGGGGATGCCGTGCCCCTTGATGCGGAACACCGTGCCGGGCTGCGTGCCCTCCGGAACCTGGTACTTGACCGGCTTTTCGAGGGTGGGCACGTCGATCTCCGCGCCCAGCGCCGCCTGCGAGAACGAGACGGGCACGTCGCAGTACAGGTCGGTCCCCTTGCGCTTGAAGTACTTGTGGGGCCGGACGTGCACCAGCACCTGCAAGTCGCCCGGCGGGCCTCCGTGAAAGCCCGGGCCGCCCTGGCCGCTGATGCGGATCACCTGGCCGTCGTCGATGCCGGCGGGAATCCGGATGGTGCGCCGCTTGGAGGTGTGGGTCACGCCGCGCCCGCCGCACTTGGGGCAGGGATCGGTGACGATCTTGCCCTCGCCGTGGCAGGTTTCGCACACGCGCACGTTCTGGATGCGCCCGAAGGCGGTGTTCTGCGTCACCCGCACCTGGCCGCTGCCCTTGCAGGTGGGGCACGTCTGAGGCTGGGTGCCGGGCCGCGCGCCGCTGCCCTTGCAGGTGTCGCAGGTTTCGTCCCGGACCAGCGTGATCTCCTTGGAGCAGCCCGCCGCCGCCTCCTCAAAGGAGATGGTGATGTCGTAGCGAAGGTCATCGCCCTGCACCGGGCCGCGCCGCGCGCCCGCGGCGCCCGCGCCGGTGAAAAACGACGAAAAGATGTCCCCGAAATCGCCAAATCCGCCGCCAAACCCGCCAAATCCGCCAAAATCGCCATATCCGCCCGCGCCGGGGCCGCCCTGGCCAGGCGTCTCATGGCCAAACTGATCGTAGCGCGCGCGCTTTTGGGCGTCCGAAAGCACTTCGTACGCCTCGTTGAGTTCCTTGAACGCCTCTTCGGCCTTTTTGTCCCCCGGGTTCACATCCGGGTGCAGCTTTTTGGCCATCTGGCGGTATGCTTTTTTGATGTCCGCCTCGCTGGCCGTCTTGCTGACGCCCAGAACCTCGTAGTAATCCCGTTTTGCCAAACGTCACACACCTCAAATCCGCCCGCCAGGCGCCGGTTTCGGCGCTTTGGGCAAGTATCGGCCCCTGGGGCCACATTCGCCTTTCCGATCGCCTCCGCACACCCGGAGGCGATCGGAAAGGCGCCGGGGCGGGGGCCCCGGCACAAATCCCCGCACAGTCCCCGAAGGGATTGCGCGTATTTTAATTCTGATCCGTGAAGTCGGACTCCACGGTGCCGTCGTCGTTCACGTGGGGCTCGGCCTGCGCGCCCTCCGCCGCGCCGGCGGACTGCTGGTAAACCTTGCCGAAGATCTCGTAGGTCTTCTGGGTGAAGGCCTCCATCTCGCGCTTGATGTCGGCGGCGTTGTTGGTGGCGCGGGTCTTCTTGAAGGCTTCCAGCTCGCTTTCGAGGGTCGCCTTATCGGCGGCGTCCAGCTTGTCGCCCATGTCGCGCATGGTTTTCTCGGTCTGATAGATCGCGGAATCGGCCTGGTTGAAGGTTTCGACCTCTTCCTTGCGGGCCTTATCCTCGTTTGCGAACTTCTCCGCCTCGTCCATGGCCTTCTTGATCTCGGCCTCGGTGAGGTTCGAAGACGCGGTGATGGTGATCTTCTGCTCGTTGCCGGTACCCAGGTCCTTGGCGCTCACGTGGACGATGCCGTTGGCGTCGATGTCAAAGGTGACTTCGATCTGCGGCGTTCCGCGGGGCGCCGGCGCGATGCCGGTGAGCTGGAAGCGGCCCAGGGTCTTGTTGTAGGCGGCCATTTCGCGCTCGCCCTGCAGCACGTGCACATCGACCGCGGTCTGCCCGTCGGCGGCGGTGGAGAACACCTGGCTCTTCTTGGTGGGGATGGTGGTGTTGCGGTCGATCAGCCGGGTGAACACGCCGCCCATGGTTTCGATGCCCAGCGAAAGCGGGGTGACATCCAGCAGCAGCACGTCCTTGACCTCGCCGCCCAGAACGCCCGCCTGGATGGCCGCGCCGATGGCGACGCACTCGTCCGGGTTGATGCCCTTGTAGGGCTCCTTGCCCACGATGCGCTGCACCGCTTCCTGCACGGCGGGGATGCGGGTGGAGCCGCCCACCAGGATCACCTTGTCAATCTGCGAAACCTGCAGGTTGGCGTCGCGCAGCGCCTGCTGGAGGGGGCTGATGGTCTTTTCGACCAGGTCCGCGGTCAGCTCGTTGAACTTGGCGCGGGTCAGCGTGATGTCCAGGTGCTTGGGGCCGGTGGCGTCCGCGGTGATGAAGGGCAGGTTGATGTTGGCCGACATCAGGCCGGAGAGCTCAATCTTGGCCTTCTCGGCGGCTTCCTTCAGGCGCTGAAGCGCCATGCGGTCCTGCCGGAGGTCGATGCCGTTCTCGCGCTGGAACTCCGCCGCGATGTAATCAATGACGCGCTGGTCAAAGTCGTCGCCGCCCAGCCGGTTGTTGCCGGCGGTGGCCAGCACCTCAAACACACCGTCGCCAATCTCCATCAGCGACACGTCGAAGGTGCCGCCGCCCAGGTCGTACACCAGGATCTTGTGGGCCTGTTCCTTGTCAAGGCCGTAGGCCAGCGCCGCGGCGGTGGGCTCGTTGATGATGCGCAGCACTTCCAGGCCCGCGATGCGGCCGGCGTCCTTGGTGGCCTGGCGCTGGGCATCGGAGAAGTAGGCGGGCACGGTGATGACCGCCTGGGTGACCTTGCCGCCCAGGTAGGCTTCCGCGTCGGTCTTGAGCTTCTGCAGGATCATGGCGCTGATTTCCTGGGGCGTATAGTCCTTGCCGTCAATGGTCTCGCGGTGGTTGGTGCCCATCTCACGCTTGATGGAAATGACCGTGCGGTCCGGGTTGGTGACGGCCTGGCGCTTCGCGACCTGGCCCACCAGCCGCTCGCCGTTCTTGGCAAAGGCCACGACCGAGGGGGTGGTGCGGGCGCCCTCCGCGTTGGGGATGACGACCGGCTCCGAGCCTTCCATGACGGCTACGCAGGAGTTGGTGGTACCCAGATCGATTCCGATAATCTTGCTCATATTGTTGTCCTCCCAAATTTCGACTGAAAAAACTTTATTGCTCGGCGGCCACTTTGACCATGGCGCACCGGATGTTGCGCCCGCGGGCGCGGTATCCCTTTTGAAAAACCTCCTGGATGGTGCCGGGATCGCCCTCGCTGCAGCAGACCACCGCGTTGTGGCACTCCGGGTCGAAGGCTTCGCCCATGGCCGGGATCTCGGTGACGCCCAGCTTCTCCATCGCGGCGAGCATCTGCCGCAGCGTCATCTCGACGCCCTCGGTCAGCGCGCCGGCCTCCCCCGCCTTTTGGGCGGCGTCCAGCGCGCGCTCCAGGTTATCGACGGTGGGCAGCATGGCGCTCATGGCGTCGCGCACGCCATCGTCGTAGGCATCGGCTTTGGCGCTCACGTTGAGCCGCTTGTAGTTCATGAAGTCGGCCTGGGTGCGCTGCGCGATCCGAAGGTATTCGTCCCGCTCCGCCTCGGCCTTCTCCAGCGCCTCTTTCAGCGCCCGCACCTCGGAATCGTCAACCGCCTCGGGGACGACGTCCTGTTTCTGTTCCGCCTGCGCCTCGGGCTCCTGCCCGGCGCCGTTTACCATCTTGTCCGTTTTTTCTGCCATGTCCTCACTTCCAGTCCTCATCATTCGCTGTCGGGCAGCAGGGTTGAGATCGCCTTGCCCATGAAGTCCAGCACCGAGATCACCCGGCCGTAATCCATGCGCGTGGGCCCCAAAATGCCCAGCGTGCCCGTAGAACCGGTGCCGACGCGGTAAACGGCGGTCACCAGTGAGCAGTCACTAAGCTCCGGCAGCTGGTTTTCCGGGCCGATGCGAATGGAAAACTCCATCGATCCGGCCTGCCTGAGCAGCGGGTACAGCTTTTCGCGGCTTTCGAGCACGCTGAGGAAGGTCCTCGCCTTCTCGATGTCGGCATACTCGGGGTAGGCCAGAAGGTTTGAGCCGCCGCCCACCGTGATCTCCTCCGGCTTTTCACGAAGCCGGTTTTCCATCACGTCCAATACGGACGCCAGAAGGCGCCTGTGCTCCTTCAGATCGCGGAAGAGAAGGGCAAAGCGGCCGCGCATCTCGCCCAGCGTCAGCCCGCCGAGCTGATCGGTCAGCATCTCGGAAATGCGGTACAGGAGGTCGCTTTTCACGCCCTCCGGAACCCGCACCGTCGCGTCCTTCACAAGGCCTCCGCTGGTGACGATGATCATCAGCGCGCTTCCGTCCGTCACCGGGATCAGCTGCACGCGCTTGATCCGGAGGGAATCCGCGTGCGGCGCCACCACCAGCGCCGTGTAGTTGGTCACGTCGCTGAGCGCCTGAGCGGCGCAGCGGATGACTTCTTCCACCTCGCCCACCCGCATCTTCAGGTGATCGTTGATGCGCCGCATGTCCAGTTCGGACAGCTTGTGCACCCGCATCAGCTGATCCACATACAGCCGGTAGGCCTTCGCGGAGGGCACCCGGCCCGCCGAGGTGTGGGGCTGTGCCAGGTATCCCAGCTCTTCCAGATCGCTCATCTCATTGCGAATGGTCGCGGGGCTGAACCCAACGCCGTGCTTGCGCGAAATCGTGCGCGATCCCACCGGCACCGCGGTGGAGATGTAGTCGTCAATGATCGTCCGAAGGATCATGAACTTCCGGTCATCCATGTGCATTGCCCCGCCCCCTTTCGCCGTTGTTAGCACTCTAACCTTTCGAGTGCTAATCCTTGGGTATAATGTACCATCCTGCGGTCCTTTTGTCAATAGAATTCTGGATTAAGAATGCGCAAACTTGCTTTGGCCCATGTGCGCCGCGAAAGGAAGGGCGCCGGGGGATTTATCCCCCGGCAAAGCGGGTGAAGGGGCGCGCCGTCACGAACCGATCAGGCTCTCGATGGCGCTGGTCAGCGTCAGCACCGAAACCTTGGGCGAGTTGAGCAGCCGGAATTTGGGCAGATAGATGCGGTCGGTCATGCCCAGGCCCGGCGTGGTGTACACCAGGGTGCCGCCCATCTGCTTCAGGCCCTCCACATCCTCCCGCGCCGGAAACCAGCCGTGGCGCGGCGAAAAGGCGGACGGAATGTAAAACGCGCCGATAAACGGCAGCTTCCACCCGCCGCCGCAGTAATGGCCCGCCAGCACCAGATCGGGGGTGTACGCGTAGGCGCGGGTGCCCTTGGTGGAGAGCTCCTGCGATACCGTGATGTACTGCTCCGTGGGCGGAATGTGGCTGAGCGCGATCTGGACGTCGGCGCTGTTCATCTTGGAAATCGCGTCCTGCGTGGCCTTGAACTGGTTGAAGCGCCAGGTGGTAAAGGGCAGGTTGTCGTGGTCGCCCTCCAACCCGCTCAGGGTGCCCTCGGTTTCCTGAAGCATCTGGTCCTGCAAGAGCTTTACTGAATCGGTGATGTTCAGATTCAGCTGATATCCGGGCGTCAGCCATATCCTGGCCTGGCCCACGTCCACCGCCGTGGCGGCGGACAGAAGCTCCGCGCCCCGGCTCTTCGCGCCCAGCACCCAGTCGCTGAGCACCACCTGCTCCAGCGTGCCGCCGGCGTCCCGGGGCTCGTCCGACAGGATGTCCGGGTCGGAGTCGCCGGGGATGAAATAGCGCGGCCGCTTCGCGGCGAGGCCGTCCAGCAGGTCGTAAAAGGGTTGGGCGTTCCCGGAGGCGCCCACCATGTCGCCGGTGAACACCAGCAGATTGTAGCTCTCCGCGTTGATCGTGCGCAAAAGCGCCGCCTGGTGCGCGCCGAAATCCCGGCCGTGCAGGTCCGAAACCTGCAAAATCGTATAGCCCTCCAGGTCCTCCGGAAGCCCCACCAGCGAGATGGTCTGCCGGTCCACCTGCACGGAGGAGTTGTCCAGCGCCATCAGCGCGAAGACGAGGATCACAAAGCTGAGCAGAATGAACAGCGGGAACGTCATGTTGACGCCCCGGAGCTTTGAAAGGCGCTTGGCCTGCTGGCTCTGGGTGAATGTGTTGAAGCCGGTGATGAAGCTCCGGCTGCGCTCGATGACGGTCTTGCCGCCGGAGCGCCCGCCCTTGGAGAGCTTCATCACTGTGCGCGGGGAAGCGCTCCGCTTTCGCGTCTTGCGCTTGACTTTTTCGATGTCCACCTGGCGGGTGGGCTTCTCCCCCGCGGCGTCCGGCCCGGCGCCAGGGCCGCCGGGCCGGGCGCCGCTTTCGGGTTTCTTCTGATCGTCTTTTTGCATGGAACGCCTCCGAGCGATATCGTTACCATTATATGCGCAAACGCGGCGGATGGCAAGTCCCCGCGCTTTGTGCTATAATGGGGCATCATCGCGGGGAGGATACGTATGGCAAAGGCGAAGACGCGCTACGTCTGCACGGCGTGCGGCTACGAGGCGGCGCGCTGGCTGGGCAGGTGCCCGGAATGCGACAGCTGGAACACGCTGGAGGAGGCCCCGGAAGCGGAGCCCCCCCAGGCGCGCAAGATACGGCGCAAGCCCGGCGCCGGGGCGGAGGTTCTGCCCATCGGCGAGATCCCGGACGAGGGCGTGCTGCGCCTTTCCACCGGAATCGGCGAACTGGACCGGGTGCTGGGCGGCGGCACGGTGGAAGGTTCCATGACGCTCATCGGCGGCGAGCCGGGCATCGGCAAGTCCACGCTGCTCACCCAGGCTTCCGCGAAGATGGCCGAATCGGGAAGGCGCGTACTGTACGTGTCGGGCGAGGAATCCGCGCGCCAGATCAAGCTGCGCGCCAGCCGCCTGGGCGCGCTGGCGCCCACCTTTTTCGTGCTGCCGGAGAACGACATGGAAAAGATCGAGCAGAAGCTCGAGGCCGCCGCGCCGGACGTAATGGTGGTGGACTCCATCCAGACCATGTACCGCGCGGACATGGCCAGCGCGCCAGGCAGCGTGTCCCAGGTGCGGGAGGCGGCCGCCGCGCTGATGCGCTACGCCAAGGTGAGCGGCTGCGCGGTGTTTCTGGTGGGCCATGTGACCAAGGAGGGCGCCATCGCCGGGCCCAGGGTGCTGGAGCACATGGTGGACGCGGTGCTCTACTTCGAGGGCGATCACCAGCGGCAATACCGGCTTTTGCGGGCGGTCAAGAATCGCTTTGGTTCGGTAAACGAGCTGGGCATGTTTGAGATGACCGGATCGGGCATGCGGGAGATCGCCAACCCTTCCGAGGCGCTTTTAAGCGAGCGCGCCCACGACCAGAGCGGGTCGGTGGTGCTGTGCGCCATGGAGGGGTCCCGCCCGCTCCTGGTGGACGTGCAGGCGCTGGTGGCGTCCACGGTGCTGGGCACGCCCCGGCGCATGGCGTCGGGCGTGGACCAGGGCAGGCTTTCGCTCCTCCTGGCGGTGCTGGAAAAGCGGGCGGGGCTTGCGCTGTACAACCAGGACGTATACATCAACGTGGCGGGCGGCCTGGAGCTGACCGAGCCCGCGGCCGACCTGGCGCTGTTGGCGGCGGTGGCCTCCTCCGCCCGGGGCCGGGCGCTTGACGCCCGGCTGGCGGTGATGGGCGAGGTGGGCCTGGCGGGCGAAGTGCGCGCGGTGCCCCAGGCCGAGCGGCGGCTGATGGAGTGCGCGCGCCTGGGCTTTACCGAAATCGTGCTGCCCAAGGCCAGCCTCCGGGGCACGCACCCGCCGGAGGGCGTCCGGCTCCGCGGCGTGGAATCGCTGGCCGAGGCGCTGTCCGTCATGCTCAAAAAATAGCCTTCCACAATTCTCCTTTCATACGCCGCGTGGCCCGCGCGCACACTATGCGCGAATGGGAGGTAGTCGCGTATGAAATGGAGAAAAACGGTTTCGCTGACCCTGGTCCTGCTGCTGACGGGCGCGGCGCTGGCCGGCTGCATGCGCTCCGCGGGAAATCCGGAACCCACCCCGGGGCAGCAGGCCGGCGGCGCCGTGAAACCCGATATTCCCTCGAAGCTGTCGCTGGAGGACGGTGTCCCCCAGCTGGACGTGTACGACACGGGCACGGAATCCGTCCAGTCCATGGACATTGAAAGCTACGTACAGGGCGTGCTGGCAGGCGAAATGCGCGCCGACTGGCCGATGGAGGCGCTGAAGGCCCAGGCGATTCTGGCGCGGACCTTCGTGCTCAAGTTCGTCAGCGAGAAATCGTCCAAGTACAAGGGCGCGGACATCTCGACCGACGTCACCGAGGCCCAGGCCTACGACGAATCCAAGATCAACGACCGCATCCTCAAGGCGGTGGACGAAACCCGGGGCGAGGTGCTCAGCTACGACGGACACTTCCCCTATGCCTGGTTCCATGCCCACGCCGGCGGCCGGACGGAGCTGGCCACCAAGGCGCTGGACTATGAGGGCCAGGAGCCGGGGTACACCGAGTCGGTAGAATCCCCCGATTCCGACCGCGCGCCCGATGCCGTGAAGCGGTGGACCGCCGCCTTCACCGCCGAAGAAGTGGGCGAAGCCGCGGAAAAGGCGGGCGTCAAAACCGGCGCCGTCAAGACCATCGAAATCGGCGAAACGGGCGAGTCCGGCCGCGCGGCGACCTTTAAAATCAACGGAAACGACGTTTCCGGCCCGGCGCTTCGGATCGCGCTGGACCCGGCCAAGCTCAAGTCCACGCTGGTCAGCGAGGTTTCGGTGGACGGCGACAAGGTGACCTTTACCGGCAGCGGCTACGGCCACGGCGTGGGCATGAGCCAGTGGGGCGCCTACGGCATGGCGGAGCAGGGCGCGAAGGCCGAGGACATTGTAAAACACTACTTCAAAAACGTCGAAATCGTCCGGCTCTGGGACTAGAAAAACCCTCGGGGCGCCCCGCGCCCGGAAATTACCAAGGAGAAAGCCATGCGCAAATTTCTTTTCATGCTGGCGGCGGCGCTTTTCGCGCTGCCGCTTGCGGGCTGCCACAAACTGGTGGCGGATGAGGCGAACCCTGCCCGCACCCTCTACGCGTCGCTCCCGCCGGTCTACGCGCTGGCGCGCCCCATCCTCGAAGGCGCGCCGGGCATCACCCTCAAGTGCCTGGTGCAGCCGCAGGACGGCTGCCTGCGCTCCTACGAGCTCAGCGACTGGGACGAGGCGCTTTTGGGCGACGCCGACGCGGTGATTTTGGCCGGCCGGGGGCTCGAGTCCTTTGAAAGCCTTTTGTCGGGGGGCTCCATCGCGGTCATGGGCGCGATGGACGGGCTGACGCTGATCAACAACGGCGCCCTGGCCCCCGAGGGCGACGAGAGCGATCACTTTGACGACGAAAACCCCTGGGCGTACCTGTCCGTTCCCCAGGCGCGGGAGATGTGCTCGGTCATCGCCGCGGGCATGATCGCGCTGGACCCGGACTATCAGTCGCTCTACGAAGAAAATTTCGCCCACTATGACGAGGCGCTGGAGGCGCTGGAAACCCGCGCGGAGGAGCTGATCCTGGCCGCGCCGGAGGCGAGCGTGGCGGTGGCCCACGAGGGGCTTTTCTACCTCACCGACTGGCTGGGGCTTTCGGTGGCGTCGGTCGTCCGGCGGGAACCGGGCAGCGACCTCTCCGACAACGAGCTTTCGGCGGCGCTGGCGTCCCTCCGGGAATCCGGCGCCCGGGTGATTTTGATCGAATCCCAGGCGCCCCAGGCCCTGCGGGACGCGCTGACGGATGCGGGCTTTCAGCTGGCGCTGATCGACACCCTGTCCACCCACGCCCCCGGGGACGCGGGCGACTACATCCGGACCATGGACAAAAACGCCCATGCCATTGCGGACGCGCTGGCGCGGGCGCTCTCCTAAGTAGTCCACGAAGTCTAAGAACCGATGATAGGGCGCAGAGATTTTTCTGCCCGGCACGGAGCCGGAGCGCAGGCGCAGCAGCGCTGCGTCAAGCGGAGCGCGACACCGCCGGACAGGAAAAGATCCAGCCATAGCGCGGTTCTTAGGCTTCGTGGACGACTAGCCGTCGCCAGGCTCCGGACGGCAGGCCCGAATGCGCAGCACCGACTGGGCCACGACGCCCGTCAGAACACCGGTGACGACGCCGATGGCCACCAGCACCGCCATGTAGTAAACGAGCTTGGGGGTGTGGAGGATGAGCATCGCCATCGCCACCTGCCCCACGTTGTGCATCGCGGCGCCGCTCACGCTCACGCCCAGAATGCCCGTCCCGGGAATGCGCCGCACCAGAAGCATCGCCGCCATGCTCAAAACTCCGCCGGCCAGGCTGTACATCATGGCGTTTACGCCGCCAAAGGTCAGGCCGGAGAGCAGCACCTTCACAATCATGAGAACAAACGCCCGCCGCGCGCCCAGCACGTAGATCGCGTACAGCAGAACGGAGTTCGCCAGCCCGATCTTGATGCCGGGGACGGCGGCGCCCAGCGGAATCAGGCTCTCTATATAGCCGAGCACCAGCATCACCGAGACGAGAAGCCCCGACAGCGCGACGCGCTTTGTCGCCGCCTTCATTGCGCGCCCTCACTGTCGGCGCTGATCTGCGCCGCTTCCTCCGCCGTGAGCAGCTCCAGGGTGACCTCGTTGGGCAGGCAGATGATCATGTTGCGCAGGAGCCGCTTTCCCCGGTTATCCAGCGATACGGTGCCTTGCTCCACGCAATCCTGGTTTTCGCAGGTCGAGGCGGCCATCCGGATGCTGTCCTTGGTCACGTGGATGGTGTTCTCCGCGCCGGTGTCCTTTTGGCGGAGCGTGTACTCCGCCTCCCCATCCAGCAGGATCGGCTCATACTGAACGCCGCGCACCGTGACCAGCAGATAGGCCTGCTCCGAGTCCGCCGAGGGCGAAGCCGAAGGCCGCGCCGCCTCCGGCGTTTGCGCGGGAATCGCGGCAACGGCTTTTGTCGGAGCAGGCGTTTCCGTCGGAGCGGGCGTTTCCGTCGGAGCGGGCGTTTCCGCCGCCATTTCAATCTGTCCGGCATTGGCCGTCGTCAGCGGGGCGGGCGCCGCCGTGGGCATGTGCCTGGACAGCAGAAAAAGGCCCACCGCCGCCACCAGCAGGATTCCCGCAATCAGAACGTCCCGTTTTTTGATCATGCTGCGCTCCTAACACACCGGCCCTTTGGGAAGGCGATCCCCTTTGCGCCATTGGCAAAGGGGATCGCCCAAGGGGCGTTATTCCACAGGAATGAAATCCGGAAGTTTGCCGGTTGCCACATAGTAACCGGAGATGTAGCCCATGCCGCAGGCGTCCGCGTCCGCGTTGGAGCCCAGCCGGTTGGTGCCGTGCACGCCGCCGGTGACTTCGCCCGCCGCGTAGAGGCCCGGGATCACCTGTCCGTAGATGTCCTTCACCTGGGTGTACTTGTCGATGACAAGGCCGCCCATGGTGTGGTGCACGGAGGGATACTGGGCGATGGCGTAGTAGGGGCCTTCTTCCATCTTGACCATGGTGGAGGACATGACCTTGCCGAAGTCCTCGTCCACGCCGCTGTCGATAAAGCCGTTGTGCTTTTCAATGGTTGCCTTCAGCGCAGCGGGGTCCACGGTGGGATACTGGTCCTTGATGGCATAGGCGTTGATGGCCGCGGCCAGCTCTTCCAGCGTGTCGCCCTTCAGGACGCGGCCGCTGGCGACGCCTTCCGCGATCTCATCGGCGGACACGAAGCTCGCGACCTTTTCCGTGAAGATGCAGTAGGTGGAGATAAAGCCGGAATTGACGGCGGCGTTGGCGCACACGTCGCGGCGCTCGCCCTCGTTGACGTAGCGGTTGCCGGTGTAATCCACGTACACCACGCCGTAGCTGGGGCCGGTGAAGGGCCACACCGCATACTTGTCCAGCACGCCGTTGCTGGGATCGGCAAAGGGATAGCGCTGGATGTTGGACATCTGCGTCGTGTTGGCGCCGATGGCCTGGGCCAGGTAGATGCCCTCGCCGGTGGACACGGCCGTGTTGTTGGTGGTGGGGATGTCCGCCGTCAAATAGGGCACCTGGGTTTCGCGCATTTCCACGTTGGAGCTGAAGCCGCCGGTGGCCAGGATGACGCCCTTCTTGGCTTCGATGGTCTTGTAGCCGTCCGGCGTGGCGACGCGGATGCCGAGGATCTTGTTTTCGTCGTCGCGGGTGCGGTAGATTTCCACCATCTTGGTGTTGAGCTCAACCACCGCATCGGTGCCCGCCAGAATCTTCTTCTGAACCTCGGTGATGTCCGAGCCCACCTGGTTCTTGGTCACGTAGGTGCGGTATCCGTAGTGTCCGCCGGGCCGCGCCAGGGTATCGCGAACCTCCAGCCCGTTGTCCAGCAGCAGGTCGAGGTAGAAGGGCGAGGCGTACACGAAGTTTTTCACAAGCTCGATGTTGGACATGTAGTCGCCGCCCGCCATCGTATCCTCGATGTGCTTTTCGGCGGTGTCGGGTTCCAGGTTGAATTCCTTCTGGAGCTTTTCGGCGATCTTGGAGGTGTAGGCCGCATACTGGCCTCCGTTGATGGCCGAGTTGCCGCCGGTGGTGGACAGCTTTTCGACCAGCACGGTGCTGGCGCCGCTGGTCACCGCGCTGTAGGCCGCCGCCATGCCCGCGTAGCCGCCGCCGACCACGACGATGTCATAGCTCTCGTCCCACTGGGTCGGGACTTCAAAGGAACCCATCGTCGGGAAGTAGGACACGGCTTCTTCCTTGGATTCCACCTTATTGGAGAACGCGGCCAGGTCCGCGCCCGCCTCTTCCAGCGCGGCCTTCACGGCCGCCTTGATGCCGCCGGAGGACATGGTCGCGCCGCTGATGCTGTCCACCTCGATGGACTGGGCATCGACGATCGCCTGCGGGAGCTTTTCAATGGCCGGATAGCCCGGAGGGGTTTCGTTGTGGGACTTGACCACGACGCTGACAATGGCGTCTTCGGAAAGGGTAACCTCCACCACCATGCCTTCCGCCATGCCTTTGACGGTTTCGGTGTACACGCCGGGCTTCATGCCCTGGGCAAACGCGGTGCAGGTGAGGCCAAGCAGCATGGCCACGGCCAGTACGATGGACAATATCTTCCTGCTCATAACAATCTCCTTTCGATGCTTCAAGGACAAGGCAACCACGTTCCATCCGTGTGGGTTGTATCCTTCCTAGGTTTTCACCCTCTTTCCCCAAACTGCCCCAAAGTGCAAAGGCGCCGGACAAGCCTGCATGTCCTCGGACGCAGACATACAGGCTTGAGAATCCTCCGATTCTCCGCGCGACGCCTTCGGACACCTTAATCAGTATAAATCTACCGATATAATTTGTCAATGGTCTAAGTAATTATTTATTGATACGAAGCAATCGATACGCCGATATTTATCTTTGCCTGAAATCCGCGGTGTCAGGCGCTCCGCCCCGCTCGAATCCCCGCCGACCGGTAACGAAAACGCCTTTCGCCCGGTACGCTTTGCGCGCCGCCCGGCGAAGGGCGAGGGTTCCGTTGTAACGCTTTTTGCATACCGCCCAAAGGAGCGCTCTCTCAGGAAACGTCCGTTTCCTTTGCGCCGAAGCGGGAGGGCGCCGGCGGCTCGACCACCGTGTCGTCGATGCCCACGGCCATCACGTGCGGAATCTGCACCCATTTCGGCGGGCGCGTGACCAGCGCCAGCATGTTGGCCGGCATCCAGGTCAGCAGATAAAAGCCCATCATGACGAGGCATTGAAGCCGCGCGCGGCTCCACTTCTTTTCCGTCGTGCAGACCAGCACCACCGCGACAAAGCCGCCGAGAAAGGTGCTGGCGACGGCCATGAGCAGCGTCCAGGCCGCCCATACGCTGGCCACGCGGGGACCGCTCACCACAATCTGGCGAACAAACTCCGCCGCGCAAAGGCCGAAGGACACAATGCCCAACCCCTGCAGCGGCGTGCCGGCAAATACGATCAGCACATCCAGCGCGTCCCGGCTGCGCTTTTGGCGGACCGCCCGAAGCAGCGCCTTTCCATAGCGCCTGAAGCACTGCAGCGTGCCCGCACCCCAGCGCCTGCGCTGTACAAAGGAGTCCCGGATCGTGATGGGCTGCTCGTCATAGGTGATGGCATCCTCCATCCAGCCAATCTTAACGCCGTTGAGCGCGCAGATTCCGGTAAACTCCTGGTCCTCCGTCAGCGTGCAGGTGTCAAAGCCAATCTTGCGGATGGTGTCGGTGCTGAACATGATGCCGGTGCCGTTGAGCGCCGCGGACATCTTCAGTATAAAACGGGCGTGGTTGAAAAAGCGGTTCATGAACCAGAAGAAGATGGACGTGCAGCCCGCCACCCAGTTGTCGTCGGGGTTTTTGCTGTCCCGATACCCCTGCGCCACGCCGTAGCCCGCCGCCAGCGCGTTGTTGACCGCCTGGAAAAAGCCGCCGTCCGCCACGTTGTCGGCGTCAAAGACGCAGAAGGCGTCGTACTGCCTGTCGCCGTTCATCAGCTTTTCAAATGACCAGCGCAGCACCTCGCCCTTGGAGTGCACCGGCACGTCGCAGTCCAGCACCTGCGCGCCCGCGTCCAGCGCGGCCTTGCGGGTCATGTCCGTGCAGTTGTTGGGCACCACGTACACGTCAAAGAGCGTGCGCGGATAGCGCTGCCTGAGCAGGCTGTCCACCAGCTTGGGCACCACGGCCTGTTCGTTCCGGGCGGGAATGATCGCCGCGATGCGGCTGATCGGCGGCGCGGGGGGGATGCTGCGCCGCTTCATCAGATTGCCCGCGATGGCCACCGCCAGAAAATAGCAGCCGTACACCGTAAACGCCAAGCCCATAATCAGGGCCCATCGAAGAATCAAGTGTGTGCACCTCAAATCATTGGAGGTTGTCCGCGAGTTCCTGACGTTTCTGCCGATTCATCAAGCGCACCAGCCGGGGCCGGTTGTAGCGCTGGATCATCACAAAGGGCAGGTTTCCCAGCGCGTAGAGCACCGTGCCGATCCATCCGGCCAGTCCTTCCATCAGGACCAGAAACACCGGGCTGATCAGCACCAGCATCCAATGGACAAATTCCGCCACACAGGTTTCAAGAATCAGCTCCTTTATATATTCGAAGTCGCGGAATACGGAGATCTTCTTCCGGAACATGCTCTTGACGTACTGGCTCATGTCCGGAACCTTGTCCTTCCAGAACTGGATTCTCAGCCTGGTGTAGAACATGCCGTCCCGCTCCCAGTGATAGGAGGCGTACGGAGGGGCGGTATAGTCAAAATTCCTTCTGGGGAGCAGCTGCCCCACGTAATGCGCGACCGCGCCGATGATCGCAACAATCAGCGCAAACTTGAAAAACTGCCCGATAAACACGGGCAATGTCATCATAAAGCGGCTAAACATCTGAGCGTATCCCTTCTCATTCCAACCGGTTGCTCCCGTGCCATTCTAGCACACAAGCGATGGGTTTGCAAATTAAAACATGATACACGCCCCGTTTTCCCCGAGAGCGCGGCCCGGCGACGCGGCCCGAAATCAAGACTTCGGTCTGTTGTGCAAATAAAAAACCGAAGTTTGCAGAGGGCGAACCCCCGCCCTATCGCCCGACAAACAGGGCTTCGGTCTGTTTTTCCTGGTTATCCGCATTCTGCCCCAGGGCGTAGGCGCTGTACAGCGCGTGATACAGCCCGCCCTTCTCCATCAGTGCTTCGTGAGATCCCTGCTCCTCAATGCCGTGGTCGGTCAGCACCAGGATCAGCTTCGCGCCGCGGATGGTGGTCAGGCGGTGGGCGATGGTGAAGGTGGTGCGCCCCTTCATGAGGGATTCCAGCGAGTGCTGCACCACCTGCTCGGACTCGTTGTCCAGCGCGGAGGTGGCTTCGTCCAGGATCAGAACCGGCGGATTTTTGAGGAACACGCGGGCGATGGACACGCGCTGCTTCTGGCCGCCGGAGAGCCGCACGCCGCGCTCGCCCAAGTAGGTGTCGTAGCCCTCAGGCAACTGCATAATGAACTCGTGGGCGCCCGCCATCCTCGCGGCGGAGACGATTTCCTCCTGGGTGGCACCGGGCCTGCCGTATTCGATGTTGTCAAACACGCTTCCGGCAAACAGGTATACATCCTGCTGCACGATGCCGATCTGGGAGCGCAGGGATTCCAGCGTAAAATCCCGGATGTCGACGCCGTCGATCAGAATCCGGCCCTTCGTGGGCTCGTAAAAGCGCGGGATCAGGCTGCACAGCGTGGTCTTGCCGCCGCCGGAAGGCCCGACCAGCGCGATGGATTCGCCCGGCGTCACGGACAGGTCGATGTCGCTGAGCACCTCTTCCCCGCCCGGTTCATAGGCAAAGCTGACGTGCTCGAAGCGCACCTCGCCGCGCGCAATCCGGTGGGCTTTCGCGCCGGGCGCGTCCACGACGGTAGGCTGCTCGTCCATCACTTCGGCAAAGCGCTCGATGCCGGTCATGCCCCGCTGAAACTGCTCGGTGAATTCGACGACGCGGCTGATGGATGTGAGCAGCGTGGTGACGTAGAGAAGGTATGCCACCAGGTCCCCCGGCATAATCGCGCCACGGATCATGTACAGCGCGCCGACCACCACCACCAGGATGTACATCATGCCGTCGAAAAAGCGCGTGCTGGAGTGAAACGCCCCCATCCACAGGTACATGTCGCGCTTAATCGAGAGAAAACGGCTGTTTCCGCGCTCAAACTTGGTCTTTTCCAGATCCTCGTTGGCGAACGCCTTCACCACGCGGATGCCCAGAAGGCTGTCCTCCACCTGCGCGTTGAGCTCGCCCAGCTGATGGCGTGCGCGCTTAAAGGCGCTGCGCATGTGCTTGTTGAAGTAGCCCAGCG
Organism: Christensenellales bacterium; assembly: GCA_040768845.1. GTDB lineage: Bacteria > Bacillota > Clostridia > Christensenellales > Aristaeellaceae > JAEZHK01. The sequence goes on along the minus strand of JAXGME010000003.1, from coordinate 43,306 downwards.
CGACGAACATCATCGGCAGCGCGATGAAGATGATCAGTGTCAAACCGACGTTCATCGTGCACAGGATGACAAATACGCCCACCAGCTTCAGCGCCGCGATGAAGAATTCCTCCGGGCAGTGGTGCGCGAACTCCGTCACATCGTTGAGGTCGGTGGTGATGCGGCTCATCAGCTGTCCGGTTTTCGCATTGTCGTAGAAGGAATTTGACAGCGCCTGAAGGTGAGAAAACAGATCCCGACGCAGGTCGGTTTCGATTCGGGAGCCCATGATGTGCCCCACGGAGGCCATATAGTAGTAGGCGGCGGTGTCCATCAGCCGCAGGACCACATACACGCCGCCCAGCCTCAGGATGGTCTGGGCCGTCAGGCCGGCCAGATCGCGCATGGCGGTGTCGGTAATATACCGAACGATCAGCGGCAGCACCAGTTCGCACACCGTTGTCAGCGCGGCGCAGCCCAAGTCGGCGACGAGAACGCCGCGATACGGCTTGTAGTAGGGCAAAAACCTCCGAATCAGGACCCAGGACTTTTTCGCGCCCGGACGGCGCGCGACCCGCTCGCTCATGCTTCCTCCGCTCGTTTGATGACAATATAGATGATGATACTCCAGCTTGTGCGGGCTGTCTAGCGCAATATGTAAACAAGCACAAACAGTCGCGCCCGTCGACGGATTTTTGTCCGCCATCGTTCACAAACATCGCGAGACCGCGCCACAGAATTGCCGCACATTCCCAGTAGAATAGCCCCATCAACACGTTTGGGAGGGATTTTCCATGATGAAAAAGCGCGGCGTGGGCGCCAAATGGGTCAAATGGGTCATCCTTGTGGTCGTCCTTGCGGTGCTCGCGGCGTTCGCATGGCCGACGATCTCGTCGATGGTCGGCGGGTCCTCGCGCACGAGCCGTCAAACTGCGTCCACCTCCGGCAGCTCTAGTTCCGGCTCCACCCGGAGCGGCGACTCCAGCAGCGTATCGGCCGGTACCTACTCCACCGCCAAAAAGGGCGAGCTTCAGGTTACGGTGTACGGCTCCGGCAGCCTGAGCCCCGCCTCCACCAAGGAAGTGTACAACGAGGCCGAGGGCAAGGTCGAGTCGGTCAACGTAGAGGTGGGCGATACGGTGAAGGCGGGCGACACGCTCCTCAAACTGTCCTCCACCGACCTTGAGACCGAGATCTCCTCACTGCAGTCCGATCTCTTCGCCGCGCAGGTGGCGCTGAGCGAGGTGCGCGACACAGGCACGGACTACTACGTATACGCGCCGTCTGCCGGCACCGTCAAGATGATCGAGAACAACGAGGAGGGCGACGACATCTCGGTCACCATGAAAACCACCGGTTACCTTTGCATCATCTCCCGGGATGACAAGATGAAGATCGAGTTTGATCCCCTGACGGACAGAGATTTCGCCGTGGGCGACGAGGTCAGCGTCTGGATCGACAACGCGGAGGTTGCGGGCGTCGTGGATCAGGTGGACGGCTTGGGCGGCAGCATCTCCGTCACCGTGACGGACGACGACTACGACGTGGGCACCGCCGCGCTGGTCACCACCCTGCAGGGTGAAAAGATCGGCGAGGGCGTGCTGGAGATCAACATGCCGGTCCCGGTCACCTCGATCGGCGGCACCATCGATACCATCTATTATGAGGACAACGAATCCGTCGCCTCCGGCGCAAAGCTGTTCTACGTGACAGGCCGCATCCCGTCGGCGGAGCTGCAGCAGGCGCTGTACACCTACGACGAGGCCCGCACCGCGCTGGACAACGCCCTCACCGATCAGGAGAACCTGACCATCAAGGCGCCCATCGACGGCGTCATCACCGCAGTCAGCGCCTCCGTCGGCCAGCTGCTGGAGGAGGGCTCCACCGCGGCGGTCACCATGCAGTCCGACAACGCGTTCAATGTGGTCGCCTCGGTGGACGAGCTGGACATCGTCAACGTGGCTGTGGGCCAGGAGGTCGAGGTTGAAATCGACGCCTATCCCAACCAAACCTTTACCGGCGAGGTCACCAAGATCTCGGGCGTGGGCACGGTGTCCGGCGGCGTCGCCACCTACACCGTCACCGTCGCGCTGGACAGCGCGCCGGGCCTGATGGACGGCATGACGGCTTCGATCAACATCGTTACCACCGACATCCAGGACGCGCTGCTGGTGCCCGTCGAGGCGGTTTCCACCTCGAACAACCAGAACTACGTCACCCTGGCCAGCGGGCAGACCTCCAACGTCACCATCGGCGCCTCCAACGACGAATACGTGCAGATTCTCTCCGGCCTTGAGGAGGGTGACAGCGTGCTGATCAAGCGCGACTCCTCCGACAGCAGCACCACCACCCGGCAGATGACGGGCGGCGGCATGGGCGGCGGCGACTTTGGCGGCGGCGGTGGCGGCATGCCCGCCGGCGGCGGCCCGGGTGGCGGGTTCTGATCGCCCTCAAAAGCCAGATAAACAAAAAAACCGGTCGCGGGGGCGGGATACGCCCCCGCGAAGGGAAAAACGCAGTGCAAACCGCCTGACAGGAGGGATTTCATTGATAGAGCTTAAACAAATCGTCAAGCGCTACAAGATGGGCGGCGAGATCATCACCGCACTGGACCGGGTGGATCTTTCGATCGCTGACCGCGAGTTCGTGGCGATCATCGGCCCGTCCGGTAGCGGAAAATCCACGCTGATGAACATCGTCGGCTGCCTTGATTACCCTGACGAGGGAGAATACCTGCTGGACGGCGAGGATGTGTCCGAATTTTCCCCGCGCGAGCTGGCCGTCATACGCAACAAAAAAATCGGCTTCATCTTTCAGCAGTTCAACCTGCTGGGCAAGCTTACCGCCTATGAAAACGTGGAGCTTCCGCTGATCTATCAGGGCCTGCCCGCCGCCGAACGCAAGGAGCGGGTCACCGAGGCACTGGAGCGCGTAGGGCTGGGCGACCGCATGAAGCACCGCCCCAACCAGCTATCCGGCGGCCAGCAACAGCGCGTGGCCATCGCCCGGGCGCTGTCCACCCACCCGTCGCTGATTCTGGCGGACGAACCCACGGGCAACCTGGACTCCAAGTCCGGCCAGGACATCATGCGGATGCTGCATGAGCTGCACGAGCAGGGCAACGCCATCATGCTCATTACCCACGACAACGCCATTTCGCTGGAGGCCGAGCGCCGCATGGCGATTCGTGACGGCCGGATTTCCCAGGTAAACGGCAACCACGACGTCACCAAAACCCTGGAAGCCGCGGAAGGAGAAACACCCGTGAGAGAGGAGAGCGCATCATGAAAGTGCTTCAATGCCTGAAGATGGCCATGAGCGCCATCCTCGCCAACAAGATGCGCTCCTTCCTGACCATGCTGGGCATCATCATCGGCGTGCTTTCGGTCACGGTGTTGGTGGCCATCGGTCAGGGCTCCACCAGTGACATCACCAGCCGCATCACCAGCCTCGGCACCAACCTGATCACCGTGCGCAACAACGCCCGACGCATCGTGCAGCTGGACCTGGATGACATCGAATCCCTCCGCGGCGTGGGCGGCGTCAACCAGGTCGCGCCGCTGATCTCCTCCTCGCTCACCTGCAAGGCGGGCATCAATACCTACGACACCACCGTCTATGGCACCACCGAAGGGTATAACTCGATCCGCAACTACACCCTGTCCTCCGGCCGTTTCATCACGGCCAGCGACGTGGAAAACCGCAGCAGCGTGTGTGTGATCGGCGTCGAGGTGGCGGACGAGCTGTTTGCGCAGCGGGATGTGATCGGCGAAACCGTCCGCATCGACGGCCGCGCCTATACCGTGGTGGGCCTCTTTACCGAGATGGGCGACAGCGAGGGCACCTCGCTGGATTCGATGGTGTTTATCCCCTTCACCATCGCCCAGCGCACCTTCCGGAACACCACCATCTCCACCTTTTACGCCAGCGCGGACAGCGACTCCGACGCGGACATCGACCGCGCGGTGGAAACGCTGGAGGCGTTCATGTATGAAAAGACCCAGGATGAGGACTACTACACCGTCACCAGCCAGTCTCAGCTGCTGGAGACGATGAGCGAAGTCGCCAATACGCTGTCGCTCTTGCTGGCGGGCATCGCGGGCATATCGCTTCTGGTTGGCGGCATCGGCATCATGAACATCATGCTGGTTTCGGTATCCGAGCGCACCCGGGAGATCGGCATCCGCAAGGCCATCGGCGCGCAGAAGATGGACATCATGCTCCAGTTCCTGATCGAGGCGGTCTCGATCTCGCTGATGGGCGGCCTGATCGGCCTGGGGCTGGGCTACTTCGTGGTCAATGTGGTGGCACCGGCCATCAACGTCACGATGGTCATGTCCTCCGGCGTCGCGCTGTTGTCGGTCGTGTTCTCGGTGCTGGTGGGCGTCATCTTCGGCTCCTATCCGGCCAACATGGCGGCGTCGCTGCTGCCCATCGAGGCGCTCCGGTACGAATAATCATCCCTGTTGCACCTTGAGGGTCCCGGGCAGCCGGGGCCCTCAAGGTGCTCAAACCCGCCCCGCGGGGCCTAGCCCCTCCCCTTCCGGCTGCAATTTGGGAAAGGGCACCACGCTCTCCGGCGGGGTTTCATGGTCGCCCAGAAATTTTTCCATCCACACCACGTCGTGCCACGCGCCCATCTTGAAGCCGGCCTTTGAAAAATGCCCGACGGTCCGAAAGCCCGCCCGCTCGTGAAAGCTCACGCTCTCCGGATTGGGGTATGTGATGCAGGCGGTGAGGTTCTGGATGTTCATTCGCTTGAGCGCATCCTCCAGCGCGCGGTACAGCCGCGCGCCGATCCCCTGCCCCCGAAGGCCCGCGCGGACGTAGACGCTGGTTTCCACCGTCCAATCATAGGCCGCGCGCGGCTTATACGCCGACGCATAGGCGTAGCCCGCGATTTTGCCGTCCACCACCGCCACCAGATAGGGGTACCGCGTTAGCGTGTCGCGAATCCGCCCGGCAAACACCCCCGCGCCGGGCACGTCGCATTCAAAGGTGATGGCCGTACCCTCCACGTATGGTCGGTAAATCTCCACGAGCTCCAACGCGTCCTCTTCCCGCGCGACCCGGACCGTCAACCCCACGTCCTCCACATTCGCTGCCCCCCGCATTTTTTTCGATCATACGCCGATTTGAGCCGCGCTTCAACGCATTCCGGTAAATTCTGGCCGGAGGATTTGCCGCGTCGGGGCCTCCCGTGGTATACTTGCGTCAAATCCCATCATAAGGAGCACCGAGTCGTGAATCAGGATTACACGGATATCAACGCCGGCGTCATCGACCGCTGGGTGGAAAACGGCTGGGAATGGGGGCGGCCCATCGACCGCGATACCTACGCGAGGGCGAAAGCGGGCGATTGGAGCGTGCTTTTGACGCCCACGAAGCCCGTGCCCCGCGAGTGGTTTGGCGAAATGCGCGGATCGAAGGTTCTGGGTCTGGCCTCCGGCGGCGGGCAGCAGATGCCCGTATTTGCCGCGCTTGGCGCGGAGTGTACCGTGCTGGATTATGCCAGGCGGCAGTTGGAGCAGGAGGAGGCCGTGGCGCGGCGGGAGGGCCACGCGATCCGGCTCGTCCGCGCGGACATGACCAGGCCGCTGCCCTTTGAGGACGGGTCCTTCGACCTCATCTTCCACCCGGTATCCAACTGCTACATCGAGGACGTACTGCCGGTGTGGCGGGAGTGCCATCGGGTGCTTCGGCGCGGCGGCATCCTCATGGCCGGGCTGGACAACGGCCTGAGCTACGCCTTTGACGACGATGAAAAGCGGATTGTGCGCCGCCTGCCCTTCAACCCGCTCAAGGATCCCGCGCTGTATGCGCTGTCCATGCAAAACGACTGGGGCGTGCAATTCTCCCACACCCTTGAAGAACAGGTGGGCGGCCAGCTTCGGGCCGGATTCACCCTGACCGACATCTTTGAGGACACCGCCGGGTCCGGCTGGCTGCACGAGCACAACATCCCGCTCTTCCTCGCCACCCGAGCCGTCAAGCCCTGAAGCCCCGTCGGGCATTGAAAAGACCGGTTCCTGCGCGCCTTCGCGGGAACCGGTCAACGCATTTCAGGCCCGACCCACGCGTCAGAGCGCGCCCAGGTCGATCTTGGGCTCCCGCGCCTGCCGGTAGATCACAAACCTGGAGCCGATCACCTGAACGGGTTCGGCATGGACGCGCTCGCAGAGCGCCTCGCAGGCTTCCCGGGCACTGGCGTAGGGGGCGTTTTTCTGCACCGTCACCTTGATGATCTCCCGCGCCTCCAGCGCGTCCCAGGCCTGTTTCAAAAGCGTATCGCCGATGCCTTCCTTGCCGATGTGCAGGATGGCGTCCATCCGGTTGGCCATCGACCGAAGCGCGGCGCGCTGTTTTGTGGTCATGGGTTCTCCTTCCTATTCGACAAAGTCGAATTGCATGTCGTCAATGGATACCGTGTCGCCCTCGCCGGCGCCCGCGGCGCGAAGCGCGTCGATGACCCCCCAGCGGCGCAGCGTGCGGTGGAACCAGCTCAGCGACTGGTCGTCGCCAAAGTTGACAGAGGCCACCAACCGCTCCACCGAAGGCCCGGACAGCACGTACACCCCGTTTTCGTTGCGGATGGTGAAGGGCTCCTGCGCCGGCTCCTCAAAGAGCGCCTCCTCGACGAAGGGCTCCGGCGCCGGCAGCGTGCGCAAAAGCGCCACCGTCGCGCGCATCAACGCGTCAAAGCCCTTTCGCGTGGCGGCGGAAACCGGGAAGACCGGGACGGCGTCCCCGAGCTGGTCCCGGAGCCGGCGGAGGTTTTCCTCGCTGCCGGGCAGGTCAATCTTATTGGCGGCCACCAGCATGGGCCGCTTTGCCAGATCGCCGTACTGCTCAAGCTCCAGCATGATCGCGTCGTAATCCTCGAGGGGGTCACGGCCTTCGCTGCCGGAGATGTCGAGCACGTGGATCAGCATGCGCGTCCGCTCCACGTGGCGCAAAAAGTCGTGGCCGAGGCCGACGCCCTGGGACGCGCCCTCCACCAGCCCCGGGATGTCCGCCAGCACGAAGGAATACTCGTCCTGCCGGACGATGCCCAGGTTGGGCTGCAGCGTGGTGAAATGGTAGTTGGCGATCTTGGGCCTGGCGGCGGTAACCACCGACAGCATGGTGGATTTGCCCACGTTGGGAAAGCCGATAAGGCCCACATCCGCGATGGACTTGAGCTCCAAGAGGAATTCCCGCGGGCGCGCCTTTTCGCCGGGCTTGGCAAAATTGGGCGCCTGGCGCGTAGGCGTGGCAAACCTGGCGTTGCCAAACCCGCCGTTGCCGCCCCGGAGGACCACCCTCCGCTCGCCGTCCTGAAAAAGATCAGCCACCACGCGGCCGGTCTCTTTATCGCGCACCACCGTGCCGCAGGGCACGGCAATCTCGACGGACGCGCCCGCCTTGCCCTTGCACCGGGCGGCGGAACCGTCTCCCCCGTTCTCCGCCTGGAAAAAGTGCCGGAACCGAAAGTCCATCAGCGTATTCATGCGCTCCGTGGCGACAAATACCACGTCGCCGCCCCGCCCGCCGTCTCCGCCGTCGGGGCCGCCCTGCTGCACAAACTTTTCCCGGTGAAAGGACACGCAGCCGTTGCCGCCATCTCCCGCCCTGCACTCAATGGATACCGCATCCACAAAAAGCGCCATGCTATCTCCTCAATCGTCTTTCGGGTCATTATTGCCCGCTTCGGGCGTATTCACACAATTCTTCCCGCAGCGGGCAGCGCTCGCACGCGGGCTTCCGGGCGGCGCAGCACCGCCGCCCATGCCAGATCAGAAGATGGTGCGCGTGACCGCGCATCCCCGCCGGGATCGCCTCGGTGAGCTGGACTTCGGTCTTTTCCGGCGTATCCGCGTGGGCCAGGCCGATGCGGTTGGCCACGCGGAACACGTGGGTATCCACGGGGATCTCGTCCCCGCCGAAGGCTGCCATCAGCACCACGCCCGCCGTCTTCTGGCCGACGCCCGGCAGGCACATCAGCGCTTCCCGCGTTTCGGGCACGCGGCCGTCGTACTGCGCCACCAACGCCCGGCAGGTAGCCAGGATGTTTTTGGCCTTCGCGTGGTACAGCCCGCATTCCTTGATCTGGGGTTCAAGCTCCTCCTGGGTGAGCCTTGACAGCGCATATGCGTCCGGATAGCGCTCAAAGAGCCCCTCCGTCACCTGGTTCACCCGCTTGTCGGTGCACTGCGCCGACAGGATGGTGGCGATCAGCGTTTCAAAGGGATTGGAAAAATGAAGTTCCGCCCGCGCCTGCGGGTAGAGCGCCGTCAGCGCGTCCATTACGCGCATTACCTCCGGCTTCGTCATGACCGCCCCGCTTTCGTACAGTTTATTATACGATATAACCGGGCGCGCGCACAATCAAACCGCAGGATTTTACATTCCGGCGTGCGAAAGCGCCGTGAGTCTCGGCCGTCCGCCGCCCCGGCGGTCAATCTGGTACAGACCGATCAGGTTGGGCACATGGGCGCGCCCCAGGATCGACTGCACGGTCTGCGCGTCGCGGATTGGAAACTCCACCGAAAGACCGCAGCCGATGGCCACGTCCCGGGGCGTCGATATGACGCGGACGTTGATCCCCGCCCTCCGCAACACGCCCTCAAAGCGCATCACCTGCTGTCTTGAACGGAATGCGGCCACGCCGACGACTTCTTCCATGCCGACATCGCTCCTTTGCCCGCGCGACATAGCCGCGCGTTTTCATCCGTATATTGTACGACGAGGCTCAGGGGGGTGTGCATGATGATCTATCTGGACAACGCGGCGACCAGTCATCCGAAACCGCCCGCCGTACTGGACGCCGTCGCGGACGCACTGACGGCGTCCAACGCCAATCCGGGCCGCTCCGGCCACGCCCGGGCGCTGGCCGCGGCCCGGATCGTGCTGGAGGCACGGGAACGCCTGGCGGAAATGATCGGCGCCGGCGATCCCCTCTCGATCATCCACTGCTTCAACTGCACGGACGCGCTGAATCTGGCCATCAAGGGCGCGCTGCGCCGAGGCGACCACGTGATCTCCACGACGGCGGAGCACAACAGCGTGCTTCGGGTGCTGATGGCACTTGCCGACCGCGCTCAGATCTCGGTGACGCTGCTCCCGGTCAGCGCGGAAGGCATCCTGGACCCGGCCGCGGTAACGGGCGCGCTGACGAAAAAGACGCGCATGGTGGCGCTGACCCAGGCATCCAACGTGACCGGCGCGCTCCAGCCGGTTTCGGAGGTGGGTGCGTGCTGCGCAAAAAACGGACTCCTATTTTTGGTGGACGGTGCGCAGGCGCTGGGCTCCATGCCGGCGGACGTGGGCAAAATGGGCTGCCACCTGTATGCCTTTCCCGGGCACAAGGGGCTTTTAGGGCCCCAGGGCACCGGCGGCCTGTACATCCGCCCGGGGCTCGCACTGAACACCCTCCGGGAGGGAGGGACCGGCGCATCCTCCGAAAGCATGCGGCAGAACGCGGACGGCCCGGAGCGATACGAGAGCGGCACCCTCAACCTTCCGGGCATCGCGGGGCTGAACGCCGGCGCGGGCTACGTGCTGGAGCATCTCAATACGATTGCGCGCCATGAGCGCGACCTGACGGACCATCTGCTGCGCGGACTGGCCGCCCAGCCCGGCGCAACCGTGTACGGACCCAAGAATGCGGAGGCGCGGGCGGGGCTCGTCAGCTTTAACCTGGCGGATTATCCCTCCGGCGCGGTGGCCGACGCGCTGGATCAGAGGGGCTTTGCGGTGCGGGGCGGGCTGCACTGCGCGCCGGGCGCGCACGCGGCGCTGGGCACCCTAAAGCGCGGCGCGGTGCGGGCCAGCGTGGGCCACGCCAACACCCATGAGGAGATCGACGCCTTGCTGGCCGCCGTCCGTTCCATCGCAAAAGAGGGCCTCTGATCCTGCTAGTGGTTCATCCATTACAGAAGATGATGAATCCGTCGGGGGATTTTTGTTCCCGGCAAGGAGCCGAAGCGCAGGAATACTGGAGGTATTTCAAGCGGAGAGCGACACCGCCGGGGGCGAAAAGAACCGACGAAAGCGCAGATTCTGTAGTGAACAAACACTAGGGCCACAGCCGCCAAAAGCGCATCAGCCGCTCCAGGATCGACGCGTAGTTCCGCTTTTCCACCGCCTCCGCCGCATAGAGCGGCGCGGAGGCGATCGTCCGGCCGTCCGCCACCGCGCGGGCAAAGCCCAGCGCCTGCCCCGCGGCCACCGGCGCCTCCAGGCGCTCGGGGAGGTCCAGCTTCAGCTCGCACCGCTCGTTGTCCGCGATCGGCACGGAAAAATCTCCGCGGATCGCGGCGCAGACGTAGTCCTGCACGCCGCCGTCTACGGAGATTTCCGCGGCAATCTCCCCGGCTGCCAGCAGCCGCACCGGGTGGAAATGCTCAAAACCCCAGTCCAGCAGAAATGCCGCCGCGTCAAACCACGCGCCACAATTCAGCACCACGCCCACCAGTTCCATCCCGCCCCGCTGCGCGGAGAACACCAGACAGCGGCCCGCGCGGCTGGTAAAGCCGGTCTTGACCCCCGTCGCGCCCTCGTAGGTTTTGAGCAGCCGGTTTTTGTTGGTCAGACTGCGGGGATAGGCGTTCCCGCGCCATGGGATGGTTGCCGAAGAAGTGGCGACCAGCGCCCTGAAAGACGGATTCTCCAGCGCCTGACAGGCGATCTTCGCCAGCCCCAGAGCCGACGCGCCGTTTTCCCCCTGGTCGAGGCCATTGGGGTTGGTAAAATGGGCCTCGGCGCCAAGCGCCCTTGCCCGAGCGTTCATCAGGGCCGCAAAGGCGTCCACGCTGCCCGCCACGTGCTCCGCGATGGCCACTGCCGCGTCGTTTCCGGAGCGCAGCATCAGCCCCAGCAGCATCTGCTCCATGGTCAACTGTTCGCCTTCCGACAGGTAGATTGACGTACCGGTGACGCCGGCGGCATTTTTGCCGGCGGTCACGATCTCATCGGGCCGTGAGCGTTCGAGCGCCAGAAGGGCGGTCATGATCTTGGTGGTGGACGCGATGGGCGCCAGCTCGTCCGCGTTCTGCGCGTACAGAACGCGCCCGCTGGCGCGGTCCATCAACACGCTGGCGCGGGCGGCGACATCGGGCGCCGCGCCGTCGGCCGAGGCGAGCGCCGAACCCTGCGCCAGGATAACCAGAAAAATCAGCCAAATGAAAAAAACGCGCATCCCTTACCTCCCTCGAGGGGCCTGGCAATGGGTATGCGCGGCGCTTCTCCGGTAGACTAGAATTCCTCCAGTATTTCAAAGCCGTCCGCGCCGAGATAGCGGGCGAAGTCCCGGAGGCACGCCCGTCGGGCCGCCTTCATGCCGGGGGCGGGCCGCTTCTCCCACCACCAGCGCGCAATGGTGAGCTTGCCCCCGCGAAAGTGCCTCGGCTCAAACCGGGCGACAAATTCATCCCGGTAGTGGACCGGCAGCACATAGTAGCCGTATCGACGCTCGGCGGCGGGCACGTAGACCTCCCACCGGTACGAAAAGCCAAAGAGCGACTCGATCAGCCGCCGGTCCCAGATCATGTTGTCCAGCGGCGCGATTGCGCGCATGCGGCCGTCCGGTTCCGAGGCGAGCGCGCCGTAAAGCGCGGGCAGGTCCTCCGCGCGCAGATAGACCGGCTTATTGAGGCCCTCCACCTGCGCTTGGATCAGCCTTCCCTCCGAAATGAGCCGCGCGACCGCCGCCCGGCGCGCCGCCGCCTTGAGGTCAAGGCCCAGCAGCGCGTCGCTGGGTCTGTCCGGCAGCATCCCTACGCTGCCGATGCGCCGCAGCATCTGCCAGGCATGGTAGTCCTCCTCCTCCGGATTGGGGTCGGCGGCGGCGATCAAGTCGCCCGGCAGGTGGCGGGCGGTCAGATCGTAGTAGCGCCGCGCGCCACTCCGGTGGTGCAGGATCAGATCGCCCCGCAGCCAAAGGCTCTCCAGCGCCGCCCGGCTCAGCTTGGTCGGGCCCCAGGGCCATGAAACCTTGTCGTGGAGTGGCAGATCGTCGGAACACAGCGCGCCGCGGGCCTCGACCGCCCGCAGCACATCCCCGGCGCAGCTTCGGACGGCCTCGCTTTCCGGAAAGAACCAGCCGGCCCCCGCCCGCCGCGCGCGGGCAAAGTACGGGTAGTCCGCCGCGGGGTAGATGCAAAGGTTCTTGTCAAACCCCTCCATGAGCGTCCGTTCCCCGTAGAGCGCCTGAAGCAGATGCTCGGGCCGGTAGCCGGGGATGCGGCTTTGCAGCACGAGATCGGCGTTGCGGCCCACCACGTCCAACGGGTCGTACTGCACGCAGCCGCGCCGCGAAATCTGCTCATACACCCTGCCCGCCGGCGTTCCGGCTTCGATGGGCCGCTCAAAGTGCAGATGGCTGAGGTAGCGTCGCGCCTCGGCCCCGGTCAGCTTCATGCGACCCCTCCGCATAGCCTGACCAGGATGGAACGGAGCGCGGACTTCGCTCCCTGGGCCGCCGCACCGATGCAGGCGGGGCAGCCGTCCTCGCAGGGGCAGGCGTCAAGGGCTTCCAGCGCCCGCCGGAACAGCTCCGCGTCCATTTCGTATACCCTGTCGGACAGCCCCAGTCCGCCCGGCGTGCTGTCGTTCAGAAACAGCGTGGGACGCTTGGTAAAGGAATCCCGCGTGTGGTAGCTGACGTGGATGTCCCCCGGCGCGCACATCAGGTACGCCGGTGCGATGCCCCGCATCAGGTGCGCCAACCCCACCATGGCGGTCTGCACCATTTCGCGCCCGTGATCGTCCTCCAGCGCCTCAGGCATCACCCACCAGCAGGCGGTGGTCTGCATCTCAAGCTCCGGCAGCGTCACCGGGCCCCAGCCCAGATTCTCCTGAGTGTCCAGCTTCATCTTTTTGAAGAGCGTCACGATGGTGCTGACCAGCACCTCGCCCCGGTGCCGCTCCATTTCGCCCATCGGATGAGCGTCAAAATCGTCCAGCACCTTGACGCTGACGGTCAGGTTGGCATCGGTGTAGTAGTCCACGTCCACCGCGCGCACATAGGCCTTTTTGTTGTCAAAGTCCAGCCGCTCCACCTGGAACTGCCGCCCCTCGTGCAGGTAGATGGCGTACTGGTGCAAAAGCATCGGCACGGTGAAGCGGTCCATCTCGCCAATCACCCGGTGGCTTGTGGGCTGGGTGATGTCGATGATCACGAAGTTCTGATCCGACGCGGACCGGAGGCTGATGCCCGCCTGCGGAAATTCCTCGGCCATCCAGTAATAGCGGCCGCCGGTCTTTTGCAGGATGCGCTCCTCGGCCAGGTACTCCAGCATCTCGCCGGTGGAGGGAAGGCCGCCGAAGCGCTCGCCCTCCCCGAAGGGCAGCTCATAGGCGGCGCACTTCAGGTGATTGATGAGGATGTAGAGGTTGTCCGGATTGATCAGCGCCCGCTCCGGCGACTGGCCGAAGAAGAAATCCGGATGGCCGACGATGTACTGATCGAGGGGGCTCGAGCCGGCCACCAGGATTGTCAGCGATTCGCCCTGGCGCCGCCCGGCGCGACCGGCCTGCTGCCAGGTGCTGGCAATGGTGCCGGGGTAGCCGCACAGCAGGCACACGTCCAACTGGCCGATGTCGATGCCCAGTTCCAGCGCGTTGGTGGAAACCACCGCCGTCACCTCGCCCGCGCGGAGTGCCTTTTCGATCTGCCGCCGGAGCGAGGGCAGATAGCCGCCCCGGTAGCCGCGCACGCGGCCGGCCTCCCCCAGCGGCTCCCGCACTACGTCCTTGAGGGACTTCACCATCACCTCGACGGCGAGGCGGCTCCGGGCAAATACGATGGTCTGGATGTCGTTTTTGATCAGGTCCACGGCAATTTTCCGCGCTTCGGGCAGGGAGCCCGCGCGGATGCCCAACTGCCGGTTCACCACCGGCGGATTGTAGAAGATCACGTGCTTCCGGGCGGCGGGCGCGCCGTTTTGCTCGATGGCGAATACGTCCTCCCCGGTCATGGCGCGGCTCAGCTCCGCAGGGTTGGCGATGGTTGCGGAGCAGCAGATGAACTGCGGGTGTGCGCCGTAGAAGGCGCAGATGCGCTTGAGCCGCCGGATCACATTGGCGAGGTTCGAGCCGAACACGCCCCGGTAGGCGTGGATTTCGTCGATCACCACGTAGCGCAGGTTTTCAAAGAGCTTCACCCACTTGGTGTGGTGGGGCAAAATGCCTGCGTGCAGCATGTCCGGATTGGTGACCACGATATGGCCCGCCTGGCGGATGGCCGTGCGGGCGCTGGCGGCAGTGTCGCCATCGTAGGTGAATGCCTTGATCTCCGCGCCCATGGCTTCGATGACTTCGTAAAGCTCCGAAACCTGATCGCTGGAGAGGGCCTTTGTCGGGAACAGATACAGCGCCCGGGCGGAGGGATCGCGTCGGATGGCGTTAAGGACGGACAGGTTGTAGCTCAGCGTCTTTCCGGACGCGGTGGGCGTGACCACCACAATGCTGCGGCCCTCCGCCAGCGCGTCAAAGGCCGCCCGCTGATGGCTGTAGAGCCTGTGGATGCCCCGCGCCTCCAGCGCGCGGCGCAGCGCCCCGTCCACCTGCTCGGGAAAAGGCGCGTAAACGGCATCCCGCGCGGGGATCTCGCGCCAGCAGGCGACGTTTCGCATAAAGGCCTCGTTTTGCCTGAGCGCGCTCAGGTATTGCGCGAGGTTCATGGATTCTCTCCCTTCAGGGCTCCTCGAGCACGACCTCGCCGCGCTCAAGCGACCGCTTCACATCGATCAGGCGCTGGTTTTTCGACCCTCGAAAGCGCTTCTCCAGCGTCCGCTGGGACAGGATAAACGGCCCGTCCACCAGCACGTCGCAGGCGGCGAGCAAGGGCATCTTCTCCGGGTCGGCCAGAATCTGCTCATAGGTGTAGCCGCTGTACGCCCAGACGGTAAGCCCCATGCCGTGGGCGGCCTCGGCGAGAAAGCGGCAGGGTTCCGCCTGCAAAAACGGCTCGCCGCCGGACAGCGTCAGCCCATCGAGGAGCGGATTCGCGCGCATCGCCTCGACAAGTTCCGCCGCCGCCACCTCGCGGCCACCCGCCGGGTCGTGGGTTTCCGGGTTGTGGCAGCCCGGGCAGCCGTGGAAGCAGCCCTGGGTAAACACGGTGAAGCGAAAGCCGGGCCCGTCCACAATGGACTCCGGCACGGTGCCGGCGATCCGGATGGTCATACGAAACGCTCCCATTTCATCAGGCCGATCCCCCGGGGCGCCGGGGCGCCCGCGGGAAAACCGGCCTGTTTGTGTGCGGATGATTTCGAGCGGTCTATTCGCCGCAACTGCAGGAATGCTTGAGCCGGTCGGCCTCCTCGCTGCGCTTGGCGTTGTTGAAGCGGTCCAGCGTGCCCACCAGATACCCGGTAATCCGGCGGATGCGCTCAAACTGGTGCTCATCCTCGGAGCGGCCGCACAGCGGGCAGGTATCGCCGATGACGCCGTTGTAGCCGCAGATCGGGTCCCGGTCGACAGGGTGATTGATGGAGCCGTAGCCGACGCCGCTCTCCTTCATCAGCCGCACGATCTTCTCAAACGCCTCCAGGTTCTGGGCGGTATCTCCGTCCAGCTCCACATAGGAGATGTGGCCGGCGTTGGTCAGCGCGTGGTAGGGCGCCTCGGTGCGGATCTTCTCCACCGCGCCGATGGGGAAATACACCGGCACGTGGAAGCTGTTGGTGTAATAATCCCGGTCGGTGACGCCGGGGATTACGCCGTAGCGCTCGCGGTCAAGGCGCACAAACCGGCCGGACAGGCCCTCCGCGGGGGTGGCCAGAAGCGTCACGTTCATGCCGGTCTCGGCGCTCTTCTCGTCGCAGCGGGCGCGCATGTGGCCCACAATCTCAAGGCCCAGGTTCTGTGCCTGCTGGCTTTCGCCGTGATGCTGGCCGGTGAGCGCCTTGAGCGTTTCCGCAAGGCCGATAAAGCCCATGGACAGCGTGCCGTGCTTGAGCACCTCGCGGACCTCGTCCTCCCAGCCCAGCTTTTCACTGTCCAGCCATACGCCCTGGCCCATCAAAAACGGAAAATTGCGCACCTTCTTGGCGGCCTGAATCTCGAAGCGCTCAAAGAGCTGATCAAACACCAGGTCAATCGTCCGATCCAGCTCGGAAAAGAACTGCTCCACGTTGCGGTTGGCCTTGATCGCCAGGCGCGGCAGGTTGACAGAGGTGAAGCTCAGGTTGCCGCGGCCATTGGAAATCTCCTTTTCCCCGTCGTGGACGTTGCCGATCACGCGGGTGCGGCAGCCCATGTAGGAGATCTCCGTCTCCGGGCGGCCGGGCACATAGTACTTGAGGTTGTAGGGCGCATCCTGAAACGAGAAATTGGGGAACAGCCGCTTGGCCGACACGCGGCAGGCCAGCTTGAAAAGATCGTAGTTGGGGTCACCGGGGTTGTAATTGATGCCCTCCTTGACCCGGAAGATCTGGATCGGGAAGATCGGCGTTTCGCCGCCGCCGAGGCCCTGTTCCGTGGAAAGCAGGAGATTGCGCATCACCAGGCGGCCTTCCGGCGAGGTGTCCATGCCGTAGTTGATGGAGGAAAAGGGAACCTGCGCGCCGGCGCGGGAATTCATGGTGTTCAGGTTGTGGATCAGCGCCTCCATGGCCTGGAAGGTGGCGCGATCGGTCTCCTCCGCGGCCTTCTGCTGCGAAAACGCCTGCACGCGGGCAATTTCCTCGTCGGAGAGGCCCTGCGCGGCCAGAATGTCGCGCTCTGCCGACTTGTACGCCTCGTTTTCCACCAGCGTGGGCGCGACGCCCCGGGTCTTCAATTCGTCATAATACCCGCGAACAAATGCCTGCGCGTTTTCGACGGGCGTGGTCAGTTCCAGCGCGCGGACCATATTGTCGCGGTAGCGCTTGCGGAACGTCTTTTTGACGCCTTCGGCCATCGAATAGTCAAAGTTCACCACCGACTGGCCGCCGTGCTGGTCGTTTTGGTTGGCCTGGATGGCGATGCAGGCCAGCGCGGAGTAGGAATAGATGTCATTGGGCTCGCGCAGCACGCCGTGCCCGGTGGAAAAGCCGCCGGTAAACAGCTTGATCAGGTCGATCTGGCAGCAGGTGGTGGTCAGCGTCAGAAAATCCATGTCGTGGATATGAATATCGCCCTCGGCGTGGGCGGCGGCATGGGCCGGGCGCAGCACAAAGAGGCTGTTGAACTGTTTTGCACCCTCGGTGCCGTATTTGAGCATCGCGCCCATGGCGGTGTCGCCGTTGATGTTGGCGTTCTCGCGCTTGATATCGGAATCCCGCGCGGGCTTGAAGGTGATGTCGTCATAGATGCGCATCAGGCGCGTATTCATTTCGCGCACGCGGGAGCGCTCCGCCCGGTAGAGAATGTAGCTCTTTGCGGTGCGGACAAAGCCGTTTTCGATGAGCACGCGCTCCACCATGTCCTGAACCTCTTCCACGGTGGGCACGCCGATGTTCTCGCTGGACTCCAGCTCGGCGACGACCTGCATCGTCAATTCCTGCGCCGTCTTCTCCGTCTTGGCGCTTCCGCTTGCCTGGAATGCCTTCATGATCGCTTCCGTGATCTTGAGCGGCGTAAAGGGAACTTCGCGGCCGTCCCGCTTTTTGATGGTATCGATCATGTCGTCCGCCTCCGAGCGATAAATAAAGCGGCGCATCGCCGCTTGAGTGCAAATACATTATATTGTGGTTGCATGGAACTGTCAATACAACCGGTGGCATCCAGAGCGATTTTACAGAGCGTTCGGAACATAATTTGGACAACATTTGACACATTGCATTCCATTTTTGGCCAAAACCGGGCCTTTTGCCGGAAGGCGTTGCGCACCGCCGTTCGATCTGCTACAATAGCCGCTAAGGGGAGTGATCGCTTGGCGGGCATGTCCAGGGTCATCATTGTCGCGGAAACAGACCGAGGTCTCCAAATGTGCGCGGCGGCGGCACGGCTTTCCACCACGCAGGGAACATCGATGGAAATCTTTGAGCGCGCCGAGGGCGATGGGCGCAACCTGGCGCTGGTCAAAAAGGTACTGGCCTCCGGACACAAGTCGCTGATCGAACACCAGAGCTACTCCGTGGCCTTTGAGAACGTGTCGGTGCTGGCGGAACAGTTCATGATCGAATCTCGCCTGGCGTCCTTCATCGTGAAGTCCAGGCGGTATGTGGACTTCAAAAATGCCGGCTTTTATACGCCCGCCGCCCTCGAGGGCGACGCCGGGTACGCCGCGCATATGACCCGGCTCTTCGCGGACTACGAGCGACTGGAGACCCTCGTTCCCAGGGAGGACGCGCGCTTTGTGCTGCCCTACGCGTTCCGGTCCAATTTTTTTGTCAGCTGCAATCTTCGCCAGTTATGCGCCATGGCGCTGTCGCTTTCCTCTGGCCGCGGCGCGGCGTTTTCGGAGCTTCGGGACCTGGGCGCGCAATTGGAGGCGCAAATCGAGGCGCGCTATCCTGGCGTACTCGATTCCGAACGGCCCCGGTACGCGCGCACGGCGCCGCAGAAGCTTTCCTCCGCCGTGGGTGAACCCCGGCCCGCCCGGCCCGCCGCGGCGCTTCTGTCCGCCCCGCAAGACGCGCGGGCGCTGCTCGACCGGGCGATGGCCTTTTCCGGCCGCTTTTCACCGGGCGACTACGCACCGCTCCTGGCCGACGCCCGCCCCCGCGAGCTGGAAGCCCTTTCCTACACCTTTGAGATCTTTGGCGCGTCGCTGGCCTGCGTGACCCATTTTGCGCGCCACCGCATGCTCTCCCCCATCTTCAAGCCTTCGCTGGCGGCGTTGAACGGCGGCGCCTACGTGCTGCCGGATTCCATCCGCGAAAACCCGGAGGCACTTTCCATCTACCGCGCCGCGCTGGAGGACAACGCGGCGCAGGCCCGGGCGATGGCCGAAGCCGGGCTTTCGGCGGAGGATCTCTCCTACTACGCCCTTTCCGGCCTGACGACGGACTTTATGATGACGGTCAACGCCCGGGAGCTCTTGCATTTTGTCAAGCTGCGCTCCTGCGAGCGCGCCCAATGGGAAATTCGCCGCCTGACCGACCAGATGCTCGCCATCCTGACGGATGCCTTCCCGGAGCTGTTTTCGCTGTACGGCCCCAGCTGCCGCATTGACGGCGCGTGCCCGGAAGGGCGTCTCTCCTGCGGCAGACCGAGAAGGCCGATCCTCTCCTGACGCGCCCGCGGGCGCATCATTTCAGGAACTACATTTTGCCCCCGGCATTCACGCGGTGAATGCGGCTTAATACCCATGCAAAAGGGAGGATGATCGCGGCATGAATTTGGCGGACGCGCGGTCCGACAACCGGAACTACGGCATTGACCTATTGCGAATCGTGCTGATGTTTCTCATCACGCTCGTACATGTGCTGAAGCGGGGCGGCGTTCTCGAGGCATCGATGCACGCACCGGGTCCCGCCTTTGAAATCGCCTGGTTTCTGAACGCCGGCGCGCTGTTTTCCATGGACTGTTTCGGCCTGATCAGCGGGTACGTCATGTCCCGAGCCCGGTACAGGCCGTCCCGGATCGTCAGAGTGTGGCTTCAGGTCTTTTGTTATTCCTTCGGCATCGACCTGGTTTTTCACGCCTGGGGAACGCCCGTCAGCGCGGTTGACCTCATCAAGAGCGCCACGCCGATCCTGTCGAAGCAGTACTGGTACGCGACGGCGTATTTCGGCCTGTTTCTGTTCATGCCGTTTCTCAACATTTTGCTGAGGCGCCTGTCCCGGAAGGGGCTCACGCTGCTGTGCGGCATCTGCCTCGCGCTGTTTTCGCTGTCCGCCCCCATCTGGCACGAACCCTATTTGACCAATCGCGGCTTCAGCCTCTTGTGGCTGACGGTGCTGTACGTCCTGGGCTGGTACGTGGGCGTCTACGGATCGACCCTGAAGATCGGAAACAAGGCGATTTATGCGCTGATCGCAGCGGGTTTTCTGGCCACCTATCTCCCCGTCGTCACGCTTTCGAACACCGTGTTCCACAACTCCGTTTCGCCGCCCGTTCTTTTGATGGCCCTCGGCACGCTGGTGCTCGCCTCCAGGGCCAGGCCGTGCGGCCGCCTGGTTCGCGCCGTCCGGGCGCTTTCTCCGGCCGCCTTCGGCATCTACCTGATCCACCTTCATCCCCTCGTCAAGGAGCACTTTTTGCTGGGCCGGTTCGCGCCGCTGGCCCGCCTGAACCCCTCCCTGATGGCCCTGGGCGCCATCGGCGCCTCGCTGGCCATCTGCGCGCTCTGCCTTCTGATCGACTCCGTCCGCATCGCGGTATTCCGCTGGCTCCGGGTGAAGCGCCTCTGCGAATGGATTGACGAAAAACTCAGGCCCCTCTACTCCGCGCTCGAGGCGTAACAAAAAGCGGCGAAGCGTTTGCTCCGCCGCTTTTTCAGGCCCTATTTTTTCAACAGGTCGTAGGCCGCCTTGAGCTGCGCATCCTCGTCAAGGTCCGGAGCGCCGCCCACCGGGACGGTGGCCTCCACCACCACATCCGGTTCGATGCCCACGCCGTGGATCGAACGGCCCTTGGGGGTGTAGTAAGTGGCGGTGGTCAGCTGCATGCCCGCTCCGTCCGTTCGGAAGGGCAGCATGGTCTGCACGATGCCCTTGCCGTAGGTCTTGACACCCACGATCTTCGCTACGCCATAGTCCTGCAGCGCGCCCGCCAGAATCTCCGACGCGCTGGCCGACATGCCGTTGACCAGCACCGCCATCGGCACATCCCAGAAGCTCTCCTCGGAATAATACTCCTCCCGCGCGCCGCTGCGGTCCTGGGTGTAGACCACCAGCCCCTTGGGCAGCAGCTGATCCGCAATCTTCACCACGTCGGTCAGCAACCCGCCGGGGTTGGACCGAAGGTCGATGATCAGCCCCTTGACGTCCTTCGCCTTCAAATCGTTCATCGCGGAGATGAAGCCGGTGGCGTCGTCGCCGATGAATTCGTAAATCATAATATAGCCGATGTTGCCGGGCAGCACCTGATGGGTCACCCGCTGCATGGTAATGGTGCGGGGTTTCAGCGCGATGATCTGAACCTTTTTGCCCCTTCGAAGCGTGAGCTCCATCCTGTCGCCGCTGAAGTCGCGGATCATCTGGATGGCTTCGTCCATCGCCCGGGCGTCGGCGGCGCTGACGGGTTCACCGTTGACGGCCAGCAGGATGTCGCCGGGCTTGACGCCGGCTTCGACGGCCGGGGAATCGTCAAAGATGCGCAGCACCACCAGCATGCCGTCCTTATCGGCGGAGAGCAGAAGCCCCACGCCCTCGTAGACGCCCTGGCTGCGCTCGGCCATCTGCTGCATTTCCTCGGGCGTGTAGTAGAACGTGTAGGGATCGTCCACGCTCTCCAGCATGCCACGCACCGCGCCCAGCACCAAATCACCCTCGTCCAGCGCCTTGTAGTAATCGCTCTCGAGGATCCCACGCACCTCATCCAGCCGCCGGTAGCGCTCAATCATCTCAAATTCCTGTTCGGACACCACCACGCTGCCGTCCGACGGATCGGAGGAAGGCAGCACGCCGCCGGAAACGCGCAGCGTAATGGCCGACGAAACGCCGGCCACCACGACCACAATCCATAAAACGGAAAGCCATACGATCGCCCGCTTGCCCATGAAAGCCTCCAGCAGTCAGGATCGAAACATCTTATGCGCGCGCTCCGGCCAAACGCACAGGCGGCGTCAAATTTGAGCCCCACGACAAAGGGCGCGCTGCCGCGCGCCATGTTCGGGGCTTGCGAAAAACCCGCCGGGCAAAGGCGCCCGTCAGATCCGGTTCTTGTGCTCCCCGGTCTTTCCGAGCAGCAGCATCATCTTGAAGGTCACCGCGTCGTCAAAAGAGCGCAGGTCCAACCCGATGATCCGCTGCACCTTGTCCAGCCGGTAGACCAGCGTATTGCGGTGGATGTAGATCTGCCGCGCGGTTTCCGACAGGTTCAGGCTGTTCTCGAAGAACTTCTCGATGGTGTGGAGCATCTCCTCGTTGAAAAGCCGCGCCGTCTTGCGGTTGAACATGAGCATATTGTACTTCTGGCTCATCTCAGGAGAGATGTCGGCCAGGAAGCGCTCCAGCAGCAGCTTGCGGTAGACGAACACGTGGTTGTCCGGCCGATACACGCGGCCCACGTCAATTGCCTTGCGCGCCTCCCGGAAGGACTCGGACAGCAGTGCGAGGGACTTCTTGGGTTCGCCGATGCCAATGTGCACCGGATAGCTGGTCTCGCTGATGAAGGTGGACTCGATGGCCATGCCCAGCTGTTCCAGCTCCTCAAAGTCCTCCTGCTCATCGATCTGCTTGATCAATACCACCGTGTGACGGTCGATCTCCACGATGGAATCTCCCCCGGCTTCGGGCGCGACGTTTTCCAGGATGTTGAGCGTGGTTTCGGTGTCCACGTTGGACAGGTGCAAAAGCACCACGCAGCGGTTCTTCTCCAGCGGGATGGCGTGCTCCATCGCCAGGGATTCCAGCTCCGCGCCCTCGACCTCCTCCCGCAGGATGCACCGGAGCGACTGCTCCCGGTCCGCGTGGGGCAGGTCCACCTTGGTGAGCATGTTGATCATCTCGGCGCACAGGATGGCACAGTTGGACACGTCCTGCGAATCTCCGGGAAGGCACAGAAACAGTGGGTGTGCCCCCTCGGTGCCGATCAGCGTAAAGCCGCCATAGACCAGCGGCGCGGTGGGGTTCTGGCGCAGCATCTCCGGCAGCGTGAATTCACGGTTGTTGTCCTCCGGCAGAATCACTTGGCCGTTGTTGTCCAGCAGCATGACGTTCATGCTGATTTTCGCCAGCAGGCTAGAGATCTTCGCGATGACGCGATGGTCCAGATACATCGTATATTCCTCCCGTTCGGCTTGCCGGAAGACCGACTATACCATATATAGTATATCCGCCGCGGGGAGATAAGACAATATCGTCTTACCGCCCGCGGCGGAAAATTAATCAACAAATAACGCCTTCAGCGCACCGCGCAGCCGCCCGTCAGCGGTTGAGGATGGTATTGAAGGTTTCCGCGTCAAAGAAGTGCAGCCGATTGGCGTCAAAGGCGACCTTGATCTTGTCGCCGCCGCGCGCGGTGGAGCGCGGATCGACGCGGGCGATGATGTTGTCGTCCTTGCCGGAGGTCTTGAGGTAGAGGTACGTTTCGGAACCCATCAGCTCGACGATTTCGACGGCCACGGCGATGGTGGACTCGGGGGCGTTGGTCAGGAAGATCTCCTCGTCGTGGATGTTCTCCGGGCGGATGCCCATGATGACGTCCTTGCCGATGTAGCTGTCCGATACGAACTTCTTGAGCTTGCCCTCGGGCACCTTGATGGCGTTTTCGCCGAAGGTGGCGTAGACGCCGCCGTCCCGCTTGACCAGCTTGACGTTAAAGAAGTTCATCTGCGGGGTGCCGATAAAGCCGGCGACGAAGTGGTTCGTCGGGAAGTCGTACAGGTTCTGCGGGGTGTCCACCTGCTGAATGAAGCCGTCCTTCATGACCACGATGCGGGAGCCCATGGTCATGGCTTCCGTCTGGTCGTGGGTGACGTAGATGAACGTGGTCTGCAGGCGCTGGTGGAGCTTGGTGATCTCCGTTCTCATCTGCACGCGCAGCTTGGCGTCCAGGTTGGACAGCGGCTCGTCCATCAGGAACACCTTGGGCTCGCGGACGATGGCGCGGCCCAGCGCGACGCGCTGGCGCTGACCGCCCGACAGCGCCTTGGGCTTGCGGCCCAGAAGGTGCTCAATGTCCAGAATCTTCGCGGCTTCGCGGACGCGGCGTTCGATCTCCGCCTTGGGGGTTTTGCGCAGCTTGAGGCCGAAGGCCATGTTGTCATACACCGTCATATGGGGGTAGAGCGCATAGTTTTGAAACACCATCGCGATGTCGCGATCCTTGGGGGCCACGTCGTTGACCAGGCGGTCGGCGATGTAGAGCTCTCCTTCGGAAATCTCCTCAAGGCCCGCGACCATGCGCAGGGTGGTGGACTTGCCACAGCCAGACGGTCCAACCAGCACGATGAACTCCTTGTCCTCGATGTCCAGACAGAAATCGCTTACAGCAGTCACGTTGCCAGCATACACCTTGTAGATATGCTTCAAGGATACGTTTGCCATAGACAAATCCTCCTCATGATTGAAGCGCCGAAACACGCGCAACGCCTGCGCATGCGCCGTCGCTCTACTGTACAAATTATACTCATTTATGCAGACAAATACCACCGATGATCTTCACAAAATTGTTTCTGGGCATTTGTCGCCTTTGGACACCCTCCCAAAACACCCACTTTTCATTTATGCGCATGGTATACTTAACGCATTTTTTGCAAATCGACGGCCGCGCCGCTAATCCAATTGGTCCAGCGGCATCGAAAAGCTGGGGGCGAATTCCCGCATGAATTCGTCCACTTCCGGCAGGTTGAGCCGCGTCAGCGAGGCGCGGATGTCCTCCTCCGCGCTGGCAAATTCGCGGTTGCCGATGCTCAGTTCTTCCACGCACTTCAGGTACGCGCAGATCTTGTCCGCCGCCTTGACCAGCCGCCACTCGCCGCTACGCTCGTTGGGAAAGAGCAGCGGCTTGTATTCCGGCCGCAGGTCCTCCGGCAGGTAGCCCAGCAGCTTTTCGGAGGCGATGCGCTCAATTTCCTTGAAGGCGGTCTTGATGCCGGGGTTAAAGTACTTGATCGGAGAGGCCAGGTCCCCGGTAATGACCTCCGCCGCCTCGTGGTAGATAGCGTACTTGAGCACCAGCGCCTCGTCGTAAGGGGTGGCGAACCGCTTTCTGCCGATGACCGCCAGCGCGTGGGCGATCATGGCCACCTGCAACGAGTGTTCCTGATCATTTTCCTCGATGGTCGAGCGTCGGAGGCTCCAGCGCTTGATCAGGCGCATCCTGGCCATGTAGGCGTAAAAATGGCTTTTCGACATTGTTAATTCTCTCCCGTCCCGCGTATTGCGCCTTGACAGGCCCGCAGCGTCGGCTTACAATGGCGTTGCAACCGCTGGGGGCGCTTTCGAGCTGAGATGGACGGCCTTCGCCGTCCGGTCCCTTGGAACCTGACGTGGGTAATCCCACCGTAGGGAAGCGGATGGCCGCCCCTTCGGGGTTGCCGTTCCGTTTCCCGCATGCACGGCATGCGGGTTTCTTTATCCGCTTTTGCGGGCGGTCGTCATCCTGGAGAGGGGGAAACCGCATGAAACGCCTGTCTGTCACCCTGCTTATCCTTGTCTTCGCGCTCGCCTTCGCGCTGCCCTGCCTGGCGGAAACCGCCGAGGCGCCTGCCGAAACCGCCGCGCCCGAGGAAGTCACGGCGCCGGCCGAGGCCGAAGACGCCGCCGGAAGCTGGTTTACGACTTCCCTGCTGACCGAAAAACTGGCCGCCGTCCAGTGGTACACCTGGCTGGTGGTGCTGGCGCTGGCGGTGCTGGGCATCGCGCTGTTCCGGGCAGGAAAGGCCCAGTGGAACGCGAAGATCCTGGCCTACGCCGCGATGACGGTGGCCATCTCGTTCGTGCTCTCGACGCTCCGGCTGTACAAAAACCCCCAGGGCGGCTCGGTGACGCTCTTCTCAATGCTGCCCGTCATCGCCTTCTCGCTGGCCTTCGGCCCGGCGCGGGGCGCGCTGGTGGGCTGCGCCTACGGTTTTTTGCAGCTGCTCTACGACCCCTTCGTGATCCATCCGCTGCAGATGCTGGTGGACTATCCGCTGGCCTTCGCGGCGCTGGCACTGGGCGGCTTTGCCGAAAAAGCGCCGCTGCCCAAGTATTGGAAGCTTCCGCTGGCGATCGTGCTCGGCAGCCTGGGGCGCTACCTGATGGCGGTGCTCTCCGGCGTGGTCTTCTTCGCCGAATACGCGGGCGACCAGAACGTCCTCGTCTACTCGCTGGTGTACAACATCGCCTACCTGGGGCCGGACGCGCTGATCTGCCTGGGCGCGGCGCTGATCCCCGGGGTCTCCCGGCTGACGGATGTGCTGCGCCTGGACCGCCGAACGGCCTGACCCGAAGGGACGGCAAAGGGGCGCGCTTTCGCGGCGCGCCCCTTTTGATGCTTACAGCAGGTATTCCGCCTTGGGCGCCGGGCGGGCCGCCATCTCTCCGCGCTTGGCGGCGTGCTTTTCGGATTCAAAGCCCAGCACCGCGTAGGCGGCGAGCTTCGATTCCTCCACGCCCGGCTGGTTGAAGGCGTCGATATTGAGCAGCGCGCCGGCGTAGGCGGTGACCAGCTCAAAAAAGTACAGAAGCTGCCCGACCGTTTCGGCGTTCACTTCGGGAAGCGTAATGGTCTGGCTCATTCTGCGGGCCTTGTACAGCGCGTACTCGGTGCCGGCGCGCTCCGCCTCGATCAGCTGGTTGTGGGTCTTCCCGCCAAGAAAGGCGATGGTTTCGATGTCGTCGCAGCCGTGGGGAATGGCCGTCTCCTTGCGGAAGCGCTCCACCTTCAGGAAGGTGATCACCTTGTCGAAGGGGCCTTCCGTGTACAGCTGCAGCTGCGAGTGCTGATCGGTGACGCCCAGCGCCTTGACCGGCGTCTGCCCCACGGCGCAGGGCTTGCCGTCCAGCGTCACGTTCTTTCCCAGGCTCTCGGCCCAGAGCTGCGCGTACCAGTCGCTCATCAGCTTCAGAGAATCGGCGTAGGGCAGCATGACGGATACATTTCTGCCCGCCTCCATCGCCAGCACCATCAGCCCGGCGTCAAGAAGCGCCGGGTTTTTCCAGATGTCGTCGGTCTTGCAGCGCTCGTCCATGGCCTTCGCGCCCGCGAGGAGTCCCCGGATGTCAATGCCCGTGACCGCCGCCGCGACGAGGCCCACCGGCGAGAGCTCGGAGAACCGGCCGCCCACGCCGTCGGGAATGTAGAAGGTATCGTAGCCCTCGCGCTGGGCGATCTTGATGAGAAACCCCTTGGTTTTGGAAGTGGTGATGAGGATGTTGCGGCGGTAGTCCTCCCCCACGGCCTTTTTCAAAAGGTCCAGCACGATCAGATACTGGCTCATCGTTTCGGCGGTGCCGCCGGACTTGGTGATGACGTTGAAGCAGGTCCTCTTCACGTCGATCACGTCCAGCAGCGACGCCATGCGCTCTGGGTCGATGTTGTCCTCGATGTAGAGCCTGGGGCCGGGGCGCCTGCCGTCCGGCAATTCGTTGTAGCGCAGGTGGCTGAGCGCCTGATGCACCGCCGCCGGGCCCAGCGCGGACCCGCCGATGCCCAGCACCACGAAGGCGTCAAAGGTGTCGCGGATGGCCCTGGCCTTTTTTTCAATTTGCGTCACGATGTCCGCCTGATCGTAGGGCAGGTCCATCCAGCCCTGCATGCCCTTGCCGCGGCCGGCCTCTACCTGCGCGTGCGCCTTCCTCAGCGCGGGCGCCATTTTCTCCACCTGGGCGCGGTCCAATCCCTCGCCGCCCAGGAAATCGTTCATCATGTGGTTGACGTCCAGTTTGATCTGCATCCGCCTCTTCCTTTCAGCCGTCGCGTTTCCATCAGTATACCCTAAAAGTGTTAAATTCGCGCCATCGCTTCCATCTATTGCATTTGATTTTGTAGGTGTCCGTATGGGATAATTTCATCAGAACCGGGAGCAGCCGAATAGAATGGAGCGGGAGGTGGCGAATGTGCGCAGGGCGCTTTGGACGACGGCTCTGGCACTTACCCTTTCGCTGGTTTTTTCGCTCGTGCCCGGCTTTTCCGCCTGGTTTTCCGTTCGCGTTTCGCTGCCGCTGGCCGCCCTCGCCTCCCGCGCCGCCGCCTTCGCGGAATGGCCGGTGGGCGAAGTGCTGATCCTGGCCGGCGTGCCGGTGCTGATCCTCCTGGCCCTGTGGTCCGCCCTTCGGCGCAGGGCGCCCCGGGGTCCCGCCCTGACGCTGGCGCTGGCGTTCCTTTCGTACGCCATCCTCTGGACGCCGCTCGTGCGCGCGCCCGCCGAGGCATCCGCGCCCTATGAAACCTGGCGCCTGATGAAGCTGTGCCAGACCCTTTCCGCCCAGGCGAACGCGCTGCGCGGGGAAGCCGCCCTCATCCATGGCTCACCCGCGGAAACCCTTTCCATGGCGCGGGACGCGGTGGCGTCCATCGGCGTCACCAGTCGGCCGCTTCAAAAGCCAAAATTCTCGCGCTATCCGCAGATCCTCCGGTCGCTCCGGATCGCGGGGGCGTACCTGCCCTGGACGGGCGAGGCGATCGTAAGCCCTGAGGAACCCGCCTTCACGCTGCCCTTCCTCGCGTCCCACGAACTGGCCCACGCCGCCGGCATCGCCCGGGAGGACGAGGCCAATTTCGTCGCCTACCGCGCCTGCATGACGGGCGACGCGCGCTTTCAGTACGCGGGCACGATCTACGCGCTAAGCTATTCGATGGACGCGCTGCGCGCCGTGGACATGGACAAATGGTTTGACATCCGCCGGGGGTTTTCGGCCGGCGTGCGAGACGATTTCACCCGGATTGATGACGTGGGCGGCGCGGCTACGGGCATTGCGGCCCTCTCGGACCGCGCGGCGGAGGCGTTTTTGCGCCTCGGCGGCCAGAAGGCGGGGCTGCAAAGCTACGCGGGCATGGTGGGCTTTCTCTTAGCCGACGTTTCGCTCGTAGAGAAGCCTGAGACCCTTCAGCGTGAGGATGCCATCCAGTACATCGATTGAGTCCGTTTCGCCCGAGACGAGCAGCGCCAGCCCACCGGTGGCGATCACCTTGGCGCTTGGCGCCTTCAGCTCCTCCCGGAACTTGCGCACCAGGTAGGTCACCTGCCCCACGTAGCCGTATACGATGCCCGCCTGCAGGTTGGTGATGGTGTTGCGGCCGATGACGCTCTCGGGCTTGATCAGCTCGAACCGCGGCAGCTTCGCGGCGTGCTCGGTCAGCGCCTCTGCCGCCAGTTTGAGCCCCGGGCAGATCGCGCCGCCCAAAAATTCGCCCTTTGCGCTCAGTGCGCCGAAGGTGGTCGCGGTGCCGAAGTCGATGGTGATGCAGGGACCGCCGTAGATTGCGTGGGCGGCGACGGCGTTGGCGATGCGGTCTCCGCCCAGCTCCCGCGGGTTGTCGTACTTGATGTTGATGCCCGTTTTGATGCCGGGGCCCACGCACATGGGCTCCATGCCAAAGTAGTTTCGGCACATATGCTCCAGCGTAAAATTGACCGTGGGGACCACCGACGACATGATGATGCCCTCCACGCCCTTCATGCTGACGCCGTTGTGGGCAAACAGGTTTACCATCAAAATGCCGTATTCGTCGGAGGACATCTGGCGGTTGGTGGAGATCCGGAAGTAGGTCACCATTTCCTCTCCGTCAAAGAGCGCCGCCTTGATGTTGGTGTTGCCCACGTCCAGGGTCAGAATCATGCGTTTCTCTCCTATCCGCGCGTTTTATCAATCTTCCACAGCGCCATCACGATGGGCGTGGTCAGGACGGCGGCGGCGATCGCCTCAGGGATCCCCGCGGACGCCGTGAGGCCCGCGACGAACTTCAACAGCATGTCAAAACTCAGGAGATCCCGCGTGGCGAGGGCCGCGCTCACCGTTTCATTTCCGAAGCCGACGAGGCGGTAAAACAGCAGCATGAGCCCCAGGTAGACCACCGTGTTCGTGGCCGACCCCGCCACCGCCGCGATGGGCAGCGCCGCCGCCCTGCGGGCGGTTTTTCCGGATACCGCCCGAAACACAAGCCACGTGACCACCGGGATCAGCACCCTGGGCACGATGCACATCAGGATTGCGAAAAACGGGTTGGCCGCGTACAGCGTCGTGGCCAGGAGGGATTTGGGCGTGGTGATCATGCTGATCGTGCTGATCAGCCCGAAGGCCAGCCCCAGCACCAGCCCCGGCTTCAGGCCCAGCAAAATGGTGCCGATGATCACCGGAATGGCGAGAATCGTCACGTTGATGACGCCCAGCGAGATCAGCCCGAAGGGCGTGAAGCTGAGGATGGCGATCAACGCGATGAAAAGGGATGTGAGCGTCATGATACGGGTGCTGTTCATCATGGAATACCTCCGTTCGAGTTCAAATTTGATACCCGACGACCATAAAACCGGAAAACCCCTGGGTTCGGCTTCTGGATGCGGAATGCCGACCAATTTCATTATACTTCGCGCCCGCGGGCAAAAAAGCCATTTTGGGTAAAATCCGCTTCCGGCCGGCCGCGCCCCCGGAAAAACCAGACGGCCGCGGGCGCTTTTCCGGGGAAGACGCGGGCACAGGCGGAGAGAACCCGTCTGTGCCCGCTTGGTCATGTCGAAGGCGTTTCGCCGCCGAAGCGACCGCTACATGTCGTAGACGGGCTTCAGCGCGTGGTAAAGGGCGGAATACCTGGCAAATGCGTCGCCATAGGCACCTTTCGCAGCGGGATCGGGCAGCGTTTCCGTTTCGACCCGGAGCACGGAGATCGCCTCGTCAAGGCTGCCCCACACCCCGGCGCCGACGCCGGCGACCATCATCGCGCCGTAGGCGCCGCCCTCGCTGGCCGCGCTCATGGTGTAGACCGGCAGCTCAAAGATGTCCGCCATCATCTGCCGCCACAGCGGAGAGGCGGAGCCGCCGCCGGAGGCGTAGACCTTTTCGGTCCTTCCCAGGCCGGCGATCAAATCGATCACCTGCTTGAGGGAGAAGGTGACGCCCTCCATCACCGAGCGGGTAATATCGCCGCGGGAGGTGGCCAGCGACAGCCCGTAGAACACGCCGCGGGCATTGGGATCGGAATAGGGGCAGCGTTCGCCCGCGAGGTAGGGCAAGAACACCACGCCGTTCGAGCCCGGCGCGGAATCGCGGACCGCCGCATCCTCCATGTAGGCGTAGGTGTGCCGGCCCAGCTCCTTTGCGGTGCGCACGGCGTCCTCGCCCAGCGCGTCCCGATACCAGCGCAGCGATCCGCCGGCGGCCAGCGTGCAGCCCAGCGCGTGCCACAGGTGGGGCGCGTTGTTGCAGAACATTTGCAGTTTGCCCTCGGGGTTATCGCAATAGCCGTCCAACCCCATGGCCACGTTGCCGGCGGTGCCCACCACCACGCCCAGGATGCCGGGCTTGACGAGCCCCGCGCCCGTCGTCTGGATCACCGCGTCGCCGCCGCCGGCGAACACCGGCAGCCCTTCCGGAAGGCCGGTTTCTTCCGCGGCCGCGCGGGTCACATAACCGGCCCGGTCGGTGGATTCCAGCGCCGTCGGGAAGATTGCCCGGTCAAGCCCGCATTTTTCGATCAGCTCGTCCGACCACTTGCGGTGCTTCGTATCAAAGAAGCCGGTGCCGGAGCCGTCGGACACCTCGGTGGCCAGCTCGCCCGTCAGCCGGTAGCGGATGTAGTCCTTCGGACAGACGAACTTGTCCATCTTCTCAAACTGCTCCGGCTCCTCATCCCGGAGCCAGACGATCTTGCCGCCGGTATAGCCGGGCAGCATGTTGTTGTTGGTCAGCTTGAGCAGGCCCTCCAGGCCGCCGGCCCTTTCGATGATCCAGTCGCACTGGGGCTGGGTGCGCGAATCGCACCACAGGATGGACGGACGGATGACGTTTCTGGCTTTGTCAAGCGCCACCAGGCCGTGCATCTGGCCGGAAAAGCTGACGCCCGCGATGTCACGCGCGTCGCCCTGGAACCTTTTCATGATCGCCTGGCAGCCGCGGACGATGCCCGCCCACCAATCGGCGGGGTCCTGCTCCGCCCAGCCGGGCTTGGGCGTGGACAGCGGGTATTCCTGCGTCGACGAGGCGACCACCGCGCCTTCGTCGTCCACGATGATGCATTTGGCGCCCGATGTCCCGATGTCAAGGCCGATCAGATATCGCTTTTTCATGAAGTCCTCCTCCTTGCGGCTATGCGCAATGAAATTCAGGCTTTGGATCACGCGTCGGGTCTTTTAAACCTTTTTGTGCCGGAGAAGCGGGTCTTGTGCTCCTCGCCGCGCCGGAGGCGGGCGATGTTCGCCCGGTGGGTGTAGAGCGCGAGGCCCGTGAGCGCCAGCGCGAAGCCCGCTTCCGGCCAGTTGCCAAACCGGAATGCGAGCGTCAGCACCGAATAGCACACCGCGGACGCCATGGATGCCACCGACATGTACCCGGTCAGCGGCAGCACGACGAACTGGGAGACCAGGACTGCCAAGCCGAACCAGGGCTCCACGATCAGGATCACGCCAAAGGAGGTGGCAATGCCCTTTCCGCCCTTGAAGCCGTAAAAGACCGGCCAGTTGTGGCCCAGAATGGCGGCGAGGCCGCCCGCGTAGGCGCCGAGCTCGCCCAGCAGCCATTTGCCCAGAAGCGCCGCCAGGATGCCCTTCAGCGCGTCGCCCGCCAGCGTCAGCACGCTGGGCAGCCAACCCAGCGTGCGCAGCACGTTGGTCGCGCCGGTGGACTTGCTGCCGTGCCTGCGAATGTCCGTCTTGGCAAATGCCATGCCCGAGGTGATCCCCGCGGAGAAATTCCCCATCAGATACCCCGCGACGATCACGATCACCCACTTGAGCGCAATCATCATTGGCTAGACCTCTTTCTGCTTCTCGCGCAGCACAAACCGGATGGGCGTGCCGTCAAACCCGAAGGCCTTGCGGAACTGGTTGTGCAGGTATCGCTCATAGGAATAGTGCATCAGCGTCTTGTCGTTGACGAAGAGCACGAAGGTCGGCGGGCACACACTCTGCTGGGTGCCGTAGTAGATGCGCAGCCTGCGGCCCGACATGGACGGCGGAGCCAGCGCGCTCTGGGCGTCGGTCAGGACATCGTTGAGGATGCCGGTGGTGATGCGCCGGGCGGACTGGGCGTACACCGCCCGCACCATCGGCATCACCCGGTCGATCCGCTGCCCCGTCAGCACCGAAACGAAGAGGATGCGCGCGTAGTCCATGAACTTGAGCTGCTCGCGGATCTGGCGCGTAAAGGCCTCCAGCGTGCCGGTGTCCTTTTCGACCGCGTCCCACTTGTTGACCAGTACGATGGCGGGCTTGCCCTGCTCGTCGATGTAGCCCGCGATCTTGGTGTCCTGTTCGGTGACGCCCTCGGCGGCGTCGATCAGCATCAGCACCACGTCGGACCGGTCGATGGCGGCCAGCGCGCGCACCACGCTGAACCGCTCCAGCGACTGGTACTCGATGGCGCGCTTTCTGCGGATGCCGGCGGTGTCGATGAGCACGTACTCCTCGCCCTCGTCGGTAAAGCGGGTGTCGATGGCGTCCCGGGTGGTGCCCGCGATGTCGGACACCATCACGCGCTTCTGGCCCAGCAGCCGGTTGACCAGCGAGGACTTGCCCACGTTGGGTTTGCCCACCACCGCCACGTGCACCAGGTGGTCCTCGCCGGGCTCGCCCGCCTCGTCCGGGAGAAGCTTCATGAGCTCCTCCAGCAGGTCGCCGAAATTCATCATATTGACCGACGACACCGCGATGGGGTCGCCCAGGCCCAGCGCGTAGAACTCATAGGCATGGCCCTCCTGGGCCACGCTGTCGATCTTGTTGACCACGACAAGAACCGGCTTTTTGCTCTTTCGGAGCATATCGGCCACGACCGCGTCGTCCGGCGTCAGGCCCTGCCGCCCATCCACGAAGAACAGGATCGCGTCCGACGTTTCGATGGCGATCTCCGCCTGATCCCGCATCTGCCGAAGCAGCGGATCGGTGGAGCCGGGATCGATGCCGCCGGTATCGATCAGCGTGAATTTTCTGCCCTGCCATTCGCAGTCGGCGTACACGCGGTCGCGGGTCACGCCCGGCGTGTCCTCCACGATGGCGATGCGCCGCCCCGCAATTTTGTTGAAAAAGGTGGACTTGCCCACGTTGGGCCGGCCTACGATGGCCACCAGCGGTCTTGCCATGGTCCCTCCCCGCCGTTATCCGGCGACCGCGCCCTTGAGCGCGTACAAAAGCTGGTCTCCCCGCCTGCCCACCGGCAGGATGTCGAGGCCCAGCGCGTTTTTGACATCGTCCAGCGCCATGCCGTCCAGAAATACGTCGTCGCCCTCCCGCAGCATGCACTCGGTAATCAGCACTCGGTCGGCGGCCACGCCCTTGAGGGCGCGGATCAAGTCGCCGCCGGTCAGCAATCCGGACACCGTGACCGTCGGCCCAAAATAGCCGTTTTTTACCGGAATCACCGTGACCGACGCGCCCGGAAGCGGGTGATCCTGGATCAGTTTTTCCAAAAAAGGCGCCACGGAAACGCCGCAGGCAATGGCAATCCGCGCGGGCCGTGCGGCGCGGTCCTCCGCGCGGTAGGCTTCGTCAAACTCCCGCTCCAGCAGCCGGCACATGCCCACGCCGTTTTCGATCTGCGGATAGCCCTCGTACTCGTCCTCCCGCGGAAAGGCGCGGCCCGCCATGATGTAGAACTCGTCCGCCGCCTGCACAAACCCGGTGTCCAGGCGCGCCTTCAGGCGTTCGCGCCACGCGTCCACCTGATCCAGCAGCCGCTTCGCGCTCTCGGCGCCGAAGGGGGCCAGATGTGTCAGGCCGTCGCGGTGCGCCGTCAGCCCCACGGGCACCAGCGCCAGCGTAAGGGCGGCGGGGTGCAGCGCGGAAAGGTCGGCGATGGTGCGATCCAGCGCCGCGCCGTCGTTAAGCCCGGGGCAGACCACCGCCTGGGTGTGAAAGCGGATGCCGCCCTTCGCCAGACGATCCAGCTGTTGGCCGATCGTCCGGGCCCGGGGCGTGCCCATCAGCCGCATCCGAAGATCCGGATCGGTGGCGTGCACCGATATGTACAGCGGCGAGGCGCGCCGGGCGATGATCCGCTCAAGCTCGCGGTCGCCGACGTTGGTCAGCGTCACGAAGTTGCCCATCAGAAGCGACAGGCGCCAGTCGTCGTCCTTGACGTGCAGCGTGGGCCGCGCCCCCGACGGCAGCTGATCCACAAAGCAGAAAGCGCAGTGGTTGCAGCAGTTGCGGGTGCCGCCCGTCAACTCGTCGTCAAAGGCCAGCCCCAGCGGCGCGTACTCGTCCTTTTTGATCGAGAAATCGATCCGCTCTCCGTCGCGCTCCACCGCGAGGCGCAGCCTTCGCGCGCAGCAAAGCGCCTGGTAGTCCACAAAGTCGATCACGTTCTGCCCGTCTATGGAGATCAGCCGGTCGCCGGCGCGCAGACCCGCCCGGGCGGCCGGACTGCCCGGTTCGACCTGCCCGATCCGGTGGTTCATTGGCATTCAGCTCCTACTGTATTATGGGGCTTCACGCCGTTTTCGTCAAGCGGCATACGATAAATTCGCCGATATTCGCGCGTCGGCTCGCCGATCTCGTCCCGGAGAATCAGCGGCGGCATCCAGTCCAGCCACGCGCCGCCGCCCTTGACCGCGTCCAGGAGGATCAGCTTGGGCCGGGCGCCGGGCCTGTCCAGCACCAGCCGAACGCGCTTGGGCTCCAGCCGCCGCGCCCGGAGCGCACACATCAGATCAAAGGCGCGGGGCGCCGGGTATACGAACGCCGCACGACCGCCGTTTTTCAAAAGCGCCGCGGCGCAGGCTGCGAAGTCCTCCAGCGTGGCCTCCCCCTCGTGGCGCGCCAGATGATGTGCGGGATCGGGGCTTGCCGGCGCGGTCCCCCGGGGATGATAGGGTGGGTTGGATACCACCAGCGAGTACCCCGCGTGCCCCAACGCCCGGGGCGCGTCGCGCACGTCGAGCGCGTGCACAAAAACGCCCCCCTCAAGGCCGTTGCCCCATACGCTTCGCCGGGCCATATCGCACATCTCCGGTTGGAGCTCCACCGCGTCAAAGCGCGCCTGCGGCTCGGCGTCCGCCATCAGGATGGACAGGATGCCGCCGCCCGCGCCCAGGTCCGCCACCCGGTCAAAGGGCTTTGGCGCGGCGAAATCCGCCAGCAGCACCGCGTCGGTGCCGAAGCGGAAGCCCTTCTCCTTCTGCAGGATCATCAGGCCGCCCCGGTTCAGGTCGTCCAGCCGCTCCCCCGGGTGCCGATAAAAAGAGCGGCCCGAGTCCCCTCGCGCCGCCCGAATGTCATCCATCTCGTTTTACTCCCAAATTCTTACTCCGTACAGGAAGGCCCCGTTGCTGCCCAGGTAGTAATTCGTGTTCAGGTCGCTGACGGTAACCTTGCCATAGGAAGAAGATGCGTGAATGAACTGGTACTGGGAGCCCTTCTTCCCGATGAAAATTCCGGCATGCCCCGGCTTCTTCTCCCGGTCCGGCGACCAGAAGTAAACCATATCGCCCCGCCTCAGTTCCTTGTAGCTCGAGATCTTCTTGCCAATATTCAGCATCGCCCGGCCCTGGGCCTGAACCTCGGATGTGACGTCAATGCCCACCTTGTCCAGACAATAGGCCGTAAAGGTGCTGCAATCAAACTGACCGCTCTTGGTCCCGTATTTCGTGCCGAGCTTGTTTTCCGCCACGTCGATCAGCTTTTCAATCTTCGCGTTGGTGTAGGCCACCACGCTGCCGCTGTTCAGAAGCGCGAGGGTGTTGCTGTAAGCGATGCCGCTCTGGTAAAGGCCGTTGTACTTCTGGAACAATTTGACGGCGGAGACGACGGCCCTGCTGTACACCCCGTCCACGCTGCCGGTGTAGTAGCCCAGTTCCTTGAGCCTTGACTGCAGGGCTTTGACGGCGCCCGAATTCTTTGACCCGGACTTCAGCGTGTCGCTGCCGTTCACCGTTTCATAGGCGATGGCCTTATCGCTCAGCAGCAGTTCGCGGGTGGCGGTATTCGCCTTGCCGGTCACGTACTTGCTGCTCATGTTGTTGAAGGTCTGGAAAGTGCGCACGGCGGTGGTAACCGCGCCGGTGTACGCGCCGGTGATGACGCCCTTGTAATAGCCCAGGTTCTTCAGCTGGAGCTGCAGCACAGCCACCCGGACGCCTCCCTTGCAGCCCGGGGCGAGCTGCTGGCGCTTCACCGCGTCGGTGACATATTGATCAAACGACTTGGCGGTATCCTTGTTGACCAGCGCCCGAACCGTCCGGTTGGCGCTTCCGCTGGCGGAAAAACCGTTGGCTTCTTGAAAAAACTTGACGGAATACTTGGTCTGCGCGTCAAATACGCCCGTGGGTTCGCCCCAGTAGTATCCGAGGGCAGTCAGCCGCTCCTGCAACTGGGTCACCTGGGTGGTGTTCTTGGAACCGACGCTCAGCGGCGTCAGATAGTTTTCGGCGTCATACTGGGTGCGGGACTTGGCGCCGTCGGAATAGAGCACGTCGCGGGTTGCTTTGTCGGCGATGCCGTCGACGGAGAGGCCATTGGCGCGCTCAAAGTCCTGCACGGCGGCCGTGGTCGTGGAGCGGTACTTGCTGTCAAGCTTGCCGGAGTAATAGCCTAGCTTTTTGAGCCTCGACTGGGCCTTTTTGACGTAGGTGCCGCTGCCGCCGGGCTTCAGTTGGGCGTCGGTCAGCTTCTCGACGTACTGGGGATAGGTGACCGCGTCCGGGGAGGCGGCTTTGAGCTGGGTTTGCTCGTCGGCGACGCCGTAGCCCCCCTTGGGCCGGATGCTGTTGGCGATCTGAAAGACACCCACGGCCTTCTTCAGCGACGACGTATAGCGGCTGGTAATGACCTTGGCCGTAAAGTATCCTTTGTCCTTGAGGTTTCGTTGAAGCTCCGATACGGCGGAACCCTTTGAGCCGGCCTTCAGCGTGGCGGCCATCGCCTGCGTGCAGAAAAGCGTCAGTAGTAGCGCCGCCAGAACGGCCACCCTCATCATGCTCTTTCCGCTCGTTTGCATCGCGTTCAGTCCTCCGCTCAAGAATAATCCCGGGGATGCCGCTTGCGCGGCGCGCTTTTGCCACAATCCGGAAGAAAACCATCGGTAGCAGTATAACATATATACGACACCTCCGCAAGGAAAACCTGCCAAGTATTGAGAAAAAAATTTCCGAAAGCAATCATTTAACAATCTTTTGAAATACTTTTGAAATATCCTGCCCGGATTTCGCGCGTTTTCGACGCCGAAACTCGAACGCGCACGCCATTTGGCGCTTTTTTGCACGCGAAGGCAGTGCGCCTGTTACACCCAGTCGCAACAGAATCGCATTCCATTGAAACATTTGAACATGCTTCCTTCACAGGTTATGACAATCCAAAGGATTGTGTTCATCCGGAATGCCTTCACCGCGCGCCATTGCCCGTTGACGAACGGCCGCAAAGCCGGTATAATGGCGTTATCTGCGATGACCGGAAAGAGTAGGCTACCCGAACGCAACAGAGAAGGGCGGTCCCCGGCTGAAAGCCGCCCCTGCGCGAGGCTGCCGAAGTGCATCCGTGAGCGAGCGCGCCTTCAGGCGCGCCGGGCGCGCCCGTTACAGCGCGTTGAGCGCAGGGTGCCCCAGGGCATTCTGAAGCAGAGTGGAACCGCGCGAAAGCGCCTCTGTCGGTACGGAGGCGCTTTTCTATACCCGATGGGAGGGATCGCCATGTTTTTCAGGTGGCGCGAAGATGTGCGCGCCGTATTGACCCGCGACCCCGCGGCGCGAAGCGCGCTGGAGGTGGTGCTGTGTTACCCCAGCTTCCGCGCGGTGCGCAGGCACCGCCGCGCCCACTGGCTGTGGACGCACAACCTGAAGCTGATGGCCAGGCTGGTGTCCCAGCGCACGCGCAGGCTCACCGGCATCGAAATTCACCCCGGTGCGAAGATCGGAAAGGGACTTTTCATCGACCACGGCATGGGCGTGGTGATCGGCGAAACGGCTGAAATCGGCGACAATGTGACGCTCTATCAGGATGTGACGCTGGGCGGCACCGGAAAGGACGTGGGCAAGCGCCACCCCACCATCGGCGACAACGTGGTGATCGGCGCGGGCGCGAAGGTGCTGGGGCCCTTCACCGTGGGCGACGGCGCCAAGATCGGCGCCAGCGCGGTGGTATTAAAGGAAGTTCCGCCTTACGCCACGGTGGTGGGCAACCCCGGCCGCGTGGTGCGCCAGGCGGGCGAGCGCGTGGGCATTGATCTCGACCAGATCCACCTGCCCGATCCGATCAAAGAGCGCATCGAGGAGATGACCGCGCGCCTGATGCAGCTGGAGAAGTGCATGGAGCGCAGGGCCCAGGGCATGGCCTGCGATCAATGCGAGGAGTTCAAACTGCCCAATTGCCTTTTGACGCCCAAGGAGGAGATAAAAAATGAAGATCTATAACACGATGACCCGGCAAAAAGAGGAGCTCGTCCCCGTGCACGAAGGCGAGGTGCGCATCTACGCCTGCGGCCCCACGGTCTACAACTTCTTTCATATCGGAAACGCCCGCCCCTTCATCATCTTCGACACCCTCCGGCGCTACCTGACGCACAAGGGCTACAAGGTGACCTTCGTGCAGAACTTCACCGACATCGACGACAAGCTCATCCGCCGCGCCGAGGAGGAGCATACCACCGTCGAAGCGATCGCCGACCATTATATCGAAGAGTACTTCAGGGACGCGGACGCGCTGGGCGTGATGCGGGCGGACGTACATCCAAGGGCCACACGCCACGTCGGCGAGATCATCAGGATCATCCAGAAGCTCATCAAAAACGGCTACGCCTACGAGGCGGGCGGCGACGTGTACTTCGACACCCAGGCCTACCCCGGCTACGGCAAGCTGTCCGGTCAGAATCTGGAGGACCGGGAGGCCGGCGCCCGCATCGAGGTGGACGACGTCAAGCGCAACCCCATGGATTTTGCCCTCTGGAAGGCGCAAAAGCCCGGTGAGCCGGCCTGGAAGAGCCCCTGGGGTATGGGCCGGCCCGGATGGCACATCGAGTGCTCCGCCATGAGCATGAAATACCTGGGCGAAACCTTTGACATCCACTGCGGCGGCGTGGACCTGATCTTCCCCCACCACGAGAACGAGATCGCCCAGTCGGAGGGCGCCACCGGCAAGCCCTTTGCGAAGTACTGGATGCACAATGGCCACATCAACGTGGACAACCGCAAGATGAGCAAATCCCTCGGCAACTTCTTTACCGTGCGCGAAATCGCCGCCGAGTACGACCTGGAGGCGGTGCGCATGTTCATGCTCAGCGCCCAGTATCGAAGCCCCATCAACTTTTCACGGGATCTGATCGAGCAGGCGAAGGCGTCCCTGGAGCGGCTCTACACCGCGCGGAACAACGCGCTGTTTCTTCTGGAGTCCGCGCCCGAACGCGCGATGACGCCGGAGGAGGAAGCCTTCGCCGCCCGCGGCCGGGAGGCCCTCGCCCGCTTTGACGAGGCCATGGACGACGATCTCAACACCGCCGACGCGCTGGGCGTGATCTTTGACTGGGCGCGGGATATGAACGTCACCCTCTCCGCCGGAGCCCCGTCAAAGGCGGCCATCCGGGCGGGCCTTGACGCGCTGGGCGAGATGACGGGTGTCTTGGGCATTCTGACCAAAAAGCTCGACACCACGCCGGAGGACGTGCGCTCGCTGGTGGAAGCGCGCCAGGCGGCCAAGAAGGAAAGGCGTTTTGCCGACGCGGACCGCATCCGAGGCGAGGTGCTGGCCAAGGGCTACGTGATTGAAGATACCCCCGCGGGCCCCAAGGTGCGAAAGGCGTAGGGCCCGCTCCAGGCACGCGATAAAGCGCCCCTCGGCTTTGCCGGGGGCGCTCCTTCTGCGCGGCGCTATTCGTACTTTTTCAGTTCTTCGCGACGCTTTCCAATCTCCTTCTCAAAGCCCAGCGTCCCCGGCTCGTAGTAGGGCATGCCCTGGGCCTCCAGCGGCGCGTACTGCTGCTTTACGTAATGGCCTGGAAAGTCATGGGCGTACTTGTAGCCCTCACCGTAGCCCAGCCGCGCCGCGCCCCTGTAAGAAGTGTCCCGAAGGTGCACGGGAACAGGCTGAAAGCCGCCGCGCTCCGCGTCTCGCATGGCGCGGTCGATGGCCACCACCACGGCGTTGGACTTGGGGCTTTCGCACACCGCGATGATCGCCTGGGCGATGGAAAGCCGCGCCTCCGGCATGCCGATGGCCTCCAGCGCCTGCCAGGCGCTGACCGCCTGCACCATGGCGTCAGGGTTGGCCAGCCCCACATCCTCGCTGGCGTGGGCGATGACGCGGCGCACAATGACGCGGGGGTCCAACCCCGCGTAGATCATGCGGCTGAACCAGGCCAGCGCGGCATCGCTGTCGGAGCCGCGCAGGCTCTTGCAGAAGGCCGACAGCATGTCGTAGAGCATCGATTCGTCCATGCGCAGCACGCGCTTTTGAATGGACTGCTCGGCTACGGCCAGCGTGACATGGATGTCGCCGCTCGCGTCCACGGGGGTGGTCAGCACGGCCAGCTCCAGCGCGTTGAGCGCGGCGCGCACGTCTCCGTTGGCCACCTGGGCGATGTGGGCCAGGGCGTCCTCGTCAATCGTCACGGCCTCGCGCCCGTAACCGCGCTCCCCGTCCCGCACGGCGTTCAGGATGGCCTGCTCCACCTCTTTCCGCGTCAGCGGCTCAAAGTGAAACAGCCTGCACCGGCTGACGATGGCGGGGGTCATGGCGATCATCGGGTTTTCGGTGGTGGAACCGACGAAACGGATGATGCCCTGCTCGATGGAGGGGAGAATGCTGTCGGACTGGGCTTTGGACCAGCGGTGGCACTCGTCGAGCAAAAGATAGGTAGCCCTGCCGTGAAGCTTGAGCCGCGACTCGGCGTCCCGGATCACGTCACGCACCTCGGCCACACCGCTGGTGACGGCGTTGAGCTTGACAAACTCCGCCTTCGTGGCGTTGGCGATGATCGAGGCCAGCGTGGTCTTGCCGGTGCCCGGCGGGCCCCAGAAGATCGAGCTGGTCAGCCGGTCCGCCATGATCGCACGGCGAAGCAGCGTCCCCTCCCCCACGATCTCCCGCTGGCCGATGAATTCGTCCAGCGTCCTGGGCCGCATCCGGTCCGCCAGCGGCGCCAGCTTTTTAATGCCTTCGGAAAACAGATCTTCCATGCTTCCTCCGAAGCGAGGGCGGGCGGGGGGCACGCCCCCGCCCGCCCTCGCGCGCGTTGGCTTACCGCTTGAGCTGTACGGCGGCTTCGTATTTTTTCACCGCGTCCAGCCAGGCGCCGCCCACGGGCACGTTCTGTGCCTCGCAGTAGGCGTCCCAGATGGCGGAGAAGGGCAGCGTCTTGCGCTCTTCGATGAGGGCCAGCCGCGCGGTGTAATCCCCCGCCGCCTCCGCCTTTACGGCCTGGGTGTGGGGCGTCAAAAGCGCGCGCAGCAGCGCCTTCTGGGCGTTGCGCATGCCGATGGCCCAGGCGGCGACGCGGTTGATCGAAGCGTCAAAGTAATCCAGCGCGATGCGCACGCGGTTTTCGTAGCCGCCGAACACGATCTCATTCATGATGTTCTGCAACTCGTCGTCCAGCGTAATCACGTGGTCGCTGTCCCAGCGGACACCGCGGGACACGTGCAGAAGAAGGTTCGGCATATACTGCAGGATGGCGCTGATCTTGGCGGAGATGACCTCCGTCGGGTGGAAGTGGCCGGCGTCCAGCGTGTAAAGCACGCCGCGGGTCAGGGCGTAGGACAGCATGAACTCGTGGGAGCCCACGGTGTAGCTTTCCACCCCTAGGCCAAAGAGCTTTGACTCCACCGCGTCCTCTTCCAGCGCCGGATCCATCCTGCCGGAGGCAAAGATCGCGTCCAGCGATTCCAGCATCCGCTGCCGGGGCGCGGCGGTATCCGCCGGCACGTCCTTGTAGCCGTCGGGCATCCAGAAGTTGACCACGCTGGGCTGGCCCAGCGCCTTGCCGAATTCTACCGCGATCTCGCGGCAGCGCTTGCCGTGCTCAATCCAAAAATCCCGCACGCCCTTGTCGGGGCTGGCCAGCGTAAAACCGCTGTCGGCCTTGGGGTGGGAAAAATAGGTGGGGTTAAAGTCGAGCCCCAGCTTCTGCGCCTTGGCCCAGTCCAGCCAGCCCCGGAAGAGATCGACGGTATAGGCGTCCCGATCCACGGCCTTTCCGCCCTTTTCCGCGTAGTTGGCGTGCAGGTTGAGCTTCTTTTTGCCGGGGATCAGCTTCAGCGCCTCGTCGATGTCGGCCCGAAGCTCGTCACCGCCGGTGGCGCGGCCCGGATAGTTGCCTGTGGTGGCGATGCCGCCGGAGGCGCCGCCGGACGCGCTCTCGCAGCCGCACACGTCGTCGCCCTGCCAGCAGTGCATCGAAACGGGAATGGCCGCACAGGCGCGCATCGCCTTCTCTACATCCACGCCCTGATCCTGGTAAACCCTGCTTGCGTATTCGTACCCCTGTTTGATCAGCTTGTCATTCATCCGCGCGAACCTCCGCAGTATACTTCCCGTCCATTATACCCAAGCGGCGCGGGAAAGTAAAGGGCCTTCACGGCCTCCGTACGGCCAAAACCCGCGCGGCACACAAAAGCGCCGGAAACGTCTTGGCTTCCGGCTCAGAACCTCAACAAAGTCCCCAAAGGGCTTCAACCGGTCCCGGCGACCAGCGCGCCGGGAACGCGTTTGGTCCATCAGTGCGCGCCCTGCTGGACCCAACAACACCATACGTCA
>JAXGME010000002.1:0-590361 GCA_040768845.1 Christensenellales bacterium | reverse complement strand
TTCCCGTATCGGCTTTCGCCTTTCGGTTAGGCAGGTTGGGCACCGCGTTATCGTGCGGCGTGGTTCCTTAAGCCACTTTCATCAACACCCTATCTGGGCGCACGCATCCGACCGGCTTTGCATCAAACGGCGGGCGACACCCGGTGACGGGGTCGCCCGCCGCCTGCGTCATTTCGCAACGCCGACGAAAGCTGCCCGCAAAAAATGGACGGGCAGATTATGGATCAATCGGTTCAATTTTCCACAATCCCGTCAAAGCTGACCGATTTTCGGCCTTATCTGCCCGTTTACGACCATATCAATTGACGGGGTAATATCGCGATGTTATAATCACAATGAAAAGCAACCAATGCAGCGTATCTTACAGTTTTGTGAGGTAAAATATGTATATATATGAGAAGATACGGGATGAGCTGATCGAAAAAATCGGAAGCCTGCCGCCCCACGAGCGGATTCCGTCCCGGAACGCGCTGTGCCGCGAGTATCTCGTTACGCGCACGACGATCGACCGGGCGATTGATGAACTGGCAAATTCCGGATACCTGTATTCGGTCATGGGCAGCGGGACCTTTGTGGCGGATCTGTCGGCCAACGGCATGAAGCTCGGCGCGGGGGACAAGAATTTCGGCGTGCTGCTGCCGGACATTACGGCGGATACTTACCCGGAAATTCTCAGGGGCATCCAGGATACCGCGGATCGGTATGGGATCAGCATCGTGGCCTGCAACACGGACAATCAGACGGAAAAGCAGGCGTCGATTGTCCGCCGGCTGATCAATTCCAAGGTGGACGGGTTGATCATCATCCCGGCCATCAGCAGCAGCGCCGATCAGGCGTTTTGCCACCTGCTGGAGGATTCAAGCGTCCCCTTCGTATTTTGCAACCGGAACATCGGCGGCGTCAACAGCCCCTGCGTTTGCTCCAACGATTTTTACGGGAGCTTTCTGGCCACCACCCACCTGATCGAACAGGGATACCGCCGGATCGCCTATCTGTCGGCGATGTTTTACAAGACCAGCATGGACCGGTATCAGGGCTATATTGCCG
Source organism: Christensenellales bacterium (assembly GCA_040768845.1). Classification (GTDB taxonomy): domain Bacteria; phylum Bacillota; class Clostridia; order Christensenellales; family Aristaeellaceae; genus JAEZHK01. Next base: position 589,314 of record JAXGME010000002.1, on the reverse strand, counting down.
CGCTCAGCCAGCATGAGCGGGAAATCGACGAATCGCTGATCCTGATTGGGGAGACCACCGACCCCTCCAGGCAGGAGGGCGCGGGACAGCTCCTGAAGGCGCTTTTGCAAAAGGACGGGAGCGTTGACGCGGTGGTCTGCTTCAATGACCGCGTTGCCTGCGATGCCATGGAGGCGGTTCAGGGCATCGGCCTGCGCGTATCGGAGGACATCGGCCTCATCGGGTACGACAACACCAGCGTCTGCAATCTGCTCCCGATCAAGCTGACCAGCATGGACTATCGGAATTACGAAATCGGCCAGTGCGCCGCCACAACCCTGTACCGGATGATCAGCGAACCGGGCTTTGCGGCCAGGCGCATCACCACGTTTGAACCCCGGATCGTGGTGCGGGACTCATGCAGGGGCGCGATTTCAAAAACAGTTTGGGCGCAAGCCTGAAAAAACACGAAGGAGGGTCCCGGAATGAAACGAATCCTGTCTCTGGTTTTGTGCGCGCTCCTCATGATGAGCGCCGTGTCCGTCGGAGCCGCGGCCGAGGAAAAGCCGGAATCCATCACGTTCTGGATGGGGTACAGCCAGCAGGCGCGCGTGGACGCCATGGAAGCGATCGGGCAGAGGTACTACGAAAAGACCGGCGTCAAGGTCAATTTCGAGGTCGTCACCTGGCCCAACACCGCGGAGAAGTGGCGCGCCGCGTACAGCGCCGGCCAGATGCCCGACGTCATCATCTGCCTGCCCGACCAGGCGGTGGCCATGTTTGTCGCCGGCGCGACGGTTTCCGTGGACGACGTGATCGAGGCCATCGGCGGCACCGACAAATTCCTGGATTCCGTACTCACCGAGCAGTATTACGACGGCCATTACATGGCGGTGCCCCACTACGCCCACGACCGTCTGCTGATTTACCGCAAGGACGCCCTGGAAGCGGCGGGGCAGAGCGTGCCAACCACGCCGGAGGAATACCTCGCCGTCACGAAGGCCATCAACAATCCGCCGTCCTATGCCTTCCAGCAGCTGTTCAACACGTCGGACTACGGCTCCGCCTTCATGCTGGACATCTTCATGCGCACGTTCGGCGCGCAGTATTTTGACGAAGCCTATACCATCGTGTTTGATTCTCCGGAAACGGTCAAGGCGGTCGAATTCCTGATCGACATGTACAACGCCGGCTCGCAGCCGGGCGCGATGGACTTCATCATCAACGACCAGTTCACGCTGCTCAATACCGGCGCGACGCTGATGACGCTGGACAGCGCCTTCACCATCAAGAGCGCGCTGGACTCCGCGCCCGAGATCGCGGAAAAGATGGATGTGGCGCTGGCGCCGGCCAACTACATCACCACGTTCCCGGTTTGCGTTTGCGACGGAAAGAATGTGGACACGGCGAAGGACTTTGTCCGGTTCATGTTCGAGGAGGAGAATTACGTCGACTTCCTGGCCAGCTATCAGCCCGGCATGAACCCCACGATGAAGGCCGTCGCGGCGGAGGACAGCGCCTTCTGGAAGCTGCCCATATTTGAAAGCGCGCTCGCGCTCAAGGCGTCCAAGACGCAGGCCCAGGGCATCGAGCAAGGCGGCTACTCGATCGGCAACCAGTATGGCGCCAACCCCTTTTCCGGCGTGCTGACCAGCGGGTACGTGGAGGAGATGTTCCAGGATATCATCGTCAACGGCACCCCGGTGGCCGAGGCGGTGAAGGCGTGCGCGGAGCGCATGCAGGAAGCCGTCGACGAACAGAAGGACGCGCTCGGCTGGTAACCCGCGCTTCAGGCAAACGACAGGTGGCGTCAGCCCGGCGCATGCCGGGCTGACGCGCGGAAAAGTCCAGCGGCGCTCTTCGCCCAAAGGAGGAAAGCTCCATGACGCGGCAACCGAAAAGACGATATCCGAGCAGGCGCACCGGAGCGTGGCTTGACGATCACCTGGCGCAGCTTTTTCTGATCCCCTCGCTGGTTCTGATCGCCGGACTGATCGCGTATCCCGCGGCGCTGACGGTCTACAACAGCTTTACAAACCTTTCCATGCTGACGATGAAGGCCACAAAGTTTGTCGGCTTTCAGAACTACGCGACGGTTCTGGGCGGAAGCGAGTTCTGGGTCAGCCTGGTCAACAGCATCATATTCACCGCGGGGTCCATCGCCGGCCAGCTTCTTTTCGGGATGATCGGAGCGCTTGCGCTGCAGAAGATTTCCCGCGGACGCGCGGCCTTCCGGGTGGGGCTGCTGGTGCCGTGGACGTTTCCTTCCGTCGCGATGACGTTTGTGTGGGACTGGATGCTCGACTCCGGGTTTGGCGTCGTCAACTACGCGCTCATGGGCCTCGGCATGATCGGCGAGCCGATCGCCTGGTTCGGGACGAAGACGTGGGCCATGTTTTCGGTGATCGCGATGAACATATGGTTCGGCGCGCCGTTTATGATGCTGGCGCTGAACGCGGGCCTTCAGACCATCCCGGCGGACTACTACGAGGTGGGGAAGATCGAGGGCGCGAACTTCTTTCACCGGCTCCGGTACATCATCCTGCCGTCTTTGAAGAAAATTGTCGGCGTGCTGCTGATTCTGCGCACCATATGGGTTTTCAACAATTATGATTTCATCTTCCTGACCACCGGCGGCGGCCCGGCCAAGGCCACCCAGACGGTGTCCATCATGGCCTACTACACGGCATGGAAGCGCAGCGCCATGGGCAGGGGTTCCGCGGTCACCATTTTGCTCCTGGTGTTCGTGGCCGTCATGATTGCGCTGTACTTCAGGTTCTTCAAGATCAATTCAGAGGAGGCGTAGCGCATGGGAAAGTCCTTCAACCGGGCGGAAGGGATCGCCAGGGCCGGCGCGTATGCCATCCTGCTGGGGATGCTCGCGGTCGCTGTCTTCCCCTTTTTCTGGATGATCTCCTCCGCCCTCAGGCCCTACGCCGAGCTGTTCACGCGGCCGCCGATGCTGCTGCCCAGGACGTATACCCTGGAGTGGTTCGCAAAGGTGCTGAACTATTCAAACTTTGGCCGGAGCCTTCTCAACAGCCTCATCGTGGCGCTGGGGACCACGGTCATCAGCGTGGTGGTCGGCTGCATGACCGCCTACAGCCTGTCCAGGCCGAACCTCCGCGGGAAAAACCTGTTTTCCCGGATGATCCTGATCGCCTACATGTTCCCGCCGATCATCCTGGTCATCCCGCTGTTTCAGATCATCTGCGGCCTGAACCTCGCCAATACGCATCTGGGGCTGATCATTACCCACATCACCTTTTCATTTCCGTTCTCCGCGTGGATGCTCCTGAGCTATTTCAAGACGATTCCGCGCGATATCGAGGAGGCTTCGCGGGTTGACGGCGCAAACAATCTGAGGACGTTCGTGCAGATCATCCTGCCGCTGACGGCGCCGTCCATCGTTACGGCGGCGACTTTCACCTTCATCAACTCCTGGAATGAATTCCTGTACGCGTTTGTGCTGGCAAATTCCAACGCCACAAAGACGCTGACGGTCTCGCTTCAGGCCGTGAAGGGCGGCGAGATGATGGAATGGGGCGTGGTGCTGGCATGGTCCGCCATGCTGGTGATCCCCTCGCTGATATTTTTCACCTGTCTGTCCAAATACATTGTGGCCGGGTTGACGGCGGGCGCCGTCAAGGGATGACCGGCTCAAAAAACGGAGGAAGTTACGATGAATGCGGCCATACTGGGGTGCGGTGCCATGGGGTCCGCCCACGCGGGCGTATACGCCAGACTGGGCGTCCGCGTCGCGGGGGTTTGTGATCAGGACGGGGCCCGCGCCGAAAAGCTGGCGAAGACCGTGGGGGGCAACGCCTATTCGGACCTCGCGGAAATGCTGGACAGGGAACGTCCCGATGTGGTGAACGTCTGCACGCCCGCGTTTAACCATCTGGAGGCCATCCGTGTTCTCGCGTCGCGCCGCGTGGCCACGCTGTGCGAAAAACCCTTTGCGGCGGATTTGGCGCAGGCGCGGGCGGCCTGTGCCGCGGTGGAGGACGCGGGCATTCCGTTCCGGCTGGGGTTCAAAATGCGCTACGAGGGCGTTTACGCCGCCGCGCGGAAGATTGTGCAATCCGGGGAAATCGGCGCGCTGCGGTATGTGCTGATCAGCCATTTTCAGCCGCTGTCCGAGCCGGCCTGGTACATGGATATCGGCGTGGCCACCGAGCTGCTCGTACACGCGATGGACATCAGCTGCTGGATGTTTGAGGAAACCCCGGTCGAAGCGCTGATGCGCGGCGAGTACCGCCTCGGCAAGGCCGGCGAGGATCAGGCGCGGATCGAGCTGCGCTTCGGGGACGGCCGGCAGGCCCTCATCGCGGGCGGATACATGTCCGGGTACCCGCCGGTTCGCGGAAAGCATGATTTTGTGTTCCAGTTCATCGGGGAAAAGGGGTATGTGTGCGGCAAGCGCAACAGCGCCGTCGAGGTCTTTTCCCCGGACCGGGTGGAGCTTTTCCGGCCGGACGATGTCAACGCTTTTGAAGAAGAGATCCGGGATTTTCTGGCCGCCGCCAGGGGCGCGCCCTCCGGCGGCGCGACGCTCGGGGACGCGCTTCGCTCCCAGCGCGTGCTGGCGGCGGTCAAGGCATCGGAAAAGACGGGCGCGTTTGAGCGCGTGGAAGGGATGTAGGGCCATGAAGGAACGCTATGATGTCATCGTCGCCGGCGGCGGCCCCGCCGGCATCGCCGCCGCGCTCTCCGCCGCGCGAAACGGCGCGAGTACGCTGCTGGTGGAGCGCTACGGCTTCCTCGGGGGTATGCTCACGGCCGGCCTCGTCGCGCATTATGACCCCATCCGGCAGATGGAGGCCACCGGAATTCCACTGGAACTGTACCTGGAGATGAAAAAGCGCGGCGGCGTCGTGGAATATGACATGACCGGCGTGGAAATGCCGTTTTGCTACTGGCAGGGCGGGTGCGGCCTGGATGCCGAAATCTACAAGCAAATGGCGCCTGAGCTTTTGAAAAGCGCCGGCGCGGACATCCTGCTGCACGCCTTTGCCGCCGGCGCGTCCGTCCGGGACGGAACGCTCGAGTCCGTTGAAATCGCGGGAAAGGGCGGGCGCATGCGCCTCCGGGCGGATGTGTTCGTGGACGCCACCGGCGACGGAGACCTGTGCGCGGTGGCGGGCGTGCCCTTTGAACTGGGCGACGGTCAGGGAAACTGCATGGGGTCCACGCTGTGTTTCAACCTGGGCGGGGTGGACACCGAAAAGCTGTTCAGATACCTGGAGGAAAACCCGGACGAACTGGGCAACCACCCCCGCCTCGGCAAGTACATTCGGGACCCGCGGGCGACGGCCATTGTCCAGGGCTTTTACGCGCTGATTGCCGAGGCGCGCGCACGGGGCGACCTGGCCCTCGAGCTTCCGGAATCCGGCCTTGGCATGTGCCCGCTGCCCACCAAAGGCGCGTTCCACGTAAACGCCATCCGCCTGCCGGGCAAGAACCCGGTGGATCCGGCGGACCTTACGGAATTGGAGATCGTGGAGCGCGGCTACCTGATGAACCTGTTCGCGTTTATCAAAAAGTACGTTCCCGGCTGCGCGGAGGCCTTCATCATGTCCAGCGGCGCGCAGGTGGGCGTGCGGGAATCCCGGCACATCCACGGCGAATACCGGATGGTGCTGGAGGACATTCAGTCGGGCACGCGCTTTGACGACACGGTGGTGCGCACCAAATGGGGCCACACGGACGTCCATTCCGGCAGCGGCATGCGGTGGTCGTTCAGCTTCATCGAAGGCCCGTATTATATTCCCTACCGCGCGCTGGTGCCCAAAGGGGTGGACGGCCTTCTGGCGGCGGGGCGAATGATCTCCGCGGAGCAGGCCGCGATGGCTTCGTTCAGGATTATGCCCGTGTGCTCGGCCATCGGCGAGGCGGCCGGCGCCGCCGCCGCGCTTTGCGCCAAGAGCAGGACGGCGCCCAGGCGGCTGAGCGCCGCCCGTCTTCAGGATGCGCTTGTTCGGGCGGGCGTCAGGCTGGACTGACGCCGGTATGTAAATCATGGAAGAGGATGAATACACATGGCCAAAAGTGCAAAAGGATCGGAAAAGCTGTTTTCGGGGGTCATACCGCCCATCATTACGCCGCTGACCGCAAAGCGGGCGCTGGACGTGGAAGCGCTGGACAGGTTGATTGATTTTCTCATTGAACAGGGCGTAACGGGGATTTTTGTGGGCGGGACCTCCGGCGAAGCCTGCTATCTCGCGGCTCCGGACCAGAAAAGGCTGTACGAGCGGTGCGCCGAGCGGGCGTCCGGACGCGTCCCGGTGCTCTGCGGCGTCATTGAGGCCAGCACGGTGCGCGTGGTGGAGCGGATCAAGGAGCTGGAGCAGCTGGGCGCGAAAATCTTTGTCGCCACCCCCGCGTTCTATCTGCAAAATTCCTGTCAGGACGAGATACTGCGGCATTACGAGGCCGTATCCCGCGCGACAGAGCATTGGATCGCCGCATACAATATTCCCGTGACGACCCACGTCAACATCCTGCCCGAAACGGCGGCCAGGCTGAACCTGTTTGACAACCTCGTGCTCTACAAGGACAGCTGCGCGGACTTTGCACAGATTCAGCGCAACATCTATCTTTTGCGCGATACCCACATCAGCTTTTTCAATGGCGCGGAAGAGATCTGCGCCGTCAGCATGGCCTTCGGGGCCCAGGGCTGCGTGCCGGGGCTCGCGAATTATTTCCCGAAGCTGTTCATCGACTGCTGCGAGAGCGCCCGGCTCGGAAAGCTGGCGGAGGCGGCCGCGCTTCAGGAGAGGATTTGCAGGATTCGCAATAGCCTCAGCGTCGGCGGGCACTGGATGGCCTCCATGAAATACCTGGCGCGCAGGTACGGCTTTGGAGAGGGTGGGCTGTCGCTCCCGCTGGCGCCGCTGACCCCGGCCCAGGAGAGGGAGATTGACAGAATTCTGGAAGCAGAACAGGCGTAAGGGCGGAAAAGAGGGAGAAAATGGCGCCGAACGTATTGTTTGCCATACCGGACGGCCCGCTGAAGCGCCACATGTTTTCGGCACAGTGGCAGACGCGGCTGGAGAGGATTGCCCGGGTGGAGTGGAACGACACAGGCCGTGAGTTTGCCGGCGGCGAATTGGCGGAGCGGATGGCCGACAAGGACATTCTGATTACGGGATGGGGCACGCCCAAGGTGACCGGGGCGGTGCTGGACGCCGCGCCGCGCCTCCGGATGATTGCCCACTGCGCCGGGACGGTTCGTTGGCTGGTGGAGGAATCCTTTTTCGATCGGGGAATCACGCTGACCAACGCCAACCTCGCGCTCGCGCCCTCCGTGGCGGAGTACTGCCTGATGACCATTCTCATGGCGCGCTGGCGGATTCTGGATTCGATCAGGCGCGTGCGGGACGGCCTCTGGCAGTCCAACAACGACGTGGTGCCCGGGCTCAACGGTGCGACGATCGGCCTGATCGGGTACGGCGCCATCGCGGAGGCGCTGATCCCGCTTTTGCGCCGGTTTGACGTGACAATCAGGGTCAGTTCCGGACACCTGTCCGAGGCGCAGGCGCGGCGGATGGGCGTTTCGCGCTGTTCGATGGAGGAGGCGCTGCGTTCGGACGTGGTTTCCCTGCACAAGACGCTGACGGACGGGACGCGCCATATGCTGGGCGAGCGGGAGCTCGGCATGATCCCGGACGGCGGCCTGCTCGTCAACACGTCGCGGGGGGCGCTCATTGACGAGGCGGCGCTCATTCGCCGGCTGGAGCGGGGCGGGCTGTACGCGGTGCTGGACGTCTTTGAGGAGGAGCCGCTGCCGGAGAATCATCCGCTGAGGAACATGCCGGGCGCGATCGTCACGCCCCACAGCGCCGGCACATCCGTCTACTATCGGCGGGCGATGGCCGATCTGGTGCTGGAGGACATTGGGCGCGTGCTGGATGGGGTGCCGCCCCGCGGCGCGATCTCCAAAGAGAAGTATCTGAGCATGACGCCCGCGTGAGCTTCGGGCCGCCGCCCGCCAGACGGCGCGGACGCAGGGGGTGGATATCGCCGCCAGGCTAAGAACTGGCGGCGGTATTTTGTGCCCGGCGCGCCCGGCCACCGCAAAAAATGCGTTAAATACTTGACATATGTCCAATTCAGGCTATAATGAAAACCGAATAGGGCATATGCCCGAAAAGGGGAGGCGATCGGTATGCCCAGGCCCAGGAAGTGGCGCAGGGTCTGCTGTCTGCCGGAGCTGAGCCTGTACGGGCCGCTGAACGCGCCGCCGGGGCGCGACGTGGTGGTGCTGAGCGTGGACGAGTACGAGGCGATCCGGCTGATTGACCTGGAGGGCTTTACCCAGGAGGAGTGCGCCGACCAGATGGACATCGCCCGCACCACGGTGCAGCGCATCTACAGCGATGCCCGGCACAAGCTGGCCCAGTCGCTGGTTCGGGGCAACGTGCTGCGCATCGAGGGCGGCGAGTACCGGCTTTGCGACGGACTGGAGGAAACCTGCCGCTGCGGCGGCTGTCAGCGGCACCGCTGCGGCCTGCGGCGCGGAAATCTGGAGGACGGAGAGGGAACGAAATGAGCGAGTGCACCCATGACTGCGCCGCCTGCGGCGAGAGCTGCCAGGAACGCACGGAGGAATTTGACTTTCGGGAAAAGGCCAACGAATATTCCCATGTGAAGCGGGTCATCGCCGTGGTCAGCGGCAAGGGCGGCGTGGGTAAGAGCCTGGTGGCGCAGCTTCTGGCGGTGCTCGCGCGCCGGGCGGGATACAAAACCGCGATTCTGGACGCGGACATCACCGGCCCTTCCATTCCCCGGGCCTTCGGGCTGACGGAGAAGGCCGTCGGCAACGAGATGGGCATCCTGCCCGCCCGCACCCGGACGGGCATCTCGGTGATGTCGCTGAACCTTCTGCTGGAGAACGACGCCGACCCGGTGGTGTGGCGGGGGCCGATCATCGCGGGCACGGTGAAGCAGTTCTGGACGGAGGTCGCCTGGGGCGAGGTGGATTACATGTTTGTGGACATGCCGCCGGGCACCGGCGACGTGCCGCTGACGGTGTTCCAGTCGCTGCCGGTGGACGGGGTGGTGGTGGTGGCCACGCCCCAGGAGCTGGTGGGCATGATCGTCGAAAAGGCGGTCCGGATGGCGGACATGATGAAGATCCCGGTGCTGGCGCTGGTGGAGAACATGAGCTACATGGTCTGCCCGGACTGCGGAAAGAAGATGACGCCCTTTGGCGAGAGCCGGGCGGACGCCATCGCGGCGGAGCACGGCATCGGCTGTGTCGCGCGCCTGCCCATCGATCCGAAGCTGGCCGCCGCCTGCGACGCGGGCGCCATCGAGCTGTTCGACGGGGCGTGGCTGGACGGCGTCATGAAGCACCTGGAGGAAGCGCTGCCCGCATCCTGAGCGGGGACCCCGCGGGCGGCGGGACATGGTGAGATGAGGAGGAGAGCGTATGATGATCGCGGTTCCCAGCAGCGGAAGGGCCGTCTGCGAACACTTCGGACACTGTGAGAACTTCAATCTCTACGAGGCGCGGGACGGCGCCATCGTTTCGGAAAAGAGCGTGCCCAATCCGGGCCACAAGCCGGGCTTTCTGCCCAACTTTCTGGCGGACATGGGCGTGACGGTGGTGGTGGCCGGCGGCATGGGCGGCGGCGCGGTCACGATCTTTCAGGAGCGGGGCGTCGAGGTGGTGTCGGGGGCCTCGGGCGACGCGCGCCAGTCGGTGGAAAAGTACCTGAAGGGCGAGCTCAAGTCCACCGGCGCGGTCTGCCATGAGCACAAGATGGAACACGAGGGGCATTGCGGGCAGTAGCGCCAAAACCCGCCGCGCGCCCGTCCGCTGGCGGCGGGGCGCGCTTTTGCACCCCGGGCGCGTCACCCGGCCATCGCGGCCTCGATGTCCTCGATGGAGCGGGGGATGGACCGGGACAGGTTGACGGCCCCGTCCTTCGTGATGAGGCAGTTGTCCTCCAGGCGGAAGCCGATGCCCCAGTCCTCGTTGTAGATGCCGATGTCCACGCAGAACACCATGCCGGGGGTGAGGGGGCGGGTCATGTCCACCACGTCGTGGACGTCAAAGCCCACGTGGTGGGCGCCGCCGTGCCACATGTAGCGGCCCACTTCTTCGTACTCCTTCAGAAGGCCGATGGCCCGAAGCTGCTCAAAATTGTACTTCCGGGCGGTCAGGTCCACGTCCGCCATGGGCATGCCGGGCTTCAGAATCGAGAACATGTACTGGGAGGTATTGTAGGCGCAGGTGTACAAAAGCGCCTGCTCCCGGGTGAACTTCCCGTTCGCGGGCCAGCCGCGGGACACATCGTTGCACTCGTTGTCCCAGATGGCGCCCACGTCGTTTAAGATCATGTCGCCGTCCGCCACCCGCCCGGCGTAGGCATCGTAGTGGATGCAGAAGTTGTTGGCCCCGGAGGAGATGATGGGCGGGAAGGCTGGGGTGAGCACGCCGTTTCGCGTCAGCGCGGCGTCGTAGACGGCCTTGAGCTCGTATTCCGCCATGCCGGGGCGGCAGGCGCGCATCATGTCCAGAATGCCCTCGCGGGTGATGGTCATGGCCTTTGCCATCGCGTCGATCTCGCAGGGCTTTTTGATGGTGCGCAGCGCCCTTAGGTGGGGCAGGAGGTTCTTCACCGCCAGGTGCGGGTACTCCCGCGCGGCGAGGGCCGCGAAGCGGTCGGCGTCCGATTCCGGGTCGCCGGTCTTCAGGCGGTCGATGTCGAGGTACAGGGTTTCAAACGCCCCGCCCATCGCCAGCTTGTGGAACCGGGCGGGGAAGTCCTCCACCCAGGCGATCTCCTCGATGCCCGTCAGCGCCCGGGCTTCGTCCGCCTTCACGCGGCGGCCGTTCCAGCGCTCCAGGTGGGCGTCCGGCGGCAGGATGAAGAGGGCTTCCCGCACATCCTCGCCCCGCTTTTCGGCCAGGAACACGAACTTCTGCGCGTTGGGCAGCCCCGCGCCCGTCAGGTAGGCAAAGTTGCGGTTGGCGAAAAAGCCGTAGAAGGCGTCGGCGGTGCGCCGGGGTGCCTCGCCCGCAAAGGCGACGATGAGCGCGTCGCCGGGGATGCGCGCGTACAGCGCGCGGCGGTTTTCCACGTAAAAGGACCTGTCCATGGGGCGCCTCCTCAGGATTCTTTCATGAAGGGATAGCCGGTTTCCTTCGCCGGAAGGAAGTTTTCCTTGATGACCCGGGGGCTGGCCCAGCGGTAGAGGTTGAGCATGGAGCCCGCCTTGTCGTTGGTGCCGGAGGCGCGGGCGCCGCCGAAGGGCTGCTGCCCGATCACCGCGCCGGTGGGCTTGTCGTTGATGTAGAAATTGCCCGCCGCACCCCGGAGCGCTTTTTCCATCCGGATGACGGCCTGGCGGTCCCGGGCGAAGACGGCACCGGTCAGCGCATAGGGCGAGGCGCCGTCGCACAGGGCCAAGGTTTCGTCAAAGGCCGCGTCGGCGTAGACGTAGACGGTCAGCACCGGCCCGAAGATCTCCTCCACCATGGTTTTGAAGTCCGGCTTCCTGGCCAGGATCACCGTGGGGGTGACAAAGTAGCCGGTGGAGTCGTCACACTTTCCGCACAGCACCTCGGCATCCGGAGAGGCGGCGGCAAAGTCAATGTAGCCCTTGATGCTGTCAAAGGACTTTTTGTCGATCACCGCGCCGATGAAGTTGGTAAAGTCGCGGATGTCGCCGGTTTTGATCCGGGCGATTTCGGCCAGCATTTTTTCCTTCACGGCGGGCCACAGGCTCTCCGGGATGAAGGCGCGGGAGGCGGCGGAGCACTTCTGCCCCTGGTATTCAAAGGCGCCGCGCACCAGCGCCGACACCAGCGCGTCCACATCGGCGCTGGCGTGGGCGAATACAAAGTCCTTGCCGCCGGTCTCGCCCACAAGGCGCGGGTAATTGCGGTAGGCGGCGATGTTCTCGCCCACCATCTTCCACACGCCGCTGAAGACCTCCGTGGAACCGGTGAAGTGGAAGCCCGCCATGTCCGGGTCGGTGAGCACGTATTTTGAAAGATCGGTGCCGCGGCAGGGCACGAAGTTGATGACCCCGTCGGGCAGCCCCGCCTCCTGGAGCAGCGCCATGAAGTAGTAGTTGGAGAGCACCGCCGTGGACGAGGGCTTCCATACCACGGTGTTGCCCATGATGGCCGGAGAAGTGGGCAGGTTGCCGCCGATGGAGGTGAAGTTGAAGGGCGACACCGCCGCCACAAAGCCGTCCAGCGGCCGGTACTCCGTCCGGTTCCACACGGCGGCCGAGGAGGAAGGCTGCTGCTTCATGATCTCCTGGGCGTAGTAGACGTTAAAGCGCAGAAAGTCCGCCAGCTCGCAGGCGGAGTCGATCTCGGCCTGGTAGGCGGTCTTGCTCTGGCCCAGCATGGTGGCGGCGTTGATCCGGTCGCGCCAGGGGCCGGCCAGCAGGTCCGCCGCCTTCAGGAAGATGGCGGCCCGGTGCTCAAAGGGCATGTCCGCCCAGGCGGCCTTGGCACCCTTGGCGGCCTTCACGGCGGATTTCAGCTCCGCCTCGCCGGCGTTGTGGAAGGACGCCAGCGGGTGGCGGTGGTCGTGGGGCATCACAATCCTGCCCAGGTTTCCGGTGGTCACGGCGCGCCCGCCGATCACCAGCGGGATTTCGACGACCTGGGCTGCCTGACGGTCCAGCTCCGCCTTTAAGGACGCGCGCTCCGCGCTGCCGGGCAGGTAGGCCCGGACCGGTTCGTTCTTTGGCAGTTCGATGGAAAAGAATCCGCCGCTCATCTGAAAAACCCCTTTCAAAACGTTCTGAAAACCTTTTGGCGAAAAGCGCGGGGGCAAAGCCCCCGCGAGCGCTAAAAGCTCTGCTCCGTGCGGTCGATGATCTCGTCCTGCAGCGCGCGGCTGAGGTTGCGGAAGTAGTCGGAATAGCCCGCGACGCGCACGATCAGGTCCCGGTACTCGTCGGGGTGGCGCTGCGCCTCGCGCAGCGTTTCCCGGTCCACCACGTTGAACTGGATGTGGTGGCCGTCCAGGTCGAAGTAGGCGCGCACCAGGTCGGCCATGTGGTCCAGCCCCGCCTCGCCCGCCACCACGGGGGGCGTGAACTTCTGGTTGAGCAGCGTACCGCCGGTCATCAGGTGGTCCATCTTGGCGGCGGAGCGGATGGCGGCCGACGGGCCATGGGTGTCGGCCCCCTGGGTGGGGGAAATGCCCTCGGAGAGGGGCTTGCCCGCCCGGCGCCCGTTGGGCGACGCGCCCATGACCTCGCCAAAGTACACGTGGCAGGTGGTGGGCAGCATGTTGACCCGGTAGGTGCCGCCGCGGGTATTTTTGCGGCCCGTCACCAACCCCAGGTAGCTTTGGAACACGCGGCGCATCAGATCGTCGGCATAGTCGTCGTCGTTGCCGTACTTGGGCGCGCGGTTGAGCACCTGCGCGCGGATCCAGTCCGCGCCCTCAAAGTCGCGGCCCAGCGCCTCCATCAGTTGGGCCATGGTGAAGGTCTTTTTTTCGTAGACGTGCAGCTTGAGTGCGGCCAGGCTGTCGGCGATGGTGCCGATGCCCACGCCCTGGATGTAGCTGGTGTTGTAGCGGGCGCCGCCGGCGTTGTAGTCCATGCCCCTGGCGATGCAGTCGTTGGTGATGACCGACAGAAAGGGCGCGGGCATGTAGCGGGCGTAGATCTGCTCGATCACGTTGGAGCCGCGCACCTTGATGTCCACCAGGTGCTTCATCTGCCTTTCAAAGGCGGTGTAGAGGGATTCAAAGTCCTGAAAATCCTCCGCCTTGCCCAGCGGCAGCCCTAGGCGCTTGCCGGTGCGGGGGTCCACGCCGTCGTGGAGGGTCAGCTCCAGCACCTTGGGGATGTTGAAGTAGCCCGTCAAGATGTAGGCCTCGTTGCCGAAGGCGCCGGTTTCCACGCAGCCGCTGGTGCCGCCCCTGCGGGCGTCCTCCAGGGTCTTGCCGGCGTTAATCAGCTCCGCCACAATGGCCTCGGTGTTGTAAAAGGCGGGCTGGCCCCAGCCCTGGCGGGACACTTTGCAGGCGCGTTTCAGGAAGTGGCGGGGCGTCTTTTTGGAGATCTGCACGTTGGAAGAGGGCTGCAAAAGGCGCATCTCGTCCATGCAGTCAAGGATCATATAGCTGACGTCGTTGACGCCGTCGGAGCCGTCGGGGGCAATGCCGCCGGTGTTGATGTTGGCAAAGTCGGTGTAGGTGCCGCTCTCCTTGAGGGTCACGCCCACCTTGGGCGGCGCGGGCTGGTTGTTGAACTTGATCCACAGGCATTCCAGCAGCTCCAGCGCCCGGTCGCCGGTGAGGCGGCCCGCCGCCATATCCGCCCGGTAGAAGGGAAAGAGGTGCTGGTCCAGCCGGCCCGGGGAATAGGCGTCCCAGGGGTTGAGCTCGGTGGTCACGCAAAGGTGTACGAACCAGTACATCTGGATGGCCTGCCAGTAGGTTTCCGGCGCGCGGGCGGGCACCCGGTCGCAGTTGGCGGCGATTTCGAGAAGCTCTGCTTTCCGGACGGGGTCGGCCTCGGCGGCGGCCTTTTCGCGGGCCAGCGCTGCGTAGCGGCTGCCCAGGAGCATGATGGCGTCGCAGGCGATGGCCATGGCCCGAAGCTGCTCGCCCCTGGCCTGGGCGTTTTCGTCCGTCAGCGGGTCGAGGGCGGCGAGGGCCGCCTCGATCTCGGCCTTATAGTCCAGAAAACCCTTTTCGTAGATTTTGCTTGAGCCCACGGTGTGGCCGGGGCCGCGCTGCTCCATGAACTCGGTGAAGATGCCCGCCTCGTAGCAGTCCTTCCATTCCCGCGTCATGGAGGCGAGCAGCTTTTCGCGGATGGAACGGCCCTGCCAGAAGGGGATCACGGTGTCGGCCTGGGCCTTCAGCGCCCCGTCCGTCACCTTGAAGGAGATCAGATCCCGCGCGTCCATGATGCGCATGTCCTCCAGCGTGTGGCAGCAAAGCTCCGGGAACGTGGGCGCCTCCTGGGGCCCGCCCGCCTTTTCGCCCACGATCAGCTCGCCCTCGCCCAGGTAGAGGGTGCGGTTTTCCATATAGCGGTACAGCGTCAGCGCCCGGAGCTCCGGAATCGATAGGCGCCCCTCGTACATTTTGTAGGTTTCCGTCTCGATCAGCGCCCGCTCCATGGAGATGGAGGGCGCCGTTTCCATGCTGACCGCCCGCAGCGCCCGGACGCGCCGGTTCATGCCCCGATCTTCCCGTTTGGCTTCCATCGCTCATGCCTCCTCATCCGCCCGTCGATACGCGCGTAAACCCCGCGCCGCGCCAGATGGCAAGCGTTTGCTCCATCATCTTTGGCGTCGGCGGATCAAACACCGCTTCCGTCCGGCCCAACCGCTCGGCCTTGTCGCTGCCTACCCGGTGGTAGGGCAGAAGGTCCGCCGGCACATCCCCGCAGGCGTCAAAGGCGAAGGCGGCCAGCGCGCGCATTTCCTCCGCGCCGGCGTTGGCGCCGGGCACCACCGGAATGCGCAGCCGGATCGCGGCCCCCGCCGAGGCCAGCCTGCGAAGGTTTTCGTGGATCAGCGCGTTGTCCGCGCCGGTCAGCCGCCGGTGCAGCGCCGGGTCCATCGCCTTGAGGTCGTAGAGAAAAAGGTCCGCCCGGGGCAGCACCGCCTCAAAGCGCGCCCAGGGCGCGTAGCCGCAGGTGTCAATGGCCACGTGAATACCCCGGCTTTTCAGCAGCGTCAAAAGCTCCGAAAGAAAGCCGGCGTCCTGGGCCATCACCTCGCCGCCCGACAGCGTGACGCCGCCGCCGCTGGCGTCAAAAAGCCCCTGATCCCGAAGCGCCAGTTCAAAAAGCGCCCGGGCCGTGTACCGCGCGCCCACCATCGTCCGCGCGTCAAAGGCGCAGGCCGCGCAGGCTTCCTCCGCCGAGCCGGCCGCCCGGCAGCGGCCGCAGCCGGTGCACCGGTCCGGAAAGAACATGACCTCCGGCTCAAAGTCCTGGCTCTCCGGGTTGTGGCACCAAAGGCACTTCAGCGGACAGCCCTTGAAAAAGATGGTCGTGCGCACGCCCGGCCCATCGTGAAGGGAAAACCGCTGCAGGTTGACCACCAGCGCCTCGTGCAATGCGCATGCCTCCGGAATTCATTTCGGTGAATGTGGGACGCCCGCGGCCCCACCCCTTATCCGGAATTTTACTACCATAAACGGGGCGCTGTCAATCAGTTGCGGATAAAATTCACGAATATGAAACCGGCGGCGTCGCGGGGGCCATATCGGCTTGACAGGAGCGCGGAAATGGGCTATAGTGATGCGCAAGAACGGAGGGGACGACCGATGAACCAGAAAGCGATGATCGGCGCGCACATCCGCTCGCTTCGCCTGGCCAAGAAGCTCACGCTCAAGCAGCTGTCGGACGAGTCGGGCCTGTCGGTGGGGTTTTTGTCCCAGCTGGAGCGGGGCATGTCCTCCATCGCCATCGACACGCTGTCCAGCCTCGCCCGCGTCCTGGGCACGGACCTTTCCAGCTTCTTCAACGTCGTCCACGGCCCCAGCCCGGAGCCTGTGACCCACGGGTTTGACCTGAAGGCAACCCCCGTTTCCCCGCAGATCATCCAGTACGTGCTGTCCAACGACCCCGCGGGGTACGCGCTTTTGCCCCGGCTCTTTCTGCTGATGCCCCAGGAGGAGATGGAGGAGGAGCAGATTGAGATGTACGCCCACGAGGGCGAGGAATTTTCCTACGTGCTGGAGGGCATCATCACCGTGTATCTGGACGGCGCGCGCCACACGCTCTATCCCGGCGACAGCATCCAGATTCGCTCCAACCTGCCCCACAACTGGGTAAACCTGACCAACAAGACCGCCAAGCTGCTCTCCGTCAACATTCCCAACCCGCTGCGGGCGGGCGAATGACGCGGGAAAACGCCGCTCCCCGGCTTGCCGGGGGGCGTTTTGGTGTGCCGCCGGGCGGTTGACTTTGGCGGCCGGTTGTATTACAATGAAAGGCAATTGCATTTTTATCTGCATGACTAATGAAGGGAGGCCCGGCATGAATATTGGAGAGGATGTTCTGGTGGCGCTGTTCTGCATGAGCATGGTTTTTGTGCTGTTGGCGGCGATCTATGGCCTGATGAAGCTGACCTCGCTGGTCATCGGGCATTTTTTTGCCGGAAAGACCGACGGCTGATCATTTTGCGGCGACGCCGCGCGGAGGGATGAAGGATGTTTGGACGCGCCCTGGTGACGATCTGGGAAACCTCTGGCTTTGCCGCGCTTTCGTGGCAGCACCTTTTGATGATCGTGATCGCCTGCGTGCTGATCTACCTGGCGATTGTCAAGAAATTTGAGCCGCTGCTGCTATTGCCGATCGCCTTCGGCGTGCTGCTGGCCAACCTGCCGATGGCCAATCTGATGGGCGAGCCGACGGGCAAGGAGGCCGGCGGCCTGCTCTACTACCTGTACCAGGGCGTGAAGCTGGGCATCTACCCATCGCTGATCTTCCTGGGGATCGGCGCGATGACAGACTTCGGGCCGCTGCTGGCCCGCCCGTCGAGCCTTTTCATCGGCGCGGGCGCGCAGTTTGGCATTGTGGTGGCCTTTATCATCGCGACGCTCCTGGGCTTTACACCCAAGGAGGCCGCCTCCATCGGCATCATCGGCGGCGCGGACGGCCCCACCGCCATCTACCTGACCACCAAGCTGGCGCCGGATCTTCTGCCCGCCATCGCCATCGCCGCCTATTCCTACATGGCGCTGATCCCGATGATCCAGCCGCCCATCATGCGCGCGCTGACCACCCAGAAGGAGCGCGAGGTCGTGATGGAGCAGATGCGCGAGGTTTCCAAGCTGGAGAAAATCTGCTTTCCGATTATCGTGACCATCTTCTGCGTGCTGCTTTTGCCCGCCACCGCGCCCCTGATCGGCATGCTGATGCTGGGCAACCTCTTCAAGGAATCCGGCGTGGTGGAGCGCCTTTCTTCCACCGCGCAGAACGCGCTGATCAACATTGTGACCATCTTCCTGGGCATCACCGTGGGCGCGACCGCCCGGGCCGAAACCTTCCTCACCTGGCACACGCTGGGCATCATCGCGCTGGGCCTGATGGCGTTCTGCTTCAGCACCGTGGGCGGCCTGCTGCTGGGCAAGCTGATGTACAAGCTCTCCGGCGGCAAGGTCAACCCGCTGATCGGCTCCGCCGGCGTGTCCGCGGTGCCGATGGCGGCCCGCGTTTCCCAGATCGAGGGGCAGAAGGCGCGCCCGGGCAACTACCTGCTGATGCACGCCATGGGCCCCAACGTGGCCGGCGTCATCGGCTCGGCGATTGCGGCGGGCATCCTGCTCTCGCTGTTCCAGTAGGGCATTTTTCCGCGGCCTCTGGCGCCCCGCGAACCGGCCGGTTCGCGGGGCGCTTTGCGTGGGCGGACGGCTTTTTCTGAAAAAAACCGGCGCGCGCTTTAGAAATTCCGCGCCCGCGGGGCCGCGCTTCGCGGGCGCATTAAGTATTTCCCGCGGCCTGGAAGAATGTCCCCCTTGATGGCGCAAATGGGCGGTTTATAATGGAATGGAACCGGAAAGCGGCAAGGGCGCCGCTACGATTAAGGAGGTTGCGTTCCATGAAGAAGCTCGTCAGCCTGCTCCTTGCGTTGACCCTGATCCTGGCCGTCGGCGCGATGCCCGGCCTCGCGGAGACGACCGACAAGTCCGACCAGCTCTACATTCAGGTCAGCGCGCTGGGCGGCCTGGACTACTTCTACGACCACATGCTGGGCTGTGAGATGGCCGGCAAGGAGCTGGGCGTGCGCACCGAGTACGTGGGCCCCGCCGATTACGACATGAACGCCATGATCGCCGCCCTCGAGCAGGCCATCGCCAAAAAGCCGAACGGCATCGTGGTGGTGGGCTTTGAGGACACGCTGGGGCCCATCATCGACAAGGCCATTGACGCGGGCATCCCGGTGGTGACCGTGGACGGCGACGTGCCCAATTCCAAGCGCATCGCCTTCGTCGGCACGGGCAACTACAACGCCGGCTATCAGGGCGGCCAGTACCTGGCCAAGGCCATCGACGGCAAGGGCAAGGTGGCGCTGATGACCAAGCCCGGCCAGGGCAACCTGGAAGAGCGCATCAGCGGCTATGAGGCCGCGCTGGCGCAGTTCCCGGACATTGAAATTGTGCAGATCGCCGACACCCAGTCCGACTCCATCGTGGCGGCCCAGGCCGCCGGCGCGCTGTTGCAGAAGTATCCCGATCTGGCGGGCATCGCCTGCGTGGAAGCCGCGGGCGGCGCGGGCGCGGCCACGGCCGTGAAGGAAGCGGGCAAGGTGGGCCAGGTGAAGATCATCTCGATGGACCGCGGCGAGGACGTGCTCAGCGACATCGAAGCCGGTGTCATCACCGCCTCCGTGGCGCAGCAGACCGCGCTGATGCCCTACTACGCAATCCAGATCCTGATGAACGTCAATAACTCCAGCGTCGCCATCACCAGCGACAACGCGGCCGCGGGCGTCTCGGGCGTGCCGGCCTCCATCGATACCGGCGTCATCATCATCGACGCCGCCAACGCGCAGTACTTCAAGCGCGGATAATTCCGCCGTCGCAGCGCGGACGGACGGCGCGCCGTCCGTCCGCGCTGTTTTGACGAGCAAAGCGAGGTGGGCCTATGAGCGAATATGTGCTGGAGGCGCGGGGGATCGTCAAGCGCTTTCCCGGCGTCAGGGCGCTGGGGGGCGTGGACTTTCGCGTAAAGCCCGGCGAGGTGCACGCGCTGGTGGGTGAAAACGGCGCGGGCAAGTCGACGCTGATGATGGTGCTGGGCGGCATCTATCAGCCCGACGAGGGCGAAATTTTTGTGAACGGCCGTCGCGCCATGTTTCAGACGCCGCGGGATTCCATCAAAAGCGGCATCGGCATCGTGTTTCAGGAGCTCAGCCTGGTGCCCCAGCTCAGCGTGGCGGAGAATATCTTCTTCAACCGTCAGCCGGTGGGGCGCGGCGGGTTGGTGGACTATAAAAAGCTGCGCCGCGACGCGGCCCAAATGCTCCGGCTCTTTGAAATTGACGACATCGAGCCCGGCATGCCGGTGCGCAACCTGTCCATCGCCAACCAGCAGGTGGTGGAGATTCTGAAGGCCATGAGCGAGTCCCCCAAGGTGATTGTGCTGGACGAGCCCACCAGCTCCCTCACCGAGGTGGAGGTCAAAAAGCTGTTTGAAAACATCCGGAAGCTCAGGGCGCAGGGCATCGCCTTTGTGTACATTTCGCACCACCTGAGCGAGATCTTTGAAATCGCGGACACCGTCACCGTGCTGCGGGACGGCCAGAAGGTGATCGACGCCGCCGTGGAGGATGCAAACGAGGACTTCCTCATCAGCCACATGGTGGGGCGCTCCATCGACAACATCTACGGCCGCCGGGACTGCCCGGTGGGCGACGTGGTGTTCACCGCCCGGGGGCTGACCCGCCCGGGCGTATTTGAAGACGTATCCTTTGACGTGCGCGAGGGCGAAATTGTGGGCTTTTCCGGGCTGGTGGGCGCGGGCCGCACCGAGGTGGGCCGCGCGATCTTCGGCGCGGACCGGCTGCATTTGGGCGAAATGACGCTCTGGGGTTCGCGCTACGCGGCCCGGTCCGCGGACGAGGCCATCGCCCGGGGCGTGGGCTATATGACCGAGGACCGCAAGAGCCTGGGGCTGTACCTCAACTTCGACATCTGCCAGAACATGGCGTCAAACCGGCTGGGCGCCTTTGCCCGGTACGGGCTGATGCGGGACGCCCTCCTGGAGACGGAAACCCGGCGCGCGGTGAAGGAGTTCGGCGTGGTGACGCCCTCGGTCAAAAAGCGCGTCAGCCAGCTCTCCGGCGGCAACCAGCAAAAGGTGCTTCTGGCCGAGTGGCTGTCCATCCGGCCGAAGCTGCTCATCGTGGACGAGCCCACCCGCGGCGTGGACGTGGGCGCGAAGTTTGAAATCTACCAGCTGCTGCGAAGGCTGGCGCGGGAGCAGCGCTGCGGCGTCATCATGATCTCCTCGGATCTCACCGAGGTGCTGGGGGTGTCCGACCGGATCGTGGTCATGAAGGATGGCCGGGTGGCGGGCGTCCTGGACGGCTGGACGGCCACGGAAAAGAGCGTCATGAGCCTGGCGGCGGGTTCGGACAGCGGAACGGAGGAATGAGCCTTGAATCTCAAGAACCTTACCAGCCGGATGAAAAACGCGCGCGAACTGGTGCTAATGGGCGTGGTGGTGGTGATGTTCGCGGCGATGTGTTTTGCCTCGCCCTATTTTTTCTCCGGCGCCAACCTGCTGGCGGTGCTTTTGAGCCTTTCCATGGAGGCCATCATGGTGGTCGGCATGGTCAGCCTGATGGTCAGCGGCGGGTTTGACATGTCGGTGGGCTCCATCGTGGCGCTCTCGGGCGGCATCGCGGCGCTTTTGATGAAGTCCGGCGTGCCGGTGTGGCTTGGCGTGGTGGGCGGCATCGTCACCGGCGCGCTGGTGGGCCTTTTCAACGGCTTCGCCATCGCCAGGCTGGGCATCACGCCCTTCGTCACCACCCTGGCCTCCCAGAGCATGGGCCGCGGCCTGGTGCTGGTGTTCATGAACGGCAAAAATATCTCAAACCTGCCCGAAAGCTTCACCTGGATCGGCCAGGCCAAGCTGGGCCCGGTGCAGATGCCGGTGATCTACATGCTGATTCTGGTGATCATCGGCGATTTCCTGCTGCGCCGCAGCCGCTTTTTCCGCCAGAACTATTATATCGGCGGCAACTTCAAGGCGGCGAAGCTCTCCGGCATCCACGCCGAGCGGATGCAGATTGTCAACTACGTGATCATGGGCCTTCTGGCGGCGTTTGCCGGCATCATCCTGACGGCGCGGCTGGGCTCGGCCTCCACCACCGCGGGCGTGGGGCTGGAGCTGAAGGTCATCACCGCGGTCATCATCGGCGGCGCGTCCATGAGCGGCGGCGAGGGCACCGTGGTGGGCGCCTTCCTGGGCTGCATCCTGATGGCGCTGATCTCCAACGCCATGACGCTTCTCAACGTCAGCGTCTACTGGCAGACCTTCGTCACGGGCTTTACGCTGATGGCGGCGGTGCTCATTGACCGCGCCGGCAAGATCAGGCAGGAAAAAGCCGGTTGAGCGGGGAATCTTTATCGGGAGGGATATCAATGACGAGCTACGAGCGCGTTCTGACGGCGCTCCGGCACAAGGAGCCGGACAGGATTCCCTTCGACCTGGGCGCGTGCGTTCTGACGGGCATGAACGTATCCGCCTACCGCGCGCTCAGAAAGTTTCTGGGCCTCGCGGAGGTCGAAATCGACATCCAGGATATGACCCAGCAACTGGCGCGCATTGACGACGACGTGGTGAACCTTCTGAAGGTGGACGTGCGCGGCGTGGACCCCAACCCCATCGCCGTGGCGCCGATGCGCTCCGAGCCGCGCCTGTCTCCGGACGGCAAATACGTGCTGATGACCGACGAGCTGGGCATCGGCTGGCGCATGCCGGTGGACGGCGGCCATTACTTCGACATGGTCAGCCACCCGCTGCAGGACGCCGAAACCATCGAGGACCTTGACGCCTACCACATGCCTGCCGGGGACGATCCTTCGCGTTTTGCCGGCATGAAGGCGCGGGCGGACAACTACGTGAACGGGGAAAAGCGCGCCTACATCCTGGGCCGCCACAACGCAGGCATCTGGGAGCTGGCGCTGTGGACCAGCGGATTTGAGAAGTTCTTCTGCGACATGATGGCCGAAAAGGAATTCAGCCACGCGCTGATGCGCAAGATCACCGACTACAAGCTGGCCTACTGGGAAAAGGCGCTGGACGAGGTGGGCGAAAACGTGCTGATCGTCTCCGAGGCGGACGACCTGGCCACCCAGAACAGCCAATTGGTGTCGCCCGGCCTCTACCGGGAGATGGTGTCGCCCTACCACAAGGAACTCTTCGGCTTCATCCGCGACAGGGCGCGCAAAAACGGCGCGCCGGAGATCTACATCTTCTACCACACCTGCGGCAGCATGCTGCCCTTTGCGGATATGCTCTGCGAGGAGGGCGTCAACATCCTGAACCCGGTGCAGGTCAGCGCCAAGGATATGGACAGCGCCCGCCTCAAGCGGGAGCTGGGCAGCCGCTTCACCTTCTGGGGCGGCGGCGTGGACACCCAGCACGTGCTGCCCTGCGGTACGCCGCGGGAAGTGAAGGACGAAGTCCGGCGCCGCATTGACGATCTGGCCCCCGGCGGCGGCTTCGTCTTTTCCACCGTGCACAACGTGCAGAGCGACGTGCCGCCGGAGAATTACATGGCCATGTGGGAGGCGCTTCAGGAGTACGGCGTCTACCGCTGACGGGAGGCGTGCATGGAGCGGGACGACCTGCCGGGAAAGATCTGCGATTACCTGACCCAGGCCAGCCAGCTGGCGGACATTGAGGGCGCACAGGGGACCGCGCGCCTGCTGGCTTCCATGCAGCGCCTGGTCCGCCACGCGGCGCTGTGCCGCGATTGGGTTCCGCTTGCGGACGAATGGGCGGCCCTGAAGGATCTGATCGAGATCCGCAAGGGCCGCTTCGGCAACCGCATTCACCTAGGGCCGATGCCGTGCGCGGCCCTTTTTGTGCCGCGCATGGCGCTTGTAAACGCCGCGGAGGCGGCCTGCGCGCCGGATGAAATGCTCCGGGACCCGGCCTGCGAGTACGAGATCGAGGTGCAGATCCGCCAGGACATGGCGCTGGGCTACCGGCTGCGCATGGCCGTGCGCAAAACCGGGGTCTGCGAAGGCGCGGACTTTGTGCGCCAATGGACGCTGTAGCGCGGCGAAAGGAGGAACCATGCCCACGGTCCTGTTGGTGGATGATGAGGAGCTGTCCCGCTTCGCGCTGAGGACGCTGCTCTCCCGGAATTTTTCCGACGTGACGGTGGTCGCCGAGGCGGAAACCGGCGAGGAGGCCGTGGAGAAGTATGCCCGCTACCGGCCGGACGGCGTGCTGATGGACATCCGCATTCCGGGCATCAGCGGGCTGGAGGCGTCGCGCCGGATTCTCGCCGCCTACCCGATGGCGTCGATTTTGATCTGCTCGGCCTATGATTCCTTTTCGCTGGTGTCCGAGGCGCTGGACATCGGCGTGAAGGGCTATTTGCTCAAGCCGGTCCGCCGCGAGGAGGCGGTGGAGAAGATCTCCCGATTGTTCCACGCCAGCATATCCGCCGCCGAGGCCTTTGCCGACCAGCAGGTGCTGGCGCTTCTGACGTCCAGGGAACTCGGCGAGGCCACCCGCGCGCAGATCCGCCGCTACTACGGCCGCCTCGACGAGGGGCTGATCATGGCCGCCGCCTGCCCGGGCGGGGGCGAGGAGCGGCTGAGCCGCCTGGGGTATCTTCTGAAAAAGCGCGCGCCCAGCATGGGGTATGTGTTTACCGGCGCGCTGGAGGGGCTGTTTACGGCGCTGGTTTCGCCGGCGGACGGCCTGGCGGCCTGGGAAAAGCGCTTTGGCGACGCCTGCCACGAGGCGGGCTTTTCCGGCGCGCCCCGGCGCGTGCTTCCGGTGGATGGCGGCGAATGGGCGCCGGCGTGGGGCCGGCTGGCCCGGCTTCTGATGGCCCGGGGCGAGGACGACAAGGGCCTGAACCTGCTGGACAACATCGACCGCTTTGTCCGGGACGACCAGCTGGCGTCGCTGTCGCTGGAGAGCCTCGCGCTGGAGCTGGGCGTATCGCCCCAGCACCTTTCGGCCAGCTTCAAGGATCGGGTGGGCGTCAACTTCATCGAGTACATCACCCGGCGGCGGATGCGGCTGGCGCGGCGGCTTCTTGCGGAAACCCGGCTGTCCCCCGGCGAGGTATCCCGCCGGTGCGGCTACGCCGACCCCGCCTACTTCCGCAAGCTCTTCGCCCGGTACTACGGCGTGTCGCCCCACGATTTCCGCGCGCGATAGGAGGCGCTCTATGGCCCGACACCGCGTCCCCATCTGGGTGGTGCTCTTTTTGTGCTTTCTGGCGATCATCGCGGTGATGACCACCAGCGGCTTCTGGTCCCGGCGGGACTATCAGACCTTTTACGTGGACTTTGCCAGCGAGTATTCGCTCCTGATCCGCATGATCGAGGTCAAGGACGACGTGGACGGCATGTACATGGCCGCCTGGAGTCTTCGCAACGGGCGGGCGGACCAGCGCGCCGCCTTTGAACGGAACTATGAAACCGCGCTCGCCCGCGCCCGCGCCGGGCTCGCGCTTGTGAAGGGGCGCGTCGAGGGGGACATGCGCTACCGGATCATCGACATCGGCAACATGATCACCACCTTCGACGAAACCTACCGCGAGCTGGTGGCAAACCTCTCCACCGATTACACGCTCTACCTGACCGTCTACGAGCGGTACCTGCAGCGGCTCAAGGGCTACATCGAGGGCGAGATCCGCGCCGCCAGCGAGGCGCTGACCGTCGAGGCCAAGGGCACCTACGATCAGTTTTCCGCGCGGCTGGATTCCATCGCGCGGCGGGGCAACCTGCTCATGGGGCTGACGGCCGCCGCGTGCCTGCTCGCCGCGGCGTGGGTGGTTCGCGGCGTGTCCAGGCCCATCAAGACGCTGGTCAGCCGCATGCGCCACTTTACCAGAACCGGCGAAGATGTCGCCGCGTCCTCCGGGCGCACGTCGCTTCGCGAGGTGGGCGAATTGGTGGACAGCTACAATGTGCTGGTGGCCGAGACCATCGAAAAGCGCGAGGTGGAGCGCGAGCTGAGCCGCCAGCAGGTGGACAACCTGGAAACGAAGAGCCTGCTCAAGAGCGCGGAGCTGGACATGCTGCGCATGCAGATGAACCCGCACTTTCTGTTCAACACGCTCAATTCCATCGGCGCGCTGGCCGAAATGGAAAACGCGCCCCGCGCGGGCGCGATGGTTTCCCGGCTGGCGGGCATTTTGCGCTACTCGCTCAACGACCGCGCCCAGTTCGCGCCGCTTTCGGAGGAGCTGGGCGTGGCGGAGGACTATGTGGCCATCCAGAAGACGCGCTTTGGCGACCGCCTGGGCTATTCCTGCCGCGTCGATCCGGACGCGATGCTCCGGCCCATTCCGCGCATGGTGGTGCAGCCGCTGATCGAAAACGCCGTCCAGCACGGCTTTCCCAAGCCCAAGGCGGGCGACCGCATCGAGGTTTCGGCCGGGATCGAGGACGGGGCGCTGGTCGTGGTGGTGCGGGACAACGGCGCGGGCATGAGCCCGGAGCGGCTGCGCGAGGTGCTGGCGCCCCGGGAGGCGGGCGCCCGGGGCGGCATCGGCCTTGAAAACGTGCTGCAGCGGATGCGGCTGACCTACGGCATGGGCCACGTGTCGGTGGAGAGCGCGCCGGGCCGGGGCACCGTGGTCACGCTCCGCGTGCCGGACGCCGCGCCGGGCCCGGCCTGACCCCCGGGGCGCGCTACGGCGCCTGCTCGGTGCGGCGGATCAGCTCGTCCTGCGCGCGCCGACCCATCTGGGTGAAGAACGCGCTGTAGCCCGTCACGCGGATGCAAAGGCCACGGAATTTCTCGGGTTCGCGCTGGGCCTGGCGCAGCGTTTCGCTGTCCACTACGTTCATCTGGATCTGCAGCCCGCCGTTTTCAAAATAGGTCCCGAGCAGCGCCGCCAGCAGCCGCGCGCCGTTTGCGCCGCCGACAGCGCTGGGGTGCAGCCGCAAATTCAGCGGGCCGCCGGTGATGCGGTCAAAGCGGATTTTGGAGGCGGAGTTGAGCAGTGCCGTGAGGCCGGAGAGGTCCGCGCCCTCGGCGGGGGACTGGTTTTCGCTGATGGGTGCGCGCGCGTGCCGCCCGTCCGCGGTGGCGCCGACATAAAGCCCCATCGTCGTAAAATCGCGGTCACTGGACAGCGTGGGCAAAAAGCCGTATAGGTAGCGCCCCCCGTCCTCCTCCGCCACCGCGTCGGCAAAGGCCTCGCTGACAAAGGCGGCGTAGCGGTCCGCCTCGTCCACGTCGTTTCCGAACTTGGGCAGGTGCAGCACGCGCTGGCGCAGCGCCTCGTGTCCCGCCCAGTCGGACTTCAGGATGTCGTTGAGCTGCTCGAGGGTGAGCGCCTTTTCCCGGAAGACCAGGCGGTCGATGGCGTACAGCGCGTCCGCCGCCGTGGCAATGCCCGACCCCTGGACGACGATATAGTGGTACTTGGTGCCGCCGTTGTTCCAGGTGACGGCGTTTTTGAGCGTCCCCGGGAGGAAGCAGTCCTCAAAGCGCAGCCGTCCGGCGTTGACGCGCTTTTCCAGCTCCATGTCGCGCTCGATGCCCTGGCGGTAGCTGTGCATCAGAAAGCGCAGCTGCGCCCGGTAGGCCTGGAGCACATCCTCCATGCGCTCCATGTGCCGCAGGGGCGGCGTCTTGACGCCGTAGTATGCGCCGGTCATCAGGCCGGTCAGCCGGTCCTCCAGCGGGAACACGTAGAGGCCCCGGTTGGTACCGCCGGGCGCCATCGGATAGTCGCCCTCGTTGAGCGCCAGTTCCAGCGGCTTGACGAGGTTCAGCCACAATTGCCTCAGGCCGCCCTCCTCCGCCGGGATGATCGGGTCGTTGCAGCCGAAAAAGCCGTAGTCGTAGAGCTCCGGTTCCTCCACGCCGCACCGGCGCAGCGCGGGAAGCATCACCTCGTCGCTGTAGACGACCATGGTGGCGTTGTCGCGCATCGCGGCCGCGACCGACTCAAAGAAGGTTCCATCGATCCCCCGGTGCCAGCGCACCACCACGAAGGGGTTTTTCAGCTTCAGGTCGTGGGCTGCCTGCACCATCAGCTCCGTCAGCTCGTTGACGCCGGAGCGGCCGTCGGGCAAAAGGCCCGCCAGGATGATGTAGTTGGGGTCGTCAAAGGCCACCTCCAGCGTGCCGGTCGTGGATTCGGTGTCGAGGCTCATGTGGTCGGTGTTGGCCATGATTTCGTTGTTCTTGAAGAAGAATTCCTGAACCAGCGCCCGCGCCGAGGTCGGGGTGAGCGTGCCGACCATGATGTCCCTGCGGTAGAAGGGCAGCAGGTACTGATCCATGCGGCTGAAGTTGAGCACGCCGCAGCCGCAGACCTTTTGAGCGACCAGGGTCATCAGCCAGATCAGCTGCAGCGCTTCGTGAAATGTGCGCGGCGCGCCGCGGCGGATGTGCCGAAGGCTGTCGGCGTCGGCCCGGCCCGCGGTGGCCGCAACGCCGGCATAGCGGGCGATGTACCGGGACACGGCCCGATGGCACAGGCGCGCGCCCTCGAGAAAGCGCCGCCCGCGCTCGTCCGTGCCTTCAGCCAGGCGCCGCTCCGCTAGGCGCTCAAAGCCCTCGATGCCCTCCCGCATCAGAAGCTCCCAATCCAGCGCCAAGTGGCCGAAGGAATAAAACCACGGCGGCCGGCACCGGAGCCAGGCCTTTGAGTAAAACCACAGGATGTCCTCCTGGATCTGGTCGAGGGACTTATCGTCCCACCAGGCGGCGTAGGCGTCCAGGGCGGCCTTTCGCTCTTCCGGTGTGGGGATGCGCTCCGCCACCCGGCCCAGCAGCATTTCGTCGCCGTCAATCGGTACGCTGATCCTGTCTAGGATGTAGCCCAGCGTGTCGCCGTAGCGGACGGCGTAGGGTTCGTCCCGGAAGATTGGCTCGCTCTTCATGAGCAGCGAAATGCGCTCGCAGAAGGTGTGGTCGCTGGACTTCTCCATCCAGTTTTCCAACTGGCGCGTCAGGGTTTTGGACAGGATGCTCTCTGCCATGTCAGGACACCTCCACCTGGATGTGATGCGCCCGGAGAATCCCGGCGAACGCCTCCGGGGATTCGGGCGGCTGGAATTCGCGCATGTCCATCCGGACGCTCTGGGCCTTGTAAAGGCCGTAGTTGTGGTAGGGGAGCAGCCGGACGGGGGGAACGGCGGCAAGGCCGCCGAGAAAGCCGGCCGCCTGCCGCGCGCAGTCGTCCGAGTCGTTTACGCCGCGGACCAGCGGCATCCGGACCTCCAGCGCCGCGCCGCGCGCGCTCAGCGCCTCGATGTTCCGGAGGATCGGCGCGTTGTCCGCGCCGGTGAAGCGCCGGTGGATCAGGGGATCGGCGGCCTTGAGATCCACGAGAAAGAGGTCGGTGACCGGCAGCACTTCCTCAAAGGCGTCCCAAGGGGCGTAGGCGGCGGTGTCCACCGCCGTGTGGACGCCCTTTTGCTTCATAAGCGCGAACAGCGCCCGGACAAACCTGGCCTGAAGCATCGGCTCCCCGCCGGAGACCGTCACGCCGCCTCCGCTGTTTTGGTAGAAGGCGATGTCCCGCGACAGGAGCGTCGCGAGGGCCTCGGGCGTAAAGCGCTTCGCATCGCACCGGATCGCCCCGGTCGGGCAGCAAAGCGCGCACTCGCCGCAGTAGGCGCACCGGGTGGGGTCAAACCGGTGCGCCCCGCTCTCCATCGCGTGGGCGCCCCGCCGGCACGCGGCCGCGCAAAGGCCGCACAGCGCGCACTTGTCCGCATAGTACTGCAGAGCGGGGCGGGCCGAGACGGATTCCGGGTTGTGGCACCACGCGCAGCGGAGGTTGCACCCCTGGAAAAACGCCGTGGTGCGAATGCCCGGGCCGTCCCGGGTGCTGAAGCGCTGAACGTTGATAAGCCATGCCTCCACCTCGAAGCCTCCTTTGGGCGGATCCGCCGAAGATCGGACGGGCGAGGGGTGCGACATCCGCAATATGTTACAACATAATGGAATATAGACTTTATACCATATTATCGAGGGAACGGGCGATTGTCAACCGTTTTTGACTGTCTGTTCTCCCGCTGCCGCGGCCCTTTGGGCCTGCGGCGCTCCACTCCCGTCTATACGCATGGTTACGAAATCAACACGAAACATGAGCGAAATGTAGGTATGTAGGAATATTTTATCGCATAGTATTGTGTTCTATGCCTATCTATGTTATAATCTTGGTCAGCGGAAGACCGCGCGATTCTGAGGAGGTATTTCTGATGAAGAAGCTGGCCTGTTTCCTGATGAGCGTCATTCTGGTTCTCGGTTTGACGTCGGCCGCGTTCGCTGAGGCACCGGATATGTCGGTGCTGAAGGGCCTGACTGTCGGTTTTTCGCAGTGCGATAACGCCAACAGCTGGCGCGTCGCGGAGACCAACAGCATGAAGGAAGTTGCCGAAAAGTACGGCATCAACAGCATCATTACGGACGCCGGCGGCGACATCGCCAAGCAGGCTTCCGACATTCAGGACCTGATCGCCCAGGGCGTGGACTTCCTGGTCGTGGCCCCGCAGCAGGAGGACGGGCTTCAGGCTTCCATCGCCGACGCGATGGACAAGGGCATCCCGGTCATCCTGATTGACCGCACGATCAACGGCGAGGCGGGTGTGGATTACACCGCCGAGATCATGTCCGACTTCGTGTGGGAAGCCCAGCAGATCGGCAAGGTCATCCTTGACGCGACCGGCGGCGAGGGCAACATCGTGATCATCCAGGGCACGCAGGGCGCCACCTCCACCATTGACCGCCAGACGGGCTTCATGGACACCATCAAGAATTCCAATCTGAAGGTGGTCGTGGACCAGGTGGGCGAATACACTTTGGCCGGCGGCCAGTCCGTCATGGAGACCGTGCTCCAGGCCTGGGGCGACGACATTGCGGCCGTGTACTGCCACAACGACGACATGGCGCTGGGCGCCGTGGCCGCCATCAAGCAGGCCGGCTATGACCCCGCGAAGTTCAACATCTGCGGCATCGACAGCCCGAAGACCGCGCTCGAGGCCGTTGCCGCCGGCGAAATGCTGGCCAGCTGCTCCTGCTCGCCGCTGTTCGGCGAGGCCAGCTACGCGCTGATCGCCAAGATCAAGGCGGGCCTGCCCTACGAGCTGAAAAACCAGAATGAGGATACCCTCTACACCAAGGACAACGTGGACGTGTCGAAGGGCTTCTGATCCCTTCGCGCCGCCTTCGATGGCATACGCGGGGCCGCGGCCATCCCCTTGAGATGGCCGCGGTTCTTTCTAAGAGAGGTGCGGTATGGACAAGCCGGTTTTGCTTCGAATGACCGGGATTGACAAATCCTTCGCGGGGGTCCGGGCGCTGAGCCGGGTGGACTTTGAGGTGGGCAGGGGCGAAGTGCACGCGCTGATGGGCGAAAACGGCGCGGGCAAGTCCACGCTGATGAAGGTGCTCACGGGCATTTACTCGAAGGATGCCGGGACCATCGAATTCGATGGAAGGGAAATCAGCCCCAAGACCGCGCTGGACGCCCAGCGCGACGGCATCAGCCCCATTTACCAAGAACTCAACCTCGTCCCGTTCCAGCGGGTCTACGAGAACATCTACCTTGGCCGCGAGCCCCGCACCAGGCTGGGCACCATTGATCGTAAGAAGATGATTGCCGATGCCGAGCATGTGCTCCAGGGCATGGGCATTTCCATTGACGTGGATGTGCCGCTGAACAAATACTCCACGGCCATTCAGCAGATGGTCGCCATCGCCCGCGCGCTGACCATCCACGCAAAGCTGGTCATCATGGACGAACCCACCTCGTCGCTGGACACCAAGGAGGTCGAGGTGCTCTTCGGCGTGATCCGGCGGCTGGCCGACCAGGGCATTTCTGTTATCTTCATCAGCCACCGGCTGGAGGAGGTGTTCCGGATCTGCGAGCGGGTGACCATCCTGCGCAACGGCGAGGTATCCGGCCGGTTCCCCATTGACGAAATATCGGTGCAGCAGCTGGTTTCGCTAATGCTCGGGCGCGAATACACCCAGACGCTGCGCCAGAAGGGCGCCTATACGTTTGCCGGCGCCGAGGTGCTGGCGGGGATGCGGGGCATCGAGCAGGGCGTCCGGCTGTGCGGCATCGACGTCAACATCAAAAAGGGTGAGGTGCTGGGGCTGGCGGGGCTTCTGGGCTCCGGCCGCACCGAGCTCACCAAGGTGCTCTTCGGCGCCGAGATTCCGGACCGGGGCGAGGTGCTGTGGCTGGACAGGCACCTCAGGCTGCGCGCGCCCAAGGACGCGATCCGCGTCGGCATGGGCTACTGCACCGAGGACCGCAAGGCAGAGGGCATTTATCCGCACCTGTCGGTGAAGGAGAACATCACCATCGCCATGCTGCCCCAGTTGTCCCGGGGCGGCGTGGTATCCCCCAAAAAGCAGATGGAAATTGTGAACGCCTACATTGACCGGCTCAAGATCAAGACTCCGTCGCCCGAGCAGCCCGTCCGCCTGCTCAGCGGCGGCAACCAGCAGAAGGTGCTGCTGGCCCGCTGGCTGTGCATGAATCCCAGGCTGGTCATCCTGGACGAGCCCACCCGAGGCATCGACGTGGGGACCAAGGCGGAGATCGAGCGGCTGATCCAGGAATTTGCCGGAAGCGGCATCAGCGTCCTCATGATTTCCTCCGAGATGGAGGAGTTGGTGCGCAACTGCGACCGCATCGTTGTCATCCGCGACGGACGCAAGCTGGGCGAGCTGATCAGCGATGAAATCTCGATGAATGGCATCATGGACACGATCGCCAAGAGCCACAGCGATCTGGTCTCCGCGGAAGAGGGGGTGCTCGCATGATGAAGTCCGCCGAGGCGGGCCGGGACTATCTCAGGGAGCGCGGCGGCCTGTCCGAGCAGCTGAGGCGCTGGAGCGCGCTGATCATGCTGGCGGTCATACTGCTCATCAATTCAATCTTCACGCAGAACTTTTTCTCAGTCAGCGTCATCTGGACCATCATCACCCAGTGTTGCACGATCATCCTGACCGGCATGGGCATGACGATGGTCATCTCCACCGGCGGCATCGACATTTCGGTGGGCTCCGTGCTGGCGGCGGCCGCGGTGTTCAACGCAGTGTTTCTGCCGCTGGGCATTGTGCCCGCGATGCTGATCAGCCTCGTGCTGTGTGCGCTGATCGGGCTGGTCAACGGGTTCATGATCGGCAAACTCAACGTGTCGCCCATGGTGGTGACGCTGGCCATGCTGATCCTGGCCCGCGGCGTGGCCCAGGTGGTCAACGACGGCAAGATCATCTATCTGACCCAGTACGAGGACTTTCTCTCCATCGGCCAGGGCAAGTTCTTCGGCGTCGTGCCGACGCAGATCCTGCCCATCGTGCTGGTGACGGGCGCCGTGTACTTCATCATGGAAAAGACCGCCTGGGGCCGCAGGATTCAGGCAGTCGGCGACAATCCCCGGGCGGCCCGGCTTTCGGGCCTCAATTCGGTGATGACCATCGTTTCCGTATACGTGGTCAGCGCGGTCCTGTCGGGCATGGCGGGCATCATGCTCTCCAGCAAGGTGGGCGCGGCGGACGGCAACACGCTGGGCAAGCTCGCGGAGCTGGACGCCATTGCCGCCGTGGCCGTGGGCGGCACCAGCATGAGCGGCGGCCGCGCCAAGGTGATGGGCACGCTGATCGGCGCGGTCATCATGCAGCTGATCACCATCTCGATCGTCATGAACAACATTACCTACGAATACGCGCAGGTGCTCAAGGCGATCATCATCATCTTCGCCGTCTACATCCAGCGCGAAACGCGCGCGTGAGGAGGTGCGGGCCATGATCAAACGGAAAAACCCCGTGCGCGCCGCGTACGACTGGTTCTACTCCAAAAACACAGTTCTTGCGTTCATCCTTTTGTTCACCCTGGCGAGCATTCTGTTCAACGACCGCAAATTCCTCTCGGTGGACTCGGTGCAGAACATTCTGCGCAAGGCGGCGTGCGACGGCGGCATTGTGGCACTGGCGATGGCGTTTGTGATCATGATCGGGCAGATTGACCTTTCCGTGGGCTCGACGCTGGCGCTGTCGGGCGTGATCGCCGCGATGGTCGCCAACACCGGGCACCCGGTGCTGGGCATCGCCGCCGGCCTCGCTACGGGCCTGGCCGCGGGCCTTCTGACCGGCTTCATGGTGGCCAAGATGAAGATATCCTCCTGGATCGCCTCACTGGCCATGATGCTGGCGCTCAGGGGCATCGTCTACCTGATCACCGATCAGCGGCCTGTGACGGTCGAAAGCCCGGCCATCCTGTGGTTTGGGCGCACCAAGCTGTTTGATTTCAGCATTCTGATCTTTATCTACCTGGCGCTGGTGCTGCTTTGCATGTTCCTCAGCCGTCACACGCGGCTGGGCACCGCGCTCTACGCCGTGGGCGGCAACGAGGAAGCGGCGCGGATGATGGGCCTCAAGGTGGATTCGGTCAAGATCACGGCCTACGCCATCTGCGGGTTGCTCTGCGCGGTGGCGGGCATATTGCTCTCGGGACGGCTGCGCACCGCGCAGGCGACCGCCGGCGCGTCCTGGGAAACCTTCGCCATCGCCGGCTGCGCGCTGGGCGGCGTCAAGCTGACTGGTGGCGAGGGCAAGTTCAGCGGCGTCATGTTCGGCACGCTGATCATCGTGGTCATCAACACGATGTTCAACTATTCCGCCAACATCAACACCTGGTGGCAGAACATCCTGATGGGTGTTTTGGTAATGGTGTCGGTCGGCATGCAGACCGACGTGATCTCCCAGGGGCTCCGGCGCCTGCGCAGAAAGCCCGGCGCCGCCGACACGGGCACGACTTGAAACGGAGGGCCGCACATGAATTCCACCGAAACCTATCGCAGGCTGACCCGGGCCATCGTGGAGGAACACGCAAAGGTGTTCGAGCTTCTCGATATGGCCCAGCTGGACGCATTTGTGGACGCGATTGTCAAGGCGAACAACATCTTCGTATATGGCTCCGGGCGGGAGGGCATCTCCATGCGCGGCTTCGCGATGCGGCTGTCGCACCTGGGCAAGCGCACCTTCTGGCTCTTTGACGACACCACCATCGGCATGCACGAGGGCGATCTGCTCATCCTCAGCGACGGCCGCGGCGACGTGGGCATCCACCGTTACTTCGTGAAGCGCGCTCATGAGTCGGGTGCGAAGATCGCGATGATCACCGGGCTTCCGGAGGGCTACCTGGCCAGGACCTACGCGGACCTGATCCTCTTCGTGCACGCCACGGTCTACCTGGACGAGAAGGCCATGGGGCCGGACGCGCCGCGCCAGCACGACGCGGTGCCCACCGTGCAGCCCATGGGCAACCAGTACGAGCAGCACCTCTACCTCCTGCTGGACGTGGTCGCCATCCTGGTCAAGGACGCGCTGGGCCAGACCTACGAGGACATGGAGGCCCGCCATCGCAACATCGAGTGACCGCGATGCCGCGGGCAACCGGGCGGCGGACGCATGGATCGCCGCCCGCGACGGATGGGAGGCGCGAACATGGCCAAGATGATTCATTCGGCCGCGGGGCCGATCTCCACGGACGCCCTGGGCCAGACATTGACCCACGAGCACGTGGTCAGCGCGAACTGGAACATGCGCATGTGCTACCCGGAGTGGTTCGATCGGGCGGAATTTCTAAATTACGCCGCGGAGGATGTCGCCCGCACAAAGGCGATGGGCGTCCGGACGATGGTGGACGTCACGCCGGTATGCCTGGGCCGCGATACGGCCATCGTGCGCGAGATCGCCCTGCGCACCGGCATGCAGATCATCTGTGCCACCGGCTTTTTTTACACCGAAAACCAGTGGATGTTCGGCCGGAGCACGGACAGCTTTCTGCACTGCCTGATGACGGACATCGAGCATGGGCTGGACGGCACCGGCGTCAGGCCCGGCATCATCAAATGCTGCACCGACCGGATGGGCGTGACGCCCATCAACGCGCGGCTGCTGGAGGCCTCCGCCATCGCCGCGAAGGAGAGCGGCCTGCCCGTGGCCACCCACGCCACCCATACAAACGACAGCGCGCAGCGCCAGCTGGACGTGCTGGAAAAGCACGGCGTGCCCCTGGACCGCGTCGTCATCGGCCACTGCGGCGACACCAACGACGCGGACTTTCTGGAAGCAATCCTGCGCCGTGGCTGCTACATCGGCCTGGACCGCTTCGGCGACGACGCGAAAAACCCGCTGGAGAGCCGCGTCGATACGCTGATGGAGCTCTGCCGGCGCGGTTGGCTGAAGCGGCTGCTCATCTCTCACGACTACGTCAGCTTTGTGGACATCGGCCCCTTTGAGTGGCGCTTCCAGCGGGAAAAGGACCCGGATGACGCCCGCTACAACAGCCGGTTCATCCACCGGTACGCGCTGCCGCTCCTTCGGCAAAAGGGCTTTGCGGAGGCGGACATCGAGCAGCTTTTGGTGGGCAACCCCCGCGCGTTTTTTGAAGCCTGACGCCTTTGAGCCGGCCATATAGAGGACAATCTCCGAAGGAGGCGCTTCATGAGGGCGATTCCCAAGCCGGAGCATCCGCGCCCGGACCTCATGCGCGGGCATTGGCTCAACCTCAACGGAACCTGGGACTTTCGCCTGTTTCCGGCGGGCGAGGAAGCGGCGGAGGCCGATTTTGCCGCGCGGCGCGGCGACTATGGCGGGAAGATCACCGTACCCTTTTCCTGGGCCGACGCGCTTTCCGGCGTGGGGCGGGACGAGCCGGGCACCGGCTGGTACGCGCGGCGCGCGCGGTTTGACGCAAAGGGCCGCGTCTTTCTGTGCTTTGGCGCGGTGGATTACGCGTGCGAAGCCTACGTCAATGGCCGGCGCATCGGAACGCACCGCGGCGGCTACGCGCCCTTCGCCTTTGACGTAGCCGATTTCTGGCGGCCGGGCGAGGAAAACCTGATCGAGGTCCGCGCGCGGGACGCGCGCCGGCCCTGCCAGACCACCGGCAAGCAACTCTACGCCGAGATCGCCGGCATCTGGCAAACCGTGTGGCTGGAGGAGCGGCCCGCGGCCTGGCTGGAGAATCTGTTTTTTGAGACGCGCTGCGACGGGACCGTCATCCTCCGGGCCGGGGTGGAAGCCGGCGCCGCCGGCGCAGCGCGGCTCGAGGCCGCCTTTGCGGGGCGGACCTTCGCCCGTGACTGCGCCCTTGAGTGCGGGCGGAACGAAGTCGAGCTTCGCTTCCGCGTAGAGAACCCCCGGCTGTGGTCCACGGAGGATCCGTACCTCTACGAGGGCACGGTGGCGCTTTTTTCCGAGTGCGGGGAGGATCGCGTCCGCAGCTACTTTGGCATCCGCGAGATCGCCGCGCGGTGCTTTGGCGGGCGCGAATTTCCCTGGATTACCCTCAACGGGCGGCCCGTATCCCTCTGCGGCGCGCTGGATCAGGCGGTATACGCCCGGGGCGGCTTTACCGCGGAGGACGAGCGCGTGTTCGAGGACGAGGCCTGGCGCATGAAGCGGCTGGGCCTGAACTTGGTGCGCTTCCACATCAAGCCGGAGGAGCCCAGGATGCTCTACCACATGGACAAGGCCGGCATCATGGTGATGGAGGACATGCCCTGCTTCTGGGGTGAGCCCGACGGGGAGGCCCGGGGGGCCTACGAGGACGAGATGCGCGAGGTGATGCTGCGCGACCGCAGCCATCCGTCGATCATTTCGTTCGTGCTCTTCAACGAAACCTGGGGACTTTTCCACTTTGAGGGCGGCCAAAAGACGTACCGCGCCGAGACGCAGGACTGGGTGCGCCGGATGTACGCCCGCGCCAAGCGCCTTGACCCCACCCGCCTGATCGAGGACAACTCCGCCTGCAATTACGACCATGTGCAGACCGATCTCAACACCTGGCACTTCTACATGAACGGCTACCAGCCGCTGCGCGAGCACGTGGCGCGCGTCGTGCGCGAAACCTGGGCGGGCTCCGCCTTCAATTACACCGGCGGCGCGCGGCAGGGGCGGGAGCCGCTCATGGTCAGCGAGTGCGGCATGGTCTGGGGCGTGGAGGGCTCCGCGGGGGACAGCGACATCGCCTGGCAGTACCGCTACATGCTCAACGAGTTTCGCCTGCACGAAAAGCTGTGCGGCTTCGTGTTCACTGAGTTCCGGGACGTCGTCAACGAGTTCAACGGTTACTACCGCGTGGACGGCCGGGACAAGGACTTTGGATACGGCGATCTCTGCCGCGGTATGACGCTCCGGGATCTCCATGCGCAGGACTTCGTCGCCGTCGACGCGCCGCCCTGCCAAACGGTCCGCGCGGGCGAAACGGTGCTTGTGCCGCTGGTGCTTTCGAGCTTTTCCGGCCGGGGCGGGGCGGGCGCGCGAATCGCCTGGGCGCTCTGGTACGATTCTCCCGACGGCCGCATCACGGCGGATTGGGGAGAGCGCCCGATCGACGCTTTTGGTTTGGGCGTCACATGCCTTGAGCCGCTGGCGCTGACCATGCCGGACGCGGACGCGGCGGCGGTCTGCTCGATCTGGCTTTTGGATGATCGCGGCCACGCGATCTCCAGAAACTTCACCGCCTTTGACGTCCGGCGGCCGGCGCGCGACCCGCGGCTTTTGCCGCTGGGCGGGCCGGCGGACGACCGCTTTCCGGTATCCTGGACGGCCATGGACGGCGAAAAGCTGTGTTTTGGCGGCTCCGGCGAGGTGTGGTTCCGGGTCGATCTGCCGGGCGGGGCCTGCCCGGACGGGCTGGAGCTTCTCGCCGAGGCGGGCGCCAAGCGCGTGCTCGCCAAGGATGCGCGCGAGGCGGTGGAGGCGCTGGACCCGCTCCGGTTCTTCCGGGACCCCAAGAGCCTCACGGACCGCGGCGCGTTTCCCAATTCCTACTTCATGACCGACGAGGCGCCCTATCCTTCGGCGGTGGAGGTTTTTGCGGGGGGCGAGCGCATCGGGTGCTTTTCCCTCCCCAACGACCCGGCGGACGCCCGGGGCATCCTGAGCTGGCACGCCCAGAAGGACGACCGGAGGCTGGACGAGGCGGGCTCCTACGGATACCTGATCCGCGCCCCGCTGCCCAGCCGGATCGTCCCCGCGCTGTGGCGGGCCGGGGCGGTGGACATCGTCCTCCGGGTGAGCGGCGGCGGGGGGCTGGCCCTCTACGGGCGCCACTCGGGGCGGTATGCGCTGGCCCCGTCCATCCGGATGACTTGACAAAGGAGGAGATGCGCGTGAAGGCGCTGGTCATGGAAAAGTACGGGGAGTTTTCCTTTCGGGAGGTGCCCACGCCGTCGCCCGGGCCGGACGAGGCGCTGATCCGGGTCAGGGCGTGCGCGGTCTGCGGCAGCGACGTGCACGGCATGGACGGCTCCACCGGCCGCCGCAGGCCGCCGGTGATCATGGGGCACGAGGCCGCCGGCGAAATCGAAGCCGTGGGCGGCGCGGTGCGGGGCTTTAAGCCCGGCGACCGCGTGACCTTTGATTCCACCATCTACTGCGGAGAATGCGACATGTGCCGCTCGGGCGACGTCAATCTCTGCGCCAACCGGCGCGTGCTGGGCGTATCCTGCGAGGATTACCGCATGGACGGCGCCTTTGCCGAATACGTGGTGGTGCCGGAGCGCGTGCTGTACCGCCTGCCGGACGGGGTGACCTACCGCCAGGCCGCGATGGTGGAGCCGCTTTCCATCGCCTACCACGCCGCGACCCGCACGGCCATCGGGCCGGACATGGCGGTGGTGATCGTGGGCGTGGGCACCATCGGCATGCTGAGCATGCAGGTGGCCCGCAGCTTTGGCGCCAGGACGGTGATCGCCGTGGATATCGACGACAGGCGGCTGAAGACGGCGCTGGAAAACGGCGCCACCGCCGCGGTGAATTCCAGGGACGGGGACGCCCTCGGGCAAATCCTGGCGCTGACGAAGGGCGGGCGCGGCGCGGACGTGGCCATGGACGCCACCGGCATCGGCCCGACGGTCAACCTGTGCCTGAAGGCGGTTTCGTTGAACGGCAGGGTGGTGCTGATCGGCAACCTGGCCCAGACGATCGACTTTCCGCTGCAATGGGTGGTGACGCGGCAGATCAGCCTCTTTGGAAGCTGCGCCTCCGCCGGGGAATACGCAAAGTGCCTGGAATTGATCGCGGAGGGCAGGGTGGACGTGGATGCCATGATCTCCAGGGCCGTGCCGCTCTCGGAGGGCGGCGAATGGCTGAAGCGCCTGTACAACCGCGAGGAAGGCCTCTACAAGGTCGTGCTGATTCCGTAAGGGGGGAGCGCCATGCGCAAAATCAAAACCGCCGTTGTCGGCTGCGGGAAGGTGGGGCATTTTCACGCCCGGTCCTACGCCGCCCTGGAGGCGAGCGAATTTGTGGGCGCGGTGGGCACGCGGCCCGGCCGCGGCGAGCAGTTTGGCGGGGAATACGGCGTGCCGGGGTTTGACAGCCTGGAGGCACTGGTGAAGGCCACCGGCGCGGAGGCCGTCAGCATCTGCACCCCGCACCCGAACCACGCCCTCTACGCCGTCGAGGCCGCGCGGCTGGGCCTTCACATCGCGGTGGAAAAGCCGCTGGCCGCGTCGCTCGGGGACGCCCGCGCGATTGTCGGGGCGGCCCGGGCGTCGGGCGTCGTGGGCACCACCATCTGCCAGCGGCGCTTTTACCGCCCGGCCGTGCGGGTGAAGGAGG
Source organism: Christensenellales bacterium (assembly GCA_040768845.1). Lineage (GTDB taxonomy): Bacteria > Bacillota > Clostridia > Christensenellales > Aristaeellaceae > JAEZHK01. The sequence continues at coordinate 549,054 of JAXGME010000002.1, read as the reverse complement.
CCATCGATCAGGGCAAGCTGGGCAGGCCCATCCTGGGCACCGTCACCATGCTGGGCTGGCGGGACATGGCCTACTACCGGTCCGATCCCTGGCGCGGCACCTGGAAGGGCGAGGGCGGCGGCGTGCTGGTCAACCAGGCGCCCCACCAGCTGGACCTGCTTTTGTGGTACATGGGCGAGATCCGCGAGGTCTTCGGCATTTGGGATACCCTCAACCACCCCGATCTCGAGGTGGACGATACCGCCGTCGCCGTGGTCCGCTTCAAAAGCGGCGCGCTGGGCAACATCGTGGTCAGCAATTCCCAGAACCCCGCGCTCTACGGAAACGTGCACGTGCATGGAGAGAACGGCGCCAGCGTCGGCGTCAAGACAGACGGCGGCGCGATGTTCATCGCGGGCGTCTCCGGCATCGCCGAGCCGCCGGTGAACGATCTGTGGACGGTCGCCGGCGAGGCGGACCGGCTGGCGCGCTGGAACGAGGAGGACGCGGCTTTCTTCCATTCCATCGACGGCACGGACTACTTTCACCGGGCGCAGCTCAAGGATTTCCTCGGCGCGATCGACGAGGGGCGCGCGCCGCGCATTACGCTGGAGGACGGGCTGAGGACGGTGGAGCTCTTCACGGCCATCTACCGCTCCACCCGCGACCACGCCATCGTGCGCTTCCCGCTGGAGATCTGATGGCGCCCGGGACATGGAGGCCCCCCGAAGGCTTGCCTTCGGGGGGCCCCGCGTTTCAGCGGATCTGCGTCCAGATGGTCTTGAGCTCGGTGTACTGCCGGTTGGCCCACAGGGACTTGTCGCGGCCGAAGAAACCCGACTGCTTGAACCCGCCAAAGGGGGTGCCGATGTCGCCCTCCGAATAGCAGTTGACCGATATGGTGCCCGCGCGGATGCCGCGGCTCAGCCGGTGCACGGCGTTCACATCGCCGGACCATACGCTGGCCTGCAGGCCGTAGGGCGTGTCGTTGGCCATTTGGATGGCCTCCTCCGGCGTGTCAAAGGTGCTGACGCCGAAGACCGGCCCGAAGATCTCCTCCCGATAGAGGGTCATTTCGCTCGTCACATCGTCAAACACCGCGGGCTTCATAAAGAATCCGCCGGTCTCCTCGAGGATGCGGTGCCCGCCGTAGACCAGCCCCGCCCCCTCCTCCACGCCGGTTTTGACGTAACCCAGCACCCTTTTCAGGTGCCTTTCCTCGATCATCGCGCCGTGGCGGTTCTCCGGGTTCAGCGGATCGCCCGCCTTCCAGCGCGCCACCTCGGCCAGAAGCGCCTCCAGGAGCCTGTCCTTGATGTCCCGGTGCGCCAGAATCCTGGAATTGGCGGTGCAGTTTTCGCCCATGTTCCAAAGGGCGGCGGAGACGATCTGCTCCGCGGCGGTGGAAAGGTCCGCCACGTCCGGCATGACCACACAGGGATTTTTTCCGCCCAGTTCCAGCAGCACCCGCTTCAGATTGGACGCGCCCGACTGCGCCAGCAGCTGCCGGCCCACCTCCGTGGAGCCGGTGAAGGTGATCATGTCCACGTCCGGGTGCAGCGCCAGCGTCGATCCCACCACGCGCCCGTCCCCGGGCACCACGTTCACCACGCCCTCCGGAATGCCGGCTTCGAGGGTCAGCGCCGCGAGCTTCAGCAGCGTCAGCGACGTCAGCTTCGCGGGCTTGGCCACCACGCTGTTGCCCGTGGCCAGAATGGGCGCCAGCTTCCAGGCGGCCATCTGCAGCGGAAAATTCCACGGCAGCACCGCCGCCACCACGCCGATGGGTTCCCGCACCGTCAGGCTGACCACGTCGGGGCCGGTGGCGGTCACCGCGTCCTCCAGCTTGTCCGCGGCCTCGCCGTGCCAGCGAAAGCAGGCGGCGGTTTCGGGCACATCCAGCCCCGCGGTGTCGCGGATGGGCTTGCCGCTGTCCATGGATTCCAGCACCGCCAGCTCGTCGCCGCAGGCCTCGATCAGCTCCGCGAGGCGGCAAAGCCGCGCCTTGCGCTCCGCCGGATGCATTTTGCGCCAGCGCCCGTCCTCAAAGGCGCGGCGCGCGGCCGCCACGGCGCGGTTGACGTCCGCCTCGGCGCAGAGCGCCACCTCCGCAATGGGGGCACCGTTGGCGGGGTTCACAGTCACAAACGTATCGCCCGAGGCGGAGGGCGCAAACGCCCCGTCAATGAACGCGCCCGTGGGGCCGGACACCGTGCGGGCGAGGGCTATATATTCTTCATGGGTTCGCATCGGATGCGCCTCCTTCTTGATCGGTTCCGTTCAGCCGCCGGTAAATGGCGCGGGCCGTGGGGGTGTCGCCCAGCCCGCCCAGCGTGCAGCGCAGCTGCGGCGGCATCAGTTCGCCCGTCCGGGCCATGGCGCGGATGGTTTCGTCCAGCGGGATCACCCGGTCATAGCCCGCCAGCGCCATGTTGGCGCTGGCCAGCGCGTTGGCGCCGCCCATCACGTTCTTGCCCAGGCAGGGCACCTCCGTGCGGTCGGCCACCGGATCGCAGGCGAGGCCGGTGATGTTCTGCAGCGCGATGGACGCGGCGTCCAGACAGGTCTTTGCGCCCGCGCCCAGCATTTCCGCCACGCCGGCGGCCGCCATTGAGGAGCCCGCGCCGCACTCGGCCTGACAGCCGGCGATCTCGGCGGAAAAAGTCGCCCCCGCCGCGATCAAAACGCCCACCGCGCCCGCCGCCAGCATGCCGCGCACCGCGTCCCCGTCCGTCAGATTCGCCGCGTCGGCCACGCCCAGCACCGTGCCGGGCAGGCAGCCGCAGGCGCCCACCGTGGGCGCGGCCACGATCACCTCCAGGGCGCTCTTGGCCTCCATCAGGGCGGTGATGTAGGGAATCACGGTGTCCAGTGCGCCCAGCGGCGCCAGTGCGCCGGCGCTCCTGCCCGCCTCGTAGAGGGTGGCCTGAGGGCCCAGAATGCGGTCGGCCCAATCGGTCCCCCGGAGGCCCCGGCGGATTCCGCCGCGCATGATGCCCACCAGCTCGGCCATCTTCTCGCGGACGGCATCCTCCGTCAGGCCGCTCCGGGCGCTTTCGTAGGCCAGCGCGCAGCCGGAGAGCGGGCGGCCCGCCGTCCGGGCGTAGGCGAGGAGCGCCTCGGCGGTGTCAAAGGGCACGCGGGCCCCCGGCGCCGTGGGCGCGGGCAGCACCGGCGAAAGGACGATCACGTCGGCCGCGCCGGGGAGGCGGCGGACCGACTCCAGCGCCCCGGCCTCCGGCGGGCCAAAAAGACGGATCTGGACGAGCGCCGCGTCCGCCGACGCGATCTCGCCGCTCAGGAGGGCCGCGGCGCGGGCCCGCGCCGGGCCCTCCGGCAGAAAGGCCAGTACCTCGTAAAAGGCGCCGTTGACGGATACCGGATGGCCGTTCAGCCGGAGCATTTCGATCATGCCGCCGCCGGTGGACACCGCGTCCCAGCGGCGGATCGCGCCCCGGCCGTCCCGGGCCTCGATCCGATAGTGGCTGGGGTGCGCCGCGCCGTAGTCCAGCACCCGGAAGCGGATGTCCACGCCGTCCCGCGCCGCGACGGCGCAGGCGTCCGCCACCCGGGGGTCCGTCAGCGGGATGCCCAGCAGACCGCCGGCAAAGCCAAAGTCCGTTCCGTGACCCCGATGGGTTTTGGCGAGGGACCCGGCGGTGTCAAAGTCCACCACCGCGCCCGCGGGTGCGTCCGCGAGCGACTGCCGCACGATGCTGCCGATCCGGTGTGCCGCCGCCACGTGGGAACTGGAGGGGCCGCGCATCACCGGGCCGATCACATCGGTAAAAAGGCCGGGGGAATGGCTCGTCATGGATGATTCCTCCCGTCAGGCCGGAAGGCCCGCTTCTCGCATCATCGCCAGCACGCCGGCCTTTTCGCCTTCCGTCAGCGGCTGGCGGGGCAGGCGGCTGGGGCCGCTGGCGCAGCCCAGCGCCTCCATCATGAACTTGACGGTCTGGATGGCCTTGTAGGGCTGCTCGCAGACGGTGTAGAGGGGCAGATACCGCTCCATGACGCGCCGCGCGGCGGCGTGGTCACCGGAGCGCGCGCGGTCAAAGAGGTGCTGGGACGGGCCGGGCAGCGCGTTGGCGGTGATGGAGATCCAGCCGGCACCGCCCTTTTCCAGAATATCGCAGGCCAAATAGTCGCAGCCGCACACCACGCGGAAATCCTCCGGACAAAGGCGGCGAATCTCGTCCACCCGCCGCAGGTCGCCGGTGGCTTCCTTCACGCCGGCGATGTTGGGCCCGGCGGCAAGGTCCGCGATGATCTCCGGCGTCAGGTCGCTGCCGCAGGCGCCGGGGTTGTTGTACAGCACCACGGGGATGGATACCGCCCGCGCCACCGCGCGCATGTGGGCGGCGAGCTCGTCCTTCGAGGGTTTGAAGTAGTAGGGGGCGATCAACAAAAGCCCGTCCGCGCCGCACACCTGCGCATGCTGCGCGTGCAGCACGGCCTCCCGGGTCGTTTCCGCGGCGCAGCCCACCATGAAGCCGCATTGCCCGGCGATCTCCCGCGCGGCCGCCGCCACCACCGCCTGGCGTTCCTCAAAGGTCAGGCTGACGAATTCGCCCGTGCCCCCGCAGACGAGCACCCCTCCGAGCCCCTGCTCGCGGTACCAGCGGATGTTCCGGACGAGCCCGGCCAGGTCCACGGACTGGTCGTAATTCATCGGGGTAATGGCCGCGCAGTATACCGTATCGATCGTATGCATGTCGATTCTTCCCCTTTTTACAAAACTGAAGGGTTCAGATCCTCGAGTTCTCCGGGCAGAAAGCGGCCGTCCTTCTGGATCAGCGCGCCGTCAAAGTACACTTCACCGCCGCCGAAATCCGGGCGCAGAATGGCCACCAGGTCCCAATGGATGGCGGAGCGGTTGCCGTTATCGGTGAGGTCCAGCGCGTGGCCCAGCGCCAGGTGGACGCTGCCGGCGATCTTCTCGTCAAAGAGCGTCTGCCCGATGGGCGTCAAAAGCCGCGGGTTTACGCCAAAGGCGAATTCGCCGACAAAGCGCGCGCCCGAATCGGTATCCAGAATCCGGTTCAGCGCCTCCGGACGGCTGGACTCCGCCCACGCCACCCGGCCGTTTTCAAACCGGAGGCGCACCCCCTCGAAGCGCACGCCCTGAAAGATGGAGGGCACGTTAAAGGCGATGGTGCCGTTGACCGAAGCCCGGACGGGCGCGGTGTAGACCTCGCCGTCGGGCACGTTGCGCTCGCCCTTGGAGCACGCCTTGGGCACGCCGCGGATCGAGAAGCAAAGGTCGGTGCCCTCGCGAAGGATGCGAACCTGTTCCGTGCGTTCCATCAGCGCCCGGAGGCGGTCCATTGCCCCGCCCAGGCGCGTGTAGTCCAGGCAGCACACGTCGAAATAGTAGTCCTCAAACCGGCGGAGGGACATGCCCGCGGAAAAGGCGTAAAAGGGCGTGGGGTAGAGCGCCACGCACCAGCGCACCCGTCCCTCGCGCCGCCGGCGGTTGACCGGATGGCCCACGAGACGTGCGTAGAGCGCCAGCTTTTCGCGGGGCACCTCGCCCATCTCCATGGGATTGTCGGTGGTCACCACGCTGATGGAGGCGTCCATCCCCTCCATGCGGGTCGCCTCCCACGCCGCGTCCACCCGCGCCGCCTCCTCGTCGTAACCGAGCAGCACTTCCTTTTTCAGCGCGTGGTTCTGGATGTCCAGGTGGGGATAGCCGCCCGCCTCGTAGGCGCAGCGGATAATCTCCACAACCAGCGGGTTTTCCGCGCCGGTTGAGCTGACGAGCAGATGCTCGCCCTTCTGAAGCGCCACCGAACGGTTCACCAGCTGCCGCGCCAGGCGCCCAAGCCGCTCGTCCCGCATGGGTCCACCGCCCTTCCGTTTCCTTCCGAACGCCCGCGGCGCGGGGGCGGCACGCCGCCCCCGCGCTCCGGATGGGGGTTATTTTTCGATGCTGACGCCCTTGATGTAGAGCGTACCGCTGGCGGAGATGAACCAGTCCTTTACGGAATCCTGCATCATGATGGAGCCGGCCGGGAACGAAACGGGCACGATGGGGCTCTCCTCGATGAGGATGTGCTCGGCCTCGATCATGTCCTCCAGCGCCTTGGCTTCGTCGGTTTCGGCGCGGGCGGCTTCGATCAGCGCATCGTAGTCCGGGTTGCCCCAGCGGGTGCAGTTGTCGTAGGCGGTGGAGGTGAAAAGCTCCAGGAACGTCATCGGGTGCACGTAATCGCCGCCCCAGCCGCCAAAGGCGATGTCATACTCGCCGTCCACCATCATGGGGAAGTTGAGCTTGGCGTCCACGGGCTTGATCTGGGTTTCAATGCCCAGGCTGGTCTTGAGCATCTGCTGCAGGATCTCGGCATTTTTCACCGCGGACTGGGCGCAGTGCAGCCGGTACACGGGCAGGCCCTTGCCCTCGGGGAAGCCGGCCTCGGCCAGGAGCGCCCGGGCCTCCTCCAGCTTGGCGGTGTCTGCGAGGCCGTTGTCGCCGGAGGCCGCGCGGAAGTCCTTGCCGTCCAGCACCAGGCCGCCGGGCACGCTGCCCAGCGCGGGGGTGGAGGTCACGTCGCCCAGGCCGTCCAGATAGCTCTTGCGGTCAAAGGCCAGGCTGATGGCGCGGCGCACCTTCTGGTTGTCAAGGCCCTCGCTGGCGGTGTTGAGCCGGAGGAAATTGAAGGCCAGTTTGTCGTAGACGTAGAGCCGGTTGTCGCTGGAGAGGATGTTGACAAATTCCGCCGCGGGCACGCCGGCGATGCCGTCCACCGAGCCGGCCTCAAAGGCCGCGTAGGCGGTGTTGGGCTCGACGATGAAGGAGAACTTGACTTCGTCCAGCTTCACATTGGCCGCGTCCCAGTAATTCTCATTCTTCACGGCGGTGATGTAGGCGCCGATCTTGTACTCGGTGAACTTGAAGGGGCCGTTGGAGATGAAGGTGTCGGCGCTGAAGACCCACTTCTCAGGATCGGCCTCCACCACGTCCTGCCGGACGGGCAGCCAGCAGCCCTGCAGCAGGGCCTGCAGGAAGTAGGCGGCGGGCATGTTGAGGGTGACTTCCAGCGTCCTGTCGTCCAGGGCCTTGACGCCCACTTCCTCCGCGCCCACCTCGCCCTTGGCGAAGGCGCCGCCGTTTTTCAGGAACATCTCGACAAACCAGCTGTAGGTGGAGGCCGTCTCCGGCTTCAGCACCCGCAGCCAGGCGTATTCGAAGTCCTTCGCGGTGAGGCTCTGGCCGTCCGACCACTTGAGGCCGTCGCGCAGGTGGAAGGTGTAGACCGTTTTGTCGTCGCTGACGTCCCAGCTTTCCGCCGCGGCGGGCACCACGTTGCCGGCCTCGTCCGAGGTGACCAGGCCCTCGAAAAGCGCCGCGTAGAGGGTGGACTGGGTGCCGCCCTGGGAGATGCCCGGGTCAATTCCCGGAGGTTCGTCGAGGAAGCCCCAATGGAAGGAGGCCGTGCCGGCGGACTCCGCCAGCGCCACACCGGCGGGTACCATGCCCAGTGCGAGGGCGATGGCCAGGATCAGAGCGAAGGCTTTCTTCATGTTCTTCTCTCCCTTTCCAGGTTTTCTCCGGAGGCCGTCCGGAAAACGAAAATCAGATCAGATGGCAGGCGGCCATGTGGCCGGGGCCGACCTCGCGCAGCGCCGGCGATTCCGCCCGGCACCGGGGCGTCGCGTAGGGGCAGCGGGTGTGGAAGCGGCAGCCCTCGGGCGGGTGCAGCGGGCTGGGGATCTCGCCTTCCATGGCGATCTCCTTTTTGCGGGCGGCCTGCTCGGGGTCGGCCAGCGGGATCGCGCTCATCAGCCCCTGGGTGTAGGGGTGCAGCGGGCGGCGGTAGATTTCCGCGCTGGGGGCGGTTTCCACCAGGCGGCCCAGGTACATCACGCCCATGCGGTCGGAGATGTACCGGACCATCGCCAGGTCGTGGGCGATGAACAGGTACGTCAGCCCCAGCTTCTGTTGCAGGTCCCGGAGCATGTTGACCACCTGCGCCTGGATGGACACGTCCAGCGCGGATATGGGTTCGTCGCACAGCACGAACTCAGGGTCCGTGATCAACGCCCGGGCGATGCCGATGCGCTGGCGCTGGCCGCCGGAGAACTCGTGGGGATACTTGCCCAGATGGCTCCTGTCCAGCCCCACCAGCTCAATCAGCCGCGCGGCGCGCTCCGCCGCCTCCCGCCGGTCGCAGCGGCCCGACGCCATTAGCGGCTCCTGGACGATGCGGCGCACGTCCATCCGGGGGTTCAGCGAGGCGTACGGGTCCTGGAAGATCATCTGCATCCGGGTGCGGAAGGGCGAAAGCGCCCGTTCCGAAAGGTGGGTGATGTCCGCGCCGTCCAGGCGGATCTCGCCTCCATCCGGTTCGTAGAGCCGGATGACCGCGCGGGCCGCGGTGGACTTGCCGCAGCCGGATTCGCCCACCAGCCCGAAGGTTTCGCCCCGGGCGATGGAAAAGGATACGCCGTCCACGGCCCGCACCGTCTCCAGGTTGCGCATCAGCCTGCTGCCGGAGGTAAAGTACTTTTTGAGGTCCGTCACCCGGACCAGCTCGTCCCGCGTCATGCCAGCGGCTCCCCCTTTCCGGGGCAATCCGGGTGGTGCAGCCAGCACATCGCCCGATGGGTGGGCGTCAGGTGGTACACGGGCGGAAGCGCCTCGTCGCACACGCGCATGGCGCGCGCGCAGCGCGCCGCGAAGGGGCAGCCCGCCGGTGGGTTGAGAAGGCTGGGCGGCGAACCCGCGATGGAGAACAGCGCCTCGTCGCGCTTCTGGTCCACCCGGGGGAGCGACTTTTTCAGCCCCGCGGTGTAGGGGTGGGCGGTTTCGTAGAAGATTTCGCCCACCAGCCCCTCCTCCATCAGCTTGCCGCCGTACATGACGGCCACCCGCTGACAGGTTTCCGCCACCACGCCCAAATCGTGGGTGATGAGCAGGATTGAGGAGTCGATCTGGTCCCGGAGGCCGCGGAGCAGCCGCAGAATCTGGTTCTGGATCGTCACGTCCAGCGCGGTGGTGGGCTCGTCCGCGATCAAAAGCCGCGGGTTTGTGGAAATGGCCGCGGCGATCATCACCCGCTGCCGCATGCCGCCGGACATCTCAAAGGGATAGGCGTGGACGCGCTTTTCCGGTTCGGGGATCTTCACCTGCCGCAGCAGTTCCACCGCCCGGCGCCACGCTTCGTCCCTGGATACGCCCCGGCCGAAGGCCAGGATGCGCTCGGCAATCTGGGTGCCCACCCGCAGCGTGGGGTTGAGGGAGGTCATCGGGTCCTGGAAGATCATGGAAATGCCGCCGTTCAGGATGCGGCGCATGGCCTTTTCGTCCTTTTTCAGAAGGTCCTCGCCCTCAAAGAGCACCTCTCCGCCGGTCACACGCCCGTTTTCGGGCAAAAGGCGGGTGACGGACAGCGCCGTCACGCTCTTGCCGGAGCCGGACTCGCCCACGATCCCCAGAATTTCGCCGCGCCCGACGGCGAGGCTCACGTCGCGGACGGCCTTCACTTCCCCCGAAAAGGTGAAAAAGGACGTCTCCAGGTTTTTGATTTCCATGAGGGGTCCGCTTGAGGCCATGGTACGCCCTCCTCTCACTTGCGCTGCCGGGGATCGAGCGCGTCCCGGAGGCCGTCGCCCATAAAATTGAAGGAAAACATGGTCAGACTGATGGCGATGGAGGGCAACAGGATCTGGTAGGGCGCGGAGCGGATGGCGCCGATGCCCTCGTTGCTCAGAATGCCCCAGGAGGGCATCGGCGGCGCGACGCCCAGGCCGATGAAGCTCATGAACGCCTCGGTGGCGATGGCGCCCGGGATGGACAGCGTCGCCGATACGATGATCGGCCCGATGCAGTTGGGCAAAAGATGCTTTACAATGATGGCCAGCGGCTTTACCCCCGCGCACCGGGCCGCCAGCACAAATTCCTGCTCCTTCAGCGACAGCACCTGCGCCCGCACCAGCCGCGCCATGCCCAGCCACGAGGTGGCCGCCATTGCGATCAGGATGTTGGTGATGCCCTGGCCAAAATACACCATCAGGAGGATCACGTAGATGGTGGAGGGGATGGCCATCAGGATCTCCACAATGCGCATCATCACGATGTCCACATTGCCCCCGTAGTAGCCGGAGATACCGCCGTAGATCACGCCGATGGCCAGCGTGAAAAACGACGTGACGAACGCCACCAGGAGCGATATCCGCCCGCCGTAGAGCAGGCGCGTCAGGATGTCGCGGCCCACGGAATCCGTGCCCAGGCGGTAATTCTGGTTCCACACGGTTTCGCGCCCGGGGAGGGGATCGCCGTTTTCATCGAGAAACTTCAGGCCGTCGCCGCCGAAGGTCAGCTGATAGGCCCGGCCGTTCACCGTATAGTCGTACCGCTTCTTCGCCAGCTCTTTTTTGGAAGGCTCCAGCGCCTCGCCCACCAAGCCGCGCTCATCCGCCAGAAACACGCGAAGCTCCGGATGCACGTAGAAGCGCGTGCCGTCCGCCGCGGTCAGGATCTCGATCCGGGGCGGCATGTTGCGCAGGTTGAGCTGCTGCGCGTCATACCCCTTGCCCGTCAGCGCCGGGCCGAAAAAGGACGCCGCGAGGATCAGAAGGATCACAAACACCGAGGCCACCGCCAGCTTATTCTGGCGGAACCGGCGAAGGACATCCTCCAGGTAGGAAATCTCCGAGCCGGTATCCTCGGCGCGCTTTGCGCTCCGGGCCAGCGGGCTGAAATCAATGCTGCTCACGGCCGCCTCCTATTTGTCATAGAGCTTGATGCGCGGGTCGATCACCACGTAGATCACGTCGATCAGGAAGGACATGACCACCATGATCACCGAGGAGAGAATCGTAAGGCCCATGACGGTGGTGTAGTCGCGGTTTGAGATCGAGTCCACAAAATAGCGCCCGAGCCCCGGAATCGCAAAGATCTTTTCGATGACAAAGGTGCCTGTCAAAAGCGCAGCGAAGGTCATCCCCAGCGACGTAACCACCGGAATCAGCGAATTGCGCAGTACGTGCACCCGCAGGATGCGCCCCGGCGACAGCCCCTTTGACCTGGCGGTGCGCACGTAGTCCTGCGAGAGGGTGTCCAGCATGCTGGAGCGGGTCAGCCGCGCGATGGCGCAGACCGACCCCACCGCAAGGCATATTACCGGCAGCACGTAGCCCTTCCAGGTGTCGTTGCCAAAGGCCGGCAGCACCTTCAGCCGCACGGAGAAAAAGTACAAAAGGAACGTCGCCAATACGAAGGAGGGCACGATGATGCCCACGGTGGAGATCACCATGATCACCCGGTCGGAGAGGGTGTTGCGCTTCAGCGCCGATATGATGCCCAGCGGCACCCCCAGCACCAGAATCAGGACCGTCGCCCACACGCCGATGACGGCGGAGGGCGGCCAGCCCGCCTCGATCATCTCGTTGATGGTCTGGCCGAAGTAGACGAAGCTGGGGCCGAAGTCAAAGCGCAGTACGCCGCCCAGGTAATCCAGGTACTGCTTCATCAGCGGCTGGTCCAGGTGGTACTTGGCGTTCAGTGCCGCCTCGACGTTCGGCGGCAGCACCCGGTCAAAGGAGAACGGCCCGCCGGGAATGGCGCGCATCAGAAAGAACGTGGCGGTGATGATGACAAAGAGCGTCGCCAGCATCATCAAAAGCCGCTTGATCACATACCGGATCATGCAGTACCCCTCGCAATCTGATAGGTCTGGCCGGCCTTTGCCATCAGGATGATGGTGTCCCCGCCGGCCTCCGCCCGGGCGTCCCCGCCGGAGAGCGCAAAGCCCGCCATGCCCGCGAGGCGGATCTCGCCGTCCACCCGGGGCGTAAGCCGCGCCAAGGTCAGCGCGCCGCCCTGCCAACGGGCGTCAATCTCCACGTTTCCGCGGGCCACCAGTCCCCGGAATTCGCCATCCCGCCAGGAGGCGGGCAGCGCGGGCAAGAGGCGGATTTCGCCGCCGTGGCTGGCCAGCAGCATTTCCACCACCGCCTGCACCGCGCCCAGGTTGCCGTCAAGCTGCATGGGCATGGCGTCCTCCATCAGCTTGGGGACCCGGCCGATGTTGCAGCAGCTGAAGAGGTTGGGCTGCCCGGACAGGCGCGCCATGCCGCCCACCATGTCCCGGGCGTCGTCGCCTCGGCCCATCCGGGCGTAGAGCCCGCCGGCCCAGGCGCGGCTCCAGCCGGTATTGCAGCCGCCCGCGCGCCGCCGCTTGTCCAGCGCCGCCTCCACCGCGGCGAAAAGCGCCGGCGTGCGCCGGGTGATCAGCGCGTAAGGGTAAGCCCCGATCAGGTGGGACTGGTGGCGATGGGCGGGCTCGGCCTCGGGGCGGGGCTCGCCCCACTCCAGCACCGCGCCGTCCGCGCCCACCTGGGTGGGGTAGAGCCGCGCGCGGGCGTCGCGGAGCCGCCCGGCAAAGTCCGCGGGGCAGGGCGCGTCCGGCATCAGGCGCAGGGCCTCGAGGCAGTTGGAGAAATTCAGTTCGATCAGCTGGGAATCCATGGCGGTCATCCGGCAGAAGGAAGCCCGGCGGCCCCCCGCGTCCAGGTAGGAATTCTCGGGGGAGGTGGTCACGCCCATCACCAGGCGGCCTTCTTCGTCCTCCTCCAGAAAATCGAGGGCGAAGAGCGCCGCGTCCCGGATGACCGGCCACGCCCGGCGCAGGTAGTCCCCGTCCCGGGTGTACAGGTAGTGCTCCCACAGATCCGCCGCCACCCAGAAGCCGCCGGAGAACCAGTAGGAGCAGTGGACGCCCGCGTCCTGCACGGCGGTGTCCGCCCACAGGTCGGTGTTGTTGTGAAGGACGAAGCCCCGGCAGCCGTACATGCGGCGGGCGGTGTCCGTCCCGCTTTCGCGGATGCGCCGGATCAGGCGGAAGTAGCTCTCAAAGCAGCCCGGCAGGTTGGCGCTGTCCACCGGCCAGTAGTTCATCTGCAGGTTGATGTTGGTGGTGTACTTTCCGTCCCAGATGGAGAGAAGATCCCGGCACCAGAGCCCCTGCAGCGCCGCGGGCAGACGGCTTTCGTATCCCGCGCTGAGAAGCGCGTACCGCCCGAAGTGGAAAAGGAGCAGCGCCAGATGGTCATCCAGCGCCCGGAGGGACAGGCCCAGGGCCTTCTCCGGCGCCTCGCCCGAGCGCAGCGCGTCAAAGAGCCGGTTCATCGGCGGCAGCGGCTGCGCGCCCTCCAGCCGGATCTCCGCCAGATCGTACAGCGGCGTCCACGCCCGCAGGTGCGCCGCCCGCACGGCGTCGTACCCCGCGCCGAGGGCCGCGGCCAGGGACGCCTCGCACGCCTCTGCCGGGTTGCCGCCCTCAAAGCCGGTGCCGCCCGCGATGTAGATTTCCGCCGAGCGGGCGTTTCTGACCGCCAGCTTGTCCCCAATCACAAGGCACTCCCCGTCGGCGCGGCCCGCCAGGGCCACCGCAAAGCCCAGCCCTTTCCGACCGCCCAGGCTGCCCTCGATCAGAACGCCGCCGGCGATCTTCCGCGCGGTATCCTCGTGGGTGCCGTAGCTGAACTGCCCCACCCGCTCGCCCCGTTCGACGCCGGCAAAAAAGTTGAGCACCGGCGCGTCCGCCTCAATCCGGACCGCCGCCACCCGGTGGGGGATGCTGACGAACACCTCCGTCCGGTACCGCACGCCGTCCAGCGCGTATTCCTGCGTCGCGGTGGCGGTGCGAAAGTCAAGGGTGTGGCGGTAGTCCGAGGCGCGGGCGTCGTCGTGGTCAAAAAAGTCCAGCACGGCCAGCCCCAGCGTGGTAAAGTGGCGCTGGCTCTCCGGCGTGCCGGTCAGCGCCAGCACCGCCAGGCGCTCCGCCTCGCGGACGCGCCCCGCGCGCATCAGGCGCCGGATTTCCGGCATGCGCGCCGCCGCGTCCGGGTTGACCCGGTCCCGGGGACCGCCGTACCAGGCGGTCTCCTCGTTCAGATGGATGAACTTCTCCCGGACGCCCCCCAGTACCATGGCGCCCAGCCGCCCGTTTCCAAGGGGCAGCCCTTCGTCATAGCGCATTGAAGGTCGGTCAAACATGATCTGGTGCGACAAGCCGCTTCCTCCTTCCCCCTCTTGGGGCGCCTCGCCGGATGGGATCGTTCGAAAAACCGGCCTCTCCTCCGGCCGCCTTCGGCGGGAGAAGCGCCTGTTTTCGGGGATTATCGCTGGTGTCGTGCTTTTCGGGTGCCGCGCCATCGTCGTCGGGCATTTTGCGTCAAAAACGCTTGACAAGGTTTGATTGATCAATTATGATTAATGCATGATCTTATATGATCTATTGTGGGTATGATACCACAGAAAAGCGGCGGCGTCAACCATGAATTTACGGATGAAACAGAGGTGCGTTTTGTGCGCGGACAGGACATGACGATCGAGATCCTTCAGGCGCTCCAGAGCGCGGGCGTTCCGGCGGGGGCCAAGGCGCTGTCGGAGGCGACGGACGCCTCCCAGGCCACCGTCGGCAGGGTGCTCAGGCGGATGGAGGAGGACGGGCTGATCGAGCCCGTCAGCAACAAGGGCAGAAAGCTCACGCCCGAGGGGCTGCGGCGGCTGCGGGAGCACAGCGCGTCTGATGTGAAAAGGCGGCTTGCCCGGGATCTGGTCAACATTTCCTTTGACGGCGACAAAGAGCGGCTGATCGAGGTCATGCGCATCCGCGAGATGCTGGAGCCGGGCTGCGCCGCGGTGGCGGCCCTGCGGGCCACGCAGGAGGAGCTTACCGTGCTGGAAAACTATGCCTTCGGCCACCGCTACCTGCTGTTCCAGGGGAAGGCGGCCAACCGGGAGGACCTCAATTTTCACCTCTCCATCGCCGCCGTATCCCAAAACCAGACGCTCAGCAAGATTCTGGAGCTGCTGCTCACGGACAACAATGCCTACGTCGAGTTTTCCCGGGCCGGCGAGGCGGAGCGCGACGCCCAGGTGACGGCGCACTTTGAAATCCTCGACGCGATCCGCAGCCGCGACGGCGACCGGGCCCGGAAGGCCATGTGCGCCCACCTGAAGCACGTCATCGAGGACGTGCGGCGCGTGTACCACATCGCGGAGGACCGGGGCGGCGCCCCCGGCGTGGAACCGGGCTGCGGGGCCGCGCCGGAGGACGGCGCCAGTCCGTCCTGACCGCCTTCCTTTTTTCTTCCGGACCGATCCATGCTGCTACGCGGCGGGCCCGGCGCTGTCTATATAGATGAAGCGCCGAAATGCGGCGCGCTCTTGCCGTCCTGTCCGAACGGTTTGGGGCGGCGAAGAGGATCGAGGAGGGATCATTTTGAAACGGATAATGGCGATGCTCATTGCGGGGCTGATGCTGCTGGCGCCGTCATCGCTGGGCGAGACGGGCGCGGCCATCGGGCCGGAGGGCCGGCTGATGCTGCCGGACGGCGAGCCCGCCGGGATCGGGGAAAACGTTCAATCCATCGTGGCGGAAACGGACGCCGCCGTGTACTTCACGCAGGGCCCGGAAGCCGGGGCCGCGGAGGCGGTGAATTCGCTCTGGGTTTACAGGGACGGGGCGGTTCAGCGGGTGAGCGACCTGGCCTCGAATGCCGTATACGACGCGGAAACAGGGACGATCTACTTTCTGTTCCTTCCCGGCGCGCCGCAGCTGATTGCGCTGGACGCGGCCACGGGGCAGATGCTGCTCCTGCCGCTGGACCTGGAGGACGCCGCGCCGAAGGACCCGGAGATCGCGCTGGCGGACGGCGGGGTCACGGTTTACACCACTTCGGAATCCGGAGAGCGGACCGTCGTGGCGGCCGTTTCGATGCCCGCCGAGGTCGGGGCCGCCCAGCCCACGGCGGAGCCCGAACAGAACCTCTCGCGCGGCTCGAAGGGCGAGAATGTGCGAAGCGTGCAGCAGCGGTTGGCGGATTTGGGCTATCCGACGGGCACGGCGGACGGGGTGTTCGGCTACAAGACCCACCAGGCCGTGCGCTACTTCCAGGACGCGCTGGGACAGGATCAGACCGGCGTGGTGACGCCCGGGCTCAAGGCGCAGATTCTCGCGGAGGGCGCGCCTGAATACCGCGCGTACGTCGCGCTGGACAGGGGCAGTCACGGCGTCCGGGTGGAGGCGCTTCAGTCGCGTCTGAACGCGCTGAACTACCTCACCGGCGCGGTGGACGGCGACTACGGTGCCCGCACCGCCGAGGCCGTGCGCCTGTTTCAGAAAAAGGCGGGCCTCGGGCAGACCGGCGCGGCTTCTGTGGAAACGCTGAAGGCGCTGACGGCAAAAAACGCGCCCGTTTACAGCGAGTACCTGCGGCTGGAGAAGGGAAATTCCGGAAGCCGCGTCAAAAAGCTGCAGGAGCGCCTGTACAAGCTGGGCTACTACGCGGGCGCGCGGGACGGCAACTACGATTCGCGGACGGCCGAGGCCGTCAAGCAGTTCCAGAGCGCCATCGGCGTGAAACAGACGGGCGCGGCCAACGAAAAGCTGCAAAAGAGGCTCTTTGCGTCCGGCGCGCCCAAGTGCAAGGCTTTTATTGAGCTGAAGTACGGGGATACGGGCACGCGCGTCAAGGAGCTGCAAAAGCGGATCAAGGCGCTGGGGTACTATGACGGCGAGATCGGCGGCCACTTCCGGTCGAAGACCAGAAACGGCGTCAAGGCATTCCAGAAGGCGATCGGCGTCAAGCAAACCGGCGTCGCCACCGTGTGCCTGCTGGAGAAGCTGTTTGCGGCGGACGCACCGTCCGCCGCAAACACGCCCGCGCCCACGTCCGCGCCCACACCCACCCCGGCCCCGGAACCCACGCCCACGCCGGAGCCGTGATCGCAGCGGCGGGCGCGGAAATGCGTGAACATTTCCGCGCCCGTCCTTTTCTTTTTTGGGAGGTGATCGCTAAACGGCGGCCGCTCAGCGCCGCTGAAAGCCCAGGTAACGCGTTCCCTGAAAGGTGAGCGAGCCAATGTCGCCCTGCGCGAGCAGCCCGTAGGCCCTGCCGTCGACGGAAAGCTCCATCCGGTCGCCGCTCTCCACCTCAAAGGTCGCGTAATAACTCGTCGAGGTGGTATCCCGCAGGATCCCGTCGTTCATGAACGCGTCCCCGGTGACCTTCATCCGCAGGTTGACGACCCGCGCCGGAACGGTCAGCACCGGCGCCGCGTTGTTGCGGAACCACCGCACGATGCCGCGGACGATCACGACCGCGATGACCGCGAATACGACAAAAAACAGGATCGGCCCGACGGCCTCCATCCACGGGAAAAAGGGATCGGAGCCCCCGAAGGGGCCAAAGTCAAACATAGATTTCCTCCTGCGGCCGGGCGCGTCATTTGGCCGGCTCCCGGTAGCCTTCCACCTCGCCCACGCTGACGGCGATGTCCAGCGCCTCGTCGGCGCCGCCGTCCAGGTAGAGGACGATCATCCGGTCGCCGGTGGACCAGGTCACCCAGGTAAAGCCCTCTTTTTTGTTTTCCGCCACCATGGACATAATGCCGTTCAGGCTGACGTGGCTGATCTCGGCACCCTCGGTGTTGATGTTGACGGCGGCGCCCTCGGTGTACACGCCGAAGCGGAGGCGCCTGTCTCCGGCGGCGTTCAGATACAGCGCGCCGGAAAAGATTTCGTCGATGCGCTCCAGCCTCCAGCCCTCGGGGATGTCGTCCGGGTAGTACTTTTCCGTCCAGCCCGCGGGGGCCGTCACGTAGTGGGGCTCGATGGGGTCCAGGCTCAGCTCGCTGTAATAGGGGGTGACGTTGATGAAAAGCGTCATAAACTTCTCCCGGGCGTCGGCGCTGACCGCCAGCACCGTCGTCAGCCCGAGATAAAAGACCAGCGCCGCCGCCGCGGCGGTGCGGGCAATCCTCGGCAGCGTGCCCGTCGCAAAGCGCAGAAGCGCCCGCTTTCTGAGGGCGCGCTCCACGCCGCTTAAAGCGCGCGGATCGGGCGCGGACTCCTCCGCCGTCAACGCGTCCGCCGCCTCCCGCGCGATGTCAATCAGCGCGATGCGGATCAGGATCTCCTCCTGCATCGCGATGAGCTCCCGCCTGTCTGGGGTCACTCCCCGATCGCCTCCCGCATCCGCCGTCTGGCGCGCATCAGCATGGGTCGGACGCTGTTTTTGCCGACGCCCAGGGCGCGCGCGATTTCGGCGTCGGAGAGGTCGTCAAAGTACTTCATGGTCAGCGCCAGCCGGTCGCGCTCGGAAAGGCGCAGGATCGCGCGCTTGACCGATTCCGCGTCCTCCCGCTTCATCAGCGGCGCGTCCGGCGCTTCGTCCTCCGATGGAAGGCCCGAGAGCGCCTCGTCGTCCATCAGAAACGCGTGCTTGGCCCGTCGGTCGCGGCGCACGATCCAGTTGATGGCGGTGTTCCTGACGGCAGAGACAACGTAGGCGCGCAGCGTGTAGCAGTCCAGCGCCTTCAGCACGGAAATCTTGCCGATCAGCCGGATGAGCGCCTCGTTCACCACGTCGTCCGCGTCGTCGCCGGTCATCAGGACCTTTCGCGCCGCCGCGCGCATCAGCCGGTAGTGGTCCAGGTAGAGCTTCTCCATAAACGCGCGGTCGCCATCGTTTTCAATCGCCAGAATGATCAGCGGCAGGGCCGTCATGCTTTCACTCCTTTGCGACGGATGGATGATTTCGCCGAAACGGCGCGTGGGCGCCGCGATGTGCCTATCCCATGTATCGGACGGTTTGTCCGCCGCGAAGGTTGCCGCTTTTCGCCATCCTTTCGCCGTAATATTCCCGTTTTTTGGCATCGGAGCGCGCAAAAGGGCGCCGCCCGCGCGGGCGGCGCCCCATATCGCCTTTTGGGGTCGGTTTACAGGCGCTTTCTGGACTTTTGCGCCGACAGGAGCCGGGCGGCGGTGTCCTGCGGGGCGGCGGCCGGCGCGGCGGTTTTCGGCTCCGCCGTCCGGGACGCCTTCTTTGCGCGCGGGCGGCGGCGCGGCGCGCGGACATTCTCCAGCGCGCGCTCCCAGGGCAGCCGGTTCAGCGCCGCATCCAGAAGGAACAGAATCAGCGCCGCCAGCGTAAGTGCGCTTGAAAGGTCCCGGCGCGTTCGGGCGGGCCGGCTCCGGGCGGAGAGCAGCTGGGCGGCGTCGGTCACCACCCGACCGCCGGTCGCCTGGGCGAGGGCTTCGAGCTTTCCTTCCTCGCGGCGCAGCCGAAGATCGTATTCCTCCGGCCAGGCGGCCACCGCGCCGCCTTCAGCCACGAGCGCCGCCTGGCCGTCTTTCGTCCGCGACACGGTGACGGCGTACGCGCCCTGGTCCTGGGCGGGCAGTTCCGCCTCGTAAACGCCGGGCGCGGTTTCGCGAAGCGCGGCGGATTGGGCTTCGCCCCCGGGCGCAAATACCTCCGCCGACAGGTCCTGACCGGGCGCGGCGTCCTCCGGTTCGTAGCGAAGGCGCAGCGCGCCGTCGTCAATCCGGGCGTCAAGCGCGCCCTCGTGGCGGGCGTCGGGCAGCACGTAGGCAACCAGTCCGCCAAAAAAGGCCGCGGCATCGTCCCAGGAGAGAAAGGCGTCTGTCCACGCGCCCGAGGCGTCGCTGGTCCAGGCGGCAACGCGGCCCGCGCCGTAGCGCCAGTCGGCCAGGAGCGGCTCGTCGGTGTCGCTGACCAGCGAGATCTGGGCCAGCGGCCGGGCGGTGGTCGAAAGGTAGCCGGTCAGCGGGGGAAGGCCGTCAAAGGCGGTCATGGAATTGTTTTCGGTCACCACCGGCGTAAACGCCCGGTTCTGCACGTAGCGGCCGGTGGCCATGAAGGTCTCCTTGGCGAAGATCTTGGGCAGGCTGTCAAATTCCCCCGCCTGATAGGCGCGGCCCTCGCCCAGGACCGCCAGGTCCTGAAGCAGCGCCGCGTTCGCGCCGGAGCCGATGGCCACGCTGGTCAGCGTGATGCCTTCCTGCGCCATGGCGGAGACGATCGGCTGAAACCCGCCGTCCCCCGGTTCGCCGTCGGAGAGGAAGATCACGTGCTTTTGGGCGGCGTCCGATTCCGAGAGCGCGCGGTAGGCCTCGCTCAGCGCGCCGGCAAAGGCGGTGCCGCCGCCCGGGCGGATGGTGCCGATCATCGCCTGGATTGACGGCATGTCCTCCACCTTTTTCAGCGGCACCGCCCACTTGGCGGTGTCATCAAAGGCGATCACGCCGATGGAATCCTCGCCCGTCAGCACCTCGCAGGCGCGCATGGCGGCTTCCTTGGCCAGTTCCAGCCGCGTCACGCCGTACCGGCCCTCGGTCATGGAACCGGATTTGTCGATCGCCAGGACGAGCGCCAGCGACGGCATGTCCAGCTGGCCCCGTACGTCCATCGTGACCGGCAGCATCCTTTCCAGCGCGCTGCCCCTGTACCCGCCCAGCGCGTAGCTCCGGTCGCCGCCGGTGACCACGAGGCCCCGCCCGAAGGTGCGGACGGCTTCGTCCAGCGCGGCGGTCTGGGCGTCCGAAAGGTCGCCGGCATCCACATTGACCAGCGCGACGGCGTCATAGCGCCTCAATTCGTCCGCGGACGCCGGAAGCTGCGCGGGTGATACCGCCCGGACGTCGAAGGCGGCGGCAATGAGCATGTCCCGGAGCGCCGCGCCCTCCCCGGCGCTTCCCTCGGCAATCAGCACCGCGGCGCGGCCGTCTACGCGGGCGTAGGCGGCCTGGCGGTTGTTGCGGGATTCCCCGTCGCCCTCCGCCACCAGGTACGCCTCGTAGGTGACCAGACCCGGCGCGCCCGCCGTCTGCCGGAAGGAGAAGTTGTTTTCACCCCTGCGCAGCGTGACTTCCCGGGTGGCGACCACCTTGCCGTTTTCGTAGAGCGCCAGCGTCGCGCCGGCGGCATGGGTGGTGTCCACCGTCAGGCCGATCTGGAACGACTGGCCCTCCCGCAGCGAGCCGGGCAGCGCAAGGCTGGTCAACTGGGCGTCGGGCGCGTCGGGCGCGGCAAAGGCCATCACGTCCACCGGGATGCCCCGCGCGGCCAGAAGCTCGGCCTGTTCGGAAACGTCGTCCACCAGGCCGTCGCTCAAAACCGCGATGCGTCCGGCGCCGGGCGTCAGCGAGGAGGCCAGTAAAAGCGCCTCCGACAGGCGGCTGTCGTCCCTGGCGAGGCTCAGATCGGGCTGTCCCGCCTCGCGGGCGAGGGACGGCGGCGTCACCGCCCCGGCGCCGCGCGCAAAGGCGATTTCACCAATCCGGATGTCGTCCGGCGCGGTGGCGAGCGCCGTTTTCAGCGCCGCATCCATTTCGCTCCCGATGCCTTTGGTGGAATCGGAGGCGTCGAAAAGGACCCAGGTCATGCTGTCCCGGGACTCAAACACCGCGCCGGGCGCGGCCAGCGAAAGCGCCACCAGCGCGATCAGAAGCGCGCGGTTGACCAGCATCAGCAGCCTTTTCGGCCCCCGGACGCCGCCCCTTCGCGCCAGCAGCCACAGCGCGCCCAGGCCCAGCGGGATCAGCCCCAGAAAGACCGGTTTTGCAAATTCAAAGCCCACGCGCGCGCACCTCCCATTCCGCAAAGAGCATCGCAAAGAAGAGGAGGAGCGGGATGACCGTCAGCTCCCGCCCCGCGCCCGGCGCGGTCGCGGCGGCGGGCGCGCGCTCGGTGTCGGGAACAAGGCGGATGTCGCTCTCCGCGGGCGGGATGTTGCCCGGCACCGCCGGCGCCCCGGTGTCCTCCGGCATGAGCCAGTTCAGCAGGTTGGCGATCAGCACCGGAAAGTCCATCCGGGCGGGCAGGTTGCTCGCGTGGGGGTCAAAGCCGAGGCGTGCCACCCGGCGGCCGTCCTCCTCGTAAACCGAGAGCACCGCGTCGCCGCCCGCCGTGAGGATGGGCGTGCCACCCTCCAGCGCCCGGTAGGCGCGGACCGCCAGGCCGTCCAGCGGCATGTTTTCGGTCAGCTGCCGGGCGAGCGCGCCGTCCGCCGCCGTCATTTTGGATGGCCGCGCCGTCGCGTCCGCAAATTCGATCAGAATCAGCGGCGCGCCCTCGGGCAATACCTCGGGAATGTCCCCTTCAAACACGTACAGCGAAAAGCCGCCCGTCGCCACCGCATCCCGGGCCGAGGCGCGCACCAGCGTCACGTCCGACCGGAGGGACAGCGCCTTTTCCAGAAACACATCGTCCGCGCCCGCCAGCGCGACGGTCCTGCGCGCTTCCGGGGCCGACGCCGCTTCGAAGGCGTTGTCGGCGGCCAGCGCGTCACCCTCCACGATGCGCGCCATCAGCCGGCTCGCCCCCTCCGGAATCTGAAACCGGACGCCCACGTCCCCGCCTTCGGGCAGGTCCGCCTTGCGCACGTCGCACAGCGCGCCGTCGGCGTAGCATTCGACCGTCAGGCGGCACGCCGCGCCGTGGTTGACGAGGCGCGCAAGCGCCTGGGCACCGTCAAACGCCAGCGATGCGACCGCGCGGTTGTCCGCGCCGGAAAACGGCGCGCGCAGTACCGCGCCGGTGCCCTCGGGCGCGGGGGAATCGGAGTAGAGGTAGGTGACGAGGCCCTCGGTCTCCCGGGACAGCGCCCGGGCCACCGACAGTGCGCCCGCGACCTTTGCGCCGCCCGTTTCGGGGGAGAGCGCGTCCAGCGCGCGCCGGAGCTCGGCCAAATCGGCGGAGCGGGCCAGCACCTGGCGCACTTCCCGGCCCGCCGTGATTACCGTGATTCTGGCGCCCGCGCCCATGCGCCCGGCGATGGCCCAGGCGTCCTCCGCGGATCTTTCCAGGCGGCTTTGGCCTGCGTCCATCGCGCCCATGCTGGCGGACACGTCAAATACGAATACGGCCTCCGATCCGGCGCCGCCGGAAAGCGCCGGGCGCATCAGGGAAAGCGCAATCAGCAGCGCCATTAAAAGCTGGCAGAGGAGCAGCAGGTTCTTTTTCAGTTTTTGAAAGGGCCTGTCGGCGCTCAGGTCGTTCAGCGCCCGCCGCCAGATCAGCGTGCTGGGCACCACCTGGTCCACGTAGCGCCTTTTGAGCAGGTACAGCGCCGCGATGGCCGCCAGGGATGTGAGCGCCCAGGCGCCGGAGGGGTTCAATAGCTGCATGGCACGCTCCGATTATGGAACCGCGACGCCGCTTTTGACAAGGGCGCTCAGCGCGGTTTCCTCAAAATCCTCCGAGGCGTTCAGAAGCGCCCGGGGCGCGGCGTACTTCGCGGCCGTTCTGGAAACGTCGGTAAGAAACGCTTCAAGCGCTTGGGCGTAGGCCCCAAACGCGGCGGTGCCCGCCTGAATGCGAACCTCGCGTCCGTTCTCCGAATCGAGCAGCCGCAGCGCGCCCTCGAAGGCGGGGGAGAGCTCCGGGCCGGACAGCACCTGCGCGATCATCGGCGCCTGGCCGTAAAACCGGAGCGCGGCGAACCCCGCGTCAAAGCCGTCCTCGGACAAAAGGTCGGAAATCACCGCCGCCACGCCCTTGCCGCCGTGAAAGGGCACCCTGGGCAGCGCGCGGCCAAGCAGCAGGCGGCCTTCCGGTTTTGCGCCCGCGAGAAACGCGGCCGCGCGGGGGAAGGCGGCACGGCCCGTAAAGACGGCGCTCTCCCGGAGGCCTTCGGACATCAGCACGATCCGCGCCCGGTCGCCGCCCGAGAGCGCCAGGTATACCAGCGCCTCCGCCGCCTTGACCGCGGTTTCCCATTTTCCCTCCGGCGCCATCGATCCGCTGGCATCCATCAGGACCGTCAGGGTGGTCTCCCGCTCCTCGGTGAACAGCTTCAAAAACAACCGGTCAAAGCGGGCGTAGGCGTTCCAGTCAATCCTGCGGATGTCGTCCCCCGGCGCGTATTCCCGGAAGTCGGAAAATTCCGCGCTGGTGCCCAGAAGCTTTGACCGCCGCGCGCCGCCGGAAGCGCCGCGGGCCGCGTCCGCGAGCGCCAGGCGAAGCGCGTCCAGCCGCCGGAGAAAGCCCTCGCTCAGCATGGCCCGGCGGCCTCCAGCGCGGCTTGAATCAGCGAATCCACCGTTTCGCCGTCGGCCACGCCTTCAAAGCCCAGCGCGAGCCGATGGGCAAGACAGGGCCCCGCCAGCGCGCGCACGTCGTCGAAGGCGGCGTTGAAGCGCCCGTCCATCAGCGCGCGCACCCGCGCGGCGGCGATGAGCGCCTGCGCGGCCCGGGGGCTGGCGCCGAACCGGGCGTAGCGGCGCACCTTTTCGGGGCTGTCCGGCAATTCCGGATGGGTGGCCATGACCAGCCGAAGCGCGTAATCCATCACCGCCGATGCCACCGGCACCTGCCTGGCAACCTGCCGCATCTGCAGGATGTCCGCCCCGGAGGCCACGGGCCGCGCGGAGCGGGCGTCCTTTGTCACCGTCATGTCCACAATGGTCCGGAGTTCGCCAAGGCTGGGGAACCCCACCACCACCTTGAAAAGAAAGCGGTCCAGCTGCGCTTCGGGCAGCGGATAGGTGCCCTCCTGCTCCACCGGGTTCTGGGTCGCCAGCACAAAATAGGGTTCGGCCAGCGCCCGGGTTTCTCCCGCCACGGTCACCGCGTGCTCCTGCATGGCCTCAAGCAGCGCCGACTGCGTCTTGGGCGTGGCGCGGTTGATTTCGTCCGCCAGCACGATCTGCGCGAAAAGCGGCCCCTTCTGGAAGCGGAACACGTTGCCCGCCTCGCCCTTTTCGACGATGTTGGTGCCGGTGATGTCGGCGGGCATCAGGTCCGGCGTGAACTGGATGCGGGAAAAGGGCAGGCGCACCGCGCTGGCCAGCGCGCGCACGAGCCGCGTCTTGCCCAGGCCCGGCACCCCCTCCAGCAGCACGTTGCCGCCCGCCACCAGCGCCATCAGGAGGTGATCCACCGCGTCCTTCTGCCCCACGATCTCCCGCGCGACCTCCGCGCGGATCGCTTCGATTTTTTGCTGAAAGGCCAGAATCTGCTCTTTGGAAGCCGTATCGGACAAGTCTACCCCTCGCTTTCGTCGATCAGCGCGTCGAAATACGCGCTCACCATCTTCCGGACATCCTCCGGTACCCCGGGCCGGTCGGCGGCCTGGGCGGCCGCCTGGCCGTAGGAATACGCGCCCCGGGCGAAGGGCACCATGCCGTCCGCCGTGCCCAGCCCCGGCGCGAGATCCGCGCGGGCCACGTCGCCGTCGCCGACGCGGCCGGCGGAATGGCTGATTTCTCCGCCGTCGCCCAGCCGGGTCGGGTCGTAGATGGATTCGTAGGCGCCCGTCCTGACGATCGGCGCACCCGCGCCTCCGCCGGCGTTTGACCGCCCGGCATTGCCCTCTTTTGACCCCGCATCCCGGTTGGTGGAGCCCATGCCGGCGCCCGCGCCGCCGCCCTGGCCCGCGCCGCTGCCCTGGCCTGCGGCGGAACCGGCGCCGAGGCCGTCCTTTCCGGCGGTGCTCCCGCCCAGCCCAGCCCTGGCCGAGGCGACCAGTGCGCGCAGCTGCCCGGCGGACGCGGAGGAGGTTGTGGCGGACAGGGCCGCGGCCAACTGGCTCAGTGCCGCCGTCCGGGCCGGGCCCGGAGCGGCTTGGGCCGCGTTTTGGAGCGCCGTCTTGAGCGCGCTGCCCGAGGGCGCCGCGGCCGCGGCGGCGGACAGCGCCCGGTTCACCGCATCCGCGTCGCCCGAAGCCAGGTCCTCCGCGGCCTTTTGCAGGTGGCCGGCGTCGCCCGCTTCCAGCGCCTGCCCAAGCGCCTCCAGTCCGCCCGCCGCCAGCGCTTCGGCGGCCTCGTCCAGGGCGCGCCGGGTCTGCTGCCGCTCAATCCGGCGGATCGCGTCGTCGGCTTCGTTCAGCGCCAGCAGCGCGTCCCGCGCGGATTCACTGGCCTTGAGCGCTTGGGAAAGCGTCCCGGCCAGTTTCTTCAGCCGGGCCTGCTGATCCGGGTCGGCGGAGGCGGGCAGCGCTTCCGCCGCCGTTTCAATTTTTTTCGCCTGTTCGTGAAGCGCCTCCCGCAGAAGCTGTTTTTCCGCGACCACCGCGCGCTGCGGATTCGGGAAAAAGGCCAGCGCGCCGGAGAGCAGCATGAAAAACGCCGTGGCCGCCAGCCATCTGCGATTCGGCCGGATTGGCAGCGCGCGTCCCAAGTCGAGGGCCGCGAGGGCCGCAAGCGCGTCCTCCCGCTGCATTTGCGCCATGGGGGAGGAATCGGCCCCATGCTCCAGCGCGGTCAGCGCCCGCTGCTTGAGACCGCCCCCGTCCGCCGCCCGGGCAGCCCGGCGGCCTGAAACCGGCCAGAGAAAGACGGCGGCGACGGCGAGCGCCGCCAGCGCCAGCAGCGGTGCCAGCAGCGTCCCCGGGCGTTCGACGGGCGTGAAAAACATGGCGATGCGAAGCCCCAGAATAAAGGCCGTCGCGGCAAAAAGCGCGTACTCCGCCGCCCGGGACGCGCGGACAAGGCGCACCCGCAGGCGCACGGGCCTCAGCGCGCGGGCAAGGGCCTTCATTGCTTCGCCTTGCCGCGCAGCCTGAAGGCCCGCGGGCGGATCAGCATGGCGGAGGCCAGCGCGAAAACGATGCCCAGCCCGGCCATCAGCGCCATGTTGATGTCCGAGACGAGGTCAAAGCGGATCTGCTGGAACAGCGAGTAATAGATGTAGCCGTAGGGGATGGTGTTGCTGAAGGTGGTCCGGATCAGCTCGGTCTGATCCACCAGCAGCGAAACGAGGCCGATGGCCGGATTGACCAGCGTCACCTTGGGGATGAGGGCCATTGCCTGATCGGGGGTTATGGACTGCATCAGCGCCGCGTCCTGGGAGAGGCGCCGGATGGCGGCATCCGTGCCGAAAAAGAGCGGCAGCAGCGTGCCCAGGCCGATGGCAAACACGATCAGGTAGGCGGTCACGGCGGCGGTGGCCGTGCGCCGGAACAGCGCCGAGCTGAAAATGCCCACCGACAGCGCCGCGAACGCCGAAACGATCAGAAACAGGAGCGTGCGCAGAACTTCGGCCGGCTCGATTCCGCCGGTCACGAACACCAGCGACAGAAACGGCGCGGAGGAGAGCACCAGCACCGCGAGGAACAAAAAGGCGTCCATCAGCTTTCCGAATACGATCTTGAAGGAACCGGTATCCGTGACCAGCAGAAGATCCAGCGTCTGCCGCTCCCGCTCGCCGGAGATCGCGCCCGCGGTCATCGCGGGGGCGATCAGCACGATCAGCGCGAACTGCAAAAACGTCAGCCAGATATAGCCCTCGATGCCGGAGCGCATGATCTGGGTGGTCACATAGCCGCGCCCGATGCCCGAAAGCGACATGGAGAGCGACAGCGCCAGGAGGATCAGGGTGTACAGCGTAAACACCGCGCTCGTCCGGAAGGAGCGCATTCTGCGCTTGGCGCAGAACACGAAGATGGGGTTCGTCATCCTTGCGTCACCTCCAGAAATACGTGCTCCAGGTTCATCCTGCGCCGGTGGACGTCCACCACGGGGACTTCGCCCTCAATCAGCCGCCGGATCAGCCCGGCGACCTTCCGGTCGTCCTGGACCAGTTCCACCGCCAGCAGCCCGCCCTCCAGCGCCTCGATGGCCGTGACGCCCGGGAACTCGGAAAGGATGGACACCGCGTCGTCCAGCGCGCGCTCGTCCGCGTCCCCTGCCAGGCGGATTTCCAGCGGCGCGTCGCCCTGCATCTTCCGGGCCAGCGCCTCGACGCTGCCGGAAAACACGAGCTTGCCCTTGTCGATGATGGTCAGCGCGTCGCACATCTCGGAGAGCTCCGGCAGGATGTGGGAGGAGATCAGGACCGACTTGCCCATCGCCCGCAGCCGCAGGAGGATTTCCTTCATTTCGGACCGGGCCCGCGGGTCCATGCCGGAGGCGGGCTCGTCCAGGATCAGGTACTTCGGGTCGTGGATCAGCGCGTGGGCCATGCACAGCCGCTGCTTCATGCCGCGGGACAGCACGTCCACATACGTATCCCGACGGTCCGCGAGGTTCACAAGTTCCAGCAACTGGCCGACCATGCGCGCGCGCTCGCCCGCGCGCATGGCATGGCAGCGGGCGTAGAAGTCCAGGTATTCCCACGCCTTGAGCCGGTCGTACACGCCGAAGAAGTCCGGCATGTAGCCCACGATCTTCCGGACGGCCCGGGGATTCTTTTTGAGGTCCGCGCCGTCCACGGCGGCTTCGCCGCCGGACATCGGCAAAAGCGTCGCCAGGATGCGCATGGTGGTGGTCTTGCCCGCGCCGTTGGGCCCGACAAAGCCGTGCAACTCGCCGTCCCGGATGGTCATGTCCAGGCAATCCAGCGCGCGGAACGCGCCGTAGTCGCGGGTCAGCCCTTTCAGCTCGATCACGTTCTTACCCTCCCCGAAACCGAGATCACCGGTGTCGCAATTTCCTGATAGCCGTCACTCTTGGGGCCGGGCTCATAGCGCAGGAACAGCGTGCCGTCCGCATCCACATAGGGCGCCAGCTCGTCCCCCTTGAGCGAAAGGACAGCCGGGGACATGTCGTCCCACGTGCCCGCCTGCGCATTGTACAGCTGGATGGTGGGCGGGGTGTCGTACCGGCTCTGGAGCGTGATGGACAAATCCTCCAGCGCGTTCGCGTCGGGGATTTGGAAGCCAAATGCGGGGTTCGTGGTTACGCGGAAGGAATGGTCGCGGTCGACCGCCTCGCCCAGCGTGGGCGCGCCCTTCGCGGCCTCGGCCACATGGGCCGGGATCATGCCCAGCGGGTAGAGCACAAGGCCCGTCGGGCTCACCGGTTGGTAGGCAATCTCCGCGTCCACCAGCGCCAGGTGCGCGCTTCGCGCGACGGGTTTGCCGTCCATCGTCAGATGGACCGCGCCCGCCTGGTCGCTGAAGCCGCAAAACCGGAAGAACGGATCGCTGCCGGAACCCCACCAGCCGCCGCTGTAGGCCCACCTGTCCATGGACATGAAGATGAGGTCCTGCCGTGCCGGGCGCTGGGCGCGCTCCAGCGCGTCCAGGCGCTGATAGGCCTCGGCGCGCTTGGCGCGGTCCTCGATGCGGTATTCCTTCGTGACGGCGCCGTCAAAGATGACGTTGGGATCGGCAAGGCCGGAGGTGCCGTCGGGCGAGGCGCCGATGATTCGCCCCTCCGGCGCGAAGTCGTAGTCGTCGGCCGCCTTTGCGGCCTTCAGATGGTCGGCTTCCTGGTCGGTCAGCTTGAGCAGACAAAACGCCGCCTCCTGGCCGGGCGCCAGATCGCCCATATCCGCGTAGCCGGCGCTGGTGATCACCGCGCAGTCCGTCAGCGGATAGGCGGTGTCGTTTTTCACGCGGCCGTGAAGCCCGTCGTCCTCCATCCAGATGGAGGCGGACACGCGCCCTTCAAAGGCGCGGTTGTTCCGGGCGTTCAGCGCGTTCATCGTCCAGGCCGCCTGGGCGGGCAGCGTCACCGAGTTTTCCGCGCCCAACGTGCGCACGTAGCGGAGTTGGGAAGGCGTTTTGAAAAAGGTGGTGTTGTCGTAGTATTTGTCCTCAAACCCGTTCTGCTCCGGCGGCTCCAGCGTAATGTCGCCCCCGGCGGACAGCCGCATGGCGCTTCGGATGGGCGTCGCCGCGCCCACGCCGGTGGTGATGTCGCTCTGACCGTCGGCGTCCAGGGTGATCCAGGCGTAGGAGGTGGCAATGGGGTCGGCACTGCCGCCGACCACGCCGATCCGGAAGATCAGAAAGGAGGCGAGCACCGCCAGAATGGGCATTGTGAGCCACAGAAGCTCGCGCCGGTCCAGCTTTTTCAGTACCAGGTACATCCCGACGCCCGATACCGCCACAAAACCGAAAAGAAGCCACAGGATCAGCGTCCGGGGCGCGGCTTTGTCCTTCACCGGCAGCGTGCTCAGCACCTGCGAGGACCGGTAGTCGTCGCGGTCATCGTACCCGGACCCGGAAAAGAGGTCGGTGTAGGCGTCCGGCACCCACTTGAGCATGATCCTCTGCCACAGCGTGCCGATGTCCGCCCAGTCCGTCAGCGGCCGCGCGCCCAGTTCGAACGCGGCCAGAAACACCGCGCCGTCGCCGACCCTGTAAAGGGCCGCGAGATCGCCGCCCGAAAACCGCGCAATGGCGCTTTCACCCGCGTCCAGCCGGTTCAGCAGCATCCCCTGGCCCAGCGCCTCCCCGGTTTCGCCCAGCGCGGTGAAAAGCGCGGGCGTAATGTCCTCCGCCTGGTACAGCGCGCCCGCGCGGGCGCCGGTCAGCGCCTCAAAAAACGGATAACCGGCCGCCGCCTGCGCGCCGCCGCCCACGATCGCCACGCCGCCCGCCTTCAGCCACGCGGCAAAGGCGACCTTCTGCGCGTCGTCAAGCGCCGTCAGGTCCGCGCCGTCCACCGCCAGAACGCCGAAGGCATCCAGCGCCTCCGCCGTGTCCGGAAAGCTGCCCGCGTCCAGCGGTACGGTCTGAAAGTACTCGCCGCGCAGCAGCGGATCGTGCTGGGCGTCGATGTTCAGATAGCTGAGCGAGCCGGCGCCCGACGACAGTGCGCCGATCAGGCAGATGCCCGGGGAAACGGCCTTGGACGGTGAAACATTGGCGGAGGCGAGCACGGTGTCGCCCGACCGGTAGGCCACCGTGAACACGTCCTGCTTCATCGTCAGCGTCACGTAGAAGCGAACCCGCTTTTCCGAACCCGCGGGCAGGTACAGCGGATATTCCACGCGGTCATAGGAACTGCTGGTCCGGTACAGGTCGACGCACACGGCGCCGTCCATGTCGGCTCCGGTGTTCCTCAGCGTGACTTCAACGGGCACCGGCCTTGCGTAACTGACGATGCCCCCGTAGCCCAGCGAGGCCTCGATGGAGAGCTCGGGGTTTGTCACCTCAGCGTGCAGCGCCGCCCGGAGCTTTTCCTCCGCCTGGCCGATGGCCTGCTGTTCGGACGACGTGCGGCCCTTCACCACGTTGGCCGCGCCGTCGTCCCAGTCGCCGGAGGAGGGTTGGCTGTCTCCAGCGTCCCCCTCCGCAGGGGCTTCCGCCCCGGCATCCTCGCCTCCGGCGTCCCAGTCCTCGACGGCTGCTTGCGCCTGCCGGGGCGCGACCGTCGCCGCGCCGGCGGCGAGGGCTGTCTGCCCGCAAAGGGCTACCCATCCCGCGAGGAGCAGCGCGAACACCGCGCTTCTGGTTTGTTCCTTCCGCATGATATCCCCCCGTTTTCCGCCCGGACGCCCGATTTGGAACGCCGCGCGTATCCGTTTGGCGGAATTGTGGCGCCGAAGTTCCGGAATCTGGCAACCCGTCCGGCGCCGGGCCCGTCCATTTATTAGACAGATCAGGGCGCCTTTTGTAGCAGTCACGGATGCGGCTCCCGACGGAATTTGACCTCGGACGGCTACGCGTCCGGGGCCGGCGTTGTTATTTATAGGGGATGCACCGGACGAGGGGGGGCTGGCCAGTGACGCTGAACCGGGAGAAACTGTGCGCGATGTACGAGGATATCCTGATGCGCGTCGCGCTGGCGGACATCGCGCGGGACGAGGCGAGAGCGCTGGAGGCGTGCGCGACGGACGATCCGCCGGACCCGCGGGCGATCCGCGCCATCGGTCGGGCGGTACGCCGCGCGAAAATCGAAAAATTCACACGCCGCACGCTGCCCCGGATGGTCTGCGGCGCGGCGTGGATCCTGCTGGCGGTTTATCTGGCGCTGACCGTGGCGCTTGCCGCCGACGCCGGGGCCCGGGCCAGGCTTCTGTCCTGGATGGAGCGCGCCGCGCCCCTTCGCGTGGGGGCGGAATTGGACCCGGGCGGCGCGCAAAGGGACGGCGTTCCGGCGGAATGGACGGAGAAGTATTACCCGGCGTACATCCCGGAGGGCTGGACGCTGGAGGCGGTTGACCCGGCTCTCGGAGACGTGGTCTACCGGAAGGACGCGGATCACATCCTGCAGTTTGGTGTTTACGAAGGGGACGCCCGCCACGGCATCCGCCTGGAAGGCGCCAGGATCAGCCGCGTCGGCGTGCGCAGCGCCACGGCGCTGGCGGCGGAGAATCTGGAAAAGGGCTTTACCTGGGTGACGTGGCAGGCGGAGGGATGGACGATCGTCATCTACGTGGATGCGGACCTGGATACGGCGCTCAAGGTGGCCGCGAGCGTTTGCGAGGTCGGCGCGCCCGGAAAATGACCGCCGGCGCTCTGCTCATGAATCGACGTTCATCCCGTGGCCGGAATGCTTCTCCGGGCACGCCAGATGCTGATCCACCCGCCGGACGGCCGCCCCGGCGGCGGCGGCGAAGATCTCCTCGCCAAATTCCGCCGTGGCGCCGGCGGGGTCGCGCGTGGTCAGAATTCCGTACTGCAGCGACTTTTCCGTCAGCCGCATGTCTACGGTATCCGGGTCCGAGGCCAGAAGGTGCGAAGTCTCCCACGCACCGGCGTGGTCGCCCGGATGATCGTACCGGTCCCCGAGCAGCTGGAAATCCGCGAACGCCCAGGCGAGCATCGGGGTCCAGGGCCGGTCGTAATTCCACTGGTTGAAGGTCAGCACCGCGGCGCGTGCAGCGCCAGTTCCTCCGCCTGCAGCCCGTCCGCGCCCAGCGGGTTGTGCAGGCCGTGCCATTCCAGCGTGCCCAGCGGGATGTAGACAACGGGGCGGGCATTCCGCCTCTCGGTCATTTCGCGGGGGCGCAGCCTCGCGAAGCGTACTTCTTCCATAGGCCCTCCTCAGCCCTTGACGCTGCCCGCCGTGAGGCCCGCGACAAAGGACTTTTGATTGAACAGAAACAAAAGCATGATGGGAACTACCGAAAGAACCGCCCCGGCAAAGAGCATTTTGTAGTTGTTGCCGTAGGGGTTCAGGTAGGTCTGCAGGCCGACCGTCAGCGTGAAGTTGGCGTTTGTGGACATGACGATCAGCGGCCACAGAAAGTCGTTCCAGGCCGTCATCGCCTGCAGGATGCCCATCGTGCCGAAGGCGGGCAGCATCAGAATTTTGATGGGAATCATCATGGTGCTCATGATGACGACGACGTACGCGCGCTTTTCCTTCCGAAAAGTCCAGCTTCAGCTGGTTTTTTCCATGGCGTTCATGGAGGAATAGTCGACCAGCGCCTTTTGCACCTGGTCCGAATAGGCAATCTCGATGCCGTCGTTGATGATGATCTGCAGGTTGGTGCCGACCACCGTCGAAACCTGTTCGATCGTCTGGGTCGTCGCCCGGCTCACCTTGTCCAGGATGGAGCGGCTGCCGTTTTCATACGCGACGACCGCCACAATCACCAGCGGGACGATGCCCACCGCGACGCCGGCGACGCAAAGCCGCGCAGTCAGGCCAATGCGCCGGATCCGGCGCGTCAGTCCGTTCGTCACGGTGCCGAGACGGTGCTTGAGCGCGTTCATCGGAAACGGTCCCTCCCCTTTGGATCAGCCGCGGGACGTGCTTCTCATCAGGCCGGCGGGGCGGTGGTGCCCTCGTCGTAGATGGCGACCGGCAGGATCTCCACCTGGGTCGGCAGATCCGGGTGCTTCAGCCGGTTGAGCAGCAGTCTGACCCCCGCCTGGGCCACGTCGCCCTCCGCCGCGTAGATGCTGGTCAGGCGGGGCAGGTAGGGAATGCCCGAACGGATGTGGTCAAAGCTGATGAGGGACACGTCCTCCGGCACGGCGCGGCCCTGCTGCCGGAGCGTGTTGAGCGCGTGGTACGCGATTTCATCGCTGAAGGACAGGATCGCCGTATAGTCGAGCGGCTCGAGCAGCGGCCCCATGTGCTCGTTCATCATGCCCTCGCTGACCGCCTCCCAGGGCACGACGCGCACGCTGTCCGCGGAGACGCCCGCCTCGGCCAGCGCCCGCAGAAAGCCCCTGTGCCGGTCCAGCTGGGAACTGCTGGCCAGCACGCCGGAGAGAAACAGAAACCGCCTGTGCCCGAGCCCGATCAGGTGCCGCCCCGCCAGGTAACCGCCCTGCTCGTCGTCGCAGCGCACGCAGTCCGCGACGATGCCCTGAATCCAGCGGTCCAGAAGGACGAAGGGCATTCTGTTTTTGACCATGTAATCGATGTGGGTGCGGTTGTTGTGGTAGGGGAAATACAAAATGCCGTCGACCGACTGGGATATGGCGGTGTGGATCATCTGCTCGCCCAGCGCCTCGTCCAGCTGCATGCAAAGGATCATGATGTTGTAGCCCGCCTGGCGCAGCGCCTCGTCCATCTTGCTGAGCATTACGCAGAAGTGCTGGTTGTGCACGTCGTTGACGATGACCGCGATGATGTGGCTCCTGCCGGAGCGCAGCGTAGATGCCAGCGAGTTGGGGATGTAGCCCATCCGCCTCGCGGTGGCGCGGATTTTCTCGCGGGTGGCGGCGGGCAGTTTCTTATCGTCGCGCATGGCGCGCGATATGGTATTGATGGCGTAGCCGCATTCGTTGGATACGTCCTTCAGGGTGACCCTGGCGCGACGGGGCATGGCGATACACCCTCCGTAGATTATCGATGATTTTGCCCAAGTGTACCACACTTTTTCGGGGCACACAAGGACGATCCCGTAACCGTAATAAAATTTCTTAAATAATTAGGCTTATACGCTAATTTTTCTATTGACAAATAGTCGGGGTAACGATAACATAAACAGTAGAAGCGCGGGTTATCGTTATCCTAAAAACCCGCTCAAGGAGGATGGGCCCCATGAAGAAGGCATTGGCTTTGACACTGGCGCTCCTGTTGGTTCTGGGTGTTTGGCCCGCGTTTGCCGAGCAGGCTCCCGTCAAGCTGACCTACTGGACTTTCCAGGAACTGCACACGCAGTTCATGAAGGAAATGCTGGATCGCTGGAACGCCGACTCGGCGAACCCGACGATCGAGATGGACATGCAGGTCTATCCCTATGAGGAGATGCACAACAAGCTGACCATCGCGCTGCAGTCGGGCGAAGGCGCGCCCGACATCGTGGACATAGAGATCAACATGTTCGCGAACTACTTAAGCGGCGACATTCAACTGGCCCCGCTGAACGAATACGTGGAGCCGCTGAAGGATCAGCTGGTCATGAGCCGCTTTGAGAACTACGCCAAGGACGGCAATTACTACGGCATCGACTACCACATCGGCGCGACGGTGATGTTCTACAACACCGAAGTGTTGGAGGCGGCCGGCGTCGACTACAAGTCGATCGCCAGCTGGGACGACTACCACGAGGCGGGCAAGAAGGTGCTTGAGGCCACCGGAAAGCCCATGACCACTTGGGAATCCACCGACTGCTGGAACATCTACCCGCTGGTCAACCAGCACGGCGGCGACTGGCTCACGCCCGATAACGAAGTCCGCATGGACGAGCCGGTGGTCGTCAACACCCTGACGTTCATGAAGGGCATGCTGGACGACGGCACCGCCGTTCCCTGCCCGGGCGGATACCATCACGCGGAGGAATACTACGGCTGGATGAACGCGGGCGGCGCGGCATCCGTGGTCATGCCCTTCTGGTACGCGGGCCGCTTTACCAACTACATGCCCGATCTGAAGGGGAAGATCAAGGTCGCGCCGATGCCCCTGTGGTCCGACGGCGGCCACAAGACCGCGCAGATGGGCGGCACCGGCACCGCCGTGGTCAAGACCAGCGCCAACGCGGAAACCGCCAAGGAATTCCTGGCCTTTGCCAAGCTGAGCAAGGAAGGCAACGTGGAACTTTGGAGAATCCTGGGCTTTGACCCGATCCGCAAGGATGTGTACAGCCTGCCGGAGCTGTCCGAGCCCAACGCCTTCTTTGACTTCTTTGGCGACGACCTGTTCGATGTGGTGTCCTCCATGCTGGACGACGTGCCCAACACCTGCCTGACCGACATGTACCCCAGTGCCGCGGACATCGTGAAGAATCAGATGGCCTACAAGCTGGTGGTCGATTGCGGCGATCCCGCGGAAATCGCCAAGGCGTGCGCGGATGAACTGCGCAACATGATCTACTGAGCCAAGAGCGCCCGTGCGCGCCCCGCGGGGGGAGCGGCGCCGAGGCTCAGGCGCCCTTCCCGGCGGGGTGCGCGGACGCCGCGTTGGGGCCATCGCGCTTTCCGCTTCGCGATGGCCCGGCGTCCATTGTGCCGGCCCACCGGCGCGGTACGGATGGCCTTTTCTAAAGGAAGCCCATTTCCCCGGATGAGGAGGGAATGCCATGACGAGCGCGTCTGGCCGGCAGCGCCGTCCGCGCGGCAATCCGCTGTGCGATCTCAGGGTGGTGCCCTACGTGTTTGTGTTGCCCTTTGTGCTTTACTTTCTGCTGATCTACCTGTATCCGACCATTGCGACCATCATTATGAGCTTTCAGCGCGTCGAGGGCCCGGCAAACGCCACGTTCATCGGCGTGCAAAACTATGAGCGCCTGTTCCAGCGCAATTATTTTCTCGCCCTCGCCACGACGGTCCGGTACACCTTTTGGGATCTTTTGATTCTGGTGCCGGTGCCGCTCTTATTCGCGGTACTGCTGCGCTCGCAGCTGGTCAAGGCCTCAAATTTTTTCAAATCGGTTTTTTTCATCCCGGCGCTCACGTCCATCATCGTCGCGGGCATCGTCTTTCGCCTGGCCTTCGGCAGCCTCGATACCGCGCTGGCCAACCGCCTTTTGGCGACCCTGGGCCTGAAACCCCGGGACTGGCTGATGCAGGCGGACACGGGCAATTTTGTGCTGATCCTGCTGACGCTCTGGCGGTGGCTGGGGGTCAACATCGTGTACTACTATTCGGGCCTGCAGGCCATTCCGCGGGAGCTGTATGAGGCGGCCCAGATTGATGGCGCCAACGCGCTGAATCAGTTCCGCCATGTGACGCTTCCGGGCATCAAGCCCGTCATCATCTACGTCACCACACTGACCGTGCTGGGCGGCTTTTCCATGTTCACCGAATCGGTGGCGCTGTGGCAGCAGAACAACCCCGGCGGTGTGGGCCGCACGATTGTGGGCTATA
Source organism: Christensenellales bacterium (assembly GCA_040768845.1). GTDB lineage: Bacteria > Bacillota > Clostridia > Christensenellales > Aristaeellaceae > JAEZHK01. Next base: position 512,369 of record JAXGME010000002.1, on the reverse strand, counting down.
TGTACATGATGGGCTTTTACAAAAACAACATGGGCATGGCCTCCGCGGTGGGGCTGACGCTGTTGGCGATGGTACTGGCCGCCAACCTGGTGCAGCTTGCGCTGATGGGCTTTTTCAAAAGGGAGGATTAGCGGCAATGCGCGGGAAAAAATCAATCGACCGGAGAAAGCGCGGCGCGCTGTCCGTCCTGGCGACCGCGCTGATGGCGGTGGCCGCCGCCATCGTGCTGATGCCGTTTTACTTTATGTTTCTCAGTTCGCTCAAGCCGGGCACCGAGGTGCTGCGCATGGGGCTGAGCTTCCGGTTTGACCCCGGCGTTTCGTCCTTTTCCAATTATCTGGCGCTAAACACCTACCGGGACGGAATCTACTGGCAATGGTACAAGTCCAGCGCGCTGATCATGGTGCTGCAGACCGCCGTCGGGCTCTTTTTCGGCTCGGCGGTGGGCTACGGGCTGGCAATGTACCGGTTCCGGGGGCGGGGGGTCATCTTTACCGTCGTGCTGATCCTGATGATGATCCCCTTTGAGATCCTGCTGCTGCCGCTGTACCGGACGCTGATTCGCGTCAGGCTGACCGATTCCTACCTGGGCGTCATCCTGCCGTACCTCGTGCCGCCGTTCATGGTGTTCTTCTTCCGGCAGTACGTGGCGGGGCTGCCGCGCGAGCTTTTGGAGGCCGGGCGCATTGACGGATGCACCGATTACGGCATATTTTTCCGCATCATGGTGCCCATCATGATCCCCGCCTTCGGCGCGATGACCATTCTGTCCGCGATGAACAGCTGGAATAACCTCCTGTGGCCGCTGATCGTGCTGAACAGCAACGAAAAATTCACCATTCCCATCGGCATGGGCACGACCATCACGCCCTACGGCAACGCCTACGACGTGCTGATGCCCGGTGCGGTGATGGCGGTGGTGCCCATCATCGTCATATACCTGTTCTGTCAGAAGGCGTTCATGGCGGGGCTGACCGCGGGCAGCGTCAAGGGATAAACGCACACGAAAGAGAGTTTGATGAAAATGAAAAAAGCCAGGCTTGTTCTGGACAGGGAGTATCAAATCGGCGCGATTGATCCGCGCATGTACGGCTCGTTCATCGAGCATCTGGGCCGCGCCGTGTACGGCGGGATCTACGAACCGGGGCACCCCGCCGCGGACGAGTCGGGCTTCCGGCGCGACGTGATCGATCTGGTCCGGGCGCTGAACGTGCCGATCGTGCGCTATCCGGGCGGCAACTTCGTATCCGGCTTCAACTGGGAGGACAGCGTCGGCCCCGTTGGCGAGCGCCCCAGGCGGCTGGACCTGGCCTGGTTTACCACGGAAACCAACGCGGTGGGCCTGCACGAGTTTGACCGCTGGTGCGGGCTGGTCGGGGCCGAGATGATGTACGCGGTCAACCTGGGCACCCGCGGCGCGGACGCGGCGCGAAACGTGGTGGAATACTGCAACCACAGGTCCGGCACGCACTGGTCCGACCTGCGGATCAAAAACGGCCGCAGGGACCCGTTCGGCATCAAGCTGTGGTGCCTGGGCAACGAAATGGACGGCCCCTGGCAGATCGGGCACAAGACCGCGGTGGAATACGGCCGGCTGGCGGCCGAAGCGGGTAAGGTGATGAAGTGGGTGGACCCCACCATCGAGCTGGTGGCGTGCGGCTCCTCTCACAGCGATATGCCCACCTTTGGCGAATGGGAACTGCAGATGCTCGGCGAATGCTACGAGCAGGTGGATTACGTGTCGCTGCACCGCTACTACGGCAACCCCACCGGCGACACCCCGGGCTTCCTTGCCCGCTCCATGGATCTGGATGATTTCATCCACACGGTGGTGTCCATCTGCGACGCGGTGAAGGGCAGGTTGCGCTCGAAAAAGCGGCTCAACCTCTCCTTTGACGAATGGAACGTATGGTATCACTCCGCGGAAAAGGACAAGGAGGCTTGGAAGCGGGATAAGTGGGGCAGCGCGCTGCCCCTGCTCGAGGACGTGTACAATTTTGAGGACGCGCTGTTGTGCGGATCGATGCTCATGACCTTCATGCGCCACGCGGACCGGGTGAAGATCGCGTGCCTGGCGCAGCTGGTCAACGTGATCGCGCCCATCATGACCCGAAACGGCGGCGGCGCGTGGGCGCAGACCATCTACTGGCCGCTGCTCCACGCCTCCAGGTATGGGCGGGGCACGTCGCTGAAGGCGGTGGTGACTTCGCCGGTCTACGACTGCCGGGACTATGAGGCGGTGCCCCTCGTGGACGTCGCGGCGGTTCTGGACGAGGCGGGGAGCGTGAGCATCTTCGCGGTCAACCGCGATATGAAGGAAGACGTGGAATTGGCGGTGGACATGCGCTCCTTCGACGGCCTGGCCGCGGCGCGGCACATCGTGCTGCACCACGACGATGTCAAGGCGGTCAACACCGAGGAGCGCCCGGACAACGTGGCGCCCTCGAAGGGGGAAGGGGCGGTCCTCGATGGCGGGCGGTTCTCGGTCAGGCTCCCGGCCCTCAGCTGGAACGTCATCCGGGTGAGCGCCGCAACGCCGGACTCCGGGCGGTAAGCCGCGCCTTTTGTCAGGCGCGCTTCAGCGTGAAAAAGAACTTCGATCCCGCGCCGGGCTCGCTCTTGAGCCACATGGTTTCGCCCATGGACTTCATCAGCTCGCTGGCGATGGAAAGGCCCAGCCCGCTGCCCAGGCCCGTGTGGGCGCGGTCTACCTTGTAGAAGCGGTCAAACACGTAGGGCTGGTCGGCGGGGTTGATGCCGATGCCGGTGTCGGAGACGCAGAGCGTCACCTTCTCGTCGTCAAAACTTCCCTCCACGGCCACCGTGCCGCCCTCCGGGGTGTACTTCATCGCGTTGTCCAGCAGGATCACCAGCACCTGTTCCACCCGGTCGGGGTTGGAAAGCACCAGGGGCAGATCGCCGGCGTGCATCGAAAACGCCAGGCCCCGGTCCTGGGCGGTGGCGGTGTATTTTTCGGAAAGGTCGTTCAGGATGTCCTGAAGGCGCATGGGCTTGGCGGTCAGCGACAGCTGCCCGCTCTGCAGCCGCGAAAGCTCCATCAGGTCGTTGATGAGGCGGGACAGGCGCAGCGTTTCCCGCAGCATGATGGCGTAGTAGCGCCGCCGCGTTTGCTCATCCCGCACCATGCCCTCGGACAGCGGCTCGATCAGCGCGCGCATGGCGGTAAGGGGCGTCCGGAGCTCGTGGGACACGTTGGCCACGTAGTCGCGCCGCGTGCGCTCCAGCCGCTCGCTCTCGGTGATGTCGAGAAACAGGCCCACCGCGCCGGCCACCCGGCCGTCCACGTCCTGAAGGGGCGTAATGGTCATGCCTAGCACCCGGTCGGGCAGCGCGATCCGCCGGGAAACGGCGCTGCTCTCCCGGACGGCACGGTCAAAATCGGCCCATACCTCCGGGTCGGGGATCAGCCCGAGGCGCGCGTCCGGGCTTTCGCCCCGGGGCAGCGCGCCGAACAGCGCGTCCAGCGCCGGGTTGTGGTGGGTCACGCTGCCCTCGGCGTCCACGGCCGCGATGCCCTCGGTGAGGCCGTCGATGGTCTGCCGCAGGCGGTTGCGCTCCACCATCAACTGGGAGATGGTCTTTGAAAGCTCCTGGGACAGGTAGTTGAGCGACCAGCCCAGCTGCCCCACCTCGCCCCGCTGGGTGTCGTCGGCGCGGGCGGAGAAGTTGCCCCCCGCCATGCCCACGGCCACGTCCCGCATCTGCCGGAGCGGGTTGACGATGCGGCCGATGATGTAGTACACCAGCGCCGTGACCACCGGCAGCGACAGCATCAGCGAGATCATCAGCGCGCCGTTGAGCGAGCTGGCCCCCACCATGGCCTCGTACAGCGGCACCAGCATCATCACCGCGCCGGTGGTTCTGTCGCCGCTGGTCATGGGGATGCCCACGCCCACGAGGCCGGTATTGCGCAGCGCCGCGATTTCGTCCGCCTGCACCGGCCCGCCCTCCAGCACGCGCTCGGCGCCTTCCTGCATGGCGGTCAGATATCCTGCGGGCAGGTTTTCGTTGATGAGCAGCGTGTTCATTTTTTCGTCGGTCACCAGCACGTAGGCGCCCAGGAGCGACGAATCCACCTTTTCCACCGCCAGCAGCTGCTTGAGCGCGCCCTTGTCCAGCCCGCCGTCCCGGAAGGATTGAACAATGCTGCCCAGCGCCTTGGCTTTGGGCAGCAGTTCGTTTTCTTTGATGGAGGTAAACACGGTGCGGGAGATGTAGTTGTAGAAGATCATCGTGAACAGCGCCGTGATGACGATGGCCAGGAGCACCACCGAGAGCACCCGGGCGAACAGGACGCTCTGCCTCATTCATCCACCTCGAATTTGTAGCCCACGCCGTACACGGTCTTGAGGCTCCAGGGCACGCCCTCCTGGGGCAGCTTCTGGCGGATGCGCTTGATGTGGGTGTCCACGGTGCGCGTATCGCCAAAGTAGTCGTAGCCCCAGACGCGGCTCAAAATCTGCTCCCGCGAAAACACCTGTCCGGCGCTGCCGGTGAGCATGTGCAGGATCTCGACCTCCTTGGGGGTGCAGGGGATCACCTGCCCCGCGGCCTTGACCTGGTAGTTGGACAGGTTGATCTCCAGCTGCGGAAGCCGCACGATGGCGTCGCCCTCGGCGTGGGGCTCGGAAAAGCGGCGCAGCACCGCGCGGATGCGCGCCAGCACCTCCCGGGGGCTGAAGGGCTTGACAATGTAGTCGTCCGCGCCCAGTTCGAGGCCCAGAATGCGGTCGATCTCCTCGCCCTTGGCCGTCAGCATGATGATGGGGAGCTTGGATGTCTTGCGGATCGTGCGGCACACATCGGTGCCGGACACCCTGGGCATCATCAGATCCAGGATCATCAGATCGGGTTGCTCGCTCTCCGCGAGCCGGAGCGCCTCGTCGCCGTCATAGGCGGACTGGTGCGCGTATCCCTCCGCGTCCAGGTATATGCAAAGCGATTCGTGGACCACCGGGTCGTCATCGCAGATCAGAATCAGCGGGCAGAGCGCCATGAACCTTCACCTCATCTTTATTCGGTTTCATTATACCCAATCGCCCCCGCGCGCGCAACCGCCAAACGCGTTCTGTCACAAGTTGTTGCATTTTTCAACGCTTTTGCGCGCGGCGCGCAAAAAAAAGGCCCCGGTGGGGGAGATGCGCGGCAGCCAGGATGCCGCTACCACCGGTTGAACGCGCCGGCGATCAGCTTGACGCCGGAGATGAACAGCGCCGCCAGAAGCGCCCATTCGATGGAGTCCACGTGAAAGCCGGGCAGATAAAGGCCCATGCCGTAGATCAGCACCGCGTCCATCCCATAGCCGAAGAGCCCCAGCGTCAGGCAACCCACGGGCAGCGTCAGGATGCGCAGAATGGGGCGGACCAGCAGGTATACGACGCCCAGCGCCGCGCCGGCGGCAAACGCCAGGTAGAGGGAATCGCACCGGATGCCCTCGGTGAGGCGGGTCAGCGTGGGCACCGCCAGCACGCAGCACCAGAAGGTGATCGCCCGGCGGGAAAGGCGCGCGGCGCTACGCATGGTCAAAAAGCGCCCAGGCGCCGCTTTGGGGCGGTTCGGAGGAAAAGGTCAGCCGCTCCGGCCGCGTTGGGTGGGGGACGGTCAGATGATGGGCCCACAGCGCCAGCTGCTGCCCCGGCGAGCCGCCGCCGTAGCGGTTGTCGCCCCAGAGCGGATGGCCGGCGTTTGCCATCTGCACGCGGATCTGGTGGGGCCGGCCGGTTTCAAGGGCAATTTCCAGCAGCGTCAGATCGCCGGAAAAATCCAGCGGGCGGTAGGAAAGCAGCGCCTCCTTCGCGCCGGGGGCGCAGGGCTCCACCACGCGCACCATGCCGTCCGCGCCCTTGGAAAGAAAATCCCGCAGGCGATCGGGCGCCGAAACGGCACCCCGAACCACGGCCCGGTAAATCTTTTCCACGTCGTGGCGGGCGAAGGCGGCCGTCAGCCGCGCCGCGGCCTTGGAAGTCCGCGCAAAGACCATCACGCCGCCGGCGGGCCTGTCCAGCCGATGGACGAGGCCCAGGTACGCGTCGCCGGGTTTATCAAACTTCTCCGCCACATATTTTTTGCAGGCGGTGAGTAGGTCCATATCCCGGGAATCGTCCGCCTGGGCGGGCATGTTGGGCGGCTTTTCGACGGCCAGCAGGTGGTTGTCCACATATAAAACGTTCACCGTGAAGCCGCCGGCGGAAAACGAAGCCATCATGGCTGCCAGCGCCCCGACGCGCCGCAGGGCAGCACCCCGCCGGAGGAAATGGGCAGGCCCACCTCGTCCGCGTCCACGCGCCCGCCGCGCGCTCTGGCCACGGTCATCGTCAGCATGTTGGAAAGCACCGCCGGCTGAAGCCCGGTGGTGTAGCTGTTGATGAGAAAGAACACCGCGTCGTCGGCCAGGAGCCGCGCGCTGGCGGATACCAGGCGGTACAGCTCGTCCTCCAGCTTCCACACCTCGCCGCCGGGCCCGCGCCCGTAGGAGGGCGGGTCCATCAGAATGCCCTGATAGAGGTTGCCCCGGCGCGCCTCCCGGTCCACGAACTTCTGGGCGTCGTCGATGATCCAGCGGGTTTTTGATTCGTCGATGCCCGACAGCGCGCGGTTCTCTCCCGCCCACTGCACCATGCCCTTCGCGGCGTCCACATGGGTCACGTGAGCGCCCGCGCGGCAAAGGGCCATCGTGGCGCCGCCGGTGTAGCCAAACAGGTTCAGCACGCGCACCGGGCGCCGCGCCGCCTCCACCAGGCCGGCCATCCAATCCCAGTTGACGGCCTGCTCCGGAAAGAGGCCGGTGTGCTTGAAGCCGGTGGGGCGCACGTAAAAGCGAAGGCCGCCGTACCCGACGGTCCATCGCTCGGGAAGATGCCGGTGAAATTCCCAGGCCCCGCCGCCGCCGCTGGCGCGTTGGTAGCGGGCGTCCGCGCCGCGCCATTTCTCCTCGTCCTGCCGGGGCCAGATCACCTGGGGGTCGGGGCGGCACAGCGTAATGTCGCCCCAGCGCTCCAGTTTTTCGCCGAACCCGGCGTCCAGTACCTCGTAGTCGCGCCAGCCGGAAGCTATGAACATCGTGTACCCCTAATTCTCGTAAATTTCGCAGGTCAGGTAATCGCCGGAGACAGACGTGTAGATCGACAGCTCGCCAAACCCGTCGTAGCGGAAGCGGAAGTCGATGTCCGCGCCGTAGTCGGTCAGAATCGCGTCGTCGGCGGAAGTCACGTAGGACTGGTTGTACCGGCTTGCGTAGGTGGACTTCTTGGTGACGGTCACACTGTCCAGATCCTTGACCGCCAGCCACAGCGCCGAGGCCACCTGGGCCACGCCGCCGCCGGTCACCTTCACGCCGCGGCCGTTTATGGCGGGTCGGAAGCCGTAGGCGGCGGTCCGGGGGCCCACCACGGCGTTGAAGGAAAAGGTGTCGCCGCTCTCCAGCACCGTATCGTAGATGGAGCCCGCCGCCAGTTCGATGTTGTGAATCTGGGCGTCGCTGCCGTCCAGGTAGATGGACGAGGAGCCGATGCTGTCGCCAAAATCATCGCCGCCGTAGGAGGACAGCGTGCATTCGACGGTGGAGTCGGTGGTCCAGATGCTGATGAAAAAGTCGTCGTAGTTGTTCTCAAAGACGAAGTCGATGCCCTCGCTGGAGTCGGTGATGATGGCGTCGTCGCCGGAAAACACGTAGTCCTGGGCAAAGCGGCCGCCGTAGACCCGCTTTTCCAGATAGTCGATGCCGTCCAGCTGCTTGAGCGCCAGGTACAGCGTGGACGCCACCTGGGCCACGCCGCCGCCCATCGCCTTGACGCCGCGCCCGTTGACCGCGGTCTTGTAGCCGCGCGCGCCGGTGCGGTCGCCCACCACATCGTTGAAGGAAAACACCTCGCCGTAGCCCACGTAGGCGCCGTCCAGCGCCAGGACTGCCAGTTCGATGTTGTTCAGCTGCGCGCTGGAGGCGTGGTCCAGCGGGGTGTTGGCGGATACGTCCGCGCCCGCCAACGCCGGCTGGGCCAGCGCGCCGCCCAGCAGCGTCAGCGCCAGGCAAAGAGCCAGCAGTTTCCTCATGGTTTTCATCCCCCTCGCGCCTCTGGACCACGCATGAATGTTACAAAATTAAGACGGGTGGCGGGCCGATTTGTTCCGAGGTCAATCCACCGCGGCGTCGCAGACCAGGACTTGGCCATCCCGCACATCCATGCGGATTACGAATTCGCCGGGGCCGTCGTAGCGGAAGCGGAAGTCGGTGCCGGCGGAATAGTCGGTCACGATGGCATCGTCGGCGGAAGCCACGTAGGACTGGTTGTAGCGGCTCCCGTAGGTGGATTTTTCGGTGACGGTCACATCGCCCCGATCCTTGATCGCCAGCCACAGCGCCGAGGCCACCTGGGCCACGCCGCCGCCGGTCACCTTCACGCCGCGGCCGTTGACGGCGGATTCGTACCCGTTCTCCCCGGTGCGGGGGCCGACGATGTTGTTGAAGGAGAAGGTGTCGCCGCTCTCCAATACGATGCCGTCAATGGCCTGCGCCGCCCGGGTGATGTTGCCAATCAGCGCGTCGTCGCCGTCCAGGTATATGGTGGCGGTGCCGTCATCGGAGGGGCCCTCCGCGGGGTCGGAGTAGTTTCCGATGCCGTCGCTGGCAAGCAGCAGGCAGGAGATTTCGTAGTCGTCCGACCAGATGTTGATGACAAAGTCGCCGTAGCCGTTTTTGAAGCGGAAGTCGGTGCCGGCGGAATAGTCGGTCACGATGGCGTCGTCGCCGCTGTCCACGTAGGACTGGTTGTACTTCGAGCCGTAGGTCTTCTTTTCGACGTATTCGATGCCGTCCAGTTGCCTGAGGGCCAGGTACAGCGCCGAGGCCACCTGGGATACGCCGCCGCCGGTCACCTTCACGCCGCGGCCGTTGACGGCGGCCTGGTAGCCGCTGGCCTTGTCGCGGGGCCCGACGATGTCGTTGAAGGAAAAGGTTTCGCCGTAGGCCACGTAGGCGCCGTCCAGCGCGGAGGTGGCAAGGGCGATGTTCTCCGCCAGCGGCTCGGAATCGCTGCCGATGGAGATGTTGGACGAGGCGATGGTTTCGTCGGCCTGCGCCGGCGCGGCGGCAAGACTGGCAAGGAGCGTCAGCGTCAGGCAAAGTGACAGCAGTTTCCTCATAAAAAATGTCCTCCCCGCTGGTTTTGAAAGGGTTCCCATCCCGTCACAAAAAAGACGAAATCGCTGCCATTTTGTTCCGGAAAGCCCGGCGGCGGCCGGCGCGTTCGGAACGTCAGCCGGGGCCTTCGATCACCGCCACGGCCGCGGCCACACCGGCGTCGTGGGTAATGGAAACAAAGACGCTCTCCCCGCCGACGGCGCCCAGCCGGCGCGCCGCGCCCCCGGCCAGGCGGCAGCGCGGCCGACCCGCATCGTCCCACAGGATCTCCACATCCGTCAGGCCAAAACCGTCAAAGCCGCTGCCCAGCGCCTTGGACACCGCTTCCTTCGCGGCAAACAGCCCCGCCGCCGTATTCGCGCCCCGCGCCGCGATCCGGGCGCGCTCGCCCTCGGTAAAGGCGCGGGCGGCAAAGCGCGGGTTTTCCAGCGCCTTTTCAATGCGCGCGATCTTCGCCACATCGATGCCGATTCCCACGATCATGCCCGCGCCTCCCTCCGTTTTCGTCCTTCCATTATATCATATCTCGGAGGGGCTGCGCGCAGAACCTGTAAGTTTGTGTCATTTTGACGCCGTTGCTTGTCAATGCGCCGGGGGATGGAGTATACTGATCGGGAACCAGGGTGCGTCTAAAGTTTGGAATCAAAATTCATGAATACAGGAGAAACGCTCGGTATGCAGGCTGCTCAAAACATGGCCAGGCTCCTGGAGGACAACGTCGGGAAGGTGATCGTCGGCAAGCGCGAGGTGGTGGATCTTCTGCTTATTTCGCTGATCTGCCAGGGCCACGTGCTGATCGAGGATGTGCCGGGCGTGGGCAAGACCACGCTGGCGTCGGCGCTGGCCCGGTCGCTGGACCTCAGCTTCAAGCGTATACAGTTTACGCCGGACATCACGCCGTCGGACATTACCGGCTTTTCGCTGGTCAACTTCAAGACGGGGGAGATGGAGTACCGGCCGGGCCTGGTGATGAGCCAGATCGTGCTGGCGGACGAGATCAACCGCACCTCGCCCAAGACCCAGTCCTCGCTCCTTGAGGTCATGGAGGAGGGGCAGGTGACGGTGGACGGCACCACCTACCGCATGCCCAAGCCCTTCATCGTGCTGGCCACCCAGAACCCGGTGGACTTCGTGGGCACCTATCCGCTGCCGGAGGCGCAGCTGGACCGCTTTTTCATGCGCGTGGCCATCGGCTACCCGTCCCAGGAGGAGGAAGTGGACATTCTGGACCGCTTCTCCACCAACGCCCGGCCCATGGAGGAGCTGCGCCCCATCTGCACCGCCCAGGACATCCTGGCGCTGCAGACGGCGGTGGGCACCGTATACGCCTCCCGCGAGGTGCGCGCCTACGTGGCGATGATCGCGGCGGCCTCCCGCAAGTACAGCGGCATGCAGCTGGGCATCTCGACCCGCGCGGCGATTTCCCTTCTGCGCGCCGCCCAGGCCCGGGCCATGCTTTCCGGGCGCGACTACGTGATCCCCGAGGACATCCAGTTCATGGCGCAGAGCGTGCTGGCCCACCGCATCGTGCTCAGCCCCGAGGCGCGCATGCGCTCCATTACGCCGGAGCGCGCCCTCGCCGCGGTGGTGGGCTCCGTCCAGGTGCCGGTGAAGCTCAAGTGAACGGACGCGCCGCGGCGTTTCTGCTGGCGGGCCTCACGGCGCTGGCCGCCGCGCTCTCCACGGGATCGTCGCTTTACTATCTGCTGGGGCTGACGATGGGCCTGATGCTTCTGTACGCCTACGCCTCCGCGCTGTGGACGCTTTTCACCGTCCGCACGCGGGTGGACTGTCCCCGCCGCACGGTCACCCGCGGCCAGCAGATACAGCTGACCGCGCTGGTCCGGCACATGTGCCCGCTGCCGGTGCGCTCGCTGGAATTGCAGCTGGCGGTGCCGGGTGATCAGGATGCCTCGGGCTCGGCGGAGATCTCGCCGCGCCCCTTCCGGTTTGTCAAGTATGAGGCCGCCTTTCGCTGTCCCCACCGCGGCGCGTACCAGGTGGGCGTTACCCACCTGACGGTGACGGATCTTTTCGGCCTGGTCACCCTCTCCCGCAAGGCGCGGGGCCAGATGGCGCGGCTGGAGGTCCGGCCCCGCGTCAGTCAGGAGCCGCCGATGGCGCTGCAGTCGGTGGAATTCGGCGTGGAGCACATCAGCCGCATGACGGAGGACATGGCCTCCCCGTCGGGTGTGCGGGACTGGATTCCCGGCGACGCGCTGAAGAAGGTGCATTGGAAGCTGAGCATGCGAAAGCGCGAGCTGATGGTGCGCACCTACGAGGAATCCGCCCGGCCCGACACGCTGATTCTGGTGGATCTTGCGCCCCTCACCGCCCTCCGGAGCCACGCCATGTCCACCGAGGACGCCATCTGCGAGGCCGCGGCCTCCGCGGCGGTGGCGCAGTTGACGGGCGGATACCCGGTGCGCATGCCGCTCTCCGCCCGGTCGCCCCAGGAGATCACCGGCCAGAGCGCGGCGGAGGCGGACCGGTTTATAGACGCGCTGATGCGCGTCCGGTTTGACAGCCCCTATTCCTACGAACAGGTGCTCTCCATTGAAATGCGGCGCATGTCCCGAACCGGCGGCGCGGTGATGATTACCTCGGCGCTCTCGCCCCGCATTGCCGACATTGCCACCCAATTCAGGCGCTCGGGCATCCAGGTCAAGGTATTCTGGGTGACCGATACCCAGCGCACCGAGGCGCTGGAAATGATGACCAGGCTCAAGCTGGCCGGCGTGATCGCCCGCCAGATCGACCCCTGGGCGGAAAATCTCTCGATTTAGGACGTAAAAAATGTCAAAAACCAGGAAGATTCTCGACCTTGCGGGCAGCGCGCTGATGGCTGCGATGCTCTCCGGTGCGCTGACGCTGGTGCTCTCCGGCGCGCTGGGGCTGTCGGTGCCGGCGCTTCACGTCTACGCGCTGTGCGCGGCGGCGGCGGTTCTGGCGGGGCTTGCCGCATGGTCGCCCGCCGGCGCGATGGCCTCCGGCGCGCTGGCCGTGGTCATTGCCGCCGGAATGGTGGTCTTCGGCGGCTTTCGCCCGCTGACAAAGCTGGGCGCGCTGATCGACGCGCTGGGCGCCATGACCACCGGCGGAGAGGCGATGCTCACCGAGCACGCGGACACCATCTACGCGTCCATCGCGCTGCTTCTGACGCTGTCGATCTTCTGGATCAGCCGCATGCCCGGCGGCGTGTATCCGGCGCTGACGCTGTCGCTCATCATTCTGCTCTACGGCTGGTTTCTGGAAAAGCGGCTGAACCCCGCCGCGGTGCTGCCCGCCGTGGCCGCGCTGGGCGCGATGTTCGCCCGGGCCGGCAGCGACCGCGCCACGTACCTGAAGGCGCTGCCCGCCGCGCTGCTGATCGCGGCGCTGGCGTTTTGGGCGGTGCCCGCGGGCAACCCCACCTGGAAGCCGCTGGAGGACGCCGCCGACCGCGTGCGCCAGATGTTCTTTGATTATTTCATGTTCACCGACGCCCGCGCGTCCTATTCGCTCTACGCCGACGGCTACCAGCCCATGGGCGACGCGCTGGGCGGCCCGGCCGATCCGTCCAACGAAAACGTGATGCTGGTGGAGACGGACCGGACGCTGCTTCTGCGCGGCTCCATCCGCCGCACCTACACCACCTATTCCTGGACCAACAGCGCCATCAACAACCGCTATCTCTTCATCGATCCCATCAAGACCGGCATCCGGGACCGGATCTTTGAATCCCGCCGGCTGGACGGCTTTTCGGCCTCGGACGCCTTCGAGACGGTTTCCGCCTCCGTCACCATGCTGCACGAGGGCATTTCCGCGCTGTTCGTGCCCCACAGGCTTCAGAACATCACCACGGGCCTGGACATGGCGGTCTACTACAACAACACCGGCGAGGTGTTCATTCCCCGCCGCGTCCGCACCGGCGACGCCTACAGCTTTACGGCGCTGGTGCCCACCGGGGACTATGCGGCCCTTGAGCGCATCATCACCGCCGCGGGCATGTCGGAGGACGACGGGCTGGACGATGCGCGCCGGGACTACCTGGATCTCCCCCGGGGCATCGAACAGGGCGTGTACGATCTGGCCCGTTCGATCACCCAAAACGCCCGGTCGCCCTACGAAAAGGCGGTGGCCCTTGAAAACTACCTGTTGGAGCATTATGAATACGAAACCGACGTGGAGTACCCGCCCACCAACCGGGACTTCGTGTCCTTCTTTCTGCTGAGTTCCAAGAAGGGCTTTTGCAGCTATTTTGCGTCGGCGATGGCCGTGATGGCGCGGATGGCGGACTTGCCCAGCCGCTATGTTGAAGGGTATCTGGTGCCCGCCGACGGCGGCGAGGGCACCGTTGTCACCGGTGAAAACGCCCACGCATGGGTGGAGATCTACTTCCAGGGCGTCGGCTGGATCTCCTTTAACCCGACCCCCGGCAGCGGGCAGGAGTCGCCGGACCCGGAGGGCGGGGCAGGCGCGGGCAGCGAAGAGCCCGACGCCAGTCCGTCGCCCGAACCCACGGCCCAGCCCTCTGAGGCGCCCACCGCCGAACCCACCCAGGCGCCCACCGAGGAGCCCACCGCGTCCCCCGACGCCACCCCGGATCCCGGCGAGGAGGAGCCCCAGCCCGAGGGCGACACCGACGAATCCGATCAGCCCGAGGAGACGCCCGAACCCGAGGAGCCGCCGGAGTCCGACGATTCCGCCGACCAGCCCGACGCGCCGAAACCGCTCTGGCTTCTCTGGCTGATCCTGATCCTGGCGGCGCTGGGCCTTTTGGTCTGGTGGATCGTCCGCCGCCTGGCGGCCACCGATCCGGCGCGGGCGGAAAAGGCGGCGCGGGACGGTGCGGAGAAGCTGGCCATCTGGTACCGCGCGATGCTCACCGTGCTGGAGGAACAGGGGCAGTCCCCCGCGCCGGGCGAAACCCCCGTGGCCTTTGCCGACCGGCTCCGGGAAGCGGGCATTGCCGGCGATGCGTTCCGCTACGCCTCCGAGCAGTTTGCGCTGACCCGGTACGCCCGCAAAAAGCCGGACGCCGCGGCGCTCCGGCAGGCCCGGGAGGCCTACCGGAAGCTGACGGCCCAGCTCAAGCCGCTGGAAAAGGCGCGCTTTGCCCTGCGCCGGCTGACCCGCGGGATGGGCGACATCCGGCAAATTCCCTGATGGACCGCGCGGCGGCGCGGTGATCTATCCACCCTTTCGATACCCGGACCTGTGGCCTCAACCGAGGATTTTGGCGACCGATTTTCCGCCCCCTGCGGGACATGCCCCCCACCGCGATCGCATATTAAACCGTGAACGATCGGGGAGGGGGGCTTTTTAATGCGCCGCTATCGATGGACGGGCCTTGCCGCGCTGGTGGTGTTGGCGGTGGCGCTGGGCGCGGTCGGGGCCGGCGCGTCGCCGGGGGCGTCGCGCCTGGGCGCCACGCTCCGGTTTCAGCTGACGACGAACGGGGCGGTGGCCCAGCCGTTTGACCGCTGGATCGGCGAACTGGCCGGCATGGCGGCGCTGATGATTGACAGCGAAACCTGGAAGGGCGGGGAGGCGATGCGGGTCCGGGTGGCGATGGGAGAGGAGGAGGCGTGGACGGTTTCCCTTCTGGCCGAAGCTTCCGGCGTATCCATGGAATCCAGCCTGATGGCCCCGGGCTCGGTGATCCTCGGAGAGACCGATGCGCTGGAAGCCCGCGCGCTGATGGAGGGGCTGCGGGGGGTGGCGACCGGGCCGGATACCCTGACCCTCTCTGCCGCCCAATTTGCCGACCTGGCTGAGGGCGCCGCCCGCACGTTGCGCCGCTGGGGCGAGGCCGCGAAGGGCACCGACGGTGAAACGGCGGGTGCGGTGGGCGGCTTTTTGGAAGCCCTCGCCGGAATCGGCGAAAAGGCGGACGACGAGGGCTGGCTCACGGTGACCGCGGAGCCGCGCGAGGCGGAGCCGATGACCGTCGCGCCGGGTGGAAGCAAAGCGCCGCCGGAGCTGCCGGGCATCCTGGCCGTGGAGGGGTTCTGGGCCGTCATGCGCGCCGTCACGGCGGGCTGACGCCGGAGGCTGCGACAAAAGAAGGGGCCGCCCGCAATGTGCGGGCGGCCCGGATTTTTGCGCGCGGGGCTTATTTGACCAGCTTCAGCGCCTTTTCCACCACGTGCTCGGCGGTCAGGCCAAAGTAGGGGAACAGCTCCTTGTAGGGGGCGGAGGCGCCGAAGGTGGTCATGCCGATGACCTCACCGTCCAGGCCCACGTACTTAAACCAGCTCATGGGGCTGGCGGCCTCGATGGCCACGCGGGCGCGCACGGCCTTGGGCAGCACGCTCTCCCTGTACACTTCGCTCTGGGCGTCAAACAGGTCCATCGCCGGCATGGACACCACGCGGGCGTCCACGCCCTTTTCGGCCAGCACCTTCTGGGCCGCGACGCAGGGCTCGACCTCAGAGCCGGAGGCCATCAAAATCACGTCCGGCACGGGCTTTTTGCCCGCGGAGATCACGTAGCCGCCCTTGAGCGCCTCGGCGCCGCTGCCGTCGTAGAGGGGCAGGTCCTGCCGGGTGGTGACCAGGAGGGTGGGCTTATTGTTGGTCATCGCGCACACCCAGCCCGCGGCCGTCTCGCGGCTGTCCGCGGGGCGGAACACCGTCAGATCCGGCACGGCCCTGAGGCCCGCCAGCTGCTCCACCGGCTGATGGGTGGGGCCGTCCTCGCCGACGCCGATGGAGTCGTGGGACAGGATGTAGGTGACCGGCAGCTTCATGATGGCGCTCATGCGGATGGCGTTTTTCATGTAGTCGCTGAACACGAAGAAGGTGGCGCAGTAGGGCCGGAGGCCGCCGTGCAGGTAGATGCCGTTGGTGATGGCGGCCATCGCCATCTCGCGCACGCCGAAGTGCAGGTTGGCGCCGGCGCGGTTTTCCGCGGAGAAGTCGCCCTTGCCCTTCATGTAGCTCTTGTTGGAGGGGGCCAGATCCGCGCTGCCGCCGATCAGGTTGGGCACGCGGGCAGCCAGGCGGTTGAGCACCTCGCCGCAGGCGTTGCGGGTGGCGGCCTTGCCGGAAAACGCCCAGAGGGCCTCATCCTTCATCGGGTCAAAGGGCAGCTCGGTGCTGTGCCAGAGCTCCCACTCTTTGGCCAGCTCGGGATAGGCCTCGGTGTACTTCGCAAAGAGATCCAGCCATTCCTGCTCGGCCTTTTCGCCCGCGGCCTTGACGCCGTCCGTCAGCTGATAGACCGCCTCGGGTACCCTGAAAGCTTCCTCATAGGGCCAGTCCAGCGCCTTTTTGGTGGCGGCCAGGTTGTCCGCGCCCAGCGGTTCGCCGTGGGCCGAGTTCTGGCCCGCCTTGGGCGAGCCGTAGCCGATGGCGGTATGGCACACGATCAGCGTGGGCTTGTCGCTGGTCCTGGCCAGCGCGAGGGCCGCCTCCACGGGCTCGTAGGTGTTGGCGTCGGCCACGTCGATCACGTTCCAGCCATAGGCGCGGAAGCGCCCGGGCACGTCCTCGCGGAACACGTTGTCGGTGCCGCCCTCGATGCAGATCTCGTTGTCGTCATAGAGGGCGATGAGCTTGTTCAGCTTCAGCGTACCGGCCAGCGAGCAGCACTCGTGGGACACGCCTTCCATCATGCAGCCGTCGCCCAGGATCGTGTAGGTGTGGTGGTCCACCACCGGAAAGCCCTCGCGGTTGAACTTTTCGGCCAGGAACGCCTCGGCGATGGCCATGCCCACGGCGTTGGCGATGCCCTGGCCCAGCGGGCCCGTGGTGGTCTCCACGCCGGGGGTATGGGTGCACTCCGGGTGGCCGGGCGTCTTGGAGCCGAACTGGCGGAAGCGCTTCAGCTCGTCCATCGGCAGGTCGTAGTGGAACAGGTGCAAAAGGGCGTACAAAAGCATCGAGCCGTGGCCGCTGGACAACACAAACCGGTCGCGATCGGGCCATTTGGGGTTCAGCGGATTGTGTTTCATCTGCTTGGCCCACAGCGCGTAGGCCATCGGCGCCGCGCCCATCGGCATGCCGGGGTGGCCGGAATTGGCCTTTTGCACGCCTTCGGCGGACAGGATGCGGATTGCGTTGACGGTCAGGTGATCAATTTTGCTCATGGGGGTTCGCTCCTTTGATGTAAAATCCGGGGAATTATTCCCGCGGGCGGCGGTCAAGCGCGGCCCGAAGCGGTTCGAGGTCCAGTTCGTCGTCGTCTTTCAGCAGTTGGTACAGCTCCGCCAGGATGCGCGCCGCGCCGCCGGGCACGTCGCTCTCCACGTTGAGGGGCATCACCCGGTCATTGACCGAAAGCCGCAAAAGCAGCCAGGCGTTGTCCATGTCGCCGTCCAGATCGAAGTTGATGCGCACGCCCTCCCGGTTGTCGCCGGCCAGGCGCCACTCGGGGTTGTCCAGCGTGTGGGAGAGCACCGTTTCGATGGCGGACTGGGCGGCCGCGCGGTAGTCCGGCGCCAGAATGCGCATGCGGATCTCGGCGCTCTCCACCGGCTCGGCCAGCTCGGCGATGAGGTCCGTGACGGCTCCGCCGTCCCGCTTCATGGTCAGCGCCTTGCAGAGCACCACCGTGGCCAGATATGCGCCGTCGTCCAGGAAAAAGTTTTCCCGCATCGCGGCGTGGCCGCTGGTTTCGATGGCCAGCGGACAGTCAATGTCCTCCTCGTTGAGGCGCTTCGCCTCCTCAATCACGTTCAGGTGGCCGCGCTTGAAGCGGTAATGGGTGCCGCCCCACTCGGTGATGAAGCGCGCCACGCCCGAGGAGGTGACGGAATCCGTCACAAAGGTCGCGCCCGGGTGCTCCTCCAGCAGGATTGCCGCCATCAGCGCGATCAGGCGGTTGCCGAAGACGGCGCGGCCGTCCGGGCCCGCCAGAAGGCAGCGGGTGCCGTCGGCGTCCAGCGCCACGCCCATGTCCGCCTCGTTTTCCAGCACCGCGCGCCGGAGAAAGGCCTCGGCCTCCGGATCTCCGGGCGTGAAGGGGCCAAAGGGCGGATCAATCTCCACCACGTCCGCGCCCAGCTCCGACAGCGCCCGGGCATACAAAGCGCCCGCGCCGCCGGTCAGCACCACCAGAAACAGCCCCACCAGCGGGCACTGCACATCGTCATCCAGGCGGCGGCGCACCATATCGCCCAGGCGGCGGCGCCACAGGGCCATCGCGTCGACGCCCATCACCAGCCGCTGCGGCACGCTGAGCGACTGCGCCCGGACCAGCAGCGCGCGCTGCTGGTCCGGCCGCAGCGCGCCGTCCCGCGTCATCAGCCGGAAGCCGTTCCAATCGGCGCTCCGGGCGCCGGCGGTCACCATAATCGCGCCGTCGGCGTGGGTTTCGCCGGCGGGGATGGTCAGGTACATGGCGGGGGTGGTGGCGACGCCCGCGTCGTACACATCGCAGTCCGCGGCGGTCAGCGCGCGGATCACCGCCTGCTGAAGCGCCGCGCCGGAGGGCCGGCCGTCCCGCCCTACGGACAGGATCAGCTTGTCGCTGGTGGTGCCTTTTTCCTCCGCCAGCCACAGGGCGAAGGCGTAGCCCAGGTGCTCGGCCAATTCCGCCGTGATCGCGGAGCCGTCCGCCGGGCCGCAGATTTCGCCGCCCTGCACCAGGGCGGGCCAGTCATTGCGCATCGGGAACCCTCCCGTATTTTGTCGGATCGGCGGTGTCGTCCTCGGGGGTCAGGGAGGCGATGTACCGGTACAGCGGCTTGAGGTGAAGAAAGCCCTTCGCCACCGCGCCGGCCAGCGCGGGGGAGCGGATCAGGTCAAAGTCCTCGATCTCCTTTTCCACGTAAAAGCCCTTGAGGGTGTACCACGCCCGGAGGGGCTCCGGCACCCCGGGGGGAACCGCCATGCGGCGAAAGGCGTTTGCGTGGAGCGTAAATTCGTCCAGCGCCGACCGCGTGGCCTCAAGGACCTTTTCCGGCTCGGTGAGGATGCGCCGCCGGAGGGCGTTCATCAGCGGTCGGTTCTCGTGGTAGAAGCCCATGCCGTAGCTGGCGCCCTGATCGGACACGTCGAAGTACAGGCCCAAGGTGGTGCCCCGGTCCGCGCCGGGCTTGCGGAAGGCGATCCAGATATAGTCCCGGTAGGGGGACTTGTCCTTGGAAAAGCGCACGTCCCGATTGATCCGGGAGACCACCTTCTCCGGCCGGGTCTCCAGCGCCGGGTCGATCTCGCGCACCGCGTCGCCCAGCGCCGCGGCCAGCGCCCGCGCGGGGGTGCGCACCGACTGCGCATACCAGCTGTGGTTCTCGAGAAAGAACTCCCGGTTGTTGTTGAAGCGGATGGCCATGAAAAACTCCAGCCCCGCCTGGGGAAATCCTTGAAACATAAGGACTAAGGTCCCTGCCTTTCCTCCGGAGCGCCTTCGGGTGCGCCGCGCTTGATCGCCGGCATGGATATCGTCTCCTGCGAGAGGGGCTGCGCGGGCTTTTTCATCGAGCGCCTGAGGCGCTTGATGTGGATGCGCCGCTGCTTTTCGATCCGCCGCCGCCTGCGCACGCCGGAAGCCGCGAGGATCGCGATCAGCACCGCCAGCACCGCGACGACGCCCACCATCATCATCAGAAATGTGGAGGGTCCGGCGGCCATCTGGTAGGAGGTGCCGGCGGGGACCGGCAGCGGCGACGCGGTGGGCACCGCCGCCACGGGCTGCGCCGCGGCCTCCACGGTGACGGGGTTGGACAAAACCGTCAGCCGTCCGCCCTTGTCGTCGGTCATCTCCGCCAGAAACACGAAGGGCCTCCCGCCGATGGGGTAGTCCGCCTCGATCAGCGTCTCGCCCGGCGGCACGACCCACAGCGTGCGAATATCCCCCCGGGACTGCTCCGACAGCCGGACGCCCCGGAGTTCCTCTTCGCCGGTGTTGTTCAGGTGCAGCGTAAAGCGCACCGTGCCGGCAGCCACCGGGGTATTGGGGTTGACCTGGGCGGAGAGCGCGATGCGCGCCCGCGCCTCCGACGTCTGCACGGCGACGGTCAGCGGATTGGAGCGCGCCGAGATGGCGGAGCCGCCCTCGGTGCGGCCCGAAACGGTCAGAAGGATGGTGGTGGTTTCGCGCATCTGCATCGGCTGGGTCAGCTCGTAGCGCTCGCCGGGCTTGAGCGAGAAGGGCGGGCTGTCCAGCTCCGCGCCGTTCTGGTCCACCACCTGCAGTTTTTCGCAGGCGAAGTCGGAGGCGTTGTACAGGGAGAGCCTGAGCGTCACGGATTCGCCGCTGCGCACCGCCGCGGAGTCCGCCGTGAGCACAGCCTCCAGCCGCTGGTCGGTCACCTGGATGCGGGTGGCCCCCAATTCGCGGACGATGGGCTCCTCCGGGTCGGCCTTGCTGAAGCAGGTCAGCGAGGGCAGGCTTTCGGAATCCCGGTCGATGGACACCCGCGTGGTGAAGGTGTGCTTCTGCCCCGGCGCCAGCTCCGACAGCGCGCCCACGTCGCCGGTCAGCGGATCGCTCACCACGAGATCGGTCAACGGCACATTGCCCGCGTTGACCACCCGATAGGTCAGTGCCACCTGCTCGCCCGCCTGCACGTACTCCGACGATACGGAGCGGCTGAATTCCACCGCGGGCTGCGCCGGAATGCGCTCAAGGGGCGCCGTGACCAGCACGCGCCCGCCAATTTCCTCCGGCGTGCCCTTGCTGAGCGTACAGCGGATCAGGTAGGCGATGCCGCCGTCCCGAAACTGCGCCAGCGTCGGGGTAATGTTTTCTTCAAAGGCGCGGGAGACCCCGGGCGCCAGCGTGCCCACCGTCTCCACCAGCTCGCCGCTGGCACGCAAAAGCCGCACGTCGTAGATCGGCTCATCGCCCCGGTTGGTCATGGTGACCGTCAGGTGCGCGCTCTCGGGCGCTACCATCAGATTGGGCTCGATGGACGCGGAGACCGAAAGCGAATCCGGATAGATGAACTCAGTGGACGCTTCCGGTGGCTCCGCCGCACCCGCGGGCAGCCAAGCGGCGGCGCATACCACGAGCGCCGCCATAAGGACCCGCACGCGAAGCCGCATCGAACCCCTCCCGCACTGATATGGCTATTGTAGTATACGGCGCGCCGGGTGTCAAGGAAGCGCACATTAACAAAGAAGCGCCGGGACGCATCCCGGCATTTGGCGCTACGGCAGGTTCCGGCAGAGTTCGTACATCATGATCCCCGCGGCCACCGCGGCGTTGAGCGACTGGGCGCCGCCGCGCATCGGCAGCTTCAGCGCCGCCGTGGCGGCGGCGAGGACATCCGGGCTGACGCCGCGTGCCTCGCTGCCGATGACCAGCACAAACCGGTCCGGCAGCGGCGCGCGCTGGTAAAAGGGTTCGCCCTCCAGCGACGTGGCCACCACGGCGTAGCCCCGCGCGGCCAGCGCGCGAAGCGCCGCGGGCAGGTCCTCCACCCTGGCCATCGGCACGCGAAAGCCGGAGCCCATGGCGGCGCGCTGCACCTTGGGGGAGAGCGCCTCCGCGCAGCCGGGGCCGGCGATGAGCGCCTGAAAGCCCGCGGCGTCGGCGGTGCGCCAGATGGTGCCCAGGTTTCCGGGGTCCTGCACGCCGTCCAGCGCCACGATCCTGTCCGGCGCGACGGCCAGATCCAGGGGCGCGGGCGGCGCAAACGCCGCGCAGGCTCCCTGGGGCGTCCGGGTATCGCACACGGCCTCCAGCACCCGGCGCGGCACAATCAGCGTGCGCGCGCCCTTTCGCCGCAGCGCCTCCGGCAGGTCGCCAAAGT
The DNA here is from genome assembly GCA_040768845.1 of Christensenellales bacterium. GTDB lineage: Bacteria > Bacillota > Clostridia > Christensenellales > Aristaeellaceae > JAEZHK01. Next base: position 490,527 of record JAXGME010000002.1, on the reverse strand, counting down.
CCAGCCCTTCTTCAAAAAGCGCCGCCGCCGGGGCCAGGAGCGCCGCCGCCTCGCGCATCAGCTTTTCGCCCTCCACCAGAAAAAGCTGCTGCGATGCGCGGCCCTCGGACGTCTTCAGCGCGCGCAGCCGCTGGATCAGCGGGTTTTTGACGCTTTCAAGGCGTTCCATCATCGATCTTCTCCTTCTGCTCTCCTTCGAGAAAGCGCATGCCGCCCTCCGCCAGGACCGACACAAAGCCGATCAGCAGCAGCAGGTAGTAGGTGAAAAACCGCCACACAAATATCGCGCTGAGCATTATCCCGCTGGGAAAGACGCCGGCAAAGAACACCGAAAAGCCGTACTCCTGCGCGCCGCTGCCACCGGGCAGCGGCATGAACGAGGCGCCGATGTACAAAAGCGTCTGCAGCGTAATCAGCGTCAGCGCGGAAACGCCCGATAAATGGAACACGCGGTACACGCCGACGATGATCGCCATCAATAGCGCGATCTGGAGAAAGGACAGCAGCATCACCTTCAGCGCCAGCGCCGGCTTTTTGAAAAGCGCCGTCACGGAGGACTGGTATTCGCCGATCAGCCGGTCGATCTTCCGCTGCGCGGCCTCGCGGTCGCGGACGATCCGGAGCCGCGTCAGAACCCACACGCCGGCGCGGGTGAGGGCGCTCGTCGTCGGGCGGTGGACGCCCAGGAGGAGCACGATCAGCGGCATCGCCGCGTTGAGGACAAAGCCCAGGATCACAAACCAGCGTATGCCGCCCAGGATCAGCGCCACCTGGGCCCGGCAGGCGATCCACAGCGCCGCGCCCAGAACCACCATCGCCGCCTGAAAGCAGATGAACTGCACGGAAACCGCCGCCGTCGCCACCATGCCGGGCACGCCCCAGCGGGTCATCGACAGCACCTCCAGCGGTTGGCCGCCGCTGGAGGAGGGCGTGATGGCCGAATAGAACTGGCCCACGCCGGTGACGGCCAGCGCCTTGACAAAGGAGATGGGGGTGCCTTCGCTCTTCAGAAACACGTAAAGCGTCAGCGCCCGCAGCGCCAGGTACCCCAAGAGAAGCGCAACGCTCAGCCATAAAAAGCGCGCGTCCAGCCCGCCAAGCTGCGCCACGATAACGGACATCTGGCCGCTGTGAAGGGCCCACGCCACAAAGGCGACCGCGACCACCAGCACATAGGCAAGGCCCAGATTGCGCTTGGAAAAGGAGCTGTGCTTTTTCACAGGCACCCCCCGGGCGCGCCCGCGAGGAGCGTCCGGGCCTGCTTCAGCGCGTCCTCGATGGCGTCGGAGAGCGTGAGCCCGCCCGTTCCGGCGACCTTGACGCCGCACCGACCCACGGGGACGAGGATCTTGACCGCCCGGCTTTTCGCCACCGATTCGGCGGCGAGCGGCGTCACCTCGCCCAGCATGGCGTCGGCAAAGGCGATGCCGATGGGGCCCATGATGAGATCCGCGTCCCGGCAGGCCACGCGCACCGGGTTTTCGCCGGTGGCGCCCGCGTCGGCGCCCGCCCGGAGCATCGCCGCGGTGGCCAGCGCGTTGAGACCGACGCCGACGACCTCCGCGTCGGGCAGCCCTTTTTTGAGCCCTTCCACCAGCGCCCTGCCCACGCCGCCGCCCGCGCCGTCGATCACGACCACCTTCATGCCCCGCACCCCACTCGTCAACGCATTATTTTTTCATTATATCGGTCCGCGCCGGGATCGTCAAATAAAATCGACCGGCGCGTCCACAATTCTACCCAAAATGCAACCCAATTACCATTGAAGCGCCGTTCGGCGCGGCGGTATACTTTAAATTAAGAAACGGGGGATAGACATGATCATCGACTTTCACACCCACGTCTTTCCGGACGGAATCGCCCAGAAAGCCAGTACGAACATCGCAAACTTTTACGGTATTCCTACCCGGTTTGACGGAAAGCTGTCCACCCTCCTCCGGGTGGGCGCCGCCGCCGGGGTGGACCGCTACGTGGTCCATTCGGTGGCCACCACGCCGGGGCAGACCGCAGCCATCAACGACTTCATCGCCGGCATCTGCCGGGAGAACCCCGGCGTTTCCGGCTTTGCCACCATCCATCCGGATCAGCAAAATATGGAGGCGGAGATCGAGCGCGCCTTCCGGATGGGGCTCAGGGGGGTCAAGATCCACTCGGACATGCAGAAGGTGGCGCTGGACGACCCGAGGCTGTTTCGCCTGTACGAGATCATCGAGGGCCGCGCGCCGCTTCTGGCCCACACCGGCGACCGCCGCTTCGACTATTCAAACCCCGTAAGGCTGCTGCGGGTGCTGGACGCCTTCCCGCGCCTCGCCGTGATCGGCGCCCACCTCGGCGGCTGGAGCGTGTGGCCCGAGGCGGTCGGGGCGCTGAAGGGCCGCGACGTTTTGGTGGACTGCTCCAGCAGCTTCTACGCGCTGCCGCCGGAGCAGTCCCTGGCGATCATCCGCGCCTACGGCGCGGAGCGGGTGCTCTTTGGCAGCGACTATCCCATGTGGGACCCGGGCGCCGAGCTTAGCGTGCTGAGAAAACTGGGGCTTTCCCGCGCCGAAACGGAACTGATCCTGCACGAAAACGCCGAGCGGCTGCTGGGCCTTTAGGGGAGCGCCTCATTTTTCCCCGATGTACATGGCGTGCTCCGAATAGGCCAGAAGCTCCGGAACCTCCAGAAGCCGCTTCGCCGTCTCGATCCACAGCGCCCGCTCCGCCTCCGGGTAGTCCAGCACCTGGTTTTCGTTGGGCGCCAGGATGCCCTCCTGGCCGAAAAACGCCAGCTTTTTGAGGCCGAAGGGCGCGAGAAAGGGCTCGATCTGCCGCTGGTTGATCAGGCTGGCCGCGGTGAAGGCGGGCCCGTCATACCGGGCACCGCGGATCACCGATTCGGTCAGCGCCTCCGCCGCGCCGTTTTCGGCATCCAGCGGCAAAAGGCCGGGGCCGTTTTTGAGATCGTAGATAAAGCCGGCAAAAGCCAGTATGAACGAGCCGTAGAATTTGCCCCCGGGCTTCAGGCGCGAAAGGGCCAGGCGCACCGCCTCGGCCCGGTCCGCCGCGCGCACCAGGTGGTACAGCGGCCCCATCAGCAGCACGTGGTCGTAGGCACCCAGGTCCATTTCCCCGATGTCCAGGCAGTTGGCCGCGGCGGCCCGAAGGGCGACGCCCGCCGCGCGCGCCTTCTCCTTTGCCAGCGCCACGTTGGCGGGGGACAGGTCGACGAGCGTCACATCGCAGCCCATCTTCGCAAAATGGACGGCGTACCGCCCCGGCCCGCCGCCGATGTCCAGCACCGAATCGCCGGGCCGGACGTACCTTTCCATCATGTAGGTTGTGAGAATGAACTCGAAGGGGTGCTTTTCCAGCCGCGCCCATTCCTCGTGCGCGTTTTTGTCGTAATAATCCCGCACGGTCTGAATGGATTCTTCCATGTGCGCCTCCGAAATGAATGATTTTCCCCATGATAACAGCGCCGCGGGGCGGTGTCAACCGGCGGGGCGCGGCGAAAGGATGCGCCGGGCGTATTCGATGAACTTTTTCGCCGCGGGCGAGGCGCGGTCCATTCGCCGGATGCCGATGCCCAGCGCGCGGCGGGCGTAGGGTTCGAGGGGCAGCGCGGCGATCCGGTCCAGCTGGTCCTCCACGATGAGGCGGGGCAGGATGCTCACGCCCAGGCCGTGGGCCACCATGGATACGATGGCGTGGTCGTCCGTGGAGGAAAAGCGCACGGCGGGGCGGATGTTTGCGCCGGTCAGCGCCGTGTGCACGTCGTGATCGATGCCCGCCGCGGACATGATGAAGGGTTGTCCCTCGAAGGCCGCGATGGGAAACGCGCCGCTGAAGGCCGCCGGATGGTCCCGGGGGAGGATCGCCATCAGCGGGTCCTCCCGGAGCGGAATCCATTCAAACCCCTGCGAGCCTCTGTGGCTGAGGAAGCCGAAATCCGCCATGCTGTTTTCGATCCAGCCCTCGATCTCGTCGATGCCACCCTCCTTCAGGTGGATGGCGATGCCCGGGAAGTCCGCCCGGAATTCCCGCAGGATGGGCGGCAGCCAGCGGATGGAGATGCTGGAATAGGTGCCGATCACCAGCGACCCCAGCGTCACGCCCTTGAGGGCGCCCACCGTCTGCTCCAGCCGCTCGTTGTCCACCAGCAGCTGGCGCACCACCTCCACAATCCGCGCCCCGCTCTCTGTCAGGCGCACGCCCCGGCGGCCCCGCTCCATCAGCGGCAGGTCCATCTCCGCCTCCAGGCTCTGGATGATGTGGCTCACGCCGGACTGGGTATACCCCATCCGCCGGCCCGTTTCGGTCAGGTTGCCGGTTTCGGCCACATCGGCCAGCACCTGGTATTTTTTCAGATCCACGGGCGCCTCCCTCCTTTTGATATGAAAGTTTGTAATGGCAGATGAAAAAAATCCGCGTTTCCAGGTGGATGTTTTCTGTATTATAATCCTTTCAGGAAAAAAAGCAATGGGGAATAGCGCCATGCCGACATTTCGGTTTCCGCTGAAGCAGCACATCGGATCACCCGCCACTGCGGTGGTGGCGGAGGGCGCCACGGTGCAAAGGGGCCGCTTGATCGCGGCAAAGCCGGAAGGCGCGCTGGGCGCGAACCTGCACGCCAGCATATCCGGCACCGTGTCGCGGGTGGCGGCGGAGTTTATAGAGATCGAGGCGGACTCGGGCCGGGCGGCGGAGACGGCCTATGAGCCCCTCTCCGGCGAGACGCCGAGGGAATTGATCGAAGCTTCCGGCCTCGTGGGGCTGGGGGGCGCGGGGTATCCCGCCTGGGCCAAGCTGGCGCCGCTTGACGGCGGAACGGTGATCATGAACGCGGCGGAGTGCGAGCCCATTCTGGCCCACAACATCGGCCGGCTGGAGCGGGGACCGGAGAAGGCGATGAAGGGGCTGCGCATCGTCATGGCGCTGACGGGGGCCGACAGGGGCTTCGTGGCCCTCAAGCCCGGGCACGACCGGGCGCTGGCGGCGCTGAAACCCTTTTTGTCGGACGGGATCCGGCTGTGCCTTTTGCCGACACACTACCCCGCCGGCGAGGAGCGGGCCGTGGTGCGGCAGGCACTGGGCGTGCTGCCGGGCGTGGACGAACTGCCCGCCGCCGCGGGCGCGGTGGTGTTCAACGCCGAAACGCTCCACCGCCTCTGCGAGGCTGTGGAGGAGAAAAAGCCGATGATCGACAAAGATGTCACCGTGGCCGGCAAGCTCGCCGGGCCGCGGACGCGGGTGTTCTACGACGTGCCGGTGGGCCTTCCGGTGGGCGCGCTCCTCGAAATGGCGGGCGGCGCCTCGGGGTACGGGGAGATCCTGCTGGGCGGCCCGTTCACCGGGCGGCGCGCGGGCGCGGACGATCCGATCCTCAAGACCACCGGGGGCGTGCTGGCGGCGGAGGAATTTCCCCGCCGGGGGCGCAGGCTGGGCCTTCTCGTCTGCGCCTGCGGCGCAGGCGAGGCGCGGCTGAGGGAGATCGCGGCTTCGATGGACTGTTCGGTGGCGCTCGTCGAAACCTGCAGTCAGGCAAAGAAGGTCCGCCAGGCGCTCAAGTGCGAAAACCCCGGCCATTGCCCCGGGCAGGCCGCGAAGGTGCTGGCGCTCAAAAGGGCGGGCGCGGAGGAGATCCTCATCGCCAACTGCGCCGACTGCACCAACACCGTTATGGCCTGCGCCCCGCGATTGGGCCTTGTGGTCCACCACGCCACGGACGGCGCGCTGCGCGCCGTGAACCACCCTCTGATCCGGAAACTGATCCCCTGACGGGCATCATTCTGATACGGGAGGCGGCCTATGTCCATCACAAACGATACCCTTCGGCAACACCTGAAGGACCCCGCGGTTTTCTGCTGCCGTCGGAAGGCGGGCGCGGTCATCGGCCCCGGGGACCTGGAGGACCCCTCGCTTTTCAAGGAGATGCTGGACTCCGGACTCGTGACGCTGGACCCGCGGGGCCTCACCATCGAGGCCGCGCTGGGCAGGACCCTCGCCCGGGACTGCGAGGCGCTCACCGCCATCCTGCCGGAGATGGTGGAGGCCGCGCCGGAGGTTCCGGCCGCCCCGGCCGCCCCGGCATCCTCCGGCGGCGTGCACATTGAGATCGCAAAGCTCGAGGGGCTCAAAATCGACATTCCGGCGGGCCTTCTGTCCGGATTCATGCCGCCTCCACCGCCCGCCGCATCGGCCGCGCCGGCCGGACCTGCGGCGGAGGACAGGGTCATCCGCACCCTGGTGAAGAAGCATTTTGCCGTGCGCCGGGTGGTTCTGGGCGACAGGACCGCCTTCTCCGGCGGCGTGCTCACCATCGACCGGGGCCTTTTGCAGGCGGCAAAGGCCACAAGCCCGCTGATCAGGGCGCTGGAGATGGACGTGATCCCGCCGGAGGGCCGCCACATCCGCACCCAGACCATCATGGACGTGTGCCCCGTCGCCACAAAGGCCTCCGGCAAGCTGGGCGAGGGCGTGTCCCACGTGCTGGACGGCGTGGTGTTCATGCTCACCGGCGTGGACGAGGACGGCGTGCAGGTCCACGAGTTCGGCTCCTCCGAGGGGTATCTGGACGAGAAGATGGCCTTTGGCCGCCCGGGCTGTGCCGACGAGGGGGACATCATCGTCCGCGTGCACGCGACCATCGAGCGGGGGGCCGGCATGGAGCGCCGCGGGCCCTTCGCCGCCCACGTCGCCCAGGATGTGATCATCACGGCCATCCGGAACGCGCTGAAGGACGCCGAAGCGCCGGTCGTCCGCGAGGAAATCTGCCGCGATGTGCGCAGGATCGGCCGGCCCCGGGTGGTGCTCATCAAGGAGATCATGGGCCAGGGGGCGATGCACGATAACGTGCTGTGCCCCGTCGAACCCGCGGGCATCCAGGGGGGCCAGAAGAACGTGGACCTGGGCAACGTGCCGGTGATGATGACGCCCAACCAGGTGCGCGACGGCGCGGTCCACGCCCTCACCTGCATCGGCCCCGCCACCAAGGAGATGACCCGCCACTACTTCCGCGAGCCGCTGGTGGAGGCGCTGGCCGAGGACGGGGAGCTGGACCTTGCCGGCGTGATCTTTGTGGGCAGCCCCCAGGTGAACGACGAAAAGGCGTACGTCTCCGAGCGGCTGGGCACGCTGGTGGAGGCGCTGGACGTGGCCGGCGCCATCGTGACCACCGAGGGCTTTGGCAACAACCACATCGACTTCGCGTCCCACATCGAGCAGGTGGGCATGCGGGGCATTCCGGTGGTGGGCGTCAGCTTTTGCGCCTATCAGGGCCAGATGGTGGTGGGAAACCCCTACATGGATGCCATGATCGAGCTGAATAAGGACGCCCAGGGCTTTGAAAACGAGGTCGCCGGCTGCTCGTCGCTGACGGCGGCCGACGCGCGCCGCGCCGTGCTGATGCTCAAAACCCGGATGGCCGGCATCCCCGTCCTGCCGCCGGAGCCCAAGTGGGATCAGCGGGTGATCGATCGGAACCAGAAGATTGCGGACGGAGCGTGACGCGCGTGGAGCTGATACCGGTGCTTACCCGGGGAACCATTGTGGCGGTCAACGACACCGCCGTCCGCGTGGAGATCGCGGGGCGGCTGGGCGTGGTCACGGTGCCGCTGAGATGGCTCATATCGGACAGCGCGCCCGCGCCCGGCCAGGCCGTGGAATTCTACTTCAGCTATCTGCGGACGACGTGACCACTTGAATTCAATGCGGGAGGAATCGCCATGCAGCTGACAACCGCCGAGGGTTTGCAATCGGAAATCTTCGTGCCCACGGCCCCCCGGCCCGTGTGGACGCCCCTTGCCAGGCCGCTGCCCGAGTGCCGGGTGGCCTTCATCACCGCCGGCGGCATCCATCGGAAGGACCAGAAGCCCTTCAACACCGCCGGAGACCATACCTACCGGCCCATTCCGTCGGACATTCCCACGTCGGAGCTGATGGTCACCCACGGCGGGTTTGACAACTCCGACATCAACAGGGACGTCAATGCCATGTTCCCGCTGGACCGGCTGCGCGAGCTTGTGGCCGAGGGCTTCATCGGCAGCCTGGCCCCGGAGATGTACGGCTTCATGGGCGGCGGCGGCAACGTGGAAAAATTCAAAAGCGAAACCGGTCCGGAGATCGCCCGCAAGCTCAAGGCCCAGGACGTGGACATCGTCCTTTGCACCGGCGGCTGCGGCACCTGCCACCGCTCCGCCACCATCGTGACCCGCGCCTGCGAGGAGGCGGGCATGAGTTGCATCGTGATCGCGGCGCTGCCGCCCATCGCAAAGCAGCAGGGCGCGCCCCGCATCGCCGCCGCCCACGTGCCCATCGGCTCCAACGCCGGCGAACCGGGCAACAAGGCCATGCAGACGGGCATCCTGAAGGATTCGCTCCGCTGCGTCGCCGAGTTTGACCACTACGGTCAGATGAAGCTTCTGCCCTATGAGTACAGGCACAATGTGTAGATGCTTCCGGAGGAGTGCGTATGGACTGCTTTTCGGCCCTTGAAAAAGCGGAGCAAACCTTCCTGGTGGTGGACTCCCACACCATGGGCGAGCCTACGCGCATCATTCTGAAGGGCTTTCCCCGCCTTGAGGGGCGCACCATGATGGAGCGCAAGCAGTACCTGGCCCGCAACTATGACCACTTCCGCACCGCGCTGATGCTGGAGCCCCGGGGCCACAAGGACATGTTCGGCGCGCTGATCACCGAGCCCGCCACCCCCGGGGCCGACCTGGGCGTGATCTTCATGGAAAACTCCGGATACCTGAACATGTGCGGCCACGGCTCCATCGGCACCGCCACCGTGGCGGTGGAAACGGGACTCGTCCCGGTGGAGGAGCCCTATACCCACCTGACGCTGGACGCCCCGGCGGGACCGGTGCGCGCCCGTGTGCGGGTGGAAAAGGGGCGGGCCCGGGAGGTCACCCTCGTCAACGTACCCGCCTTCGTATACCGGGAGGGGCTTTCCGTCCCGGTGCCGGGCTATGGCGAGGTGCCCTGCGACATCGCCTTCGGCGGCAGCTTCTTTGCGCTGGTGGACGCGGAGAAGGTGGGGCTTTGCGTCTGCGGCGCGCACCTGGCGGCGCTGACGGAGCTGGGCATGGCGCTGATGGCGGTGATCAACCGCGCCGTCCCCGTGCGGCATCCGGAGGCGGACATATGCGGCGTGGACCTGGTGGAGTTTTTCAGTCCCGCCGCGGATGGGTGCGCCGACCTGAAAAACGTGGTGGTATTCGGGGACCGGCAGATCGACCGCTCCCCCTGCGGCACCGGCACCAGCGCAAAGCTGGCCTGCCTGTACCGCAAAGGGCTTCTCAAGATGGGCCAGCCCTTCGTGTACGAGGGCATCACCGGCTCGCGGTTTCGCGGCGTGGTCGTCGGCGAAACCCGGGTGGGGGAATACCCGGCCGTCGTCCCGGAAATCACCGGCAGCGCCTTTATCACCGGCGTCAACCGGCTGATTTTGAACGGCGACGATCCCGAAAAATACGGCTTTCTGGTGGGCGGATAGCCCTGTCCGGCATAAGAGGGGGAGAGAGTATGAAACTCAGGGACCGGAACCTGACCGCGGCGGACGTAAAGGCCCTCGTCAAAACCTACATGATCGACACCTACGAGCGCTTTGATTTCGTGTGCGAGCGCGCCAAGGGCATGTATCTATACGACGAGACGGGCGAGGCGTACCTGGACTTTTACGGCGGCATCGCGGTCAACTCCGTGGGCAGCTGCAACGATGCGGTGGTCGCCGCCGTCCGGGATCAGGCGGGGGATGTGATCCACACCTTCAACTACCCCTACACCCTGCCCCAGGCGCTGCTGGCCGAGAAGATCTGCACCGCGGTGGGCATGGACAAGATTTTTTTTCAAAGCACCGGCACCGAGGCCAACGAGGCCATGATCAAGATGGCGCGCAAGGTCGGCACCGAAAAATACGGGCCGGAAAAATATCACATTGTGACCGCAAAAAACAGCTTCCACGGCCGCACCTACGGCGCGCTGAGCGCCACCGGCCAGCCGGACAACGCCTGCCAGCGGGGCTTTAAACCCATGCTGCCAGGCTTTACCTACGCCGAATTCAACGACCTCGATTCCTTCCGCGCCGCGGTGACGGAGAATACCATCGCCATTATGGTGGAGCCGGTGCAGGGGGAGGGGGGCGTGGTGCCCGCCACGGAGGAATTTTTGAAGGGCCTCCGGGCGCTTTGCGACGAGAAGGGGCTGCTCCTCTTGCTGGACGAGATCCAGACCGGTTGGTGCCGCACCGGGAAGGTCATGGCCTTCATGCACTACGGCGTGAAGCCGGACATCCTCACCATGGCCAAAGCCATGGGCGGCGGCATGCCCATCAGCGCCGTCTGCGCCTCTGCCGAGGCCGCTTCCGCCTTTTCCGCCGGCGCCCACGGCACCACCTACGGCGGCAACCCCGTGTGCTGCGCGGCGTCGCTGGCGGCCGTCACCGAAATGCTGGACGGAGACTTCGCCGGCCGCGCCGCCGCGGTGGGCGCCTACTTCATGGAGCGGCTGAAGGCGCTGCCCCACGTAAAGGAGGTCCGCGGCAAGGGCCTTTTGGTGGGGGTGGAGTTTGACGCCCCGCTGGGCCGGGCGATCAAGCACGGCTGCACCGACCGGCGCCTTCTCGTAACGCTCATCGGCGACCGCGTGATTCGCATGGTGCCGCCGCTCATCGTGACGGCGGCGGACTGCGACCGGGCGGCGGCCATTCTCGAAGCCGCGGTCCGGGAGGCCTGCGGCGAAGCCTGAGCCCAAAAGAAAAAGAGGCCGCGCGCGGATCGGGCAGCAATCCGCGCGCGGCTTTCCTTGCGAAGAAATTTAGAAATTGAACTGGTCCACGTTCTCGGCGGTCCAGACGGACGGGGGCCCCATGATGATGGTCTTGCCGTCGTCCAGCAGCGTGATGGCGCCCACGCCGGGGACTTCCATGCCGTTCTCGATCTTGGTGCCGTTCAGCTCATAGTGGGCCACGTACACGGTCAGCTTGCCCAGCATGCCGGGATCCCACAGGATGCCGAAGTCCAGCGAGCCGTCCTTCAGGTAGGGGGCGGAGTCCGTGGGCATGGAGGAGCCGACGACCGCGACCTTGTCCTGCAGGCCCTTCTCCTGGATGGCCATCGCCGCGCCGATGGGGGCGGGGGTGGATACGCCCACGATGCCCTTCAGGTCCGGATAGGCGGCCAGAAGCGCCAGCGTCTGGGTGTAGGCTTCCTGGGCGGATTCGTCGGAGGGCACCGGATCGGTGACCAGCTTGAGGTCGGGGTACTTGGTCTTGGCGTATTCGAGGCCGTAGTTGATCCAGGTGTTGAGGTTGGCGGCCGTCAGGTAGCCGGTCACGATGGCGTACTCGCCGGAATCGGTGCCCATGGCCTCCACGAGCTTATCCCAGATGAACTCGCCATAGGCCTTGTCGTCGATCTGATGGATGGAGTACTTCACGTCGTCGCCCTTGGCGGTGGTGTCCCAGTCGACGACCAGCACGCCCTCTTCCGCGCACTTCTGCAGCACGGGGGAGACCGCGTCGGGATCGTTGGGGGCGATGGCCAGGCTGTCGATGCCGCGGATCAAAAGGTCCTCGATCATCTGCACCTGCTGGGCGGCGTCGCCTTCGGTGGGGCCGGTGTAGATGACTTCGATGCCCAGTTCCTTGCCCGCTTCCAGCGCGCCGACTTCCGAGGCGTTGAAGTAGGGGATGCCCACCAGCTTGGGCATGACCACGATGGTTTCCGCGCTGGCAGCGACGGAGAGAACCAGGCAGAGCATGAGGACGAGGGAGAGAACCTTCTTCATGCGAGTCACTCCTTTATGTTTATCCCGTTCCACAGCCCGGGCTGCCCGGGGGCCGGGCTGAGAAATCCAGCGTCAGGCCTTTTTGGCACGGCGCTCCCGCGCCGCGAGGAAGTTGATGGACAGCACCGTTACCAGGATCAGCCCGGTGACGATGTCGGTGATGTTGCGGTTGATGCCGATGATGTTGAAGCCCGAGGACACCACCTGCAGGATGGCTACGGCCGTGACCGTGCCCAGCACGTGTCCGCTGCCGCCGTTGATGTCCGTGCCGCCCAGCACCGTGGCCGCCACCGCCTGCAGCGTGTAGCTGGAGCCGTAGTCGGCGCGGGCGGAATTGTAGCGCGACACCATCAGGATGCCCGCGATGCCCGCCATGATCGAGGAGAAGATGTACACCTTCATCAGCACCGCCCGCGTGTTGATGCCGCTGAAGCGGGTGGCCTTTTCGTTGCCGCCCACCATGTAGATGCTCACGCCCCAGGGGGTGCGCTCCACCATGAAATAGGCCAGGAGGATCACCGCGATGTAGACCATCATCGTATAGGGAAAGTTGGCGATTGAGCCCGCGCCGATGCGTTGGAACAGCGTGGGAAAGCCCGAAATGCCCGATCCGCGGGTGACGTTGAGGGAGATGCCGTTGAACACCGTCTGGGTGCCCAGCGTGACCAGGAGCGAGGCCACCCCCACGTAGGCCACGAAGTAGCCGTTGACCATGCCGCACACAACCGACACCGCCATCACCGCCGCGATGCCCGCCGCGATGATGATAAGGTCCGGGATGCCGCCGGCCTCGTTCATCGTGCGCATCAGAAACGCGCCCACGATGGCCGACAGCATGGCCGAATTCACCAGCGACAGGTTGATGCCGCCCGTCATGATGACCACGCTCATCCCGATGGCCAGAATGCCGAACTCCGCCATCTGAAAGCCCATGTTCTTGAAGTTGCGCACGCTGAGAAATTTGCCCGGCGCCAGAAGCGACATCACCGCGATCAGCACAAGGAGCAGCGCCAGCAGGAAGTACTGGTTTTTGTTGCGGGTGAGGTGTTCGCGCACGTGTTCCATCAGGCGCCCTCCCTTCCGTCCAGCGAGGTATCGATGTCCACCTTGGTCTGCCGCCGCTCCTCGCGCCGGAGCTTGACCATGTCCAAGCTGACCGCGATCAGGATGATCGTGCCCACGACGATGGACTGCCAGTAGGTGGATATCCGCGCCAGCGTCAGGCCGTTGGAGATGAAGGCGAAGAGCATCACGCCCAGGAAGGTGCCGGTGACGGAGCCGGAGCCACCGGTCAAAAGCGCGCCGCCCAGCACCACCGCGCCGATGACGTTCATCTCATAGCCCAGGAAGGCGTTGGGGTCCACCGACTTCATGATGGAAGTGTAGGTGATGGCCGCAAAGCCCGCCATCATGCCGGAGAAGGCGTAGGCAAACACCGTCAGGCGCTTGTTGTTGAGGCCCGCCCGCTGGGCGGAGACGGGGCTCGAGCCCATCGCCATGACGGAGCGGCCCAGCATCGTGCGCTTGATGAGAAACCAGGTGACCAGCATCGCCACGAGGAACAGCAGAAACTGCACCGGCACGCCGATTTCGGAGCCGTTCGGGTTGCGGAAGGAGAAGAACTTCACCAGGCCGAAGTCAATAATCTTCTGCGGAAGCTGGTTGATCCAGGTGCCGTTGGTGTAGTAGCGCAAAAAGCCGTCGATCACAGAGGCCATGCCCAGCGTGGCGATGATGGCCGGGAGCTTCAGCCGCGCCACCATCAGCCCGTTGAGAAGCCCCACCGCGCCGCCGATGGCGATGCCCAGAAGGTAGATCAGCAGCAGGTTGTCAAAGCCGGTGCGGTTCATGATCTGGCCGGTGAGAACCGTCACCAGCGCCAGCTGCGAGCCGATGGATACGTCTATGCCGCCGGTGATGATGATCAGCAGCATGCCCATGGCGCAGGTGCCCAATACCGCGTTGGACTTGAGCACGTCCATCAGGTTCTCGAAGGAGAGAAACGTGGGGTTGAAAAGCCATGAGATCAGCATGACGCCCAGGAGCATCGCGCCGACGGAAATCTCCTTCTGGCCCATCAGCCGCTTCAGGCGGTCGGTCAAGCGGAACCCTCCTTTTCAGGATCGCGTTGTAAGGGAGCGGGGGCGCGGGGCGCTCCGCCGCGGTGTGGCCGGCCGCCGCATCAGGCGAGGACCGCCTTTTCCATCAGCATTTCCTGGGTGGCGGCGGCGCCGTCAAATTCGCCGGTTACGCGGCCCCGCCGCATGACGAGGATCCGGTCGGAGATGGAAAAGATCTCCGGAAGCTCGCTGGAAACCATGATCACCGCGATGCCCGAGTCCGCCAGATCCCGCAGCAGCCGGTGGATCTCGCTCTTGGCGCCCACGTCGATGCCGTTGGTGGGCTCATCCACGATCAGCACCTTGGGGCTGGTGGCCAGCCACTTGGCCACCACGATCTTCTGCTGGTTGCCGCCGGAGAACTTCATGGCCTGCATGTGGGGATAGGGGGGCCGCACGCCCAGCTGCTTGATCATCTCCTGGGCGCGGGTTCTGCGCCGGCGGAAGTCGATGATGCCGAAGCGGTTGGCAAAGGAGGTGAGGATGGGCAGTGTCAGGTTGCCCTCGGCGTCCTGCTGCATTACAAGCCCCTCGGTCTGCCGGGATTCGGGCACGAAGGCGATGCCCAGCTTTTTGGCCTCGGCGGGCGAGCGCGGCAGCACCTTTTTGCCCTCGAGGAAGATCTCGCCGCTGTCCGGCGGGTTCAGGCCGAAGAGGGACAATACCGTTTCCGTGCGGCCCGCACCCACGAGGCCGGTGATCCCCAGCACCTCGCCCCGGCGCAGCTTGAAGGATACGTTCTGGTAGTTGCCCTTTTTGGAGATGTTTTTGACCTCCAGCACCACGTCGCCCGCGCCCTTTCCGGCCAGGCGCTCGTCGCTGATCTCCCGGCCCACCATCATCGAGATCAGTTTTTTGCGGTCCATCTCGGCGGCAGGGGCGGTGCCGATGAGGCGGCCGTCCCGCAGTACAGTCATGCGGTCGGCAATGCGGAACAGCTCGTCCAGCTTGTGGCTGATGAAGATGATCGCCATGCCCCGGTCGCGCAGCGTGCGCACGATCTTGAACAGCGCCTCCACCTCGCCGGAGGACAGCGCCGACGTGGGCTCGTCCATCACCAGCAGCTTCGCGTCGTACACCAGCGCCCGGGCGATGGCCACCAGCTGCTGCTTGGCCGTGGACAGCGTGTTGGCGCGGGCGCGCAGGTCGATGCTCACCCCCAGGCTCTCCAGCGCCTCGCGGGCGGTGCGCTCCATGGCGCGCCAGTCCACCAGGCGGTTGCGCTTTTCAATCTGCTCGGTAAAGGCGATGTTCTCCTTCACCGAAAGCGTGGGGAAGAGGGAAAAATCCTGATAGATCGCGATGATGCCGCTGCGCATCGCGTCCAGCGCCGTCAGGCTCTCGACGCGCCGGCCCTCGACTTCAATCACCGCGCCGGGGTCCGGCTGATAGACGCCGGTCAGCACTTTGATCAAGGTCGACTTGCCGGCGCCGTTTTCCCCGATCAGCGCGTGTACTTCGCCCCGGCGGACGTCAAAACCCACGCCCGAAAGCGCGTTGACGCCCGGAAAGGTCTTGGATACGTTCTCCAGCCGGAGGAACACGCCGCCGTCCGCCATGCCGCCGCCCCCATTTCCTGAAAACACAATAATTTGAACGATAGGGCCAATTGGCACCCTACCGTTTTATAGTATCTATTCATTGGCTGTGACGGAATATAAATATCAAAGCATTTGGTGGAAAAATCAACGATGCGGCCCTCATCGGCGGCGGTATTCCGAAGGCGTGACGCCCGCGTACTTTTTGAAGGTGCGGCTGAAGTAGTGCTGGTCCTCAAAGCCCACCCGGAAGGCAATTTCGTAGATCATCAGATCGGTCTGGTCCATCAGCCGCTTGGCTTCCGCGACGCGGGTGCGGCCGATGTAGTCCGCGATGGACATGCCGAAGGCGCGCTTGAAGGCGTTGCCCAGGTAGTTGGGAGAGTAGCCCAGCGTCGCCGACAGGCGGTGGACGCTCAGCTTGGGGCTGGCGTAGCCGCGGTCGATGGCCTGGCGCGCCTGCTCCGCCACGGAGCGGGGGGCCGGCGGCGCGCTCTGGTCCGCCATGGCGCTGCGGATGAGCCGCTCCCGGGACTCCCGCTCGGAGGCCAGCGCGTGGAGACGCCGGGCCATGGCGCGCACGTCGTCCTGGTCCACAGGCTTGAGCACGTAGTCCACCGCGCCGTAGCTCAGGGCCTGCTTGGCGTAGTCGAATTCGTCGTACCCGCTGATGATGATGGTGGCGGGCCGGTCCGGCCGGCTCCCCAGGCGCTTCATCAGTTCGATGCCGTTCATCTCGGGCATGGCGATGTCCAGCAGCATGGCGTCGATGCGGCGGCTGTCCAGCACGGCCAGCGCCTGGGCGCCGCTCTGGGCGGTGAAGGTCTGGAAAAGGCCGGTTTCATCGATGATGCCGCGCATGCCCTCGGCCAGCAGGCGCTCGTCGTCCACCACCAGCATGGTAAACATGCGGAATTCCTCCCGTGTCAAGGCTGATTGGGCCCGGCGGCGCAGGCGTTTCTTTCGGTGCCGGGCGGGATGCGCCGGATCCGCACCGTGGCGACGGTTTCGCGCCCCTCTCGGGCAAAGGTGAGCCCGTAGCCCTCGCCAAAGCACATGCGCACCCGGTCGTGGACGTTGGAAATGCCGATGCCGTAGCCCGGCGGCGCGGGGGCCTCCGTGCGGTGGTGCAGGAAGCGGTTCATGGATTCGATGGTTTCCCTTGTGGCGCGCTCGCCGTCGTCGCGCACCATCAAAAGGATGTCACCGCCATCCGCCCGGGCGGAGAGCGCGATGCGGCAGGTCTTGGCGGCGCTGGCCTGCATGCCGTGGATGATGGAGTTCTCCACCAGCGGCTGCAGGATCAGCCGGGGGGTCAGGCAGTCCATCAGGTCCTCGGGCATGTCGTAGGAGACGGTGATGGAGTCCTCGTAGCGGGCCATCTGGATGCCGATGTAGAGTTCAATGTGCTTGATCTGCTCCCTGAGCGGGATGAAGTCGCGCCCGCGGCTGATGCTGATGCGGAAAAAGGAGGCCAGGTCCTTGGTGATGCGGATCGCCTTTTTGTCCTCGCCGGTGCCGATCAGCCAGATGATGGTGGACAGCGTGTTGTACAGAAAGTGCGGGTTGATCTGGAATTCCAGCGCGCGGATCTGCGCCTCCCGGTTGTTCTTCTGCTCCTCGTAGTACTGCTGGATGGAATCCTCCAGCTTTTCCAGAATCTGGCCGTACTTGTCGTCCAGCAGCGCGATTTCGTTTTTGACGGGCGGGCGGTCCTGGGGCTGGCCCGGCGCGTAGGAGGAAACGCGACCGATCAGCCGGTACAGCGGCTTCATGAAGCTGCGGGACATCATGGAGCCCAGGAGCAGGCACAGCCCGATGCATAAAAGCGCCACCAGCAGCGTCATCGTGAGGATCGGGCGGAAGCCCGCGTTCAGCGTTTCCTCCGGGATCAGCTCGAGGTAGGTGAGGCGGCGCGTGGCGTCCCGGTGGAATACCAGCACCCGGCTGCCCAGGTCCACGGAGCCGGAGGTGCCCGAGAGGGCGGCCCGGTCAAAGCCCAGCGCCTCAAAGAGGTTCTGTCCGTAGAACGCGCCGTCGGCGCAGGACTGGATGGTGCCCCGGTCGTTGACGATCATGAAGTGGCTGCCCCGGGCGTCCTCGTAGGGCTGGTAAAGCTTGCGGAAAAGGCTCTCGCGCACGTTGATCCGGATCAGCGCCGCCGGGCGGTTGTGCCGGTCCAGCACCTGGCGCACATAGGGGATCACCCGCTCGCCGCCGTCCAGCGTGGCGTCCTGCCACAGGTCGAAGAGCTGGAAGTCCTCGGGGCCGGGCAGTTGTTCCGGCGCCGAGGGCAGAAGCTGCACCACCGACGCGTCCGCGGAGTACCGGAGCGTCACGCCGCCGCCGATAAAGAGCACCGCGCTGGCCTCCTGGCTGTTGTAGAGCCGGATGATCTGCCGCCTCGCCTGGTCTTCCACCATCGAGGGGATCATCTCCTGCCGGGCCTCGGTGTCAAAATAGGCGCGCACGTAGGGGTTGAAGGCCACGAGCAGCGTGTCCCGGTGTTTTTCGCGCATGATCTCATCCACCCGGTAGGCGATGAACTCCAGCCGGCTCTGGCTGTCGGTCACGCCCTTTTCCAGCATCGTGCGCGAGGACACGTCCAGCGAGATCGCGCCGATCACGAACACGGGCACCAGCGATACCAGGACAAACAGCATCGTCAGCCGGGTTCGGACCGACAGGTTGGCGAAAAACGAGGCGGCCTTCTTCACGGGGCACTTCACCCTTCGTCCCTTGTGATGCGCGGATTTCTCTCAAAGCGTAACACAAACGGCGCGGGTTTTCAAGGGGCGCAGAAAAGCGCGAAAGGGCGTCGCCCTTCCGCGCCCGGACCATTCACAAAGTCCTCGGCAGACTTCAATCGTTCCCGGCGGCACGTACGTCGGGAACGGTTTCTCCCCCCAGGGCGCACACTGGGGGGAGAAATAGCACCATACGTCAGCACACCGCCCGGAAATGCGTGAGCATTTCAGGTGTGCGCAGGCTTTCTCCTCCGCATCAAAAAACCCGGCAGGGGTTTTTGATGCTTTGAGCGCAAAAGGGCGTCGCCCTTCCGCGCCGTCGGTCCCGGCGGGGGTCAAAGCATGGAGGCGATGATGGCCGCGCGGGTGACGATGCCCTGCAGCATGCCGGTTTCGTCCACCACGGCAATGGGGTAGGGAGTTTGGGCGGCCAGCGGCATCACGTCGCTCACCAGCGCGTCCCGGGTGGTGGTGGGCGGGTTGCGGTCAATCCGCCCGGCAAAGCCCTCGCCCGCCTGCCGCGCCTTCAGCGCCGCGTCGATGGACAGAACGCCGAGAAGCTTCATCTTCTGGTCCACCACGTAGGCGCTGGACAGCCCTTGCCGGTGCATCTCGCGGATGGCGTTGGCAGGGTCGTCGTTCTCCCGAACGAGGCAGGCGGGGGTGATCATCACGCGGCCCACGCTGAGCACCTGGGTGCGGTCGGCGCTTTCGATGAACTGGCGCACGTAGTCGTCGGCGGGGGTGGCGGACAGGGTTTCGGGGGTTCCGGTCTGGACGGTCTTGCCGTCCCGCATGATGGACACGGTGTCCCCCAGCTTGAACGCCTCGTCGATGTCGTGGGTGATGAAGAGGATGGTCTTGCCCAGCCTCCGCTGCAGCGAGATCAGCTCAAACTGCATGTCCCGGCGGATCAGCGGGTCCAGCGCGGAGAAGGGCTCGTCCATCAGCAGCACTTCCGGGTCGTTGGCCAGCGCGCGGGCGATGCCCACCCGCTGCTTCATGCCGCCGGACAGGCTGCCGATGGGCTTTTTCTCCCAGCCGTCGAGCCCCACCATGTGGATCAGCTCCATTGCCCGGTCAATGCGCTCGGATTTGGGCACCTTGCGCACCTCGAGACCGTAGGACACGTTGTCGATCACCGTGCGGTGGGTGAAAAGGCCAAAGTTCTGGAACACCATGGACACCTTGCGGCGGCGGAAGTCAATCAGCTCGCGCCGGTTCATGGCGTCGATCTGGCGGCCTTCAAAGAGCACATGGCCGGCGGTGGGGCGGATCAGCTGGTTAAAACAGCGGATGATCGTGGACTTGCCGGAGCCGGAGAGGCCGATGATAACGAAGATCTCGCCCTCGCGCACCTTGAAGGACACGTCCCACAGCGCCACGGTGGCGCCGGTTTCCTTGTAGGCGGCGCCCTTGTCGCCGCCCTCGCGCATGATGCGGGCGGCTTCCGCCTTGCCGTGGCCGTAGATTTTGGTGACGTTCTGGGCCTCCAGGATCACCCTGGGTTCATCCATCGCCCTTCACCTCGCTCTTTCGGATGGCGGCCTGGGTGATGCGATCCAGAATGATGGCGACGATGACGATGGCGATGCCCGGCAGCAGCGCCTTGCCCATTTCGACGCGGTTGGTGGCCAGCAAAATCTCCATGCCCAGGCCGTTGGCGCCGATCAGCGCGCAGGTGACCACCATGGACATGGCCATCATCAGCGTCTGGTTGATGCCGGTCATGATGGTGGGCAGCGCCTGGGGGATCTGCACCTTGACCAGGGTCTGCATCCGGGTGGAGCCGAAGGCCCGGGCGGCTTCCAGCATTTCCGCGTCCACGTAGACGAGGCCGTGGCTGGTAAGCCGCACGATGGGCACGATGGCGTAGATCGTGGTGGCCAAGAGGGCCGGCGTGATCCCCACGTTGAAGAGGATCACCGCCGGCACCAGGTACACCCAGGAGGGCATGGTCTGCATTGTATCGAGGATGGGGCGTATGATGCGGTTGGCCCGTGGGCTGAGGGCCAGCAGCACCCCCAGCGGAAACCCGGCCAGCACACAAAGGAGCACGCTGGCGATGACCACGCTGAGGGTCTGAAGCATCTCGTTCCACAGCCCGCAGCAGCCCACAAACGTCAGCAGCGCGGCGTAGAGCGCCGCGGCGCGCCAGGACTTCATCAGCCGCCACGCCAGCACCACCACCAGCAGCACCAGCACCACCCAGGGCGTCTTTTCCAGCGCCCAGCGGATGCCGCTCACCACCGCGACCACCACGTCGCGGATGGCGCGCAGCGCGTCGCGGTGTTCGCGGGAAAAGGCCTTGACGGACGTGTCGATGGCGTCGCCCAGCTTAAACTGCCACGAT
Organism: Christensenellales bacterium; assembly: GCA_040768845.1. Taxonomy (GTDB): domain Bacteria; phylum Bacillota; class Clostridia; order Christensenellales; family Aristaeellaceae; genus JAEZHK01. The sequence goes on along the minus strand of JAXGME010000002.1, from coordinate 469,997 downwards.
TCGGGAAATTTCAGGATGTAATCGGTCAGAAAATCCATCATGCGGGGGATTACGCCTCCAGTCCGTCGAGGTAAGCGCGCAGGCGCTGGGCGTTCTCCGCCGGGAGCCACTGGTCAATCAATCCGTCGTTCTGCCGGAGCAGCCACGCCGCCACTTCCTCGTAGGACGCCTTGGTTTCGTCCAGGTGCGCCAGCGCCTGGGAGATCAGCGCGCTGCCGGTTTCGTACTTCTGGAAAAAGCCCAGCAGGTCCGGCGCCCTTTCGGCAAACCTGTTGCTGCTGACGATCTTGAGGGCCTGCTTGGGGAAGGCGCACTTGCCCTCCATCAGAAGCGCCGGATCGTAGGGCGCGTCCTCCAGCAGCACCAGGTCCAGCTTGCCCGTGACCCAGGTGGGCTCGTAGCAGTAGCCTACCCAGGGGTCGCCCAGGTTGTAGGCGGACACCAGCGACGCAAACAGCGAGGATTCGCTGCCCAGCCGCACGTAGTTGTAGTCCGCGTCCAGCGCGTAGGCGAGATACTTGTTGTAGAGCACCTCGTCCGCCATCCATCCGGGGATCGAGCCGTAGATGCGGCCCCGGCCCTTGTCCTCGTCGTCCGGGAAGACGGCGGCGTACTTTTTCAGGTCCTCGACGGTCACGAGATCCGGCGCCATGGGCTCAATGCCGCGCTCGGCGTCGCCCTCGATCACGTAGCGGGGCACGTACACGCCCTGGGCGCTGTCCGCCACCAGGATGCCCACGTCCACGATGTCGCCGTTTGCCACGTCGTCGGCGTAGGTGGCCACGTTGTCCGTCCAGCTCTCGATGTCCAGATCCACGTCGCCGTTGATGATGGATTGCCAGTTCATCGTGGAGGACGCAGTGGACACCTCAAAATCGTACCCCTCGTAGGCGTGCTCCACCACCAGCTCCGCGATGGCGTTGTGCAGCTTCTGGCTGTCCCAGCCGTTGTCCGTGGCCACGATGACCACATTCTCGGCTCCGGCGGTCGCAAACCCGGCAAAGACCGTGAGGATCAAAAGCCAGGCCAGCGCGCAAGACAACTTCTTCATGCAGCATTCCCCTTTCATCGTTCCATGATGTTTCTGTAAATAACAACTCTATGATACCATATGGTGTGGCAGTATGCAAGAAAAAATCTTCTTAAATATAATCTGCAAAACGCACAGCGCGCGGAAAAGCGGGAATCCCGGAGGATTTTGCCGGGCGGACCGCGAATTATTGCAAAACGGCGGCGCTGCCGCGGGGATTTGTCAAAGGGGGGACGCGCGTTGCGGTTTGTCCACATGGCGGATTTGCACATCGGGCGCTCGCTGGGCGAGATCGACCTGATTGAGGATCAGCGCGCCGCGCTGACGGAAATTGCGGATTTTGTCGGCGAAAAAAGGCCGGACGCGGTGCTGATCGCGGGGGATGTGTACGATAAGGGCGTGCCCTCCGAGCGGGCGGTGGCGCTGGCGGACGAATTCTTCACCGCGCTCTCCGGGCGGTGCGGCGCGGTGTGCGTGGTGGGCGGCAACCACGACTCCCAGGAGCGGCTGTCCTTTGGCCGCAGGATCCTGGAACGCCAGGGGGTATACATCGCGGGGAATTACGAGGGCCGCCTCTTCAGGGTGGACTGCGCCGACGCAGCCGTCTGGCTGATGCCCTTTTTCCGCCCCCGGGAGGCGGCGGGCGTCATCGGCCCCTTTGAGCCCATGACCTTTGACGGCGCGGTGCGCGCGGCGCTGCGCCGGGAGGCGCTCGATCCCCGCCGCGCCAACGTGCTGGTGGCGCACCAGTTTGTCACGGGCGGGGCGGGCGAGGCGGACCAGAGCGATTCCGAGGCCGAGCTCACCGCGGTGGGCGGTGCCGAACGGGTGGACTACCGCGCCTTCGACGGGTTTGACTATGTGGCGCTGGGCCACCTGCACAAGCCCCAGCGCATCGGGCGGGAGGGCGTGCGCTACGCAGGCTCGCTGCTGAAGTATTCCGCGTCGGAGGCGCATCATGTGAAGAACGTGGTCCTGGGCGAGGTGACCCGGGCCGGCCTTCGCATCGAGCTCCACCCGGTGGCGGCGCCGCGGGATCTGCGGGTGGTCCGGGGCACGCTGGAGGCGCTCACCCGCCCGGAAACCGTGGCGGCGGGCAACCCCGAAGACTACCTGCATGTGACGCTGACCGATCCGTTGCTGCCGCCCGACGCCCAGGCGAGGCTCCGCGGCCTGTACCCCAACATCTTCCGCATGGAGTACGCCCCGCCCGAGGCGCGGTTTGCCCCCGTCGACGCGCGGCGCGATCTGTCCCCCCCGGAGCTGTTTCGGGCGTTCTATCGCTTCCGGACCGGGCGGGAGATGGACGATGCCATGGCCGGCTACATGGACGGCGTTTTTGACGAGGCGAGAGGGGAGGCTGAGCGATGAAACCCATTCGGCTTACGATGCAGGCGTTTTGCTCCTACGCGGGCGAAACCGTCGTTGCCTTCGACCGGCTGGGCGGCCGCGGCCTGTACCTGATCACCGGAAACACCGGCGCGGGCAAGACCACCCTCTTTGACGCGATCTGCTTTGCCCTCTACGGCGTGGCCAGCGGCGAGGCGCGGCGGGACGACACCCTTTTGCGCAGCAGTCTCGCCCCGCCGGACCGGGAGACCTATGTGGAATTCACCTTCGAGCACCGGGGCCACGTCTACACCGTCTGGCGCAGCCCCCGCTACGAACGCCCCAAGAAGCGGGGCGAGGGCACCGTCCGCGAGGAAACCCGGGCCCGCCTGACGCTGCCCGGCGGGCGGGTGATCGAAAAGCCCACCGCGGTCAATGAGGAGATCGTGAACATTCTGCGGCTGTCCCGGGAGCACTTTTCCCGGATCGCCATGATCGCTCAGGGGGATTTTGCGCGGCTCCTTCTGGCCGGGGTGGACGAGCGGCGGCGGATCCTTCAGGCCATCTTCGGCACCCGGTTTTACGAGGCGGTGCAGGAGATCCTCGCGGGCCGCGCCCGGAAGCTGGAGGACGCCTGGCGCGCCGAGGGGCGCGCCGTCGCGGACGCCTGTCAAAAGCTGCGCCTGCCGCCGGAGCGGGACGCGGCGGCGCTTGAGGCGTTTTCATCCGACGGGATGCCGGTGAACCTCGACGCCTGGACCGCGCTGGCGCGGGCGGTGCTGGACGAGGACGCGGCGGCGCTTCGGGAAAACGACGGAAACCGGGATGCGGCGCGGGCGCGCTCGGAGGGCCTCGTGCGCCGGCGCGCCGAGGCGGAGCGGACCCGGGCAGAGCATAAGGCCCTGGGCGACGCCGTCGCGGCGCTTGAGGAACTGGCGCGGGAGGAACCCGCTGTCGAAAAGGCGCGGCTGGAGCTTCGCCTGGCCGAGGCGGCTTCCGGGGTGGACGCGGATGCCGCCTTCTGGGCCGAGGCGTCCGGCGCGCTGGAGGAGCTGGAGCGGGACGCGGCCCGGGCGAAGGCGCTAATTGGCGATCTTCGGTCGAAGCGCCCGGCCCTTTCGGCGGCGCTGGAGGCGTCCGAAGCGCGGCGGGCGCAGGCGCAGGCGGCCGAGGTGCGGGCCGCAGCCATCCGGGAGCAGATCCCCCGGTACCAGGATATCGAAGGGATGGACCGCGGGATCGCGGACGCGCAAAAGGCGCGGGACGACGCCGACAGGGATGCGCAGACCGCGTCAAAGGAGGAGGCGCGGATCAAGCGGCTGAAGGAGGATGCGACCGCGGAGCGGGAGGCGCTTTCCGGCGCGGAGGGCGCGCTGGGCGCGCTGGAGGCGCAACTGGACGGCGCGCAAAGGCGCGCGGCGTCGCTGGAAGCGCTGCGGCGGGCGCTGGCCGCCTTTGAGGCGGGCGCGCCGGGGCTCTTCCGCGCGCAGGAGGCGGCCGGGGCCGCGCTTTCGGAGGCCGAGGCGCGCGCGAAGGCGTACCGGCGGCTGTACAACGCGTTCCAGCGGGGGCAGGCGGGGCTGATGGCCGCGGCGCTGGAGGAGGGCGAGCCCTGCCCGGTCTGCGGCGCCACTCATCACCCGCAAAAGGCCCCGCTGTCCGACGAGACCCCCACCCAGGCGCAGGTGGAGGCCGCGGAGGCGGACGCCGCGCGGGCCCGGACCGGCGCGGAGAACGCCGTTTCAGCGGCAAAGGTGCTCAAGGCAGAGCGGGATAAGGAATGGGAGCGACTGGAGGCGGACTGGCAGCGGTGCCACGAGGACGACCCCGCCGCGGGGGCCGCGTCCGCGCCGAGCGCCCGCGCGGCGGAGGCGGCGGCGCGGGCGCAGCGGGCGCAACTGGGCGATCTTCTGCGGCGCAAGGCGGGGCTGGAGCGGGATGTGGAGCGGCTGCGGAAACTGAAGGCGGACATCCCCGGATACGAGCGCGGCGTGGACGAGGCCCGCGAGGCCATGATCCAGGCGCAAAAGCGCCGCGCGGAGGCGTCCGCCAGGCTGGAGGGCCTCGCGCAGAAGCGCGGAGAAGCGGCCCGGTTCCTTCCCGCCGCGACGGAGGCCGAAGCCCTCCGCCTGGCCGAAGCGCTGGAGGCGGAGCACGCCCGCTGGCGCGAAGCGCAGGACGCCGCGAAAAAGGCACTGGACGACTGCGACCGCGACATCGCCGCGGCGGAGGGCGCGCTGGAGGCGCTCGAGGTCCGGCGGCCCGACCGGGAGCGCAGGGCGAAAAAGCGGCGGGACGCGTTTCTGAGCGCGCTTGCGGGGGCGGGGTTTGAAAGCGAGGGCGCCTACCGCGGCGCGCGGCGGGCGCCGGAGGCGGTGGCCGCGCTGCGGGGCGACATCGACGCCTACGAGCAGGCCGTTCACAGCGCCAATCAGGAGGCCAGCCGGCTGCGCGCGGCGCTTCAGGGCAGGCCGCCGACGGACATGGAGGCGCTGGAGCGCGAGGAAGCCGGGGCGGCCGACGCCCTCCGGGCGCTGGAGGACGAACGGCTGCGCCTGGGCGTGCGGATCGAATCCAACCGGACGCTGACGGCCTCGGTCGCGCGGCGGGCGAGGGAATTTGCGCGCCTGGGCGAAGCGTACGCGATGGTCAAAAGCCTGTCCGACGCCGCCGACGGCAAATCCGTCCGGGACGACGCGGGCAGGCAGAGCCTGGAAGTGTACGTACTGTCCAAGATGTTCGACGAGGTGATCCTCTTTGCCAACCAGCGCTTTTCGGAGATGACCGGCGGCCAGTACGAACTGGCGCGGGAGGAATCCTACCGCAACCGCAGATCCGCCTTCGGGCTGGACCTCAACGTCATGGACCACTTCACCGGCGCGCTCCGGCCGGTCAACACCCTCTCGGGCGGCGAGTCCTTCATGGCGTCGCTTTCGCTGGCGCTGGGCTTTGCCGACACCATCAGCGCCCAGGCGGGCGGCGTCACGCTGGATGCCCTGTTCGTGGATGAGGGCTTCGGTACGCTGGACGAGGCCGCGCTGGACCAGGTGATGGGCGCGCTGGGCAAGCTGGCCCGGGGGGACAAGCTGGTCGGGCTGATCTCCCACGTGGCGGAGATGAAGCGGCGCATCGACCGGCAGATCGTGGTGAAAAAGGACCGCCAGGGCGGAAGCCGGGCGGAGGTGCTGGCCTGACGCACCCCGGCGGTTTGGCGCGGGGGCTACGCGTTGTAGGTGCCGGCCTTCGTATCGCCGCCCTCGCCCGTCCAGTTGGTGTGGAAGAAGACGCCCCGGGGCGCGTCCGCGCGCTCGTAGGTGTGGGCGCCGAAGTAGTCGCGCTGGGCCTGCAGCAGGTTGTGGGGCAGGTGCGCCGCGCGGTAGCCGTCGTAATAGGCAAGCGCGGCCTGGAACGCGGGCACGGGCAGCCCGCTCAGGGCGGCGTCCGCGCAGACCCCGCGCCAGCCTGCCTGCGCCGAGCTGAGGGCCTCCACAAAATAGGGGGCGAGCATTAGGTTGGCGAGGTCCGGATCGGCGTCGTAGGCCTCCTTGATGCGCCCGAGGAACGCCGAGCGGATGATGCATCCGCCCCTCCAGATGAGCGCGATGCCGCCGTAATTCAGCTTCCAGCCGTAGGCCTTCGCCGCCGCGCGCATCAGTTGGAACCCCTGGGCGTAGCTGACGATCTTGCTGGCGTAGAGCGCCTGCCCGATGGCCTCGGTCATTTCGCGCCGGTCGCCCCGGAACCGGGGTTCGGGCCCGGCGAGTACGCCCGCCGCGCGCACGCGCTCCTCCTTGAGGGCGCTGAGAAACCGGGCGAACACAGCCTCGCTGATCAGCGTCAGCGGGACGCCCTCGTCCAGCGCGGCCGCGCACGTCCACTTGCCGGTGCCCTTCTGGCCGGCGGCGTCCAGAATTTTGTCGAGGAGCGGGGCGCCGTCTTCGTCCCGGTAGGCCAGGATGTCCCGGGTGATCTCGATCAGGTAGCTGTTTAGCGCCCCCTCGTTCCAGGCGCTGAAGGTTTCGTGCATCTCGTCCGCGGTCATGCCCATTCGGTCCTTCATCAGCTGGTACGCCTCGCAGATCAGCTGCATGTCGCCGTACTCGATGCCGTTGTGCACCATCTTCACAAAGTGGCCCGCGCCGCCCTCGCCCACCCACTCGCAGCAGGGGGAGCCGTCCGGTGCCTTCGCGCTGATGGCCTGAAAGATGGGCTTCACCCGCGGCCAGGCGGCGGGGGAGCCCCCGGGCATCATGCTGGGCCCCTTCAGCGCGCCCTCCTCGCCGCCGGAAACGCCGGTGCCCACGTAGAGAATGCCCTTGCCCTCCACATACGCCATGCGCCGCGCCGTGTCCTGAAAGTGGGAGTTGCCGCCGTCGATGATGATGTCGCCCGCGTCCAGGTGCGGGATCAGGCGATCAATCAGCTCGTCCACCGGCTGACCGGCCTTCACCAGCATCATCACCATTCGGGGCTTTTTGAGGGCCGATACGAGTTCTTCGATGGAGTAGGTGCCCAGGATGGGCTGGCCCTTGGCGCGCCCGGCGAGAAAGTCCGTCACCCGCTGTCCGGTGCGGTTGTAGACCGCCACGGTAAACCCCTTTGAGGCCATGTTCATCACCAGGTTTTCCCCCATGACGGCCAGGCCGATCAGTCCGATGTCCGCCTGAAGCATGAAATCCCTCCCGAAGACTGTTGATGTCCCGCGGTCCTACCGCCTGACGCGGGCGTTGCCCTTCCAGATGTCCCAGATCTGCTCTTCGTCCGCCGGGCAGCCGAAATCGCTCTCCAGCGAGGCCACCAGCGCGCCCGAGGCCCATCCGAACCGCACCCATTCCTCCGGCGCCCAACCGCGGACGACGCCGTAGAGCAGGCCGCCCACAAAGGCGTCGCCGCCGCCGATCCGATCCAGTACCGGGATCGGCCGCGGCTCGATCACGTGAAAACGCCCCTCCGACCACAGGATCGCGCCCCACAGGTGCTCGTTGGCGCTGACCACCTCCCGGAGCGTCGTGGCAAAGGCCCGGGCGCCGGGAAAGGCGTGCCGCGCCGAATCCATCATGCCCTTGAAGGCCTCGATCTTTCCGGCGAGCCCCGCGCCGCCGCTGGCCGGCCCGTCCAGGCCCAGCGCCAGCTGAAAGTCCTCCTCGTTGCCGATCAGGATGTCCGAAAGGCGGGCGATTTCGGTGAACCGGGCCCTGAGCGCCTCCGCCCGCCCCTGCCAGAAGGAGGCGCGGTAATTGAGGTCGAAGCTGACCAGCGTGCCGTGGGCCCCGGCGCGCCGCGCAAGCTCCAGGCACATCCCGCCGGTGTCCGGGCCGATGGCGGCGATCAGCCCGCTCAGGTGCACAAGGCGGGCGCCCTCCCGGGCGAGGAGGCGATCAAGGTCAAAATCCCCGGCGGTGAGGGTGCGCGCCACCTCGCCGGCACGGTCGTTCCACACCCGCGGCCCCCGCAGGCCAAACCCGCTGTCCGCGATGTTGAACTGGTGGCGCGCCCCCCAGGGGCCGCCCTGGGGAATCTCCGGCCCCTCGTATTCGATGTGCCGGAAGGCGAGATCGCGCCGGATAAAGTCCGCGATGGGGCTGCCCGATACGAACGCCGTCAGCACCTTGGTGCGAAGCCCCAGCGAGGCGCCGATGGAGAGGACGTTGCTCTCCGCGCTGGTGGCCTGCATGCGGTATTCGCGGGCGGTGTGGACCGGCTGCCGATCCACCGGCGTGATGCGCACCCCCATGCTGGTGGGGCAGAGGATGTCGTAGCGCTGCGCGGAGGCGGATGCGTCCATGGCCAACCCTCCTATGCAAAGAGCATGTATAATCTGTAATACAGGCAATGCCATTATAGCCGCGCCGCGGCCCGGTGTCAACGGGAAAAATCCGCGATAACGGGCTTTTCATCCGCGGGCGGATGTTGTATAATGGGGCGCATGGAGCGGGAGGATGTGGGGGCCGTGGCAAAAGACGCGATCAGACCCTCGCTGAGCGACGAGGTCTTTCGGCGGATGCTGGTCAGCATTTCGGAGGGCCAGTGGCCGGAGGGCGGTAAAATTCCCTCGGAGAGCGCGCTGTGCGGGATGTACCGCGTGAGCCGCGTCAGCGTGCGCAGCGCCATCGGGCGGCTGCAGGGGCAGGGGCTGGTGACCACGGTGCGGGGCGTGGGCACCTTTGTGTCGCCCCACCGCGAGCGGGACGGCGCGGAGCCCAGCGACCTCACCAGCCGCACCTTCTGGGATTTTCTTGACTTCCGGATGGCCATCGAGCACAGGGCGATCGGGCTTTTTGTCGAGCGGGCCGAGCCCGAGGACGTCCGGCACCTGGGCGCCCTGGTGGAGAAGATGTACGCCTGCGGCGAGAACGTGGAGGCGTTCACCGGGCTGGATTACGCCTTCCACGACGCCATTCTCCGCGGCGCGCGCAACCCCTTTCTGACAAAGGCGCTGGAACCCTACGCCGGGCGCTATTTTCACTACCTGGGCGAAATCCTGCGCTGCGCGGACAAGCCCCTTTCGCGCATATCGCGGGAGCATGAGGCGCTCTTTAAGGCCCTTCGGGACAAAAAGCCCGACGAAGCCCGCGCCTGCCTCGTGGTAGACCTGAACAACTACCGCGCCAGCCACCCCGTCGAGGGGTGACGCCGCCCGTACGGCCGCCGGGAGGCAAAGCGCTCCGACCGGCGCCGGGAAAGGATCCACCCATGCAGTATCAGCCCAATCCCTTTCCGACGGAGGGCGTCCGGCTCCCGGAGGATCTTTTGCACCTGGGCGAAGCGCTCGCAAAAAACACCCACGACGTGTGGGCCAGGCGGCGCATCGGCGAGGGATGGACCTATGGCCCGCGGCGGGACGACGCCGCGAAGGAGCACCCCGGCCTGGTTCCCTACGAGAGGCTCTCCGAAGGCGAAAAGGCCTACGACCGGGACACGGCGCTGGAAACGCTTCGGCTGATCGTCGCCCTCGGGTACGACATCGTCCGCAAATAGCCCGCGCGGAGCGCGCTTTGCCGGGCGGCGCCCGGCGTCCAGCGCAGGAATATTCGGCCGAAAGGCGGGTGCGCGCCGATGAAAAGGCGATTCAGACCCCAATGGGGGCAGATTTTGCCCTGGCTCTCCGTCGTGCCGCTGCTGATCGCGTTCTGGGGCTACTGGCTGGGATACGCGGGCGAGTCCGGCGCCCCGGCGGGCCCGGGGCAGCATGCGGCGCTCTTTTTCAAGGCGCTCTACAGCTCGGTGCAGATCTACGGGCTTTCCGTCAACAATGAGCTCCTCGCGCTGGACAAGCCCGGCTACGTGCAGCTCGAAGTGGCGCGGTGGCTGGCGCTCCTGGTCACCACCTCGGTGTTCGCCACCCTCGTCCGCTCGGCGGCCAGGCGGATGGGCGCGTTTTTCCGCGCTTTGCGGCCGGACGCCGTGGCCGTACACGGCGACGAGAGCCGCGCGGCGCTGCTCAGGCGGCGGTTGGGCGCGCGCCTGGTTCCGGGGGATACGCCGGAGTGCTTTCGCGCGCGGACCCATATTTTGGCCTTTGAATCCGCCCGGGCGATGTACCAGTACATCAACCGGAACCACGAGGCCCTCTTCCGGGGCGGGAACAGGCGCCTCTATCTTTGCACGCTGGAGCCGCTGTGCCCCATGCGGGAGGATGACGGGATCGTCGTCAGCAACGCGGCGGAGAACTGTGCGCGCCGCTACTGGGAGGATGAGTTTTTGCGCCGAGGCGAAGCGCGGGTGGCGCTCATCGGCTTTGGCGAGTACGGCCGCGCGCTGCTGACGCAGGCGCTGATGGTCAACGTATACGGCGCGCCCCGGCTTCTCCGCTACACGGTCTACGGCGACCCGGACGACTATATGGCGCTGCACCCGGGCCTGGCGCAAATCGTGTCGCTGGACGGCGAAGCGCCGGATGGGGACGCGCTCTCGTTCCGGACGGGGTCCTGGAAGCGCCACATCGACGAACTGCGCCGCGCGGACAGGATCATCGTATGCGAAAACGCCGACGAGGAAAACATGGCGATCCTGGGGCAGCTGCTGGAGTACGGCGTCGGCGGGCGCATCCATGTGCGCGCGGTCAGCGCGGCCGCCCTCCGGCGGCTCTGGGTCCGCGGGGCGGACGAGGACAGGATCGGCGTCTTCGGCACCGACGACCAGATCTACACGCCGGACGTCATCATGCGGGGCAGCCTGATGCGGCGCGCCATGCTGATCCACGCCCGCTACATCCGCCATTCAAGTCTGGCCCGCGGGGCCTGTGAGGCGCGAAAGTGCGCGAAGCCCGCCGCCGACTGCCTCGGCTGCGACGTGTTCAGGGAGGACTGGTCGGCCCTGGACGCCTTCAGGCGCAGCTCCAACATCGCGCAGGCGGATCACGCGTCGGTCAAGGTCCGGGAGGTGCTGGGCGCGGATGTGCCCGTCGACGCGGACGCGCTGCGCGCCTACCGCCGCGCCTTTGAGATGATGCCGCCATCGGAGAAGAAAAGATGGATGGCACTGGAGCACGACCGCTGGACGCGCTTCCACCTCTTTCACGGCTGGCGCTACGATTCGGTGCGCGACGACCGCGAAAAGTGCCATAACCTGCTGCTGCCCTACGACCGGTTGCCCGAGGACCAGTGGATCAAGGACGAGGACGCCTTTACGATGGTCCCGGAGATCTTTGAAGCGGAATGGGCGGAAGCCAAGGGCCGCGGCGCGCGGTTCGGGCGGCGGACAAAGGCCGCGCCGCGCTGATCCCCGCACCGGAGGGGCGCTCCGGCCAAGACGGCCCGCTTTCGACGCCACCGGCATACGCCGGCGGCGTTTTTGACGGATGAACGGCAAAAATTTGGCGACTTTGTGTCGAAATGTTGTAGACATTTTGCGCGGGCGGCTGTATAATGGGATGCAATTTCGGGAAAAGCAAGATCAAAATCCTCTCAAGGCGCGCCCTCGGGCGCGCGGCGGGATAAAAAGACGAGGGGAAACCATGGTCGACGCGCTGATTTCGGTCATTATTCCCGTATACAGGGTGGAACCCTATCTGGCGCAATGCATGGAAACGGTGCTGGGGCAGACCCACCGAAACCTCGAAGTGATCCTGGTGGACGACGGTTCTCCGGACGGCTGCCCCGCACGCTGCGACGCATACGCCGCGCGGGACGACCGCGTGCGGGTGATCCACAAGGCGAACGGCGGCATTTCGGACGCCCGGAACGCCGGGCTGGACATCGCGAAGGGCGCGTACATCGGCTTTGTGGATTCGGACGACTGGATTGATTACGACTTTTACGAAACGCTGTACGGCGCGCTGCGCGACGGCGACGCGGACATCGCCGCCTGCGGCATCGTAAAGACCTATGCCGACCGCTACAGGCGAAGGCGCTTTTTTGATTTCAGCCGGGTGATCGACGGGGTGGAGGCGACGCGGGAGATCCTGCTCAACGCCCGCATGTCCAGCCATGCGTGGAACAAGCTCTACCGCCGATCCCTTTTTGACGGCCTCCGCTTTCCCGTGGGCCGGAATTATGAGGACATCTATATCATGCACAGGATCTTCGCGGGCGCCCGGCGGGTGGCCGTCGTCAGCGACTGGAAGTACTATTACCGGCAGCGCCCGGATTCCGTCGTGTACACGCGCTCCGCGCGCAACCTGGCGTTTTGCTACGAGGCGCACCGGCGGCGCTGCGAGGACGCGAAGGACGCTTTTCCGGATCTCCGGGCGCACCTGATCCGCGCGGCGGCGGACACTGCACTGGACGTGCTGGGCGGCGCGCCGGACGGCGACGGGACGTGTGCCGACGCGCGCCGCGACGCGGCGGATTTCCTCCGCGAAATCCGCCGGAACCGCCGGGAAATGAAAGACATCGGGCTGCTCAAGGCGGTGCGGGTGCGCTTTCCCGGGCTTGGCGGGCGCGCAATCGGCGCGCTGCGGCGCTTCGCGGGGCGGGTCGCGTGGCTGCGCCGCGGCAGGCGCCCGGGAAAGCCGGTGCCCCGGCCGGATTGGCGCGCCCTCGGGGCGGAGGACGCCTGCGTGCTCATGGGAAGTCCCGAGTACGGCAATCTGGGGGACTGCGCCATCGCCTACGCCGAAAAGCAGTTTTTTGCGCGCGAAGGCCGGACGCTGATTGAGGTCACCGAGCGCCAGTGCCGCCGGTACGCCGGACGCCTCGCGAGGACGATCCGCCCCGGCGCGCTGATCGCGCTGCAGGGCGGCGGCAACCTTGGCGGGCAGTACAGGGATCAGGAGGCCATCCGCGACTGGGCCATCCGCAGGTTTCCGCGAAACCGGATGGTGCTGTTCCCGCAGACCCTTCACTTTCCCGGCGCGCCGGGGGACGAAGCGCAAAAGGCGGCGCTTGCGGCGCTGTACGGCGGTCATCGCCGCCTGACGCTGTTTGCGCGGGAGGCGCACTCCTTCGCTGAAATGCGGGCGCTGTTTTCAAACCCCGTCGGGCTGGCCCCGGACATCGTGATGTCGCTGCCCCCCTGGGAGGCGGAACAGACGGCGCGGACGGGCGTGCTGATCATCTTCCGCAACGACGTGGAGGCCAGGCTGGACGCGGGGCAGTTCTTTGCCGTCAAAAACGAGTTGGGCCGGCGGGGCCATCGAATCGAGTTCGCGGATACGCTGCTTCCCGGCGACGTTCCCCTTGAGAACCGCGAGCAGGCGCTGGAGCAGATGCTGCGGCGCATTGCCTCGGCGAAGCTGGTGGTGACCGACCGCCTGCACGGAATGATCTTTTCGGCCCTCGCGGGGACGCCCTGCGTCGCCCTGGGCAACTACAACCACAAGCTCTCCGGCTGCTACGAATGGCTGAAGCCGCTGGACTACATCGCGTTCTGCGACGGGGCGGAGACCTTTGGCGCGGCGCTTGACCGCCTGGATCTCGCCGGCGCCCATTCCTGCGCGGGCCTGGACCTCGCCGGCGCCTTCGAGGCCCTGCGGGACGCCATCCGCGCGCAGCGGCGCGCGAAAAGCGTTGACAAGCGCCGTCGGGCGCTCTATAATGATTTGGGCATAAAATTGTAAAAAGGGTGGAAATCCGCGCAAACCCCGATCTCAGGGGGCGTTTTTGCATGCCTTGCCCGCGCCTCCGCGCATCGATGCCTCCCGACGGCGGGGGACTGCGCCCGCCGGCCGTGAGGCCGATCCGATCGGGTTTGACCAGGTGTGAGGAGGTTCGATTATGAGGATTCCTTCCAACAACGGGGACATCACCCTTCGGCGGAAGCCCTTCTCGAGCAGCGGCAGGTTCATCACCCCCGGCGGCCGGTGGATTGAGGGGCGCTGGTTCGAGGCCCCGGCCGAGGATGCCTATGGTCGGCAGTACCGGGTCGTCTGGACGAACGTCAATTGGAAGGCGGAGGACCCGGAGCGGGCCGCCGACTGGAAGAACCCGGACTACGTCATCGAAGCCTGACGGCGGGCGTCGGGCCCGCCGGAGGATTCCTTCGTCAGGGTGGACCGCTTTTCCGGGGCCCCGCTGGTCCGTTCCGCCGGGACGCTGCGCCTGAACATCGGGGAGGATGCCCGGATCACGATGGCGGAGGGCGCCGCCTGCGCGAACGAAAAGATGAACGGACGCCGCAATGCGCTTCGAAAGGCGCGGGGGCCGTGGCCCCCGCGCCTTTCGCGGGTCAAAAGGGCTGCCCCGCCGGGCGCGCTACCCGATTTCCCCGCGGGCGAGCCGCCGGACCAGGTAGGCGAATTCGTCCTTGTAGGGGTCGGCGCGGAGGTCCGGAATCTCTTCCAGCTGCCGCGCCACATCCTCGAAGCTGGCGCTGCCCGCATACGGGGATTCCCGCAGCAGCATGCCCGCCTGCGCCACCGCCGCCGCGAAGCGGAGGTTGTCCGAAGGCTCCGTTTTCACGCTGTCCTCGCCCACGGGGTAGGCGTAGAGACGGCTGGCGTCGCCGTCCGGCGCCTTGGCGCGCACCGACACGGTGAGGTAGTCCGCACTGCCGGTGGACGCGCGCGTCTGGTACTTGAGGCCGTCCTCCCCGGCCGCGCCTGACGCCGGGACGATCTCATACAGCGCCGTCACCCGGTGCCCCGCGCCGATCTCGCCGCCGTCCTTCGCGTCGTCGGCGAAGTCCGAGGCCGCGAGCCTGCGGTTCTCATAGCCGATCAGGCGGTAGGAGGACACCTTGTCCGGGTTGAACTCCAGCTGCAGCTTGACATCCTTGCACACGGTGAAGAAGTTGGCGCCCATTTCCTCCACCAGCACCTTGCGGGCTTCGAGAAGGCTGTCGATGTAGGCGTAGTTGCCGTCTCCGTTGTCGGCCAGCGCTTCCAGTTTGGCGTCTTTGTAGTTGCCGGTGCCAAACCCCATCACCGACAGAAACACGCCGCTCTTTTTCTCCGACTCGATCAGCCGCGTCAGCGCGCCCTCGCTGGTGACGCCCACGTTCAGGTCGCCGTCGGTGGCGAGGATCACCCGGTTGTTGCCGCCCTCGATGAACTGTTCCCGCGCGATGCGGTAGGCGGTTTTGATGCCCTCGCTGCCCGCCGTCATGCCGCCCGCCGACAGGCTTTCAATGGCGGACTGGATGCGCGCCGCGTCCTCGGATCCCGCGCCCTCCACGAGCACGCTGTCCTCGCCCGCGTAGGTGACGATGGAGATCCTGTCTCCGGGCTTCATCTGCTCGGTCAGCATCAGAAACGCCTTTTGCACGAGGCCCAGCTTGTCCGGGCTGTCCATGGAGCCGGACACGTCGATCAAAAACACCAGGTTGGACTTGGGCCGGGCGGACTCGTCGACCTGCCGCGCCTGAAGCCCCACCAGGAGGAGCCTTGCGGCCGGATTCCAGGGGCAGGGCCCGATCTCCGTGGTGACGGAGAAGGGTTCGCCCGCCGCGGGCTGGGGATAATCGTAGCGGAAGTAGTTGAGCATCTCCTCCACGCGCACCGCGTCCGCGGGCGGCTTTTCGCCGGAGAGCAGCATGCGGCGCACGTTGGCGTAGGAGGCGGTGTCCACGTCCGCCGCGAAGGTGGACAGCGGTTCGGTGGCGGCGGACCGGAAGCCGCTCTCCGGGGTGTAGGTGTATTCCTCGGTGTTGACGGGAAGCGCCGCCGCCGCGGGGGCGGCGCAGAGCGACTCCACTTCGTCCGCCGCAAAGGACGCCCCGTCCGGCGTCACGGACGCCGACTCGCCCGTCAGGGAGGCGATGCCCACCGACGGGTTCGCCCCCTCCAGCGGCATGGCCTGCCAATCCTCAGGCGCCCCGGAGGGCGTGACGATGATCCCGTCGGTGACGGGCGCGTCCTTCGTCGCCCAGGGCAGCGTCATCATCCCCGGCGCGATCATCGCCACCGCGAAAATCGCGGCCAGCGCGGCGGCCGTGCAGGCCGCGGCGCGCAGCCCGCGGCGCTTTTTCCGGGGCGGGGCCGCGCCCTCCTCCCGCAGGCGCCGCGCCAGCGCCGCCTGGGTTTTCGCTTCAAAGTCATCGCTGAGGCGCAGCTCGTCCATCGCCTTTTTGTACCGGTTCTCAGGCATCTTCAATCCCTCCGATCATGCCTCTGAGTCGTTCGCGGGCCCGCGCCAGCCGGGTACCCACCGTGGCGGGCTTTTCGCCCAGGATCCCGGCGATCTCCCGGATCGCGTAGCCCTCATAGTAGTGCAGGTGGACGGGCAGGCGGTACTTCTCCTCCAGCGACATCACCGCCCGCAGCACCTCGCTCTCCTCCGCCGCCATGGTGCCCAGGCCGTCCGGCAGCGCCTGGCGTCGCTCGGCCCGGCGCCTTTTGAGCAGGTTTTTGCAGTGGTTCAGCGTAACCCGGATCAGCCACGCCTTTTCGTGCTCCGCTCCGCGAAAGGCGGGCGCGGCCCGCAGGTATTTCAAAAGCACATCCTGTACCGCGTCCTCCGCGTCCGGGACGTTCTTCAGATACGTGTACGCCAGTCTGGCCAAGCTCTTCGCGTACAGTCCAACCACGCGCCCCGCCGCTTCTTCGGTTTGCTCCATCGGCGCCTTCCCCCTTTCGCCCCATACACAATCCGGCGCGCCGGAAATCTTCACATTTTTTGGGAAAACCTATATTTAACATTTCCGCGCCGCCCGGAACCGGACGGGCGCGCGCAATGCCCTGCCTGTTGGACGAATGATCCGCCGCGTTGGTTGGAGGGTTCCACCCAGTCCGCCTTCGGAAGGCATTCCGGCCGCCTTTTCAGAATGCGAATTGACGAATGCGCCGGATGGGTCTATAATTAGTAGAATCATACGGCGGCAAATGCGCGCTCGGGAGGGCACCACATGTCGGGATTTATCAACAACTACTACTATGGCAAGGCGGGCAAGGCCGATTTCACGCCGGAGAATCTTCCCGACAGCCGCGCAAAGCTGTTTTTTGAGATGCTGCGCATCCATTTCAGCGGGCTGTGCGCGGTCAACCTGTTCTACCTGGTCTTCTGCATTCCGGCGCTGTTCTGGACGGTGATCAACGCCTCGGTGCTTTTCAGCCCCGAGAGCGGCGTCACCGTGGCGGGCGGCGGTCTGACGGTCTACCTGGTCGGCATGGTGCCCTGCCTGACCCTCGCCGGGCTGGGGGCGCCGGGCCTCATGTACGTGTGCCGCAACTGGGCAAGGGACCAGCACGCGTTCCTCGTCGCGGACTTCAAAGACGCCGTCCGGGAAAACTGGAAGCAGGGCCTCGCGGTGGGCCTTTTCAACGGGCTGTCGCTCCTGGTCAGCTACGTGGGCGTGGTTTACTACGGCCACATGGCCTCGGGCTCCGCCTTTTGGGTGATCCCCGCGACGCTGGTGGTGATGATGCTGGCGCTGTGGTGGATGGTCAACATGCTGATCTTTCCGATGATGGTCACCTATCAGATGAACCTGAAGACCCTCGTCCGCAACAGCGTGCTGATCGCGGTGGCGTGGCTGCCCTGGTCGGCGGCGTTTCTCGTGGGTTCGTCCGTGCTGCCCGCGGCGGTGGCGCTGTTCGTGCCCTACGGGTATCTGGTCATGGCACTTTTCTACCTGGTGGCGGGCTTTGCGCTGACGGGCTTTGTCTACGCCTCCTACGCCAACAGCTGCTTTGACCGGTTCCTGAACCCCAAGATCGAAGGCGCCCCCGTCAACCTGGGGCTTCGGGAGAAATCGGAGGACGACGAGGACGACGAGGACGGCGAAAAGGTTTAGCGCCCCCGCTCCGCGCGCATACTGAGCAGAGTATGCGGTGCGGAGGTGCAACCTTGAACACGCTTTCCTGGAAACCCATGACGCGCCCCGAGCGCCTCAAGTACGAGGCCGCGGAGGAACTGGGGCTGCTTGAAAAGCTCGTACAGGTGGGCTGGGGCGGGCTGAGCGCCCGGGAGACGGGCCTCATCGGCGCGCGGGTGCGCGAACGAACGCAATAGCCGCCGGAGCCGCCCGGCTCCGGCCGGGGAGGGACCGGATTGTACGCGGAATTTGCTTCCGTCTACGACCAACTGATGGACGACGTGGACTACGAGGCCTGGGCGACGGCCAGCCTCGCGCGTATCGCCGCCTGCGGCGCGGCGCCGGAGAGCGTGTGCGACTGTGCCTGCGGCACCGGGGGCATCGCCCTCGAGCTGGCGCGCCGGGGCCTCCGGGTGACGGGCGTGGACATCTCGGAATCCATGCTGCGCCTGGCCGCGGACAAGGCGCGGGCCGCGGGGGTCGAGGTGCGCCTCGTCCGGCAGGACATGTGCGCCCTGAGCCTTCCGCGGCCCGTGGACGCCATTGTCAGCGCCTGCGACGGGGTCAACTACCTTCTGACGCCCATGCGGGTGGTCCAGTTTTTTGGCCGCGCGCGGGAGGCGCTGAAAAAGGGCGGTGTGCTGACCTTTGACATCTCCGCCCGGGAAAAGCTCCGGCGCATGGCGCGGGAGCGCGTGTACTTTGAGGACCGGGAGGGGCTCACCTATCTGTGGATGAACCGCATGGCCTCCGGCGTGCTGACGATGGAGCTCAGCTTTTTTCTCCGGGGGGCCGACGGGCGCTACGACCGGTTTGACGAGGTGCAGCGCCAGCGCGCCCACAGCACGGAGGAGATCCGCCGTTGGCTCGAGGACGCCGGCTTTGTCCGCGTCCGCATTGAAACCGAGGGCGACCGTGTCTTTTTTACCGCGGTCAATCCCTGAAGGCGCGCCCAGAATACGAAGGCGGGGCAACCCGCCCAACCTGACCTGTGGGGGGAACCAATGAAAACAGACGGACTCTATCGCCTGATGCTGCTGGACGGACAGGCGCGGGCGTTTCTGATCGACTCGACAAATCTGACCGAGGCGGCGCGCCGGGTCCATGGCCTGTCCCGCACCGCCACCGCGGCGCTGGGCCGGCACCTGACCGCCTGTGCGATGCTGGGCGCCATGCTCAAGGACGGCGGTTCCGTGACCGCCACCGTCAAGGGCGACGGCCCGCTGGGTACGCTCTTGGCCGTGGCCTCGCCCGACGGCGCCGTCAAGGGCTATGCGGAAAATCCGGCGGTGGAACTGCCCCGCGTGGGGGGCAAGCTGGCCGTGGGCGACGCGGTGGGCCACGCGGGCCGGCTGACCGTCATCCGGGACATGGGCTTTGGCGAGCCTTACGTGGGCCAGGTGAACCTGGTATCCGGCGAGTTGGCGGAGGATTACGCCCTGTATTTCACCGCCTCCGAGCAGATGCCCTCGCTGGTGTCGCTGGGGGTGCTGACGGGCGAGCGCGTCGTTTCCGCCGGCGGGCTGATCGTGCAGATGATGCCCGGCGCGTCGGACGAGGCCGTCGCCGCGGTGGAGAAGGCCGCGCCCGCCTTCCGGGACATCAGCAGGGCCATGGAGGGCGTCGCGCTGGACGAGGCCGTCCGGCGCCTTCTGGACCCGCTCGCGCCCCGGGTGATCGGGCGGCTTGACACCCGCTACGCGTGCGACTGCAGCCGCGAACGCGTCGAGCGCGCGCTGATCTCCATGGGCGAGGCGGAGCTCACCCAGCTGATCCGCGAACAGGGGCACGCCGAGGTGGGCTGTCAGTTCTGCGGCAAGGCGCGGCAGTTTACAAAGGAACAGCTGGAGGAGCTGCTGGAGCGGGCGCGCTGAAGGCGCGAACCGTTTTGGGTGCCCGGTCATACCCTGTGGCGCGCCCCTCCGAATGTGGCAATAAAAGGAGAAAGAGATGAGCAAGGTTGTGCCCTTTTCCCGCAGCGCCGCCTACCTGTACCAGCGGGCGGTCAAAAACCGGCGGGAAGGACATCTGCTGGACGCGCTGGAGCTGACCCGGCGCGCGCTGGAAAAGGACCCCGGCAACGCGGATTACGAACTGGATATGGCACAGGTGCTGTGCGAACTGGGTTGCTACGTGCAGTCCAACCGGATTCTCGCCCGCATGCTGGCCCGGGATTCGTCGCTCGGCGAATGCTACTTTGGCATGGCCTGCAATTTCTACGGCATGAACAGCGCGGACGACGCCTACAAGGCGCTGATGTGCTTCCTGTCGGAGGACCCCGAGGGCGCGGGGCGGCAGGAGGTGGGCGAGCTTTTGCACAACCTCTTTGTCGCCCGCACGCTGACGGGCCACAAGTCCCGGCGCGGGGCGCGGGCCGCGAAGCTTTCGCAAAAGGGCGTGGCGATGATCCGCACCGGCGATCTGGCGGGGGGCGAAAGGGCGCTGCGCCGCAGCCTCAAGATCAACCCGCGCCACAGCCAGACGCGCTCCGTGCTGGCGCTGTGCCTGCAGATGCGCGGGGATTCCGAGGGCGCGCTGAAGGAAATCGCCCGCGCGCTCAGGACGCCGCGGCCGCCGCTTCGCGCGCTGTGCCTCGCGGCGCAGATTGAGAGCGCCAACGGCAATCCGGAGGCCGCCCGGCGGCTTCTGGACCAGGCCGCCGCCCGAAACCCGGACGGCGCCGACAGCCGCATGCTGTTGGATGCGGCCTGCGAACTGAAGCTGGACGGCATGGTGCTCGAGCTCACGCAGAAGGCGCTGGCCCAGTCGCCCTACGACCGGGCGCTTTTGCACCTTTGCGCCGCGGCCACCGTCAACACCGGCGGCCCGGCGGAGCATGCTGCCCGCTGCTGGACGCGCATGCTCCGGCTTGATCCCCGCGACGAAGTGGCGCTGTACTTTCTGGCCCATCCCGAGGAAAAGCCCATCGCCTACGTCTGCCGCCTGCCGGAGGCGGAGGTTGCCGCCCGCGCGGAGGCGCTGGCAGAGGCCGCCCGGGGCGGGGTGGAGCGCGTGGCCGAGGCCTGGGCCGGCTCCGACTCGTTCCGCAGGCTGGCCCGCTGGGCGGTGGAGAGCGGCGAGGACGCCTTCATGCGCGCCGGCGTCAGGCTTTTGGCCGCGGCGGACGCGCCGGAGGCGGAATGGCTGATGCGGCAGGTGCTGGTGGAACCCGCCGCCAGCCGGCAGCTCCGGCACCAGACGCTGGCGCTATTGGGGGTTCGCGGCGCCGAGCCGCCCTTTCTCGTGATCGGCGAGGATAAGTTCTCGCTCGCCAGCGCCGCCGACAGCGGGCAGATGCCCAAGCTGCCGCTGGCCTATCGCCGGGTGCTCAAGCGGGCGGTCTACACCGGCATGTCCCTCAAGGAAGACTATCCGGCGCGGCTCACGATGCTGTGGCTGCGCTTTGCCAACGCGCTGGGTGATACGCTGCCGGCGCTGAAGGACCTAAACGGCTGGGCCGCCGCCCTCAACCTGTGCCTGGCGCAGGACGACAAGCTGGACGTGGGCGGAGACGAACTGGCGGAGCTCTTCCGATGCTCCCGCCGCAAGATGGAGCACATGGCGCGCCGCATCCGCCGGCTCGCGCCGCTGGGGCCTGGGGAGGACGCATGAATCCGATTGATTTTGACCGCGCTTTCGCGGAATACGCCCACGCGTGGGTCCACGAGCGCATGAGGACGGAAAAAAACCTGGACGCCATTGAGGCCGAAGTGCCGGATCTCTACCGGGCGTGGCTGAAAGCCCCGGCGGAATTTCTGGGCGGCCTGTCCCCCGAGGCCTACTTCGCCGGATTTGAAACCCCGGAATCGCTGATCGGCCTGATGCGCGAATACCAGGCCGCGGGCGTCCCGGTTCCCGATCCGCTGCTGGAGCGGCTGGACGACATGGGCGACGCCGCGGCCAAGCCGCTGACCGCGCTGGCCGCGGACGAGGGCGCGGACAAATCGCTGCGCATGACGGCGCTGAACCTTCTGATCGAGCTCGGCGCCCGGGAGCCGATGGCGCTCGCCCTTTCGCTCGTCGACCGACGCGAGCACCAGGACGAACTGGCGGATGTGGCGGCGGAGCTTCTGATGGCGCTGGGCGAGGCCGTCGTGCCCCACATGCTGGAAAGGCTGGACGGCGCCTCGGACGCGGCGCTGGACACCTATTTGGATCTTTTATGCAACTTTCCCGGCGACGAGCGCATCTATACGGTAACGGCGGAGCGCTTTTTGCGCCTTGCCGACCGGCGCGCCCTCTACGCCAGCTACCTGGCGAAGCTGGGCGACGAGCGGGCGCTGGAGCCGCTCCGGCGGGTTCTGGCGCTGTCGGATCTGGGATATCTGGACTACCTCGAGGTGCGCAACGCCATTGAGGCGCTGGGCGGCGAGGCGCCCGACGACGACCGCCGCTTTGACGGCGACCCCGCCTACGAATCCCTCAAGAACATGAGCTGAAGCGAGACGCTTGGAGGAAGACCAATGTACTGCAGCGCCTGCGGAAAGAAATGCCCGGAGGGTGCCAGGTTCTGCGCCTGGTGCGGCGAGAAGCTGCCGGAGATTGACCCGGCCGCCGCGCCGGAAGCGCCCCGGCCGGACGCGGAGTTTGCCGCGCCCATCGCCCCGGCCGTCCCGCCGCCGGAGCCGGAGGAGGGCGCGCCCGAGGCCCCGGACGGGGACGACGGCGCGGAACCCGACGTATCCGAAGCCGGCGAACCCGAGCCCGCGGCCGACCCGATGCACCGCATGTTTCAGCGGCCGCCCCGGCATGACCGCGTGGAGGATGCCCGCACGGTGCGCCCGCTGTCGGCCAACCCGGCGCAGCCGCTCCGGGGCGAGCAGGCCGAATTTGCCGAATCCGCACCGGAAACCGGGGGCGGGAGCCCCGATGGCCGCATAGAGCGCCGGCAGAAGGCCGCCGTCCGGTACGACGATGACGATGAATGGGTGCGCCCGCCGAGGCGCCGCGCGGACCCGGAAGGCGGCCGGCATGCCCGGCATGACCCTGACGGGGAGGACCCGGATCCCCGGCCGGCGCGGAGCGGACGGCAGCAGACGCGGCCCGCCCGCCCGGGCCGGGACGCCGCGGAGGATCATCGCGGCGAAAAGCCGCCCCGCGGACGCATCGCGGACAGGCTGCTGCCCCGGAGCGCCCACGGCAAAGCGGTGACCGCCTCCGGCGGCGTAGTCACGCCGCCGTCCCGCAGGCCGCCCACCCGCCCGGCGGGCCCGTTCCGCTCCGCGAAGCGGTCCAAGAACGATCTCTTCTTCGAAGATCTGGCGATGCCCAGGGAAAATTTTTACGACGAGGCCGCCGAGGAGCGGGCGCTGTCGCGGCGCATCAAGGGCATTGTGGCGCTGGCCGTGCTTGCGGGCGCGGTGATCGTGGCCATCTGGATGATGTGGATGCCGGGCGGGCAGATTTTCCGCGCCCGATGGAACCTGGGTGCCCCCGCCGCCGCCTATAAGGCGATGGGCGATCAGGACCGCGCGGGCGGGCAGTTGGCGCGCGCCGCCGCGGCCTACCACAACGCGCTCAAGCTGGACCCGGACAATTACGCCTACGCGCTCCTGGTGGGGCAGACCTATGACATGATCGGCGACCGGGAAAACGCGGTCAAGGCCTACATGATCTGCGTTCAGCTGAAGCCCGCGGAGGCGCAGCCCTACGAGCAACTGGTGGACATCTATACGGTGATGGGAGACGGCGCGGCCGCAGAAAAGTGGCGCGAGAAAGGCTATAAGCAGACCGGCGACGCCGCGCTGGCGCCCGCCGGCACTTCGGGAGGTTGAATTGAATGAAAAAGGGACTGTGCATTCTGTTGGCGCTTCTCATGACGGCGGGCCTGACCCTGACCGCGGCGGCCGAAGAACCGGCCGCTGCCCCGCAGGCGGAGGAGACCCTGAGCCCCGACGAGGCCGCGGAGGATGAAAGCTTCGGCGAAGGGGAGGATCCGACCCCGAGCCAGACCATGACGCCCAACGTGGCGTCCACCCGGGCGGCGGACGGCACCGTCACCATCGACGGCCAGTACACCATCCTCTGTCCGCCGGCGATGGAATCCATCGACGTGGACCAGCAGGACCTGGCGGACGGGCTTTTGTTCTCCGCCTACAGTGACACCATGGGCATGGACGTCTACAAGTATCCCCGGGAGGGGGACAGCCTTCAGTCCCTGTACGACTCCTACAAGGCCGACGGCGACATGACCGAGGTCACGCTGGGGGAAGTGGGCGGCGTTCAGGTACTGGTCTACCGCATCGACGAAACGGGCATTGACGTCACGCTGTCGTCGGAAACCGGCGCTTTCTACGACATCATGATCTCCTACCAGACCGATGACGAATACACCCAGGTGGGCCAGATGATCGCGTCGATCAAGAAGATCGGCTGACGGCTTCCGAGGCAGCCATTCGCCGGTCCCGGCCCGCGCCGGGGCCGGCGCTTTTGCGCCCGGGCGGGTCATTCCGTCAGAATGCGGATCTTCTCGGTGAAATCCCGCCCTGCGCGGCGCAGGCGGGGGTCGCCGGTGGCCAGCCCCCATACGTCGGTGGCGCGGCACTCCATCCGGAAGCAGGGATCGCCGGAGAGGGAAACGGCCGAGGACACCAGCGGAAGGCGGCCGTAGCTGGCGATCTCCCGGATCAGCGGCCGCGCCCGGTCCCGGAAACCCAGCACCCGCGCATAAGGCGGGCACACCACCGCGTCCGTCAGCGCCCGGTCCATGCCGATGAGCGCGTGCACGCACAGGCGGCTCAGCCGCGCCATGGTGTAGCGCTTGCACTTGAGCGCCGAAAGCAGCGCCTCGCGGTCCGGCGCCTGAGCGCTCAGCCGCTTGACCCGCATCTCGAGGCCCTCGCTCACGTCGGGCAGCGCGGCGATCTGCGCCGCTTCCAGCGACCGAAGCCGGTACAGAAGCAGGCTGTCCAGCGCGTCCGGGCGCGCCATGGCGTCCGGCCCGGCCTCCCGGATCAGCTGCGCGGAGGTTTCCGGCATGGCGGCGAAGGCTTCCCGCTCCCGCCCGTCGCGCAGGGCCGCGCGGATGGCGCTGGCGGAGGCCGTGGGGCCCAGCTCCCGGGAATGGTAGCCGGCGCCGGTGCGCCGGATCACCGCCACCTTCATCGGCTTCTCCAGCGCGCGGTTGGCCTTCAGGTATTCCAGCGCCAGCACCGTGTTGGGGGCGTTGACCGAGGCGGCGGGCAGATTCAGATATTCCGCCAGCGCTTCGCCCCGGGCGCGGGCGTGGCTCTTGCCCTCGGCCAGGCGCGCACGGATCGCCGACCGGAGGGCGGGCGGTTCCTCGGCCAGCACGCGGCTCATTTCGTTGAGGGCGCGGAGGCTCCCCGTTTCGCTGCCAAAGGAGATCCATTCCGCCCCCAGCGCGGAGATGAGTTCCACGCCGCCCCGGGCGAAGTGGTCCGCCGTGCGGACCGCGAACACGGCGGGCAGTTCCACCACCAGGTCCGCGCCGCCGGAGAGCGCCATCTGCGCCCTCGTCCACTTGTCGACGAGCGCCGGCTCGCCCCGCTGCGTGAACGCGCCGGAGAGCGCCACCACCAGATAATCGCATTTGGTGGCGCGCCGCGTTTCGTTAAGGTGATGCCGGTGCCCGTTGTGGAACGGGTTGTATTCCGCGATGACGCCCGCTACGCGCATGTCTTCACCCCCTGATGGCGATATTTTATCGCCTTCGGGGGAGGAAAGCAAGCAAAGCGCGTCGAATTGTGGGGAGAATACCAAGGGCGGAGGGTTTCCATGGCGAAGCTGTATTTCCGGTATGGCGCGATGGGGTCGTCCAAGACCGCCAACGCCATCATGGTCGTCTACAATTATCACGAGCGCGGACAGCGGGCGCTGATGCTCAAGCCCGCCATCGAGGAGCGGGACGGCGTGGCCACCGTCGCGTCCCGGTCGGGCCTTACGGCGGAGTGCGCCTACATGGAGGACATCGATTCCATCGACGTCGCCCGCTACGACTGCCTGGTGGTGGACGAGGCCCAGTTCCTTACCAAGGCGCAGGTGGAAAAGCTGGTGAGGATCGTGGACGAGGCGGGCGTTCCCGTGGTGTGCTACGGCCTCAGGGCGGACTTTCGCGGCAACCTGTTCGAGGGCAGCATGTGGCTGCTCGCCTGGGCGGACTCCATCGAGGAGGTCAAGACCGTGTGCTGGTGCGGGCGCAAGGCCACCATGAACGCGCGCATCGAAAGCGGCCGCGTGGTCAAAGAGGGCGCGCAGATCGTGCTGGGCGGCAACGAGAGCTATACGGCGCTTTGCCGCAAGCATTGGGCGGAGGGAAATCTCGGCGATCATCCGGCGGAAGGGAAAACGCGATGAAGACGCTTTTGCACATCTGCTGCGCGCCCTGCGCCATCGAATGCATTGACGCGCTCCGGGCGGAGGGCCAGGAACTGGCCGGGTTCTGGTTCAACCCCAACATCCATCCGGTCACGGAGTACCGGGCGCGGCTGGACGCGCTGAAGGGCTATGCCCAGACGGTGGATTTGCCCCTTCTGGGCCACGACCGCTACGGCCTGCGGGACTTTGTGGGCGCGGTTTCGGGAAATCTTGACGACCGCTGCGGCGCCTGCTACGCCATGCGCCTCGACGCGGCGGCGGGCTTTGCCGCGGCCCACGGCTTCGAGGCCTTCACCACGACGCTCTTTATCAGCCCCTACCAGAATCACGAACTGCTGGCGGAGACCGGCCGGCGCGCCGCCCGCGCCCACGGCGTGGAATTTCTGGAGCGCGACTTCCGGCCCCGCTTCCGCGAGGGGCAGCGGCGCGCGCGGGCGCTGGCGCTGTACATGCAAAAGTACTGCGGGTGCGTGTTCAGCGAGGAGGAGCGCTATCGCCCCCGGGCGTCGGAGCTGGGCGAATAGCGTCTTTGCGCGATTGCGGTTGACAACGGCGCGAAAACCCTCTATAATCGCAGGAAAAGGCAGCGAAGGATAGAGTAGCGCAAAGCGGGGCCTCAAGAGAGCCGGGTTTGGTGTGAGCCGGCGGCCAGCGCCCGCGTGAACATGGATCCGGAGCCGGCGCGGTGACCGTTGAGCCGCGCCCGGGCGGTCCCGTTACAGGCCGGGCCGATATTTGTCGGCCGCAAGGCCCGCCAAAGGCGGGCGAAGCAGGGTGGTACCGCGTTTCGACGCCCCTCGCAGGAAGCGAGGGGCGGTTTTTATCGACTTTTATCGGGAGGGAATTCCATGGCAAAGCCCACGTTCTACATCACCACGCCCATTTATTACCCCAGCGACCGGCTGCACATCGGCAACACCTATACCACCGTCGCCGCCGACGCCATGACCCGCTTCAAGCGCCAGACCGGCTACGACGCCTACTTTCTGACCGGCACCGACGAGCACGGCCAGAAGATCGAGCGCAAGGCCGAGGCCGCCGGCAAGACCCCCAAGGCCTTTGTGGACGAGATCGTGGCCGGCATCAAGGACCTGTGGGCTGCCATGGAGATCGAGTACGACGACTTCATCCGCACCACCGACCATCGCCACGAGAAGGCCGTGCAGAAGATCTTCCGCACCTTCTACGATCAGGGCGACATCTACAAAAGCGAGTACGAGGGCCTTTACTGCACGCCCTGCGAATCCTTCTGGACGCCCACCCAGCTCAAGGACGGCTGCTGTCCGGACTGCGGCCGCCCCGTGGAGCCCACCCGCGAGGAGAGCTACTTTTTCAGAATGTCCAAGTACCAGGACTGGCTGATCGACTACATCGAAACCCATCCGGACTTCATCCAGCCCCCCTCCCGCGCCAACGAGATGCTGTCCAATTTCCTGCGCCCCGGCCTTCAGGACCTGTGCGTCAGCCGCACGTCCTTCAAGTGGGGCATCCCGGTGGACTTTGACCCGAAGCACGTGATCTACGTGTGGATCGACGCGCTGTCCAATTACATCACCGCGCTGGGCTACGGCTCCGGGGACGATTCGCTCCTCCAAAAGTACTGGCCCTGCGACGTGCACCTGATGGGCAAGGACATCATCCGCTTCCACACCATCTACTGGCCCATCATGCTGCACGCGCTGGGGCTGCCGCTGCCCAAGCACGTGTTCGCCCACGGCTGGCTGATGTTTGGCGCCGACAAGATGAGCAAGTCCAAGGGCAACGTGGTCTACCCGCTGCCGCTGGTGGAGCGCTTCGGCGCCGACGCGCTCCGGTACTACCTGCTGCGCGAGATGCCCTTCGGCGCGGACGGCAACTGTACGCTGGAGACCATCCTGACCCGCATGAACGCGGATCTGGCCAACGACCTGGGCAATCTGGTGTCCCGCACTGTGGCGATGATCGAAAAATACTTTGACGGCGCGGTGCCCGCCCCCGGCCCGGAGACGGAGCTGGAGGCCGCGCTGCGCGAAAAGTACCTGGCGCTGCCGGCGCTGTATGAAAAGCACATGAACGAGCTGCAGTTCTCCGTGGCCCTGGCCGACGTGTGGAAGCTGGTGGGCGATTTGAACCGCTACATTGACCAGACCACCCCGTGGATTCTGGGCAAGACCGAGGAGGGCCGCGATCGGCTCAGGACCGTTTTGTACACCCTTGCCGAGTGCGTGCGCGGCGTGGCGGTGCTCATTGAAGCCGCCATGCCCCAAACGCCGGGGCGCATCTTTGCCCAACTGGGCGTGACCGACCCCGCCCTCAAGTCGTGGCAGAGCCTCGCCGCCTTCGGGCGCCTGGCGCCGGGCACCGTGGTGAAAAAGGGCGAGGCGCTGTTCCCCCGCATCGACGTGGCCAGGGAAATGGCGCTGCTCTCCCCGAAGGAGGAGGCCGCGCCGGAACCCAAGCCCGAGCCCGAGCCGGAGCCCAAAGCGCCGCGGGAGATCACCATCGACGACTTTTTGAAGGTTTCCCTGCGCACCGCGAAGGTGGTGGCCTGCGAGCGGGTGGCGGGCAGCGACAAGCTGCTCAAGTCCACCCTCGAGGTGGGAAATGAAACGCGCACCGTCCTCTCCGGCATCGCCAAAAGTTACACCCCGGAGGAGATGGTGGGCAAGACCGTGGTGCTGGTGGCGAACCTGGCACCCCGCAAGATGCGCGGCGTGATGAGCCAGGGCATGCTTCTGTGCGCGGAGGACAGCGAGGGCCGGCTGAAACTCGCCACCATCGAGGGCGGCTTTCCCAGCGGCATGGAGATCCGCTGATGGACCTTTTTGACACCCACTGCCACCTGACGGACGAGCGGTTTTCCGCCGACTTCGACGCCGTCTTGGCCAGGATGCGGGAAGCCGGCGTGAACCTGGCGGTGGTGGTAGGCGAGGCGTCGGACGAAACCGACGCGCCGGACGCGCTCAAACTGTGCGAAGCCCACGGCTTTTACGCCGAGGTGGGCGTACACCCCCACGTCGCCTCCGCCTGGAACGCGGAGACGGAAAAGCGGCTCCGCGGTTTTCTCGCGCACCCGAAGGCGGTGTGCCTGGGGGAGATCGGCCTGGACTACCACTACGATCTGTCGCCCCGCCTTCAGCAGGCGGAGGCCTTTGAGGCCCAGATGGATCTGGCGCTGGAACTGGGCATGCCGGTGGCGCTGCACATCCGCGAGGCTCACGGCGAGGCCACGGAGCGCATGCGGGCGCGGTACCGGGCGGGGCGGCTGCCAAAGTGCCTTCTGCACTGCTACTCCGGCAGCTGGGAGAGCGCAAAGGGGTATCTGGCGATGGGCTGCTGCCTGTCGCTCTCCGGCTCGGCCACCTTCAAAAACGCGCCGAAGCTGCGCGAGGTGGCGGAAAATGTGCCGCCGGACCGGCTGCTGATCGAGACGGACAGCCCTTACCTGGCGCCGGAGCCCATGCGCGGCCGCCGGAACGAACCCGCCTTCGTGGCCCACACCTGCCGGCGCATTGCCGCCATCCGGGGCATGGACCCGGAGGAACTGGCCCGAATCACCACCGAAAACGGTAAAAGATTCTTTCGCATCGCCTGATTCGTTGAATCCCTCCCCGAAAAATGCTACAATAACCCGTAGCGTGGCCCGGGGAGGGTTTTTGCGCCCCGCGGCCGATCATCCGTTCGGAGGGAAATGTCATGCGCACCAAAGCGGAAATTCTGGACCTGCTCAACGCGCCGGAGCGCCTGGAAAACCTGAAAACGCTGGTGGCCGAGGTCAAAAGCGGCGCGATGCCCGCGCCGGTCACCGGCCGGGATGTCAACAACCACATCCACACCCAGTATTCGTTCTCGCCCTATTCGCCCACGGCGGCGGCGTGGTTTTCGTGGCAGGCGGGGCTGTGCACCGCGGGCATCATCGACCACGATTCCGTGGCCGGCGCGAAGGAGTTTCTCGAGGCCTGCAAAATCGTGGGCCTGGCGGGCACCGTGGGTGTCGAGTGCCGGGTCAGCCTCAAGGGCACGCCCTTTGAATCGGTCCGGGTCAACAACCCCGATCAGTCGGGCATCATCTACACCACCGTCCACGGCATCCCCCACAACCAAATCGATGCCGTCGGCGCCTTCTTCGCCCCCTACCGCGAGAAGCGCAACCAGCGCAACCGCAAGATGGTGGCCGCCGTAAACCGCCTGATGGCGCCCTATGGCCTCGCCATCGACTTTGACACCGGCGTCGTTCCCCTCTCCCGCTTCCGGGAGGGCGGCAGCGTCACGGAGCGCCACATCGCCTGCGCGCTGGCGAACAGAATGCTGGAAAAATTCGGCCCGGGAGACGCGCTGGTGTCCTTCATCCGGGACGAACTCAGGCTGCCGCTGTCCGAAAAGGCCCGGGGCTACCTGACCCAGCCGGAGAACCCCGACAGGATGTACGACCTGCTGGGCTGGATCAAGGCCGAGCTGATCTCGAAGTTCTACGTGGACGCCACCGACGAGTGCCCGCCGGTGGCCGAGGTGCTGGCGCTGTCCGAGGCCATCCACGCGATTTCGGCCTACCCGTACCTGGGCGACGTGGGCGACTCCGTCACCGGCGACAAGCGCGCCCAGAAGTTTGAGGACGGCTTCCTGCCGGAATTGATGGACTTTTTGAAGCAGGCGGGCTACCGCGGCGTCACCTACATGCCCTCCCGCAATACCCGCGCCCAGCTGGACGCGCTGCGCGCGCTGGCCTCGGCCCGCGGCTTCTTCGAGATCAGCGGCGAGGACATCAATTCCCCCCGCCAGTCCTTCGTGTGCTTGGCCCAGCGGGACCCGGCCTTTGACCACCTGTACGATTCCACCTGGGCGCTGATCGCCCACGAAAACCTGGCCACGAAGGACCCGGCGGAGGGCTTCTTTGCAGAAAAGGCGGTGGCGGCGCACCCCGATATCGCCGGGCGCACCCGCGCCTTTGCCCGGGTGGCGCTGGCGGCCCACGCGAGGGGAGAATACTGATGCCCCGAATTTACGGCAAAAGCGTGATGCTCCGGGATTTTCGCCGGGAGGACATCTCCGGCATGCGCGTCTGGTGCAACGATCCGGACATCACCCGCTACCTCGGGCCCCGCTACACCGCGCCCATCCCCTGGGAGCAGACCGAGGCGGAGCTGGACCGGTATCTCCGGGGCGACGCCGGCGGCTACAACCTGGTGATCGCCGACCGCGAAACCGGGAAATACCTGGGCCAGTGCGCGCTGTTCATGATCGACCAAGTGAGCCGCAAGGCGGAGCTGGCCATCGTGCTGATGCCCGAACACCTGGGAAAGGGCGTGGGCGGCGAGGCGCTCGGGCTTTTGCTGGACTTTGGCTTTCGTCAGGCCAACCTGAACCGCATCTGGCTGAGCGTGAACGCGGGCAATGCCCGCGCCATCCGCGTCTACGAAAGGGCCGGTTTTTCGCGGGAGGGCGTGATGCGGCAGGACCGCTATATCGACGGACACTATCAGGATACGGTGCTGATGAGCATCCTCCGGGAGGAATGGAACCATGTTTGAAGGAGCACTTGTCCGGCTGCGCGAGATGCGCGTGGAGGAAGCGGAGCAGTTTCTCCGCTGGATGAACGACCCCGACATGGCCGACAGGCTGTCCGGCGGCGCGATGCCGATGACGCTTGCGCAGCAGCGAGAGTGGATTGAGAAAAACGCCGGTCGGCAGGAAAACCAGTGTCAGTTTTCGGTGGAGACGCTGGAGGGCAGGCTCATCGGCTCCTGCGGCTACCACAGTCTGGACTGGAAGAACCGCCGCGCCATGGTGGGCTGGGAGATCGGCGACGCGGGAATGCGGGGCAAGGGCTACGGCACCGACATGATCGAAACGCTGCTCAGGGTCTGCTTCGAGGGGCTGGGGCTGCGCAAGGTGTCGCTGTGCGTGTACGAATTCAACGAGGCCAGGCGGCTCTACGAGCGGCTGGGCTTTGCGCTGGAGGGCACGCTGCGCAAGGAGCGCTTTGTGCGCGGCCGCTGGTGGGACGAGCTCCGCTACGGCATGTTTAAAACCGAATGGGCCGCGCGGCGCGGCATCCGGATTGAGCGGGATGAGGCGTAGAGATGGACTGGATTCAACTGACGGTTCTGACCACCACCGAGGGCGCGGAACTGGTGTCCCAGCTGCTCATCGACCTGGGCTCCGCGGGCACCGCGATCGAGGACCGAAACGACGTAAAGCTCAACCAGCGGCCCGAGGGCCGCTGGGACATTCTGGACGAATCCATCGCGCTGCAAATGAGCGAGGATGTGAAGGTCACCGGCTACTATCCGGCGGATGAGCGCGCCGCGGGCATCGCGCAGGCGGTGGGCGCGCGCCTTGACGCGCTCCGGGCCATGGACCTTAAAATGGACCTGGGCAAGTTGGAAATCTGCTCCGCCCGGGTGGACGACGAGGACTGGGCCGAGTACTGGAAGGCGTCCTTTACGCCCTTTCGGATCGGCCGGCACCTGGTGGTGCGCCCCAGTTGGACGGAATACGCCCCAGAGCCGGGGGACCGGGTGATCGAGCTGGACCCGGGCATGGCCTTCGGCACCGGCACCCACGAGACCACCGCGCTGTGCGCATCCTGGCTGGAGGAGCTGGTCACCCCCGGCATGAAGGTCATGGATCTGGGCACCGGCACGGGCATTCTGGCCATCGCGGCGGCGCTCCTCGGCGCTTCGGATGTGCTGGCTACCGACATTGATCCGGTGGCGGTGCGGGTGGCCCGGGAGAACGCGGCGAAAAACCGCGCGGACGGCGCGGTCCGCGCCGTTCAGGCGGACGTGCTGGCGGGCATCGGCGAGACGGCCCATCTGGTGGTGGCCAACATCATCACCGACGTGATTTTGCGGATCGCGCCCGCGGTGTTTGACCACGTGGAGCCGGGCGGCACATTCCTGTGCTCCGGCATTTCGGCCGACCGGGGCGGCGAGGTGGAAAATGCGCTCGCAGCCGCCGGGTTTTCCGATGTCCGGCGCCGCGTGAAGGGCGAATGGGCGGCTTTCGCCGCAAAGAAATGCGCCGCTTCCTGATCGGGTCCGGCGCGCCGGGGGACATCGTGCCCCTGCCGGAGGGAGAGGCGCAGCACGCCCGCCGGGTGCTCCGGCTCAGGCCCGGCGATCGGGTGCGGCTGATGGACGGCCGGGGCGCGCTCTACGACGCGGAGCTGGTCGAGGTGGGCGACCGCGTCACCGCGCGGCTGGGCGAACGGCTGGACGGCGCGGCGCCGCCGGTGGCGCTCACCCTCTATCAGGGATTGCCGAAATCTGACAAGCTGGAGTTTATCGCCCAGAAGGCCGCGGAACTGGGCGCGTGCCGGCTGGTGCCCGTACGGATGGCCCGCAGCGTGGTGAAGCTCACCGAGGCGGAGGGCGCGAGGAAGCGGGAACGGCTGGAGAAGATCGCCCGCGAGGCGATGAAGCAGTGCGGCCGCGCCGGCGCCCTCGAGGTTCTGGCGCCGGTGGCCCTTGGCGCCGCGCTTTCCATGTTCCGCGGGGAGGACCTGATGCTGATGCCCTGGGAGGAGGCGCGGGAGCGCCGCCTGAAGGATGAATACGCCGCCCGCCCCGACGCGCGCTCGGTGGGCATTCTGATCGGGCCGGAGGGCGGCATCGCGCCGGAGGAGGCAGCGCTGGCCGCGGAGGCGGGCGCGCGGCCCGTCACGCTGGGGCCGCGCATTCTCCGCGCCGAGACCGCCGCCGTCGCCGCGCTGGCCGTGGCGATGAGCCTGTGGGGAGATCTATGAAGACGATCGCGTGCCTCACGCTGGGCTGCAAGGTGAACCAGTACGACACCGAAGCCATGCGGGAGGCCTTTGAGAAGGCGGGCTACCTGAGCGTGCCCTTTGGCGCCCCGGCGGATGTGTACCTCGTCAACACCTGCACCGTCACCGGCACCGGCGACCAGAAGTCCATGAAGCTGATCCGCCGCGCCCACCGGGAGCATCCGGAAAGCGACATCATCGTGTGCGGCTGCCTGGCGCAGCGGGACGCCGAAAGGGTGCGCCTCCCGGGCGTGCGGCTGATTCTGGGCACCCGCGACCGGGCGCGGGTGGTGGAACTGTACCACCGGGCGCTTTCGGAGGACCGGGTAATCACCGCCGCGGGCGAGGCGGGGGCGTGGACCTTTGAGCGCCTCAGCGTATCGCGCCACGAGGGGCATACCCGGGCGGTGATGAAGATCCAGGAAGGTTGCGAAAACCGCTGCGCCTACTGCGTGATCCCCCGGGTGCGGGGGCCGGTGCGGTCGATGCCCCTCGGGGCGGTGGCCGCCGAGGCCCGCGCGCTGGGCGGCGCGGGCTACCGCGAGTTGGTGGTCACCGGCATTCATCTGATGAGCTACGGGCGCGACCTGGGGCTGGACCTCACCGACGCGCTCCGGGCCATTCACGGCGCGGAGGGCATCCGGCGCATCCGCCTCGGCTCGCTGGAACCGATGGGCGTGACGGAGGCCTTCGTGTCCGCGCTGCTTGATATGCCGAAGATCTGCCCGCAGTTTCACCTGTCGATGCAGTCCGGAAGCGACGGCGTGCTGCGGCGGATGCGCAGGCGCTATGGCGCGGGGCAGTACCTGGCCGCCGCCCGAAGGCTCAAAAGCGCCTTTCCCGGCTGCGCGCTGACCACCGACGTCATCGCCGGATTTCCCGGCGAAACGGACGAGGAACACCGGGAAACGCTGGCGTTCATCCGGGAAGTGGGCTTTGCCCGCATCCACGTGTTTCCGTTTTCCCCCCGCAGCGGCACCGCCGCGGCGGAAATGCCCGGCCAGGTGCCGGAGGATGTGAAAAAAGCCCGGGCGGCGGAGCTGATCGCGCTGGGGGAAACCCTGGAGGCGGAGTACGTCCGCGGCCTGGTGGGCACCAAACAGCGGGTGCTGTTCGAGGAAGCGGGGGAGGGCGGCCTCGCCGAGGGCTATGCCGAAAACTACGTGCGGGTGATCGCGCCGGGAACGCCCGGCGAGGTGCGGGACGTGGTCATCCGCTCGGCGGAGGGCGCGGTAGCGCGGGGCGAATGAGCGGGTTTGACCCGCGTCCGGATGGTTAAATTATGAACAGAATGAAAACTTTGGGTTTGAAAGGGGTATATTGATGGACAGCTGCATCTTCTGCCGCATCCTTTCCGGAGAAATTCCGTCCAACAAGGTGTATGAGGACGAGTACGTGTACGCGTTCCGGGACATTGAGCCGCAGGCGCCGGTGCACGTGCTGATCGTCCCGAAAAAGCACATGCCGGACGTGATGGCGCTGGACGGGGAGACGGCGGCGCACCTTTTGGCGGCGGCCAAGAGGATTGCCGCGTCCGAGGGGATCGCGGAGACGGGCTTTCGCCTGGTGACCAACTGCGGGGTCCACGGCGCTCAGTCGGTCCGGCACCTGCACCTGCACCTGCTCGGCGGCGCACAATTGGGCGGCAAGATGGCGTAAAACCCTCGATTGTGAAAATTCCGCATTTTCGGTTGACGATTACAATCGCCATGCGCTATAATAGCTTGTGTGGCGAACCCCATGCTACATTGGCTGACATGTCAGCATCCATGAGGGGAGGGAAAACACGATGTCAGAGGTACGCGTCAAGGACAATGAGTCTCTGGAGAGCGCGCTGCGCCGCTTCAAGCGCATGACCGCCCGCTCCGGGATTCTGGCCGAGGCCAGGAAAAGAGAGCACTACGAAAAGCCCAGCGTCAAGCGCAAGAAGAAAGCGGAAGCCGCCCGCAAACGCAAATATTAAGCGCAGCCGCGCCTTGCGGGCTCTCAGACAGCGATGCTTGGGAGCCCGATTCATTCCCTCCTTGTCCGCCTGTTGATCCTTCAGTCAGAGAATTCCCAACCGGGAGACACAATGCAATATGCACTGCTTCCGTGGCCGTATCTCAACAGCCGCTATGATGCGTCCATCCGTCCGATGCTGAAAAAGGAGCTGGCGCGGCTCGCCGAACGCGCCGGGATGAGGGCGGACGTAGGCGAGACCCGCTTTGGCGGGCTGAGCTTTCTCTCCTTTGAGGCGGAACCGCCGTCGCCGCGCGCGCTCGAGATGCTGTCCACCCACTCCCACCTGCGGCTGCTCTTCGAGGTGCGGCCGGACGGTGCGATGCTTCCACTCATTTCCGCGAGGACGCCCGAAGTGGGCGGGGATCTTTCGTCGATCATCAAGTACAAGGGAAAGACCAGCGAGCTTTTCACCCGAAGCCTGATCAGCCTGGCCGTGCTGGAGAGCGGGTTTTCCGACGCGATGTTTGGGCGGCTTAAGCTGCTGGACCCGATGTGCGGCCGGGGTACCACGCTGTTTGAGGCGCTCAACCGGGGCTGGAACGCGGTGGGTTCGGATCTCGACCGCTCCGGCGTGGAGCAGGGCCATGCCTTCTTAAAGCGTTATCTGGAACTCGGCCGGTTCAAGCACGAGGCGAGGGAATTCTCCATGACCGTGGGGAATACCCAGGTCAAGCGCCGCCAGATCGCGCTGACCCGGCTCGAGGGGAAGGCCGGGGAAGGGGCGCTCACGGCGTCGTTCATCGCCGCGGATCTCGTCAGCGCGGCGGACGCCCACCGCGCCGGTTCATTCCATCTGGTTGTCTGCGACCTGCCCTACGGCGTGCAGCATGCGCCGGGCGGTGACAGGACGCTTAACGCGCTGCTTGAGCGGGCGCTGCCCGCGCTGCACCGCGCGTTGAAGGCCGGCGGCGCCATCGCGTTGGCGTTCAACACCTACACGCTGAAGCGCGAGCGCGTGACGGCGCTTTTGGCCGGCGCGGGGTTTGAGCCCCGCGACGACGAATCCTGGCGGGGACTCGACCATTGGGTGGAGCAGGCGGTCCGGCGCGACTTCGTGGTCGCCGTAAAGCGCGCATAATCGCAGATGAACCGCATACACTAACGCTGCACATCCGCGCCCGGCGCATCGGGGCGCTTCCCGTCTCATGTCCTTTTGATCATTCCAGTCTGGGAGAGGAGCAACTCACCTTGGATTACCGTACATTGCACCTGAAAACGGTTCAGGAGCTCCGCGCGCTCGCCAAATCCTATGGGGTCAAGATTCCCGCGGGCATCAATAAGGCGCGCCTTGTGGATTTGGTGCTGGACGCCGAAAAAACACAGCCGCCCCTTGCCGCCGACACCGAAGACCGCGCGCGCCGGGCAAAGACCGCGACAAAGAGCGCCA
Source organism: Christensenellales bacterium (assembly GCA_040768845.1). GTDB lineage: Bacteria > Bacillota > Clostridia > Christensenellales > Aristaeellaceae > JAEZHK01. The sequence goes on along the minus strand of JAXGME010000002.1, from coordinate 433,034 downwards.
AAGGCGCCGCGGAAAAACCCGCGCCCCAACCGGTCGAGGCCGCCGTGGCGCTGAAGGAGCCGCCTTCGTCGTTGACGGAAACCTGGGACGAGCCGGCCGAAACCGCCGCGCCGCCCGAACCGAAAAAGCCGCGCCGCCCGGGCCGTCCGTCCAGAGCGGCCGCCGCGGAAAGCGCCGAAGCCACGGAGAAGAAGGAGACCAGGCCTCGGAGCCGCAAGGCCGCGGCAAAGGCGGAAGCCCAGGAGCCTTCGGGCGAGCACCCGGCGGAGGCCGAGGCGCGGACGGAAAAGCCGCCCGAGGCTTTGGAGAAGGCGGAGGCGCCGACGGAGCCGGCGGCCGTGCCCGTCCCGGCCGAGGCGGCGGAAGACGCCGCGAAGCCGGAGCGCTTGCAGAGCGAACCCTACGCGCTCCGCGCGGAGCACCGCGCCCGCGCGCCGCAGCCGCGCGCCGCGGCCCGGATGCCGATGGGCGGGCGTCAGCCGCAGCAGCGGCAGCCCTACGCCGCCCGCGGCAGGGGATACGAAGGCGGGCAGCCCCCGCGCTATCCGCAGGCGGGCCGCTACGACAGCCCCCGCCGCTACGACGCGCCCCGGGCCGAAGCGCCGCGCACCGCGCCGGACACCGCCCCGAAGCCGGACGCTTCGCCGCGGCCCCGCCGCGAGGCCGCCTTTGGTGCCGATCCGGGCGGCATCAACCCCGCCGTGCCGGAGATGATCGCCAGCGGCGAGTGCCGCGACGGCGAAGGCGTGCTGGAGATCCATCCGGACGGCTACGGTTTTCTGCGCGCGGAAAACTGCCTGCCGGGGCCCAACGACGTATACGTGTCCATCGCGCAGATTCGCCGCTTCAACCTGCGCACCGGCGACTTTGTGCAGGGCAAGACGCGCCCCACCCGCGAGGGCGACCGCTACGGCGGGCTGATCTACATCAATTCCATCAACGGGCTGCCCCCGGAGCAGGCGGCCAGCCGCCGGCCCTTCGAGCAGCTGGTGCCCATCTATCCGGAGGAGCGTCTGCGCCTCGAGCGCGAGGGTGAAAAAAACGATCTGGCGCTGCGCGCCATTGACATCGTCGCCCCCATCGGCAAGGGGCAGCGCGGGCTGATCGTGTCCCAGCCCAAGGCGGGCAAGACGATTCTGCTCAAGAAGATCGCCAATTCCATCACCCGGGGCTATCCGGATGTGCACCTGATGGTGCTCCTGATCGACGAGCGCCCAGAGGAAGTCACCGACATGCAGCGCTCCATCAGGGGCGATGTGGTCTATTCCACCTTTGACGAGGTGCCCGAGAACCACGCCCGCGTGGCCGAAATGGTGCTGGAGCGCGCCCAGCGGCTGGTGGAGAGCGGCCGCGATGTGGTGATTTTGCTGGATTCCATCACCCGCCTCGCCCGGGCGTACAACCTGGTCATCCCCCCCACGGGGCGGACGCTGTCCGGCGGCCTGGACCCGGGGGCGCTGCACAAGCCCAAGCGCTTTTTCGGCGCGGCGCGCAACATCGAAAACGGCGGCTCCCTGACCATCATCGCCACCGCCCTGGTGGAAACCGGCAGCCGCATGGACGACATCATCTTCGAGGAATTCAAGGGCACCGGCAACATGGAGATCCACCTGGACCGGGCGCTCAGCGAAAAGCGCATCTTCCCGGCCATCGACCTCAACAAGTCCGGCACGCGGCGTGAGGAACTTCTGATGGACAAGGAGGAGCTGGAGGGCGCCTACACCATCCGCCGGCTGCTCTCCAACAACAACAACCAGGAGACCGCCGAAAACCTGATCGGCATGCTGGACAAGACGGGCTCCAACCGGGAATTTTTCCAGCGGCTCAAGGGCTGGATGGCCGTCTACGAAAAAGACGGCTACACCTACAGCGGCCGGTAGCAAAACGTAAAATTCCCAAAAACCCTTGCGCGGCGGACGAGCGTATGTTATAATACCCTTTGCAATGTGCAGATTTGTCCCGCCTGCCGGGCTTGCATCGCGAGGTGAAAACCATGAAGGAAAAGATCCATCCCAATTACGGCAAGTCGGTCGTCCGCTGCGTGTGCGGCGAGACCTTTGAGACCGGTTCGGTGAAAAAGGAGATGCGCGTCGACATCTGCTCGAAGTGCCATCCGTTCTTCACCGGCAAGCAGAAGCTGGTTGACAGCGGCGGCCGCGTGGACCGCTTCAAGAAGCGTTACGGCATGTAAGGCCACAAAATGCAGATCAGGCGCGCCTGATCTGCATTTTATTCCCGCGGGAAAGGCCCGGAGCGCGTCAGTTCACGGCATTGTCATATTTTCGTGCTTTCGCACGGGGGCGGGCGGTTATATAATAGAGTACGGAACGTGATCCGGCGGGAGGTTGACATGGCGAATTTTTCGAAACGGTTTCACGACTGGTTCTTTAACAAGCAGCCCGAGGGGTTTATATCGGTGGGCGGCCAGGCGGTCATGGAAGGCGTGATGATGCAGGGGCCCGGCCGGGTGGCCGTCGCGGTCCGGAGAAACGACGGCAGCATCGTCTACAAGGTGCGCAAGATCAGGCCGCTGTCGGAGAAGTATCCCTGGATGGCCTGGCCCATTGTGCGGGGCATCGTCAGCTTTGTGAACGCGCTGGTGGGCGGCATGAAAATTCTGACCGAGTCCGCCGACATGGCGGGCCTGGATGCGGAGGAGCCTTCCAAATTTGAAAAGAAGGTCGCCCAGATCCTGCACGTCAAGCCCGACGACGTGATGATGGGCTTTGCGGTGGCGCTGGCGATCCTCCTGTCGGTAGGCCTGTTCTTTGCGCTGCCCACGTTCCTCGAGGCGCTGATCAAGCGGGTGGTCCCCAATAAGACCCTGGTCAACCTCATCGGCGGCGTGGTGCGCATGGGGCTGTTTCTGCTGTACGTATACCTGTGCTCCAAGCTCAAGGAGATCCGCAGGGTGTTCCAGTACCACGGCGCGGAGCACAAGTCCATCTACTGCTATGAGAGCGGCAAGGAGCTGACGGTCGAAAACGCGCGCCCGTTCACCACGCTGCACCCCCGCTGCGGCACCAGCTTTCTGGTGATCGTGATGGCCATTTCGATCCTCATCTTCCTGCTCTTGGGCAGCGATACCTCGAACCCCTTCCTGCGCCTGGGCAGCCGGCTGCTGCTTTTGCCGCTGGTGGCCGGCGTATCCTATGAGATTCTCAAGGGCCTGGCCATGGCGGAGGACAGCTGGATTGTCCGCGCGATGAAGTGGCCCGGCCTGATGGTGCAGAAGATCACCACCGCCGAGCCGGATGACAGCATGCTCGAAGTCGCGCTGGTGTCCCTCAAGGCGTCGCTGGGCGAGACGAATCCGCTGGGCGAACTCAAGGGCGAAGTGTACCAGAGCGACAAGGCCGCCCCCGCCGCCGCCATTTCCGCGCAGCCCGCGGGCGGCGAAACCGCCGCCACCGATGCGCGCCCGTGAGCTGATTCAATCCGCCGCGGCGCGGCTGACCGCCTCCGGCAGCCCCGACCCGGAAGCCGACGCGCTTTGGCTGGTGTCGGATGCGCTCCGCGTACCCCGCGGGGCGCTTGCCTTGCGCCTGGACGACGAGGTGGACGGCGAGGCGCTCCGCTGGTTCCGGCGTGCCCTGGAGCGCCGGGCGGGCGGCGAGCCGCTGCAGTACGTGGAGGGCTTCGCGTTTTTTTACGGCCGGGCGTTTCGCGTGGACCCGCGGGTGCTGATCCCCCGGGGCGACACCGAGATTCTTGCGCAGGAGGCCCTTGCGCGGCTCCGCCCCGGGGACCGGGTGCTGGATCTGTGCACCGGCAGCGGCGTTCTGGCCGTGACGCTGGCGCTCGGGCAGCCCCGCGCCCGGGTGACGGGCGCGGACATCAGCGAAGGCGCGCTTCAGGTGGCGCGGGAGAACGCCCATCGGCTGGGCGCCGGGGTCTTGTGGGCGCGGGGCGATCTGTTTGACCCGGTAGAGGGCGCCTTTGACCTCATCGTCTGCAATCCGCCCTATTTGACGGCGGAGGACATGGCGCATCTCCAGCCGGAGGTGGCGCGGGAGCCCGCCATCGCCCTTGACGGCGGCGAAGACGGGTTGGACTTTTACCGGCGCATCGCCCGGGCGCTGCCAAGGCGGCTCGCCCCCGGCGGGCGGGCGCTGTTTGAGGTGGGCCGGGGGCAGGCGGGTGCGGTGGCGCGGCTTTTTGCGCCGCTGGGGCCCGGGCGCATTGTGAAGGATCTGAGCGGCGTGGAGCGCGTCGTCATTGTCGAAAGGGTGTAACGCTTGGAGAACGAACGGGAGCGCATCCTCCGGAGGCTTGAGGCCGTGGAAGGCCGATACGAGGAACTGTCCATCCGCATCACGCTGCCGGAGGTGATCCAGGACGCGGCGCTTTTGCAAAAGCTGATGCGCGAGCACAACGAGCTGATGGAGTTGGCCGAATTTGCGCGGGAATTCCGAAGGAAAGCCGAGGCGGCCGAGGGCGCCCGCGCGATGCTGGACGACCCGGAGCTGTGCGAAATGGCCCGGGAAGAACTGGATGCGCTGGAGCCGGAGCTGGACGCGCTGACCCGGGAGGCCCGGCTGCGCCTTCTGCCCAAGGACCCGGACGACTACCGGAACGCCATCCTGGAGGTCCGCGCCGGCGCGGGCGGCGACGAGGCGGGGCTGTTCGGCGCCGAGCTTCTGCGCATGTACACCCACTACGCCGAGTCCCGCGGCTGGAAGGTGGAATTGACCGAGGGCGGCCTCAACGAGCTGGGCGGGCTCAAGGAGGCGGTGGTCATGATCCAGGGCAGGAACGTGTTCAGCCGTCTGAAGTATGAAAGCGGCGTGCACCGGGTGCAGCGCGTGCCGGTGACCGAGTCCGGCGGGCGCATCCACACCTCCACGGCCACCGTGGCGGTGCTGCCGGAGGCGGAGGAGGTGGAGGTTTCCATCAACCCCGCCGACCTTCGCATCGACACCTACCGGGCCTCCGGCGCGGGCGGGCAGCACGTCAACCGCACCGATTCCGCGGTGCGCATCACCCACCTCCCCACGGGCCTCGTGGTCACATCCCAGGATCAGCGATCCCAGGTGCAGAACCGGGAGCGGGCCATGCAGGTGCTGCGGGCGCGGCTTTATGAAATGCAGCGGGAGCAGGCCCTGAGCGAGTACTCCGGCGCGCGGAAGCGCCAGGTCGGCACCGGCGACCGTTCGGAGCGCATCCGCACCTACAACTTTCCCCAGGGCCGGGTGACCGATCACCGCATCGGCCTGACCCTCTACCGCATCAACGACGTGATGAACGGCGACCTGGACGAGATCATTGACGCGCTGACTCTGGCCGAGCAGACCGAGCTTCTGAAGGAGCAGGACGCATGACCACCCTCGTAATGCCCTGCGGGCCGGAGAGCATCCAAAGGGCCGCGGCGCTGATCCGCCGGGGCGAGCTGGTGGCCTTTCCCACGGAGACGGTCTACGGCCTGGGGGCCAACGGCCTGGACGGTGCGGCGGTGATCCGGATCTTTGAGGCCAAGGGCCGCCCCGCGGACAACCCGCTGATTCTGCACATCGCGGACATGGCGCAGCTTGCGCCGCTGATCGGCGGGCCGCTGCCCGCGGCTGCGGAAGCCCTCGCCCGGGCCTTCTGGCCGGGGCCGATGACGATGGTCATGAAAAAGAGCGCCGCCGTTCCGGGCGAGGTGACGGCGGGGCTGGACACCGTGGCGGTGCGCATGCCGTCCCACCCGGAGGCGCGAAGGCTCCTTTCGGCCGCGGGCCTGCCGGTGGCGGCGCCCAGCGCCAACCGTTCCGGGCGGCCCAGCCCCACCACCGCCGCCCATGTGTTGGAGGACATGGCCGGCCGAATCCCGCTGATTCTGGACGGCGGACCCTGCGAGGTCGGGCTGGAGTCCACGGTGGTGGACGTGACGGGCGATGTGCCCCGGGTGCTGCGCCCCGGCGGCGTGACGCCGGAGATGATCCGGCGGGCCGCGGGCGCGGTGCTGGTGGATGAAAGCGCGCTGAAGCCCCTCCGCGAGGGCGAACCCGCCCGGTCGCCCGGCATGAAGTACCGCCATTACGCGCCGAAGGGGCGGCTGACCATCGTGCGCGGCGAGGGCGCGAAGGTGGCCGAGGCCATCGCGGGCGCCTATGACGCGGCGGTCGCGGCGGGGGAGAAGTGCGCCATCCTGGCATCCTCCGGCGCGCGCTACGGCGGCCGCGCCGTGCGGGCGCTGGGGGATACCCCCCGGGAGATCGCCGCCAGCCTCTTCGCCGCGCTGCGGGAGATGGACGAAGCGGGGGTTACGCGCCTGTTCGCCGAGGCGGTGGACACCGGCGGCGTGGGCCTCGCGGTCATGAACCGGCTGGGCCGCGCCGCGGCCTTTGACATCTGGGAGGTGTAGGATGCGCGTCGTATTCGTCTGCGCCGGCAACACCTGCCGCAGCCCCATGGCGGAGGCGCTGATGCGGCGCGCGCTGAAGGCGCGGGGGCGCGCGGACATCCGGGTGGAATCCGCCGGCCTTTCCGCCACGCCGGGCGCGCCGGCCAGCCGGAACGCCGCGCGGGCGATGGAGGAGATGGGCATCCGGCTGGACGGGCACCGCGCGCGGCCGCTGTACGAGGCGGATCTTCGGGGCGCGCTGGTTCTGACCATGACGCGGGGCCAGGCGGACTACGTGGCAACGGCGTTCCCGGGCGGCCGGGTGAACACGCTGCGGGGCTACGCCGGGCTTGCGGGCGATGTGGAGGACCCCTACGGCGCGCCGCCGGATATCTACATCCGGACCGCGCTTCAAATCGCGGAGGCCGTGGAGGCCGCCGCGGACAAAATCATTTCGGAGGAGAAACCATGACCTACAAAACCAAGGGCACCTGTTCCCGCATGATCGAATTTGACGTGGAGGGCGGCGTGCTCCGGCATGTGAACTTCATCGGCGGCTGCGACGGCAACCTCCAGGGCATCTCGAACCTGGTGGAAGGCATGAAGGTGGAGGACGTGATCGAAAGGCTGAAGGGCATCGACTGCGGCGGCAAGGGCACCTCGTGCCCGGATCAGCTTTCAAAGGCGCTGGCCGCCGCCGTGACCCGGGACGCGGTGAAATAGCGCAAGGAAAGCGCACGGCGCCGAAAACCCCGCGGGGTTTTCGGCGCCTTTTTTATACCGCGATTTCCAGTCCGGCCCTCAAAAGGCAGATCAGCCGCTGGCGGACGGGAATGCCGGTGATGGTTTCGAGGGCATTCGCGTACCAGCCGATCTGGGGCCGATAGCGATCCGCCAGGGCGTCGGGGTCGTCGGCGCGGTCGGTCTTGTAATCCAGGAGCACCCACTCGCCGTCCTCCAAAAAGCAGCAATCGATCACGCCCTGCACCAGCAGGCGGTCTTCGCCGCCGCGCACCCGGAGGTTGAAGGGCCACTCCCGCTCGACCCGGGGAGAGGCCAGAAGCCGCCGGCCCGTGCCGCCCTCAAAAAAGCGCTGGAGCAGATCCGGCTCCACGTCGCCGTAGAGCCTGCCCTCCGCCCGGAGCGCGGCTAGCTGGGCGGCGAGCGCCGAGCGGAGCGCCGCGCCCGCAAGGCCGCGGAGGGCCGAAAGATCAAGCGACATCAGCGCGTTGTGGGTCAGCGTGCCGTACTCCGCGGCGCGGGGGCCTTCCTCGGTCATGAAAAGCGGCCGCTTGCCCAGCGGCGGCAGCGCCCGGGGGCCGATCTCCTCGCGCGCAAGGCCGGTGACGGTCAGCTTCAGCGGCTGCATCACGGAGGCCTCAAAGGGATAGCGCCACAGCATCGCGCGGCGGAGCGCTTCGTCGTCGGCGCCTTCTGGCGGCGCCTCCGGCGGCGGCGCGGACGCCTCCGGTGCCGCCTCCAGCCCGTGCCACTCGATCCGCGCGCCGGGCCCCATGGCGCGGGCGGGGCCCTCTACCGCCTCCAGGTAGTTTTCCGGGCGCAGCCCCGCCGCGCCGCACAGTTCAAAGCGCAGCCGCGCGTCCTTGCGGCTGGCCCGGCCCACCAGGATCAGCCGGTCGATGGCGCGGGTCAGGAGCACGTAGAGGATGCGCATCTCCTCGTTGTAGTCCTCCCGGGCGAGGCGCGCGGCGATGGCCGCCTGCGCCAGGGTTTGCCGCGAGGTGGAGAGCACCGGGTCGTTGAGCCGGATGCCCGCGCCCAGCGCGCGGTGGGCGAGAAATTCGCCTCTGTGCCCGGCGGCGCTCAGCCGCCGGCCCATCTCCGGCGCGAACACCACCGGAAACTCCAGTCCCTTGCTCTTGTGAATGGTCATCAGGCGCACCACCTGATCCTCCTCGCCCAGAGCCCGGGCGCCGTTGAGGTCTTCCCCGCCGCGGCGAATCTCCCGCACGTAGGCGAGAAAGCCGTTCAGCGCGCCGCCCTGGGTGGCCTCGTAGCCGCTGGCGTAGCCGCACAACAAATCCAGGTTGGCCTGCCGCGCCGCGCCGCCGGGCATGCCGCCGACGTAGGCGTAGTACCCGCTCTCCCGGAGCACCAGGTCCACGAAGCGCCCCAGCGGCAGCACCCGGCTGAGCGTCCGCCAGCGGTCGAGGCTTTCCTCAAAGGCGGCGAGGCGCTCGCCCAGATCGTCCCGATCCTCCATGCGGCGGAGCATCGCGTCCCGGAAGGAACCCTCCGCCCGGCCCCGGCGGATCTCCGCCAGGTCCGCGCTGGTCAGCCCTACCGCAGGGGAGCGCAGCGAGGCCATCAGCTCCACATCCCGCCGGCGGTTGTCGATCACCCGGAGCAGCGCCACCGCCAGCTCCACTTCCAGTGAATCAAAATAGCCGCCGGATACGTCCGCGTACACCGGGATGCCCGCGCGGGTGAGCATCGATTCCACCGCGGGGGTGGCGCCCCGGGTGCGGGTGAGCACCACGAAGTCCCGGTACTCAAGGGGGCGTTGGCAGCCCCTCCGGGCGTCAAAAAAGGGTGTGCCCACCAGCGCCGCGATGCGCGCGGCGATCAGCGCGCCCTCCCGCTCGCCGCCGGTGAAGTCGGCCTCCTCGCCCTCGCACTCGCCCTCGGGTTTTTCCAGGATGTGCACCTCGACGGGCGGGTCGTCGCCCTCAAAGCGCGCGCCAGGCCGCAGCCTGGCCGCATCGTCGTACTCGATTTCGGCGTCGCCGCCGGTCATCACCCGCTCAAATACGCGGTTGACCAACTCCAGCACCGCGGCCCGGGAGCGGAAGTTCTGCCGCAGCGCCACCAGCCTGCCGCCATCCCCCCCGCCGAAGCGCCGGTACTTTTCCAGAAACAGCGTGGGATCGGCCTGGCGGAAGCGGTAGATGCTCTGCTTGACGTCGCCCACCATGAAAAGATGTCCCGGAGGGGCCACGGCCCGGAGGATGGCCTCCTGCACGTCGCTGACGTCCTGGTATTCGTCCACGAATACGTATTGGTAGCGCGACCGGAGCGCCAAAACCACCTTTTCGTCCGCCAGCGCGCCCAGCGCCCTGTGCTCGAGGTCCGTGTAGTGCAGCGCGGATTTTTCCGCCTTCAGCGACTCCAGTTCCTCGCCCAGCGCGGCGGCGATGCGCGCCAGCGCGGCAAAAGACGGCGCCAGCGCGCGCATGTCCTCCAGGGCCTCCGCCGGCGGCATCAAAAGGGCCGCGGCCTTGGCGATGAGCCGCTTGACCACCGCCCGGAGCGCCGAAACCTGGGCCTTCAGCGCCTCACGGCGCTCGTCGGCGGGGGCGTCTTTTTTGCCGCGGATGGCGGTAAAGGGCTTGGCCTTGAAGCGCGCCGCCTCCGCCGAAAGCGCCTCGTAATCGGGCGCGGAGAGCATTGCCTCCACGGCCTCGAGGTCGCTCATCAGCGCGGCGGCGTAGGGCGCGGGGCCGTCCGGGTCGCCCGTCAGCGCCAGCGCGTGCATTAGGTAGGCCCGGGCGTCCCGGAGCGTGGCCTTGGCCGCCCCGGCCAGTTCGGCAAACCAGCGCGCGCCGTCCCCCAGCGGCAGGCGGCAGACCTCCGCGAGCCAGGCGGCCGGGTCCGGGCTCTCCAGCGAAAAATGGTACAGGTCCGCCGCCAGTTCGCCCACCGATTTGGCGGTGCGGCCAAACAGCAGCGCCTCCAGATCTGCCCCCCCCTCGGCGTACACCCGCTCCATGGCATCGTTCAGCGCCTGCGCCTCCAGCTGGCTCAGCTCCGGGCCGTCCAGAATGCGAAAGGCGGGGTCCACGCCGGCGGATTCAAAGTGTTCGCGCATCAGGTCCGCGCAGAAGGCGTGAATGGTGGACACCGCCGCCCGCTCCACCTTCTCCAGCTGCGGCGCAAAGCGCGGATCGGCCTCGGCGCGCTCCATCAGCTCCTCGGTAAGCTTTCGGCGCATGTCGCCCGCGGCGGCGCGGGAAAAGGTGACGATCAGAAACTGCTCGATGTCCGCCCCCTCGTCCAGAAGGCGCAGCACCCGCTCCACCAGAACCGTGGTCTTTCCGGAGCCCGCCGCCGCGCTGAGCAGCAGATCCTCCCCCCGCGACAGGATCGCGCTGAGCTGGTCGTCCGTCCAGTGCATGGCCCCTCCTTTGAAAAATGCCCGCCGAGGCGGGCATGGTCATGGCAATTCGAAAACCTGTCCGCGCCGCTAAAGCGCCTGCCGGGGCAGCGAAACGGCCAGCGCGCGCGCCTCCTCCAGGGGCACGACGCCCTCCGACGCGCCGGCGGCGCGCAGCGAACAGGCCGCGGTGGCCACGCCGTTTTCAATGGCCGTGCGCAGGTCTTCGCCCCGGTGCGCGCCCAGCAGCACGCCCGCGCAGAAGGCGTCGCCCGCGCCCACGGTGCCGGCGATGAACCCCTCGGGCAGCTTCAGGCTGGGGACGGCCACGTACCCGCCCGCCTCGTCGATGCCAAAGCCGCCCTCCGGCGCGTGGATGACCGCCCAGCGCTTGATGCCCAGCGCCTTGAGCTTCATCAGAACCTCCGGGATGCGGTCGATCAGAAGGCGCTCGTCCGGGCCGCGCAGCGGCACGCCCACGGTCTTTCCCGCCTCAATTTCGTTGACGATGAAGTAATCCGTGTACCGGAGCGACGGCGGCACAATGGTCTTGTAGCGGTCGCCCACCTCGCTGACCACGTCCACGCTGGTGAGGATGCCCCGCGCTTGGGCGTCGTGGAGCAGCCGCGCCATGCGGGTGCCGTACTCGGCGTCCGGCGCGTCGAGGCTGGGCAGCAGCAGGATGTAGCCCACGTGCAGGATGGAGCAGTTCAGCTTGTCCAGCGGCACATCGTCCACATCAAAGGCGTCGCCCGCGCCGCCGAACACCAGAAAGGTGCGCGCCTTGGTCTCCGGCTCGTAGAGGACGTCGGTGAAGGAGGTCTGCCCCTCGCGCTTGACGTGGGAGACGTCGATGTTTTTGTAGGCCGCGAACTCCCGGAGGATCAGGTCGCCCTCGCCGTCAAGGCCGATGGCGCCCACCGCCTCCACGGGCAGGGACGGGTCCAGCCGGGCCAGATCCCGCGCCACGTTGGAAACCGCGCCGCCCAGCGAATAGGTCTTTTCCAGCACCGTCACCAGTTTGTGCCGGACGGGAAACCCGCTCAGCGGCTTTAAGATGTCCAGGATGATGTTGCCTGCGACGGCGATGCCCTTTTTCATACGGTATGCACTCCCCGGCGCTTTCAAAAAAGCGCAATCATTACACGCCTTTTACTATACAACTTTTGAGCGCCGGAAGCAAGCGGGCGCGCAAAAAAACGCGGCCCCGGGTGGGGCCGCGCGGGGAAAAAGATCAGAAGGGGTTATTGTCTGGGGAGGCGCTTTTGATCTTGCTGACAATCTTCGACGCTGCGCTGCCGCTCTCCAACTGGGGCTGGGCGTCGTTGTAGCTGGTGCTTCCGGACATCGTCGCGGGGACGATGTCAAAGCCCGCGTTGGAAACCGCGACGCCCTTGGACGTATCGGTCACCGCGAAGGTGTGCCGGTAGATGAAGCAGTCGGTATCGTCGGGCAGGGTGACCGTGGAGATGATGGTGCCCAGGCTGTAGACGATGTGCTTATTCCGGTACAGCTCAATGCCGCCCACCACGTGGGGGCCGTGGCCCAGCACCAGGTCCGCCCCCGCCTGCACCGCCGCGCGGCCGTAGGCCACCTGGCTCGCCGTCGCCTTGTAGCGGTATTCGGTGCCCCAGTGGAACGAGATGACCGCCACGTCGCACCGCTGCTTGAGGGCCTTGACGCTGGACTTCATCTTGGACAGGGAGATACTCTCCGGCCGGAAGCCGGCAAAGCCGACCTTGACGCCGTTCTGCGTGATGTAGCACACCTTGCCCCGGCCAAAGGAGCCGATGCCCTGGCCGCTGACGGCCGAGCGGGTGCTGTTGTAACCGGAGGAGCCGTAGTCCATGATGTGGTTGTTGTCCAGATCCACCGCGTCGACGCCGCCGGCTTTCAGCGCCTGGGCGTAGGTGGTCTTGCCGCGGAAGATGTAGCTGCGGGAGCCGTTCGCCACCTTGGAGGTGTTGATCAGCGGCATTTCGAGGTTTGCGATGGAGATGCCCTTGAGCTCGCTCTTGATCTTGGCGAAGAAGTAGCCCGAACCCTTCTTCCAGAGGTCCTCAAAGCGTCCGAAGGAGGACTTGCGCGGGTCGCCGCCCAGCATCACGTCGCCGATGGCGGACACCGTCACGGTGGTGGGGTTGGTGTAGTCCAGCACGCGGACGCTGAGGGTGCGCTTTACGCGGCCATTGTCCGCCGAAACGTACAGCTTGGCGTAGCCGCGGCCCGTGCCCGTCACAATCCACTTGCCGTCGGTCTGCTTGACGGTGGCGACAGACTCGTTGCTGGAAGTGATGGTCACGTCCGGGTAGGACACGTAGGTGGGGGAGCGCTTGATCTTGATCTCGTAGGTCTTGTCCTTCTCCACGGTCTTGCTGGAGGGGGTGACCGAGAGGCTGGAGAGGCGCACCAGCTTGACCGTCACGGTACAGGTGGCGCTCTTGCCGTTGGCGGCGGTGACGCGGATGACGGATGTGCCCGCCCGAACGCCCTCTACCCGCGCGGTGCCGTCGCCATTGTCCGTCAGCTTGACGCGGTCCGGATTCTTGATCACTTCCCAGGCGACGGTTTGGTTGAAGGCGTTGGTGGGGTAGACGGTGGCGGTCAGCGTGCGTCCGGAGTAAAGCGGCACCACCGTGCGGGTGGAGATGCGCACGTACTTTTCGGGGATCTTGGTCACGGTGAAGGTTGCGGAGGCGGACTTTTTCGCCTTCGTGAGCGTCGCGGTAACGGTGGCCTTCTGCGCCGAACTGCCGTCTGCGCGGGCGGTGACGACGCAGGTATTGCCGTTTGGCGCGAGGGAGACGATCGTTTCATCGCTGGTCGACCATTCCACGGAATCGGAATGGTAGGTGGGCGTCAGCCGGGCCGTCAGCGTGTAGGTGGAATGGTTGCCGCTGGGGTTCAGCGTGACGCTTTTTGCGTTCAGCTTGATGGAGGAGGCCTTCGGGGCCCGGACGTAGAGCATCTTCGTGAAGGTCTTGCCGCCCACCTTGGCGGTGATCTTGGTGCTGCCCATCCGCTTGCCCTGGATGACGCAGGTGTCCCCGTCCAGTGCCCTCACGGTGGCGTACTGCGATCGGCTGCTCGACCACCGCACCGTCGCGCCGGTGTCGGCGGGGGTGACGATTGCGTCCACGGTGACCGTCTGGCCCACGTCGACGCTCCCGAAATCCTCGGGGAACCTGACGTCCGTCACCACGCCCGATGCGAGGGCGGCGCCCGAAGCAAATGCAAGGAAAAGCGCGGCCGCGCAGCATAAGATAAGCCATTTTTTCATGGATGTACTCCAAATGGTTTATTTTCCCTACTCATTATAATAAGCTTATGGGGTTTTGTCAAATTTGCCGGGGGTTTTTTTCGGCGAACCGCAAATGCGCGCCTCGTAAGCGGGACGGGCGCGGCCAAAAGGCAAAAAAAGAGGCTTTCGCCCCTGTGATCATTCGTTCCCAGAGTGCCGTTCGCTTCCGCTTTTTCACCCGCCGCTCAGGCAGGGCGGAAACCTGCGGGTATTTGCTGTCTTCCACTCAAGAGGAGGCCTGACATCCATACGCCGACCCGGAATCCTTTTGTGAAGATGTGGGTAAAAGCGGTCACGTGGCGCACACCCCAGGAGAGGAATGCTCACGTCCTGATTATAGCGGCGCGGCCCCGGTTTGTCAACGACGCGGAGCGGGGTGCGCGCTGGTTTTTTCCGGAGGCGCCCGGCGCGCCCAAAAAATCTCCGGGGCGGTTTGCTTTGAATGTAAAATATGGTACAATGATGGGGAACCCGGCGGGCGCGCCCGGTCCGGGAACGGCGCGTTTTCTGAACGATCAATACGGGAGTGATAGTATGGACATGGACCAAATCCGCCTGGCGATTGAAAGCGGCAAGACGGCCCTGGGCATTGAGCTTGGCTCCACGCGCATCAAGGCCGTTCTGGTGGACGAAGCGCACGAGCCCATCGCCTCCGGCGGCCACGACTGGGAGAACCGGCTGGAAAACGGCGTGTGGACCTACAGCCTGGAGGACGTGTGGGCCGGCCTTCGCGACTGCTACGCCAAGCTGCGCGCCAACGTGGCGGAAAAGTACGGCGTGGCGCTCATGCGCGTGGGCGGCATCGGCGTCAGCGCGATGATGCACGGCTACCTGGCCTTTGACGCGCAGGGCAACCTGCTGGCGCCCTTTCGCACCTGGCGCAACACCACCACCGGCCCGGCGGCGGCGGAGCTCACGGAGCTTCTGGGCTTCAACATCCCGCTGCGCTGGTCTATCGCCCATTTGTATCAGGCGGTTCTGAACGGCGAGCCCCACGTGGGCAAGGTTGCCTTTATCACCACGCTGGCGGGCTACGTCCACTGGAAGCTGACGGGCCGGAAGGTGCTGGGCGTGGGCGACGCCTCCGGCATGTTCCCCATCGACAGCACCACCTTTGACTACGACCGGGGCATGCTGGACAAGTTTCAGGCGCTGGTGGCGCCCAAGGGCTTTTCCTGGACGATCGGCGGCATTCTGCCCAAGGTGCTGGTGGCCGGCGAGGACGCGGGCGTGCTGACCGCCGAGGGCGCGAAGCTTTTGGACGACGGCGGCGCGCTGACGCCGGGCATCCCCATGTGCCCCCCGGAGGGCGACGCGGGCACCGGCATGGTGGCCACCAACTCCGTCGCGCCCCGCACCGGCAACGTGTCCGCCGGCACGTCCATCTTTGCGATGATCGTGCTGGAGAAGGCGCTTCAAAGGCTGCACACCGAGATCGACATGGTCACCACCCCCAGCGGCATGCCGGTGGCGATGGTGCACTGCAACAACTGTTCGTCGGACATCGACGCCTGGGCGGGGTTGTTCCAGGAGTTCGCGGCGGGCCTGGGCATGGAAATAAAGCTGGGCAAGGTGCTGGATCAGCTCTTTTTCAAGGCCATGGAGGCGGACAAGGACGCGGGCGGCGTGCTCTCCTACAACTACGTGTCGGGCGAGCCGCTGACGGGCCTTGACGAAGGCCGTCCGCTGATGGTGCGCATGCCGGACGCAAAGTTTACGCTGGCCAATTTCATGCGCGCGCACCTCTACGCGGCGCTGGGCGCGCTGAAGCTGGGCATGGACATCCTGCTGGACGAGGAAAAGGTGGCCATTGACAAGATCTACGGCCACGGCGGCTTTTTCAAGGCCAAGGGCGTGGGCCAGAGCATCATGGCCGCGGCCATCCACGCGCCTGTCACCGTGATGGAGACGGCGGGCGAGGGCGGCGCCTGGGGCATCGCGATTCTGGCGGCGTACCTGGTGCGCAGGGAGAAGGGTGAAAAGTTCGAAAATTACCTGGCGGACAAGGTGTTTGCCGGCAAGGCCGGGCAGACCCTCGCGCCCGACCCGGCGGACGAGGCGGGCTTTGCCGCCTTCATGGACCGCTACGTGGCGGGGCTGCCCGCGGAAAAGGCCGCGGTGGAGGCCCTGCGCTGACAGGGTTTTTTGTCCGCTGGCCCCGCCCGCAGGCTCCGCCTGCGGGCGGGGCCTTTTTCAAACCACTTTGAGCGCCCGGCGCAGGCCCCGACCGTGGGCGGCGGCGCGTCTCAAAGGGCCGAAAGGTGGGTATATTCATTGCATCAAACCCGAAAGGATGAGCGTTATGAATTCAGATGGCGCCCACTACATCAGGAACATCGACTTTTCCACCGTCCACACGCTGACGGACCTGGTGGCCTACCAGCCGGGCCAGGTGGTCAGCAAGACGCTGGCCCAGAACAAGGCCGTGAGCCTCACGCTCTTTGCCTTTGACAAGGGCGAGGAGATCAGTTCCCACGAATCCTCCGGCGACGCGATGATCGCGGTATTGGATGGCCTTGCCCGGATCACCATCGGCGGCGAGGCGTTTCAGGTGGGTCAGGGGCAGACCATCGTCATGCCCGCCCGCGTGCCCCACGCGGTGTACGGCCTTGAAAAGTTCAAGATGCTCCTGACGGTCGTATTTCCGCCGCAGGCGTAGCCGGCGGGATTTGACAGGGGCCGGGCCCGCGGTTTATAATACGCCACACAGGCTTTTGGGAATGCGGCCGCGCGAAGGGGAGGGATGGACGGCTTGACGGTTCTGGATCGGCTGGCGCAGGCGTTGTCCATCGCCGCCGTCGTGGTGGCGGGTGTGATCGTGCTGGCGGTACTCCCCAACGGCGGTGTGCACCGCAAGGCCGCGCCTTCGCCCGCTTTGACGCCCGCGCCGACCGCCTCCGCCGCGCCGGCCGAGCCTCCGCCGGTGGAGGGCGGAGAGGGGACGAGGGTGCTCGCGGCACCGGCGGTACCCGCTTTGACGCCCGCGCCCACCCCAACCCCCACGCCCCCGCCCGAGCTGCCCGCCGCGCCCGATGAGACGCCCGCCGCCGGGATGGTGCTGGCCGAGGGGAGCGCCCTCACGGGGGATTACGTGCTGGAGAGCGCGGTCTATCCCGACGGCGGACTCCGGATGCCCGCGCTGATCCAGCGCGATTACAAGACCGTCGTCGCCACGCTGAACGGGCGGGACATCAGCGTCTGGACCTCCGGCTGCGGCGCGGTGGCGGTATCGATGGTGGTGTCCTGCCTGACGGGGGTGAACGATCAGACGCCCTACACGCTGTTTCGCTGGGCGGCGGAGCACGGCCTGTACCGGGGGTACGGCCTGGAGCACGAGGCGCTGACCAGGCTCGCCTCGCTCTACGGCGTGGACGGAAAGTGGATCGAGCCCGACGAGGCGGCGATCCTGGCGGCGCTCGAGGCGGGAAGCCCGGTCATCGCCCACATGGGGCGGGGGACATTCACCGACAACGGCCACTACATCGTGCTTCGCGGCGTCGCGCCGGACGGCAGCATCTACGTCAACGATCCCGCCACCCTTGACCACTGCTTCCAGACGTTTCCGCTGGAGCAGATCCTGAAGGAGAGCAAGTCTGACGACCCGTTTATGATCTGCGCCGCGCCGGGCAGAAAGCGTCTGGCGTAGAAATCCCCGCCGATCCGGCGGGGACTTGTTTTACAGCACCACCTGTGAGGTATATTCAATTTTGATGCTGCCCACCCGCGTGCGCTGCAGCTTGGCCTTGTTGCCGTTGCCGTCCTCGATGCTCATCTTCTCCAGCTCGTTGGCGTCGAAGAACGCGACGACCTGGCCCTCCACAAAGCCCGCCCAGTTGACGCGCTTGGCGCCCTCCGGGTTCATGACTTCCTCGAGGCTCTTGGGGGTGTTGTTCTGGTCGGTCATGGGGTACCTCCTGCATTTTGATGGCGGCCAAGGCCGCGCCTGCCATTGTATCCTCCGGGCCGACCGGGCGCAACCGCGTTTGTGTAAAACGATTTGCGCTTGACAGCGGGCGGGCCGAGTGATATGGTATCGTTTTGTGAAAAGGGGGAGAGGCCCGTGGACGCGACGGAAGCCATTCGCGCGCGGCGCAGCATTCGAAAATACATTCCGGGGGCGGCCGTCCCCGAGGCGCACCTCCGGCTGATGCTGGAGGCGGCGATGATGGCCCCCAGCGCCTGCAATACCCGGCCCTGGGATTTTACCGTCGTCCGGGACCGCAGGACGCTGGAGCGGATCGCCGCGGCGCACCCCTACGCCCGGATGGCGGCGGAGGCCTCGCTGGCGGTGGTGGTGGGCGCGCGGCCGGATCTGCTGCCCGGCGGCATGCCGGAATACTGGCCGCAGGACTGCGCCGCCGCCACGGAAAACCTGCTTTTGCAGGCGACGGCGCTGGGCTACGGCGCGGTGTGGTGCGGCGTGTACCCGCAGAAGGAGCGGATGGACGCGATCCGGGAGATTGTGGGCGGCAGCGTCCCCTTCTCGCTGGTCGCCCTGGGCGTTCCCGCGGAGGCGCCCCCGGCCCGCGGCCGGTTTGACCCCGCGCGGGTGCGGGTACTGTAAGCGAAATCGGGCGATGACAGCATGCGGTTGTTTGACTTTTCGAGCGCGGCCTTTGACGCGCGCCTGACGCTGACCGAGAGCGCCCAGGCATTTCACTGGCAGGCGCGGGACGGCGCGTTCACGGCGGTTTCCGGCGGGGTTCCGATGCGCGTCCGCCAGGCGGGCGCGGGCATTTTGGTGGAGGCGCCTGAGGACACCCCCGAGGCGGCGCTGCGCCGCTACTTTGATCTGGACAGGGACTATCTGGCCGTCGCGGGGGAATTTCAGGACTGCCCGTGGGCGGTCGAGGCGTTTTCCCGGCTTCCCGGGCTTCGGCTGCTCCGGCAGCCGCCCTGGGAGGCGCTGGTGACCTTTCTGATTTCCCAGAACAACAATACCGCCCGCATTGGCAAGCTGGTGCGCGCGCTTTGCGAGGCCTTTGGCGACCGCGTGGACGCCTTCGGCCTGGTGCTTGCTGCGTTTCCCGCGCCGGAGGCGCTGGCGGCGGCGGGGGAGGACGCGCTGCGCGGGATGGGCTTTGGCTACCGGGCGGCGTACCTTGTGGAGAGCGCCCGGGCGGTGGCGGCGGGATTCCCGCTGGAGGCGCTGGCCGGCATGGCGTACGGGGACGCCCGCGAAAGGCTTCTGGAACTGCCCGGCGTCGGGCCCAAGGTAGCGGACTGCGTGCTGCTCTTTGGCTGCGGACACCTTTCGGCGTACCCGGTGGACGTATGGGTAGCGCGCCTCTCCCGCGAGTGGCTCGCGCTGGAGGGCAAGACCGGGCGGGCGCTGGCGGAAACCGCGCGCGCCCGCTTTGGCCCCCACGCGGGCATTTTGCAGCAGTACCTCTTTCACTGTGCGCGCTGCGGCCTGATCCGCGCACCGGACACGACGGGCGCGACACATCTTACGCAATAAAGTAAAGTTTTATCGCTTAAAACTTGTTGGGTATTGACAAAAAAGGGGTGAATCGCTAGAATATATATCGGTTTACTCAATGTCCCGGAATTTGAATCGGAGGTGCCTTCTCGTGAACAAAGTTACCGCGCTTATTCTGGTCTGCATACTCGTATTGGGCCTGACGGCCGTCTCCGTCTCCGCCGAGGGCGAACTCAAGACGGGCCTCGCCGCCGTCACCTCGCTGGCCAGCTCCAAATCCGCCACGGCCGACGCGGACGGCGTTGCCCAGACCGACGCCCAGGTGGTCGCCGTCACCGTCGACCAGGACGGCAGGATTGTGGATTGCGTCATTGACGCCATCCAGGCGAAGATCGCCTTCGGCGCGGACGGCACCCTGAAGACCGACGCCGCCACCACCTTCAAGACCAAGACCGAGTTGGGCGTGGACTACGGCATGGTCAAAGGCTCCGCCATTGGCAAGGAATGGTTTGAGCAGGCCGCGGCGCTGGCCGAATACGTCAAGGGCAAGACGGCGGAAGAAGTGCTGGCCATCCCCATGGACGAGGAGACCCACCCCACCGACGCGGACCTGACGGCCTCCGTCACCATCAAGATTTCGGGCTATGTGGCCGCCATCGCCAAGGCTGCGCAGAACGCCCAGTCCATCGGCGCGGGCGCGGGCGACAAGCTGGGCCTGGGCATTTCCACCGACATGCACCAGTCCGCAGCCGCCACGGCCGACGCGGCCGGCTCCGCCCAGTCCTACTCCTTCATGACCGCCGTCACCTACAACGCCGAGGGCGTCATCACCAGCTGCATCATGGACGCGCTGCAGGGCACCGTCGCCTTTGACGCGAAGGGCCAGATCACGTCCGACGTGAGCGTTGCGCCCCAGACCAAGGACGAGCTGGGCGACGACTACGGCATGAAGAAGGCCTCCGGCATCGGCAAGGAATGGTACGAGCAGGCCGAGGGCTTTGCGAAGTACGTGGCGGGCAAGACCGCCGAAGCGGTGTCCGGCATCCAGCTGACCGACGAGGGCAAGGCCGCCGACGCGGATCTGGCCAGCGTGGCCACCGTGTCCGTCTCCCCGATGGTCCAGGTGGTTTTGAAAGCCCTCCAGGGCTGAGCCCGGCCAAAGGGCAAAAAGGTGGGCGGAGAGAATTCTCTCCGCCCGTTTTGTCTTTCAAAGGGCTGCCCGACCGGGTTTACGCGGCGGGTGGGCCGTCCCCGCCGCCCTCGTGGGGGCGTCCGCAGTAGGGGCAGCAGGTCCAGGCGTCCTCCTGGGCGCGGCCGCAGGCGGCGCAGCGCTCCTTCAGCGGGGCGCCGCACAGGGGACAGGCCGCATACTCCGGCCGGACGGCCGCGCCGCAGCGCGGGCAGCGCGCCTCGGCCGGGCGGACGATCAGGTAGACGATCAGCGCCACAAAGTTGCCCGCGAGCGTCAGCGCGCCCCACAGCGCGGGCTTGAAATTCCGCCGCCGCGCGTCGCGGAACACCCACAGCGCCGTCAGCAAAATCAGCGCCGCAAGGCCCGCCAGCCACAGGGGGTAGAGGTTGCCGATAAGCTCCCAGCTGCGCATCGTCCGCAGGTGCGCCGCGTTGGTTTGGGCGTTGTTTTCGTACAGCGCCAGCGCGGTCAGGCTGCCGTCCTCGTTCTGGACCAGCCGCGCGTTCCAGTCGCCCGCCTGCCGCAGCTGGTATTGCTCCCACTCGCAGTACCGCTTGACGCGGTCCACGTCCGCCTGGGTGGCCCCGCCCGCGAGGGCCTGCAAAACGTCGTAGTTGTTCATCCATTCCTCGCGGGTGATCTGCCCGTCGAAGGAAGCCGCCGCGGCCGCCTCCGCGCGCGCCATCAGGTCGTCATCATCCCAATCCGCCCAGTCATCCCATGCTCCGCCGTTTTGCAGATAGGCGGCGTAGGCTTCGTAGAGCGCGGTGTTGAGGGTGGGGAACAGCGACGGATAGGCGGTGTCGCTCCGGCCGAAAGCGGCGGCTGGTTCGCGGTCCATGTTCTCCGCGATGACGAGCGCGCGGTGGGCGATCTGGCCGCCCTCGTCCAGCAGCAGCGCCAGCGCGCCGCGGATAAAATCTCCCTGCAAGGTCTCCCGCTGTCGGAAATAGGGCGAGGTCAACAGCCTGAGCCGGGCGGTGCCGTCGAGAAAATTGTCGTTGGCGGAGCCGAGGACGTTGCCCGACGCGTCCAGCAGGATCAGGTTTCCGGCGGCGCTGCCCATCCAGTTTTCCGCGTCCGCCAGGTCGTGGGCGAGCACGGTTTCCCGGCCGCCGAAGGACAGGTCGGCCTGAATATCGTCCATGCGCTCCGTCACAATTTC
The DNA here is from genome assembly GCA_040768845.1 of Christensenellales bacterium. Taxonomy (GTDB): domain Bacteria; phylum Bacillota; class Clostridia; order Christensenellales; family Aristaeellaceae; genus JAEZHK01. The sequence goes on along the minus strand of JAXGME010000002.1, from coordinate 411,515 downwards.
GTACCGGGTGGGAGAATACTCCAGCCGCAGCAGGAAGAGTCCCGCCCCAAAGACGACGAGTGCCAGCGCCACCAGGATGCATGCGGCCTTCAGCCGGTCTTTTTTACGCTCCTTCATATTCCCGCTCCTTTTCAAGACAGTACGCCATCAGCGGCGCGATCAAAAGTATCAGCGCCATCGGCGCTCCGATGAGCCAGAGCGCGCAGGCCGGCGCCGCGCCCGTCCGGGCCCACAGGTGGCAGGCGGCCGCCGACCCCGCCGCAAAGGCCAGGGCGCAGGCGGCAAAGGCCAGATTCTGCCGGCGGGCGGTCCGCCGCGCCGCGAGGCGCGCCGCCGCCCGGTCGATCTCCGGCCGGAGGCGGGCGATGGCCGCCCTTTCGGCGCCCTCCGCCGGGCGGCTCCCGGCGCTCTCCGCCAGGAAGGCCCGCAGGCGCGTTTCATCCATCATGATCTTCCTCCTCCTCAAGGATCCGCCTGAGCCGCTTCAGCGCGTCGTGCAGCCGCCATTTGACCCGGGGTCCGGGAACGCCCAGCGCCTGGGCGATCGCCTGGTGACTCATCTCCAGTTCGTAGCGCATGGTCACCATCGCGCGCAGCTCGTCCGGAAGCGCCGCCATCGCCCGGCGGACGCGCTCGGCCCGCGCCCGACGGGCCGCCTCCTCCGCAGGATCCCCGCGGGGGTCCGCGCATTCCCAGTCCGGAAGCGGCAGCGAGGGGCGCTTTCGCTTCTCGTCCACAAACAGTCGGTAGGCGATCCGGAACACCCAGCCCTCGAACCGCGCGCCGGGCAGCGGGCGGTAGCGCGGCAGGTTGTCCAGCACGCGCATAAGCGTCTCTTGCGTCAGGTCGTCCGCCGACTGCGGGCCGCCCTGGCGCACAAAAAACCCGTACAGGGCGGGGTACAGCGCTTCGCAAAGCTGGGTCAGCGCGATCCTGTCGCCTGACCGGGCCGCGCGCAACAGCGTTTGGTCCACGCCGTCACCTCCCCTTCTATTGGTTCAACGAGCCAAAGTGGGAAAAGTTGTCGTTTATCCGGAATTTAACAGTTCGCGGCGCAAAAACCGCCGGAAGCGCGGGGCTTCCGGCGGTCGGGAATTGGGTTCATCTGAAAAAGCGGCCCCATCAGGGCGCGGCATCCTCCTCCGACGGATCGACGCAGCCCGCCGGAAATTCCGGAGAGCAGGCGATCTCCGGAAAGCCCTCCGCGGGCTCGTCCTTCGCGTGCAGGGTGGATACCGGCGCGGGGGGCAGGTCATCCGCGCCGGTCCCGTCCGGGGCGGGCTGCGGCCGGGGCGCGACCGCCGGGATGGGTGCGCCGGTCGGGACGCTCGGCGGCGCGCCGACCCGGGCGTCCGCGCAGCCCTTGGAGAATTCCGGAGAGCACACCGGGCCGTTGTAATCGGCCGCGCCAGCCTCGCCGCGCGCGTTGCCGGGATACTTCAGATCGTCCATACCAGCGCCTCCTCAACACATTCTGCCGTATATATACACGCATGGGTGCGCCGCTGAAACGCCCGCGGTCCGGCCCGCCCGGGGACAATCGAAAAACTGCATGACGGCAGATGTAAAATGCAAATTGCCCGCGTCATAATGTTAAAAGATCGGATTTTTGAAATTCTCGCTTGACAGACTGTCAAACCGCGGCTATCATGGGAACAAATCAAATACGGCGACTTCCGGTTGGCGGCATCGGGTGCGGAGCATCCGGCCGTTTCAAGTCTGAAGCTTAAGGGTGGGGGCTTCGCATGAAGCCCCTGCCCCTTTTTATCGGCACAACGATGTGCGTTCGAGCGCGATGCGGCGCTTGGATGCACATTTTTGTTAATTGATTCAGGGGGTGTGGGGTATGTTCTCTTCGGCAGATACCATTTGGGTACTTCTGGCGGCAACCCTGGTGTTCTTCATGCAGGCGGGCTTCGCCATGGTGGAAACCGGCTTCACCCGGGCAAAGAACGCCGGCAACATCATCATGAAAAACCTGATGGATTTCGCGCTGGGCTCGCTGGTATTCTGGGCGCTGGGCTTCGGCCTGATGCAGGGCACTTCAATCGGCGGGCTGATCGGCATGCCAGACCTTTTCATTCGCGGCACCTACGGCCCCGGCACCATCCCCACGGCGGCCTTCGTCATTTTCCAGACGGTGTTCGCGGCCACCGCGGCGACGATCGTTTCCGGCTCGATGGCGGAGCGCACCAAGTTCCTCAGCTACTGCATCTACTCCGTGGTGATCACCGCGCTGATCTACCCGATCTCCGGCCACTGGATCTGGGGCGGCGGCTGGCTGGCGCAGCTGGGCTTCCATGACTTTGCGGGCTCCACCGCGGTGCACATGGTGGGCGGCATCGCCGCGCTGATCGGCGCAAAGATGCTGGGCCCCCGCATCGGAAAATACGGGTCCGACGGCAAGCCCAAGGCGATCCTGGGCCACAGCATCACCCTGGGCGCGCTGGGCGTGTTCATCCTGTGGTTCGGCTGGTTTGGGTTCAACCCGGGCTCCACGCTCAGCGCCACCGGCGACGGCGCGCTGAGCTCGATGAGCAACATCTTTGTGACCACCAACCTGGCGGCGGCGGCCGGCGCCACGGTGGCGATGATCGTCACCTGGGTGCGCTACAAAAAGCCCGACGTTTCCGTGACGCTAAACGGCGCGCTGGGCGGGCTGGTAGCCATCACCGCCGGCTGCGACGCGGTGTCCCCCTGGGGCGCCACCCTCATCGGCGCGGTGGCGGGCGTGCTGATCGTGGTGGCCATCGAGCTTCTGGACAAGAAATTCAAAATCGACGATCCGGTGGGCGCGGTGCCGGTGCACGGCGTGTGCGGCGCGGCGGGCACGCTGATGGTGGGCCTTTTCGCGGTGGACGGCGGCCTTTTCTACGGCGGCGGCCTGAAGCTTCTGGGCATCCAGCTTCTGGGCGTCGGCTCCGTGGCCCTGTGGGTTATCGTCACGATGACGATCCTCTTCAAAGTCCTGCAAAAGACGGTGGGGCTGCGGGTTTCGGCGGCGGAGGAGATCGCCGGCCTCGACTCCGAGGAGCACGGCCTGGCCAGCGCCTACGCCGACTTCATGCCGGTGGTGATGGGCGGCGACGGCACGGCGGTTTCGGTGGCTTCCGAAAACGTGCCCATGAGCCAGGCGGTGCCCGTGGTGCACAAAAAGAGCGAGGCGCCTTCCTCCGACGTAAAGATGACCAAGGTGGATATCATCACCAACCCGCACCGCTTTGAGGCGCTGAAGGACGCGCTGGGCAAGATCGGCATCACTGGCATCACCGTGACCAACGTCATGGGCTGCGGCATGCAAAAGGGCGGGACGGAATTCTACCGCGGCGTCCCGGTGGACATCAACCTGCTGCCCAAGATCCGGCTCGAGATCGTGGTGTGCAAGGTGCCGGTCGCGACGGTTGTCGAGACCGCCAAGCAGGCGCTCTACACCGGCAGGATCGGCGACGGCAAGATCTTTGTCTACGACGTGGAGAACGTCATCAAGGTCCGCACCGGCGAGGAAGGCTACGCCGCGCTGCAGGACGACTGATCTTCCCGGACAAAAGCGCGCCCGCGGCAAAGGCCGCGGGCGCTTTCATGCGGGCTTCAGCCGCCGCCCTCCAGGGAAAATTCCCAGGCGCAGGCGGCGGTTTCGTCGGTGACGTCGGGGTAGCAGCTCAGGCAGCGGCAGCGGATTCTGTCGTCGATGGCGGCGGAAAACCCGGTGTACTCCGCGAGCCCCACGGCCTTGCAGGGGTGATAGGGCATGCCCTTTCGCGCGCGGGCGGTCTGTACCCGGCAGTTGACGTTGCGCAGCACCAGCCGGTCCGCCGTCCGGATCAGCTCGCAGTCGTTGACGCTGCCGTACAGGCGCAATTGAAGCGCCTGCGCGAGGGCGTCGAGCCCGGGGCGCTCCGATAGCTTCAAAAAAGCCTTCAGCCGCCCCGCCTCGATGGCGCCGTAGCGCCGCCAGGCCGCCTCGTCGCACCGCATCGCCTCGTCCATGCCCAGGGATTGCTCCACGGCCTGGAACCACACCCCGTCCAGCGCCAGCCAGTTCTTTGCCTGCAATTCGATGAGCTCGATCAGCGCCTCCTTTGAAAGGCGCTCAAGCACGCGGCGGTTGTTCATGGCGGCCCTCGCTTTCGCGCGCGGTTTCCCCGCGCCGTCGGGTTCATTATAGCACGCGCTCCGTGGCGGAACAAGCAACCGGACGCCGCGTTTACGGGCGCGCTCCCGCGCCCGACCGCTGCACGCCCCAGATGCCCATTAGGATGACCGCGAGGGCGGCCGCCGCCGCCGGCGAGAAGGGCTCGCCCAGGATCAGCACCCCCGCGGCCACGGAAATGACCGTGGTGAGGTTTCCCAGGGACATCACGCTGGCCATGGGGGCGGCGGATACCGCGTAGTTGAACAGCAGATACCCCGCCACCGACGCGCCCAGGCTCAGATACAGGATCGAGAGCACAAAGCCGCCGTCTGAGAGCGGCGCCGCCAGCCGCGCCGGGTCCGCGCGGTTTTCCCACGCGGCCAGCAGCGTAAAAAAGACCGCGCCCATCAGCTGCATCACCAGGCTGCGCTCGTAGGCCGTGAACTCGGCGGATATGCCCCGGCTGATCACACTGTAGGCCGATCCGGTGATCACCGCCAGCGAAAGGAGCGCCACGCCCAGTGGCCGCACCTGGCCTTCGCCCCCCGACAGGATGGTGATCCACACCACTCCCGCAATGGAGAGCAGGCTGAAGAGCCATTGGGCACGGGTGGGTCGCTCCTTCAGAAACGCCGCCGCCATCACCAGCGTCACCACGGGGATGACCGCGATCATCACGCCGGAAAAGGCTGAATTGGCGTATTTCAGCCCGTACTGCTCGCCGATGAAGTAGACCACCGGCTCGCAAAGCCCCAAAAGGATCAGCGGCCGGAGGTTCCGGCCGACCAGGCGCGGCCTCGGACGCATGAAAAAGCCCATCGTCAGCATGACCAGAGAGGCGATGTCAAAGCGGTACATCAGGACCACCAGCGGCGAGGCGGCCGCCTGGCCGATGGTGGACGCCAGAAAGGAAAACCCCCACAGGGTGAAGACGACGACGGCCGCGGCCAGGGGTTTTACATGCTTCGCGGGCCCGCCCCCCGGGCCGGGCCCGCGCGCGCCCTGCGCCACTACAGGCTGACCTTGTGGTCCAGCAGCCACGCGCTCAGCCAGAAGGCGCCGACCATCGCGGCCAGGTACGCCGCGTACCGGGGCCACGCATCGAGCATCGCGTCGGCCAGGCTCTTGTGGACGCCCCCGTCAGGCAGCAGCGACGTGCCCCACTCCAGCGCCGTCATGACGGCCAGGAAGATCACAAAGCTCACGAGTCCCTTGAGCTTTTTGTTCTGCAGCGCGGTGGCGCTGAGGGTGATGGCGAGGTAGGCCACCACCACCACCGTAAAGAAGTTGATCAAAAATTCGACGCCCATCGCCGCCAGCGTGGTAAATAAGGTGGCGAGGTCCGTCGCGGCGACGCTCTGAAGCACCTGCTCCAGCGCGATCCGCCCGAGTTGGATCTCCGGGAACGCGCGGGCCATCAGCGAAAAGTCCCACGCGGCGAAGGCGCCCAGAACAACCGCGAAGAAGGTGCCCGCCAGGAGCGCCGCCAGGAGCTTTGATCCCAGGATCTTCGCCACCGGGTTGGGCGTCATGAACGTCAGATAGCTGGTCTTCGCGTTCAGCTCCCGGGAATAGAGCGCCACGCTGTACAAAAGCATGCCCATTACGCAGATGGACGCCGCGGCGAACAGCAGCATCGCCGCCGCCACCACCATCTCCACGTCTTTTTTGGCCGTCGCAAACAGAAAGAATCCCTGCAGCAGGACGACGGCGCTCAGCATCGCCGCGATGCCGGTGATGTTCCTGCGGTATTCGTACTTGATGAGCTTAAACACGTCCGCCCCCCCCTTTACGCGTAGATTTCCTTGTACAGATCCACCAGGCTCTTGCCGCGGTCTTCGCGCAGCGCCTCCGCCGGGCCCTCCAGCACCGAGGCGCCCGACTTCATGAACACCGCGTAGTCCACGATGCGCTCCAGTTCGTCCACCAGGTGGCTGGACAGGAGAAACGTGCGCTCCGGGGCGATGCGGGATTTGATCGCCTCGATCACCTGATCGCGGGCGATGATGTCGATGCCGTTGAGGGGCTCGTCCAGCATGACCAGCTCGCTGTCCCGGGCAAGGGTGGCCGCCAGCTTCAGCTTGGCCAGCATGCCGCTGGACAGGTGCTTGACGCGGGTCTTGAGCGGCAACTGCATCTGGTCGAGCATCGCCCGGTAGCGCGCCGGGTCGAAGTCCGAAAAAAAGTCCGCGTAGTACGTGCCCACGTCCGCGCCGGTCATATAGCTGAAAAAATAGCCTTCCGTGGGCATGTAGGCGATGCGCGCCTTGGAGCGCGGGCCGATGGGCGCGCCCTCAAAGGCGATCTGGCCGGCGGTGGGCTTCACGAGGCCCGCGGCCATCTTCATCAGCGTGGTCTTTCCGCTGCCGTTTGGCCCCAACAGCGCGTACACGCGCCCCCGGGGGATGGAAAGCGACAGATCGGATACCGCCGTGGTTCCGAGGTATTTCTTGGTCAGGTGAGTACATGTCAGCATGGAGAAACCTCCGCTATGGATTTGACAACATTCTACCACGTCCGCGCCGCGGGGGAAAGCATGCTTGCGTCAAATCCTCGATTTGGAGGCCCAACCGTCGGCCACGGCGCGCCGGCCGATGTTGCTTTTTCGGAAATCCGCCGATCCGCTATGGCAAAACGACGGCGGCGGGGCTATAATGGGCAGGGACGCAATCATTTCAAAAATGGAGAAGCACATGGCATCGTTGTTTTCACGCAGGGATACGGATATGACCACGGGCGGCATCGCGGGCCATCTGGTCTCGTTCGCGATGCCGCTTCTGATCGGCAACATATTTCAGCAGCTGTACAACACCGTGGATTCCATCGTGGTGGGCAACTTCGTGGGCAAGGAGGCGCTGGCGGCGGTGGGCAGCGTCTCCCCGGTCATCAATACGCTCATCGGCTTCTTTCTGGGGCTGGCGACGGGCGGCAGCGTGGTGATCTCCCAGTACTACGGCGCGCGGGACGAAAAGGGCGTGCACGAAGCGGTGCACACCACGCTGGCGATGACCTTCATCCTGTGCGTCGTGTTCACGGCGGTGGGGGCGGCGGTGGTGCCCTACATGCTCCGGATGATGTCCACCCCGGAGGACGTATACGCCGCGGCGGAGGAGTACCTGCGCATCTACTTTTACGGCGCCTCGGGCCTTCTGATCTACAACATGGGCTCGGGCATCCTCCGCGCCGTGGGGGATTCCCGGCGGCCGCTGTACTTTCTGATCTTCTCGGCGGCGGTCAACACGGTGCTGGACCTGGTGTTTGTAATCAGCTTCGGCTGGGGTGTGGCGGGGGTGGCCATCGCCACGGTGACCGCGCAGGCGCTGTCGGCGGTGCTGGTTTTGATCGTGCTGACCCGGTCGCAGGGCATGTACCGCGTCTTGTGGCGGCGGGTGCGGCTGCACGGGAGGACGCTGCGCACCATCTGCGCCATCGGCATGCCACCGGCGCTGCAGCAGGCGGTCACATCCTTCTCCAACGTATTTGTGCAGGCCTACATCAACCAGTTCGGCTCCGCCTGCATGGCGGGCTGGACATCCTACGGCAAGATCGACCAGTTTGCGCTTTTGCCCTCCCAGGCGATCGCGCTTTCGACCACCACCTTCGTGGGGCAGAATCTGGGCGCGGGCAACGTAAAGCGCGCGAGGCAGGGGCTTTCCCGAGCGATGGCGATCGCCTTTGTGGCCACGGCGGTGCTCATCACGCCGCTGATGATCTTCCCGCGGCAGCTGATTTCTATGTTCAACACCGACCCGGAGGTGCTCGGCTACGGCGAGCTGTTCATTCGGGTGATCTCCCCGTTCTACCTTCTGTGCGCCGTCAACCAGAACTACTCCGGCGCCCTCAGCGGCGCGGGGGACACGCTGGCGCCGATGGCGATCATGCTGGGCTCCTTCGTGGTGTTCCGGCAGATCTACCTGTTTATCACTTCCCGGCTGGTCGGCACGCTCTTGCCGGTGGCGCTGGGGTACCCGGTGGGCTGGGTGCTGTGCAGCATTGCGATTGTGCTGTACTACCACAGCGGGCGCTGGGAGAAACGGCGCGTGGTGGTGAGCCCGCGGGCGCAGGCGGGCGGCCCCTGCTGACGCGGCGAAGGGGCGCGCCGGTTGACGATCCGGGGGGGAAGGGGCTATAATGGGAGGCGGCGGCTTTGGCGGCGGCCGGAGCGCGGCCAATACGGGGATTCCCAAAGGAAAGAGGGCTTTTTGCATGCTTCAGGCAAAGGATGTGGTCCGGCGCGCGCTGGACAAGCACACGGTGATTCCGGCGTTCAACATTCCCTATCTGCCGATGGTTCAGCCGGTGGTCCGGGCGGTGGTGGACAAAAACAGCCTCGCGATGGTGCAGGTGGCGCGGGTCGAGTGGGAAAAGTTCGGCTCGGTCAGCCTGGAGGCCGTGGCCGAGGAATACGCGAAATATAAAAACGAGCGCCACACGCTTTTGCACCTGGATCACACGCCGGCCATCGACGAGGACATGAAGCGGGTGGACTATCTGCCCATCATCCGGCGCGCGATCGCGGCGGGCTACCAGTCGGTAATGGTGGATGCGTCGCGGCTGGACTTCGCGGGCAACGTGGCGGCCACAAGGGCCGTGGCGGCGCTGGCCCACGAGGCGGGCATTCCCTGCGAGAGCGAGCTGGGGGCGGTGATGGGCCACGAGAGCGGCCCCATGATGCCCTATGAAGAAATCTTCGCCACAAAGAAGGGCTTTACGGACGTGGAGGAGGCGCGGCGGTTTTCCCGGGAGAGCGATTGCGACTGGCTTTCCGTGGCGGTGGGCAGCATCCACGGCGCGGTGGCGGAGAGCACGCGCCATCAGAAAAAGCCCGACGCGCGGCTGGACGTGGAGCACATTGCGGCGCTGAGCGCGGCCACGGGCCTTCCGCTGGTGCTGCACGGCGGCTCCGGCATTCTGAAGGACTACATCATGCGGGGCATCCGCGCGGGCATCGCCAAAATCAACGTGGGCACGGAGATCCGCCAGGCCTACGAGCAGGCGATGGAGAAGACGGGCGGCGATATCCCCGCGGCGCAGGCGGCGGTGTACGACAAGGTGTGCCACGTGATCACCGAAATGCTCGAAATCGAAAACACCCGGACGCTGCTTTTTGGCGACTGACCGGTGTGCCAGCGCCCCCGGACGCCGCGGCGTCCGGGGGCGTTTTTTTGCCCGGGGCATTGGAAACCCGACAGGATTATGCTATAATGAATTGCTGTCCTCCCCGAAGGTGCGCCCCCGGGGAGGGTCAAGGCGCATTCCGCGACAAAAAGGGTGATCGTTTCATGGATCCTGTTCCTGAACGAAGGAGCAACCCCAAAACATCATAGCGCTGCGCCTGGGCCTGTGCTTCTGCGCCCGGTTTTGCGCGCGCGGAAGGAGAAGGCCTATGATGACCATTTTCAAGACCTTGAACAACACCATCCACGAAATTGAGGCGCCGGAGAAGGACTGCTGGATTTCGCTCGTCCACCCCGACGACGCGGAGCTGCAAGCCGTCGCCGACCGCTACGACATCGACATCGACGATTTGCGCGCCGCGCTGGACGAGGAGGAGCGCTCCCGCATCGAAACGGAGGCCAACTACACGCTGGTGCTGGTGGACATCCCCAAGGTGGAAAAGCGGGACGACAAAGAGCGGTACATGACCCAGCCGCTGGGCATCCTGCTGGCCAAGGACGCCATCGTCACCGTATGCCTCGAGGACACCCCGGTGCTCAGCGCCATCGGCAACAAGCGTACCCGGGAATTCCACACCCACATGAAAACCCGCTTCGTGCTGCAGATCCTCTACCGCAACGCCTCGCTGTTTTTGCAGTACCTGCGCTCGGTGGACCGGCAGAGCGAAATGGTGGAGCGCCAGCTGCACAGCTCCACCCGCAACCGGGAGCTGATCGAGCTGCTCGAGCTGGAAAAGAGCCTGGTGTACTTCACCACGTCGCTGCGTTCCAACGAGGTGGTGCTGGAAAAGCTGCTGAAAAACGAGAACATCAAAAAATACCCGGAGGACACCGATCTTCTGGAGGACGTCATCGTCGAAAACCGGCAGGCCATTGAGATGGCGAACATCTACAGCGGCATTCTGAGCGGTATGATGGACGCCTTTGCGTCGGTCATTTCCAACAATCTGAACATCGTCATGAAGTTCTTGGCGGTGGTGACGATCGTGCTGTCCGTGCCGACGATGATCTTCAGCGCCTTCGGCATGAACATCTCCTTTGACGGCGTGCCCTTTGTGTCGTCAAACTACGGCTTTGCGCTGGTCATTCTGTTTTCGGTCCTTCTGAGCGTGATCGTGGCGATCTTCTTCTCCAAGAAGAACATGTCGTAAAGGCGCGGGCCTCCGCCCCGCGCCTTCGATCACGCGTCCAGCGACACCGCCCGGCCGTTTTGCTCAATGGCGAAGGTTCCGGCTTTGAAGTCGGCCCGGAGCCGGGCCGTTTCGTCGCCGTTGATCCAGGTCAGGGTCAGCGCGCCGGGCACGTTCCCCTCCACGCCGAATTCGCCGTCAAAGGCCGGGCAGGCATTCCGGAACCGGAGCAGCGCCGTCAGGCGCCGGACCACCGGCCGCCGGACCGCCCGCGCCACCTCGTCCAGCGTGTAGCCGTGGCGGTTGATGTCCCGGCCCGTCCTCGTCCGCTCCACCCGTGCCAGATCGTTCCGGCCCGCCAAAAGGCCCACATAGTAGATCTGCGGAATGCCCGGCGCGAACACCTGCACAGCCCGGGCCAGCAGGTACTTTTCGTCGTCCTCGCCCAGCGCCGAGTAGTAGGTGCAGTTGATCTGGTAGATGTCGAGGTTGTTGTAGGCTGCGGTGTTGTACACCCGCTTGACGTTGGCGCCGAAGGCGAACAGGTGGTCCTTTGTGCGGTCGATCTCCCCGTCGGGCATCAGTCCGCGCACGTCCACCACGCCGATGCCGTCGTGGGTGTCCAGCGTGGTGTACTGCTGCCGGGGGCAGATTTCCAGCCAATGACCCAGGTATTCGGCGTTTCCGAAGTAGATGGCGTTGAGCAGCAGCATCGGCAGCGCGAAATCGTACACCGGATAGCCCCTTTCCACCAGCTTCTGCTGGATGGTGTAGTGCTCGTGGATCTCCGGAAGAATCTCCGTGCCCTGGGGCGCGAGGATTGCCCGGCATTCCTCCAGCAGGTTCCACACGCCCGGCTCCTCAAAAAAGCAGCTGCCGCCCGCCCGCTTGACCGCGTAGGCAAAGGCGTCCAGGCGGATCATGGCCGCGCCCTGGCCGGCCAGAAAGCGCAGGCTGTCGCGGATGAAGCGCCGCCCGCCCTCGCTTTCGCAGTTGAGGTCAATCTGCTCGTCGGAGAAGGTGCACCACACCTTCTCCACCGTGCCGTCCCGGAACCTTGCCAACGCGTAGGGCGCGCGGGGTCTGCGCTTGTAGATGGCGTCCACCTGGGCTTGGGTGGGCTCGCCACCGGGCCAGAAATCGCGGTAGCGGATGAACATGTCCCGGAAGGGGGATGCGTCCTTTTTGTCCAGAAAGTCCAGGTACCAGGGACTGTGGGCGGAAATGTGGTTGATCATGAAGTCCAGCGTCAGCGGATAATCCCGCGCGATGGCCCGGACGTCCGCCCAGTCGCCGAAGGCCGGGTCCACCTCCCGGTAGGACGTGGGCGCAAAGCCCCGGTCGGCGCTGGAGGGATACGGCGGCAGGATGTGTACGCCCGACACCGCACCGGAAAAATGCGCGTCCAGCGCGGCCTTGAGCTGCCTGAGGTTTTGGCCCAGGCTGTCGGGATAGGTGATCAGCATCGCCTGATTCTTCAAAGCGCTTCGCCTCCTGCGTCGTAATTCGCCGCGCCGGCGCACCCATTCTAGCATTCCGTCCGGAGGCCGTCAAGGCGCGGACCGCGTGCGGCCTGTACCGAACGGAATGCGGCGGGCGCGGCGGGAGAAAGCGCATGGTTATGCATTTTCCCCTTCCGGTCGGACTGCCGCGAGGATGAATCTCCGCAGGGCGCGCTCCGTCAAGCGTGCGCGGTCGCCCCAAAACGGGTTTTATTTTTTTCTACATTACTTGATATGATTATATGCATGTTTTGGCGAGAGGATCGGGGCGACGGTTTGAAGTTCAAGGCTTCGGTAAAATCATCCGAAACATCGAAATCATCTTGACAGCGGCGGTTGCGCTGCGCTATTATGTATGTTGAATCATTTGGACAGTCCAACTGATTTAGCAGGAATGGGGGAGGGACAATGATGCATTCGGTCAAAAAGATCCTGGCGCTCGTGCTCACCCTGGCGCTCGCGCTGTCCGTCGGCGGGTTTGCTGCCGCGGAGGGCGGCGAAAAGGTTCTGAAGGTCCACATCGAGACCGAGGTGGCCTCGCTGGACCCGCAGGTCGCCACGGACGGCACGTCCTTTGAAGTCATCGCGGACTTCACCGACGGCCTCTACCAGATGGACGCCAACGGTGCCCCGGTGCCCGCGCTGGCCGCCGACACCCAGGTGAGCGAAGACGGCCTCGTCTACACCTTCAAGATCCGCGACGACGCCTTCTGGTCCAACGGCGATCCGGTGACGGCCGACGACTTTGTCTACGGCTGGCAGCGCGCCTGCGATCCCGCTTTTGCCAGCGAGTACGCCTTCATGATCTATGAAGTCGCGCTGATCAAAAACGGCGCGGCCGTCAACAAGGGCGAAATGCCCGTCGAGGAGCTGGGCGTGAAGGCCGTGGACGAGAAGACCCTCGAGGTCACCCTCGAAAGCCCCGTCAGCTTCTTCACGAGCATTCTGTACTTCCCGACCTTCTACCCGGTCAACCGCGCCTTCTGCAAGGCGGCCGGCGATACCTACGCCACCAGCCCCGAAACCGTGCTCTCCAATGGCGCCTTTGTGCTGACCAGCTATGAGCCCGCCGCCACCAGCTTCACGCTGGCGAAGAACGACAAGTACTACGACGCGGGGCGCGTCCAGCTGGACGGCCTGGCCTACCAGGTCATCAAGGACAGCCAGACGGCCCTTCTCAGCTACCAGAACGGCGATTTGGACGTCGTCACCCTGTCGGGCGACCAGGTGGAGCTGGTGCAGGACGACCCGGAGTTCACCCCCATCAACGCCGGCTACCTGTGGTATGTGACCGTCAACCAGGCCCAGTATCCGGAGCTGGCCAACGTCAACTTCCGCAAGGCGCTGGCCGCCGCCTATGACCGCGACGCCATCGCCGTCGCCATCGTCAAGGACGGCTCCACGCCCGCCACCTTCGCGGTGCCCGCCGGCTTCGCCTACGGCCCGGACGGTAAGGACTTCCGCGAAACCGGCTACACCTACGAGGGCTTTGACAAGGAGTCCGCCAAGAAGTTTTACGAGGCCGCCTGCGCCGAGCTGGGCGCCTCCAGCTTCAACCTGACGCTCCTGGTGGAGGACGACGCCACCGCCCAGAACGTGGCCGCCTTCATCCAGAACGAGTGGATGAGCACCCTGCCCGGCGTCACCGTCGAGCTGAAGGTGGAAACCAAGAAGCAGCGCGTGGAGGACATCCAGAACGGCAATTACAACGTGTGCCTCACCCGCTGGGGCCCGGACTACGCCGACCCCATGACCTACCTCAACATGTGGATCACCGACAACTCCAACAACTACGGCCTGTGGTCCAACGCCGAGTACGACGAGATCATCAAAAGCTGTATCTCCGGCGAGTTGGCGCTGGACAGGGAAGCCCGCTGGCAGGCCCTCAAGGACGCGGAGAAGATCGTCATGGACAACATGGTGATCCTGCCGGTCTACCAGAAGGCCAACGCGATGATGATCAAGACCGGCGTCGCCGGCATTGAGTGCCACGCCATCGCGCTCAACCGCGTGTTCAAGAACACCGTCAAAGAATGATGCTGATGTGAACCCGATCAGCCGCGCAGCGATTTTCGTCGCTGCGCGGCTGGACTGTTGGCGGGGAGAAGCCCCGTCCGCCGCGCCGCGCGGCCTCCATTTTGCCGTTAAGGGGAGCTCTAAGGATGCGAAAGTACATCGGAAAACGGCTCCTGATCTCGGTGGGCACGCTGCTCACCGTGATCCTGATTCTGTTTTCGCTCTTGCAGCTGATGCCCGGATCGCCGTTCAACGACGAAAAGCTGAACGCCGACCAGCGCGCGCAGCTCTATTTGAAGTACGGGCTGGATCAGCCGATCTACGTGCAGTTCTTTAAATACGTCGCCAACATGGCGCGGGGCGATTTCGGCGTCAGCTACACCATCAGCAAGAATACGCCCATCTCGCAGCTTTTGCAGACCCGCCTGCCCATCAGCCTGCGGATCGGCGGCCAGGCGGTACTTCTGGGCGCGCTGATCGGCCTGATCCTGGGCATCATCGCGGCCATCCGCCACAATACCGTCTGGGATACCCTCACCACGATCATCTCCGTCATCGGCGTCAGCGTGCCGTCCTATGTGTTCGCGCTGGGGCTGGCGTATGTGTTCGGCTACCAGCTGAGCTGGCTGCCGCTTCTGTACAGCCCGGAGCTTCCCTTTGAATCCTCCGTGTTGCCGTCCATCGCCCTGTGCATGTTCACCATCGCCTCCATTGCGCGCTTCGCGCGCAGCGAAATGCTGGAAGTGCTGGGCAGCGATTATCTGCTGCTGGCCGAGAGCAAGGGCGTGTACGGGTTCCGGCTGATCTGGCGGCACGTTTTGCGCAACGCGCTGATCCCGGTGATCACGGTGCTGGCGCCGCTGATCGTCGGGCTGATGACCGGCAGCCTCGTGGTGGAGAAGATCTTCTCCATCCCCGGCATCGGGAGCCTCCTGGTCACGGCCATCCAGTCCAACGACTACAACGTGGTTGTCGTGCTCAGCTTCATCTACAGCGCCATGTACATCGGCATTATGCTGATCGTGGACATCCTCTACGGCGTGATCGATCCGCGCATCCGCCTGAGCAAGGAGGCCGCCCATGAATAAGGAGAGCGCCGCCATCGATTTCCTGCCCGGCGATTTTGAGCTCAAGGGCGCGGAAAACACCCGCATTGACGCGAATTTCGCCAGCCAGAGCTTCTGGAAGGACGCGCTTTCGCGCTTTCGCGCCAACCGGGGCGCGGTGTTTTCGCTGATCGTGATCCTGCTGATCGTGCTTCTGGCCATTCTGGGGCCCGTCATCAGTCCCTACACCTATCAGGAACAGAACATCAAGGCCACCAACTTCGCGCCCCGGGTGCCGGTACTGGAAAACCTGGGCATCCTGGACGGCAGCGAAACCATCAAGACCTCCACCGGCACCAAGGAGAAAAACGCCTACGTGGACAAGATCACCGGCGCCAAGAGCGATCTCTACTACTGGTTTGGCTCCGACGCCCTGGGCCGCGACATCTGGACCCGCACCTGGACGGGCACCCGCGTGAGCCTGTACATCGCGCTGGTGGCGGTTTTGATCGACATGCTGCTGGGCATGGGCTACGGCCTCGTCTCCGGCTACTTCGGCGGCCGGGTGGACTCGGTGATGCAGCGGTTTACCGAGATCGTCAACTCTATCCCCACGCTGGTCATCGTGACGCTTCTGATGCTGGTTTTGAAGCCGGGCCTTTTCACCATCACGCTGGCGCTGATGATCACCGGCTGGATCGGCATGAGCCGCATCGCCCGGGCACAGATGCTGAAGCTGAAGGAGCAGGAGTTCGTGCTGGCCAGCCACACGCTGGGCGCGTCGAACTTTCGCGTGATCTTCAGCGAAATTCTGCCCAACATCATCGGCCAGCTGATCACCAACACGATGTTTTCCATCCCCAATGCCATCTTCACCGAGGCGTTTCTCAGCTTCGTGGGCCTGGGAATCCCGGAGCCGATGTGCTCGCTGGGCTCCTTGATCTCCTACGCCTTCAAGAATTTTACCACCCACCCCTTCCAGATTGTGCCGCCGGTGGTGGTGCTGGCGCTTTTGATGCTGTGCTTCAACATGCTGGCGGACGGCCTCAGGGACGCCTTTGACCCCAAAATGAAGGAAATGTGAGGTGGCGGCGATGGAATATAAGCGAGAGCGCATCCTGTCGATCCGGAACCTCGACGTCTCCTTCCGCACCACGGCGGGGGCGGTGCACGCGCTGCGCGGCGTGGACCTGGACCTGTACCGGGGCGAGACCGTGGCGGTGGTGGGGGAGTCCGGCTCCGGCAAGTCCGTCACCATGAAGGCGGTCATGGGCATCCTGGACCGCAACAGCACCGTGAATTCCGGCGAAATCCTGTTCACCTACGACGAGAACGGCCGGAAAAAGAGCGTGGATATCCTCCGGCTGGCGAAAAAGCAGATTCGCCGCACCATCAACGGCCAGCACATCGCCATGGTCTTTCAGGACCCGATGACCTCCCTGGACCCGACCATGGCCATCGGCAAGCAGATCATGGAGGGCATGCTGCTGCATAAGCGGATGGACAGGCGGCAGGCCTGGGACCGGGCGGTGGAGCTTCTGCGCACCGCGGGCATCCCGGAGCCGGAAAAGCGCATGAAGAATTACCCGCACCAGCTCTCCGGCGGCATGCGGCAGCGGGTGGTGATCGCCATCGCGCTGGCGCTGGACCCGGACGTGCTGATCTGTGACGAGCCCACCACCGCGCTGGACGTGACGATCCAGGCCAAAATTCTGGAACTGATCCGCGACATCCAGCGGCGCACCGGGGTTTCGGTGCTCTACATCACCCACGATTTGGGCGTGGTGGCCAAGGTGGCCGACTACGTGAACGTGATGTACGCCGGGAAGATTGTGGAAAAGGGCGCCATTGACGAGATCTTCTACGATCCGCGCCATCCCTATACCTGGGGCCTGCTCTCCGCCATGCCGGACCTGGACACCCGGGACGAGCGCCTCTACGCCATTCCCGGCAGTCCGCCCAACCTGATGCACGAGCGGCCGGGCGACGCCTTTGCGCCCCGGAACATCTTCGCGCTCCACATTGACGACCGCGTGGCGCCGCCCTTTTTCAAGGTGTCCGACACCCACTACGCCGCCACGTGGCTGCTGGACGAGCGCGCGCCGAAGGTGGAAATGCCCGCCGAGCTGCGCGAGCGCATTGAGCGCATGAAAAAGGAGGCGGGAAGATGAGCGCGCCGCTTCTGAAAGTGGAAAATCTCAAGCAGCACTTTGAGATCTCAAAGAAATTCACCGTCAAGGCGGTGGACGGCGTCAGTTTTGACATCCACCCCGGCGAAGTGTTCGGCCTGGTGGGGGAGTCCGGATCGGGCAAGTCCACCATCGGCCGCAGCGTCATCCGGCTGTACGAGCCCACGGCGGGCCGCATCACCTTTGACGGCATGGATGTGAGCGGCAAACTCGGCAGCGAGGCCGAAAAGCGGCTGCGCATCGGCATGCAGATGATCTTCCAGGACCCGATGGCCTGCCTGAACCCCCGCAAGAAGGTTTCAGACATCATTGCCCAGGGCCTTGACATCCACTGCCTGTACGCCAGCCAGAAGGAGCGCAACGAAAAGGTGGCCCGCATCCTGGAGGAGGTGGGCCTGGCGCCGGAGCACGCCTCCCGCTACCCGCACCAGTTTTCCGGCGGTCAGCGCCAGCGCATCGGCATCGCCCGGGCGCTGATCATGAACCCCAAATTGATCATCGCCGACGAGTGCATCTCGGCGCTGGACGTGTCCATCCAGGCCCAGGTGGTGAACCTGATGAAGGACATCCAGCAGACCACCGGATGCGCGTACCTGTTCATCGCCCACGATCTTTCGATGGTCAAATACATCTCCGACCGCATTGGCGTACTGCACCTGGGGCACATGGTGGAAACCGGCAGCCGCGAGGAGATCTTTTCCCGGCCGGTGCACCCCTACACGCGGAGCCTCCTCTCCGCCATCCCGCACCCGAACCCGGCGGTGGAAAAAAGCCGGGTGGCCATGGCCTACGATTACCGGGCCTACGGCGTGGACTACCTGAAGGGCGCCGACCACTTGGTGGAGGGCACCCACCACGTGCTGGCCACCGACGAGGAATTTGCGAAGTGGACGGAAGAAACGGCGCATTGACCCATGCCCGTCCATAAACGCGGCCCCGCAGGGTTCTGCGGGGCCGCGCCTTTTCGCGGGCTATTTCCAGCGCGCCTCGGCGCGGTTCAAAAGCGTTTCCGCGTCGCGCATGGACATGTCCGGGAAGATGAAGTACAGGTGCTGCTTGCCGTAGCGGTCCATCAGCCGCTCCGCGCCGCGGATCCAGTCCCCGACGCCGCCGTCGTAGAGCTGGATCC
Organism: Christensenellales bacterium; assembly: GCA_040768845.1. Taxonomy (GTDB): domain Bacteria; phylum Bacillota; class Clostridia; order Christensenellales; family Aristaeellaceae; genus JAEZHK01. Next base: position 393,194 of record JAXGME010000002.1, on the reverse strand, counting down.
ACAGGCTCTTGCCGGCGGCGGTCACCTGATCGTAGATCACGTCCCACTGGGGGCAGGCGCCGTCGGGCTGACCGGCGCCGCAGGTCCACTGCAGCGCGTCCAGCTTCTCCAGATCCATGACAGCCGGCACGTGGCGGATGGCGTCCTTGCCGTCCAGGTGGTAGAGAGAATGGTCCAGCCGGCGGGTCTGCTTCTCCAATGAGGGCAGCACAAACCGGCGGAACTGGGCCGGGGACAGCATGGCCGAGAAGTCGCACTGGATCTTGGCCACGCGCCCCGCGCCGCGGATGTGGAAGCAGGTGTAGCTCTGGGTGCCGTCGGGCTCCGCGATCACCTCCCGGAAGGCGTCGTAGTAGCGGAAGTAGGCGTCGTCGATCTGGGCAATCCGCGCCTCCACCAGTTCCGGGTCGTCCATCAGGTCGTAGAGGGCCTCCTCGGTGCCCCGCATGGCGGAGTAGATGTCGATGTTTTCGATGATGTCCGGCATGTCCACCAGGCACTCGCCGTCAAGCGTCGCCCTGATCTTCTTTACCAGCGCGTAGTGCATCTTCCACCAGCGGTTTTCCGGGTCGAAGGCCAGCGGCGGATGGTTTTCAAGGTCTTTAATGGACTTGTCGTACCACACGGTGTCCCAGGCAAAGCGGGGCTCGGTGCCCAGGTACAGCGCGAGCGACCCCGGCCCCAGGTCCGCCGCCAGGGAAGGGTAGGCGTCGGCCAGGTAGGTTTTGCGGGCCATTTCATTGCGCATCCGCGCGATCAGGTAGTCGGCGTCCGTCCAGTACGCCTCCGGCGTCTCCGGACGCGGCACGCGGGCCGCGCCCTCCGCCTCCGCCACCACGTACATCAGCGGCAGTCCCTCGTTTTTGCCGCGCCACCAGGCCTCAAAGCGATTATTGAGCGTCATGTGCATCTCCTCCCATGCGGTGAAGGGTTTGGGTTTTCGTCTGGAAGCGCCATTCCATCCGAGCGGGGTCCTCCGGCCGGACGGCGAGGCTTTCGCCGTTGACCCGGATGGAAAGCGCGCGCCCGTCCGAGCGCGTCAGGCATAGCCGCGTCACGCAGCCGTCCGCAAAGTCAAAGTCCACCAGCGCGCCCGGCGCGCGAAGGCCGCGGACCGCGCCCTCCCGCCAGGCGGCGGGGCGGGCGGGGAGGATCGCAATTTCTCCGGCGCGCGCCCGCAGCAGCATTTCAAGGATTCCCGCGCAGGCGCCGAAATTGCCGTCGATCTGAAAGGGCGGGTGGGCGCCCAGCAGGCTGATGTAGCTGCCCCCGTCGGTCAGATTCATCCCGGCGCCCGCCGCCACCGGCCTGAGCTGCCGCCGCAGAAGCGCCAGCGCCCGGTCGCCGTCCCCCAGCCGCGCCCAGAGGCAGATCTTCCAGCCCAGGCTCCAGCCGGTGCCGCCGAACCCCCGGGCGAGGAGCGTTTTCCGGCAGGCCTCCGCCAGCGGCCCCTCCGGCGGGATGGCCTCGCCGGGGTACAGGCCGTACAGGTGAGACACGTGGCGGTGGCGAGGCTCGTCTTCCTCGTATTCCCGGTCCCACTCCAGCAGCCGTCCGGAGGGCGCGATGTCCGGACCGGGCACCTCCGTTAGCGCCGCGCGGGTCTCCGCCGCCATCGCCTCGTCAAGGTCCAGCTCGGAAAGCGCAAAGAGGTAGTCCTCCAGCACTTCGCGGACGATCTGGTCGCTCATTGAGGCGCGCCGGGCCACCTTGCAGACGCGGCCCTCGTACAGGAAGGCGTTCTCCGGCGACGTGGCGGGGGAGAGAAAGCGCGCCCCGTCCGCCTCCGCCATCGCGTCCAGGAAAAACCGGGCGGCTAGCCGCAGCGCCGGCAGCGCGCGGTCCTTCAAAAACGCCCGGTCGCCGCCGTAGCGGTAGTGCCGCGTCAGGTGCTGGCATAGCCAGCCGTAGCCCATCGGCCAGAAGGCGCAGCCCGCAAAGCCCCGGCGGCCTTCGCCCACGGGGTTTGAAAGCCCCCAGAGGTCGGTGTTGTGGTGGGCCGCCGCGCCCCGCGCGCCGTAGTGCAGGCGGGCGGTTTTTTGGCCGGTGTCGGAGAGCCGGTCCACCAGGTCGAACAGCGGCGCGTGCAGTTCCGGAAGATTTGACGCCTCGGCGGGCCAGTAGTTCATCTGGAGGTTGATGTTGAGGGTATGATTGCAGCTCCACACGGCGCGCAGATCCTGATTCCAGATGCCCTGCAGGTTCATCGGCTGGGTGCCGGGGCGCGAGGCGGCAATCATCAGGTAGCGCCCGTAATCAAAGGCCAGAGCGCAGAAGTCGTTGTCGTCCGGGTGTGCTTCGAGCGTCCGCAGCCGCTCGTCGGTGGGGAGGGCGGCGTAGTCGCCCCCCGCAAGCGAAAGGGACGCGCGGCCGAAGAGCGCGCGGTGGTCCGCGATGTGGGCGCGCCGGGCGGCCTCGTAGTCAAGGCCGGAGAGGGCGGAAAGGTCCGCCTCGCACAGGGCGATCTCGTCGGCGCCGTCAAGGAAGGGGTGGCGGTCGTGACCGCGGAAGCTGGTGCGGGCGGCCAGCGCGATCACCGCCTCCGACGCGCCGCGCACGAGGAGGGCGCCGCCTTCGGCGGTCACGCTTCCGTCGCAGCGGGCGACCAGGGCGGCGGCACGGCAGCGCATGCCGCGCTTTTCCGGCGCGTCATGGTAGCGCACCGGGTCCGGACAGTCGAGGTAGGAGGGCACCACGTCCGAAGGGGCGAGGGCGTCCAGCTCGATCCGACGGCCCCGGGCTGCCGCCCTGTGGCGCAGCGGGCTGGTCAGCCGCAGCGAAAAGGCCAGCATACCGGGGGCGTCCGCCGCCAGGCGAAGAAGGAGCACCCGGGCCGGATGGGAAACGAAGCACTCCATCTCGTACCGGACGCCGCCTCGTGAAAACCGGACGGCGTGGACCGCGTCGGCCAGGCGCAGTTCCCGGTGGTAGGCGTCGGCGGGGGCGGCGTCCTCAAAATCGACCCGCAGGTCGCCCAGTGGCAGGTAGGACTGGGTGAAGCCGCCCAGCATCCGATCCTCAATCAGCCGCTGGGCCTCGTGCAGCCTCCCGTCAAGGGCGAGGCGCCGCGCCTCGGGGTACAGCGCCGCGGCCGCGGGGTTGTTCCGGTCCTGGGGGTAGCCGGACCAGAGCGTATCCTCGTTGAGGGCGATGCGCTCCCGCATCGGATCGCCAAAGACCATCGCGCCCAGGCGGCCGTTGCCCAGCGGCAGCGCTTCTTCCCAGGCGGCGGCGGGACGGTTGTACCAGAGCGTTCTTTCGGGCATGGTCGTCCCTCCCCTCAGGCCGGCGGCCGGTCGTTCAGCAGAAAGCCGCAGGATTCGCGCACGATCAGCGTGGGTTCAAAGTGCTGTTCAAAGCCGTCCAGGTTGGCCGTCTGGGCGCTGACCAGAAGGCTCATCGCCAGGCGGCTGGTCTCCTCGATGTGCAGGTCCAGCGTGGTCAGCGGCGGGTCCGCGTAAGGGGCGAAGAACTGGTTGTCGCAGCCCACCAGCGCGATGTCCTCCGGCACGCGGATGCCGATGCGCTTCAGCTGCCGAAGGGCGCCCAGCGCCACCAGGTCGTTGAAGGCCATCAGCGCGGTGGGCCGCGCCCGCCCGCCCAGCTGCGCCAGCAGGCTGGTGACGCAGGCTTCGCCCTCCGGGGCGGATTCCCCCACGGTCATCGGATAGGGTGCCTCGCCCAGCTTTTCCATCTCGTCCAGATAGCCCTGCTCGCGGGTGTTGGTCAGCTGCGCCGAGCCCACGCCGCCAATCAGCGCGATGCGCCGGTGCCCCAGCTTGCGCAGGTGGCGGATGGCCAGGGCGGAGCAGGACGCCAGGCCCAGCATCAGGCAGGGCAGTCCGTGGCAGGCCTCGCGCAGGTTGATGGCCACCAGCGGCATTTGCCGCCGCAGCTGGAGCATGCCCTCCACCGCGGCGTCGCTGGAGGCGTCGTCGGTCACGTCGCCGGAGAAGATCACCCCGTCCAGCCGCCGCGCGATCAGCTGGTCCATAAAATCCTGGGTGAGCATGGTGCCGCGGGGAACCTGAAACAGCAGCGTCGAATGGTTGAGCCGCTCCGCCTCCAGCTGCAGCGCCACGCACATCTTGGAATAGAAGGGATTCTCGATCAGCGGGATGATGATGCCCAACGTGTGCGTCTTTTTACGGGAGAGCCCCGTGGCGACCAGGCTGGGCCGGAAGTTGTACTTGGCGACCACGGCCAGAACGCGTTCGCGCGTTTCGGCGCGGACCGGCGCGCCGCCGCTGATCACGCGGGAGACCGTGGCGATGGACACGCCCGCCTCCCGCGCGATATCAAAAATGGTGGTATGCTCGCTCATGGATGCCCCTCCCGCGGACCACATTCGGGTTATAGTATATAGTATACCGGTTGATGAAAAGGTTTACAAGATGGCGCGCCCCAGGAATTCTGCATTCTGCCAGAAAACAACCGGAAGATACTGCACTGATTGAACGGGGGTTTCGGGAAAGCTGCATTATTATGTTTAGACGATGTTGTTTTTTCGTTGACAGGCATGGAGGCGCATGGTATAATTTCGGCGAGAAAGTAAAGGTTTACATTTCCTGCGGCGCATCCTACGGGCCAAGGCCCGTATGAAATAAACCATCGGGAGGGGTAATCTTGAAAAAGCTGGCCGTCCTTTTGCTCGCGCTGATGCTGGCGTTCGCGCCCTTTGCGGTCATGGCCGAAGGCGCGGAAAACGCGCTGACCGTCTGGTGCTGGGACCCGGCGTTCAACATCTACGCCATGAACGAGGCCGCCAAGGTCTACCAGCAGACGCACCCGGACTTTGCGCTCAACGTCATTGAAACCCCGTGGGACGATCTGCAGACCAAGCTGACCACCCTGGCCATGTCCGGAGACCTGTCCGGCATGCCCGACATCTTTCTCTGCCAGGACAACGCCTTCCAGAAGAACGTCATCAATTATCCGGACCTGTTTGCCGATCTGACGGGGGGCGGCGTGGACTTCTCAAAGTTCCCGGCGGCGAAGGTCGCCTATTCGGTGGTGGACGGCAAGAACTACGGCGTGCCCTTTGACAACGGCACCACCGTGCAGGCCATGCGCACCGACATCCTGGAACAGGCGGGCTACACCGTCGCCGACCTCACCGACATTACCTGGGACCGCTTCATCGAAATCGGCAAGGATGTCAAGGGCAAGACCGGGCTGCCCATGATTTCCGGCACCGCCGGCCAGCCGGACCTGGTGATGATCATGCTGCAGAGCTGCGGTTCCTCGCTGTTTAACGAGGACGGCTCGCTCAACATCAAGGACAACGCCGCGCTCAAGAAAATTATGGCGTACTTTGCCGAGATGGTCCAGGAAGGCGTCTACGTGGAGGCCAACGGCTGGGATGGCTACATCGCCACCTTCACCACCGGCAACTGCACGGGCACCATCAACGGCTGCTGGATTCTGGGTTCCATCCAGACCGCGGCGGACCAGTCCGGCAAGTGGGCGCTGACCAACATCCCCAAGGTGGACATCGAGGGCGGCACCAACTACTCCAACAACGGCGGCTCCTCCTGGGCGGTGGCGGCCAGCAGCAAGAATTACCAGCTGGCCAACGACTTCCTGGCGGCCACCTTTGGCGGTTCCGTGGAATTCTATGAAACCATCCTGCCCTCCTCCGGCGCGCTGGCCACCTACCTGCCCGCGGGCGACAGCGACGTGTACAACCAGCCTAGCGAATTCTTCGGCGGCCAGAAGGTGTTTGCCGACATCACCGCCTACGCGGCCAAGGTGCCCTCCAACGCCACGGGCGTGTATTACTACGAGGCGCGCGACGCCGTCGCCACCGCCATCACCCAGGTGCTGAGCGGCGCGGACATCGACCAGGCCCTCGCCGAGGCGGACGCCACGGTGGCCTTCCAGATGGGCGCGTAAACCGGACAGCCTTCAGGGGGGGCGGGGGAGGCCCCGCCCCCCTTTGCACAATCCGCCGCAAGGGGGAATCGGATGTGACCGCCAACCACGCCGTGAGAAAACCGCCCGGACGGGCGAAACCCTCGCTCGACAGCCGCCAGAACGTCACGGGCTGGGCTTTTTTGCTGCCGGCGAGCCTTTTGATCGCCTGGATGAACTTCTACCCCATGGTGCAGGCGGCGCTTCTGTCGCTGCAGGCAGGCCAGGGCGCAAAGCTGACCTACGCGGGCCTTCGCAACTACGAATACCTGCTCAAGGACCCCATCTTCCGACAGGCGATGGCCAACAACTTTCTGTTTCTTTTGATCCAGGTGCCGGTGATGCTGGTGCTGGCGCTGGTGCTGGCGACCCTTCTCAACGACCCGAAGCTGAAATTGCGCGGCCTCTTCCGCACGCTGATCTTCCTGCCCTGCGCCACGTCGCTGGTGTCCTATTCGATCATCTTTCGCGCGCTGTTTGACGTCAACGGCTTTGTCAACACGATGCTGATCCGCGCGGGCATCCTGTCAGAGGGCATCAACTGGCTCAACGGCACCTTTACGGCCCGGGCGGTGGTGATCATCGCGCTCATCTGGCGCTGGACCGGCTACAACATGGTGTTCTACCTGGCGGGGCTCCAGTCCATCGAGGGCACCATCTACGAGGCGGCCCGCATCGACGGGGCCTCCTGGTTCCAGCAGTTCACGCGTATCACGATTCCGCTGCTCCGGCCCATCATCCTGCTGACGGCAATCCTGTCCACCAACGGCACGCTGCAGCTGTTTGACGAATCCTTCAACCTCACCCGGGGCAACCCCGCCAACATGACCATCACCATGAGCCACTACATCTACAAGGCCACCTTCCAGCAGGTGCCCAAGTTTGGCTATTCGGCGGCCATGTCCTTTGTGATCTTCATCCTGGTGGCGATTTTGGCACTGGGCCAGATGAAGGTGGGTGACAAACGATGAAGCGGGCGCTGGCCACATCGTTCAAATACCTGTTTCTGACCATCGCGGCGCTGCTTTCGGTGTTTCCGCTGTACTGGATGGCGGTGTCCGCCAGCAACAAAAGCGCGGTGGTGCTCAGCGGCTGGCTGCTGCCCGGCGGCAACACCGCCGCCAACTACCGGGCACTGATCGCCGGGCAGGACGTGTGGAACGCGATGAAGAATTCCTTCGTCAACGCGTTTTTGCAGACGTTTCTGGCGCTTTTGGTGTGCTCGCTGGCGGGCTACGGCTTTGAGATCTACCACGACCGCGCCAAGGACCGGGTGATGTCGGTTCTGCTTCTGGCCATGATGGTGCCCTTCGCGGCCACGCTGATCCCGCTGTTTCGGATGTTCTCGCGGATGGGGCTGCTCAACACCTATGCCGCCTTCATCCTGCCGGGCATCTCCACGCCCTTTTTGATCATGATGTTCCGGCAAAACGCCCGCGCGTTCCCCCACGACATCATCGAGGCCGCGCGCATCGACGGCCTGACGGAGGTCGGCATCTTCTTTCGCATGTTCATCCCGACGATGAAGTCCACCTATGCGGCGGCCATGACCATCACGTTCATGAACGCCTGGAACAACTACCTGTGGCCCAAGGTGATCATGCAGACCAACGAATCCGTCACAATGCCGATGCTGATCGCAAACCTGATCGCCGGCTATGTGACGGACTACGGCGCGCTGATGCTGGCGGTGCTTCTTTGCACGCTGCCCACCATCGTGATCTTCTTCGCGCTTCAGAAGTTCTTCACCGAGGGAATCGCCGGGTCCGTAAAATAAATGGAGGTGCCCCATGAAAGAGATCAAGCCCACGCTGGACTGGCTTTCCGACCCACGGGTCTTTGCCGTCAATCGGCTGGATGCCCATTCGGACCACGAGGTGTTTCAAACCCCCGCGGAGGCCGACCGCGGGCGCAGCGGCCTTGAAATGTGCCTTGACGGCGAGTGGAAGCTTCGCTATGCGCCCGGCCCGGAGGGGATGGCGGAGGGCTTCGAGCACCCCGGTTATGATGTCTCCGGCTGGCGCACGGTGCGGGTGCCCGGCTGCCTGGAGCTGTCCGGCTGCGGGGTTCCCCAGTACCTCAACATCCAATACCCCTGGGACGGGCGGGAAGGCATCCGCCCGCCGCAGATTCCGCGGGAGAACCCGGTGGCGGAGTACGTCACCGACTTTTGGCTGCCGGAGGATTTTCCCGCGGGGCGGGTGGCGCTGAGCTTTGACGGTGCGGTGACCGCGCTCTACGCGTGGGTCAACGGAACCTTCGTCGGCTATGCCGAGGACGGCTTCACGCCCTCCCGCTTTGATGTGACGGAGGCGCTGCGGCCGGGCAAAAACCGCCTGGCGGTCCGGCTGTTCCGGTACTCCACCGCCTCCTGGCTGGAGGATCAGGACTTCTGGCGCTTTACCGGGCTGATCCGCTCCGTGCGGCTGACGGCCCACCCCCGGGCCCACGTGGAGGATTTGTCCGCCAGGGCGCTTCTGGAGGAGGACTTCAAAAACGGCCTGCTGGACCTGCGCCTTCGGCTCTCGCTGCCCGAAGCCGAGGCGGTGTCCGCCCGGGTCGAGCTGACGGACGGGGCCGGGCGCGAGACGCTGTGCTTTGAACTGCCCGCGAGCCCCGAAACCCGGATCATCCACCCGGTGCCCGCGCCCGAGCGGTGGAGCGCGGAGGCGCCCAGCCTGTACCGCCTCCGGGTCACGCTGACGGGGCCGGAGGGCGCGATCGAGGTGGCGCAGACCCACGTCGGCTTTCGCCGCATTGAGATCAGGGACGGCCGCATGCTGCTCAACGGCAAGCGCGTGGAACTGCGCGGCGTCAACCGCCACGAGTTCAGCCCCGTGGGCGGGCGCACGCTGACGGAGGCGGAGATGCTGTCGGACATCCTGGAAATGAAGCGCAGCAACATCAACGCGCTGCGCACCTGCCACTACCCCAACGACAGCCGGCTGTACGCGCTGTGCGACCGCTACGGCATCTACGTGATCGACGAGGCCAACCTGGAAACCCACGGCACCTGGTCGATGCCCCGGGGCCTCGACGCCGGGCGGGCCGTGCCCAATGACGACCCCCTTTGGCAGGACGCCGTCAACGACCGCGCCCGGTCGATGATCGAGCGCGACAAAAACCACCCGTCCGTGCTGATCTGGTCCTGCGGCAACGAGAGCTATGGTGGCGAGGTGCTGTACAACATGGCCAGCCTCATGCGCGAGATGGACGATACGCGCCCCGTCCACTACGAGGGCGTGTCCGCCGACCGGCGCTTTAACGGTACGTCGGACATCGAAAGCCGCATGTACGTCCGGCCCTGGGACGTGGAAAAGGCCCTTGAGGCGGGCCCGGACAAGCCCTACATCCTGTGCGAATACGCCCATGCGATGGGCAACGCGGTGGGCAATCTTTTCAAGTACACCGAACTCATGGAAAAATACCCGATGTTTCAGGGGGCGTTCATCTGGGATTACATCGACCAGGCGCTTATCACCACCGCGCCCGGCGGCGGCGCGCGCTACGCCTACGGCGGCGACTTCTTCGACCGGCCCAACGACCGCAGCTTCTGCGCCAACGGCCTTCTGTTTGCCGACCGCACGCCCTCACCCAAGATGCAGGAAGTCAGGTACCTGTATCAGCCGGTGAAGATTCTGCCGGAGGCGGGCGGCGTGCGCCTTGTCAACCGCAACCTCTTTGTCGGGACGGAGGGATACGTGCTGCGCTACGCGCTTTTGAAGGACGGGGCGGAGATCGCCTCCGGCCGCGCGATCCCCCGGGTGGCGGCGGGCGAAACCGCGTTCTTGCCGCTGGACCTGCCCGAATGCCGCGAGCCCGGCGAATACGCGCTCTGCTGCGCGCTGTGTCTGGCCGAGGACGCGCCCTGGGCCCCCAGGGGATATGAGCAGATGCACGGGCAGCATGTGTTCCGGGTGGAGGGCCCGGCGGCGGCGCCTGAGGGTGATGTGCGCCTGGTGCCGGGGGATTGGAACATCGGCGCCTTCTCCGGCGGCGTCCGCGCGCTCTTTTCGCTGCCGGAGGGCGGCCTGACCTCCTACCGCGGGGCGGATGGGCCGGAGCTCATCGAAACGCCCTTCCGGCTGAGCCTGTTCCGGGCGCCGACCGACACCGACCGCGGAAACGGGTTCGATGGGGACATGGCCTTCTGGCGCGCGGCCAGCGAGTGCGCGCGCCTGGCGGACGTCCTGCCCGCACCGCCCGGCGAGCCGCCGAAGATCACCTTCCGCTACGCGCTGCCCATCGCAAAGGATGCCTTTGCCGACATCGCCTACCGGATGCTGCCGGGCGGCGCGGTGCGGGTATCGCTGAACCTGCCGGGGGTGCCGGGCATGGGCCCGGTGCCCGCCGTGGGGCTTTCGCTGCGGCTGCCCAGGCGGTTTGACAGGGTGCGCTACTACGGCCTGGGCCCGGAAGAAAACTACGTTGACCGGCTGGCCGGCGCGCGGCTGGGCGTGTTTACGACCAGCGCGGAAAAAAACCTCACCCGCTACGTGGTGCCGCAGGAATGCGGCAACCGCGCGGGGGTGCGCTGGCTGGAAGTGACGGACGAGGGCGGCGCGGGCCTTCGCGTAGACATGGACGGCGCGCCGCTGGAAATTTCGGTGCTGCCCTACACCGCCGGCGAGCTGGCGTCGGCGCGGCACCCGGACGAGCTGCCGCCGGTCACCTATACGGTGCTGGATGTGGCGGCAAGGCGCATGGGCGTCGGCGGCGACGACGGCTGGGGCGCCCGCACCCATCCGGAATTTCTGATCGACGGAGAGGCGCCCCACGCCTTCTCGTTTGTCATCCGGCCCCTGTAAAGAAAAACTGCCCGCCGCATGCATGCGGCGGGCGTCAGACCATCGACAAAGGCCCCATAGGCTTCAACCGTTCCCGGCGACCAGCGCGCCGGGAACGCGTTTGGTCCATCAGTGCGCACACGATGGACCAAACAATACCATACGTCAGCACACCGCCCGGAAATCCCGGGGATTTCAGGTGTGCGCAGCCACTTTCCTTCGCATCAAAAACCCGCAGGGTTTTTGATGCCCGGAGACGGCCGTCATCCAAGGCGGTTGATGGCGCGGACGGCCTCGGCCGTGGTGGTCATCGGGAACAGCTCAAAGCCGACGATGCCGTCGTAGCCGCTCTCCTCCAGTTGCCGGAATACGCGGGCATAGTTGATTTCGCCGGTGCCCGGCTCGTGGCGCCCGGGCGCGTCCGCCACGTGGACGTGGCCGATTTGCCCGGCGTAGCGGGCGATGGTGTCGCACAGCGCGCCCTCGTTCAGCTGCATGTGGTAGACATCATAGAGAATCTTGAGCATGGGGGAGCCGATCAGCCCGGTCAGCTCCGCGGCGGTGCGGGTGCGGGTGAGAAAATAGCCCGGATGGTCTGTGGCGGTGTTGAGGGCCTCCAGGTTCATGCGGATGCCGCTGTCCTCCGCCAGTTTCGCGCACTCGGCCAGCCCCGCGTAGAGCGACGAGAGCTTGACCGCTTCCGAAAGCTCCGAAAAACTGTCGGCGGCCGCGCCGCCGGGGCCCAAAGCGTTGGAGAGCAGGGTGACCGCCCGCGCGCCCAGCCGCAGGGCGGCGTCCACCGATTCCTTCAGCTGATCCAGATAGCGCATCCTGTGGGCGGGGTTGACCAGCGAGTAATCCTGGCCGCCGTTGAAGTTGCTGATGCCCACGCCGGCATCCCGCGCCGCGGCCGCGACCGCGCCCAGGTCCTTGTCCCGCCAGCCCCAGAACTCCACATAGGCAAAGCCGTCCTTCTTTGCCGCCTCAAAGCGGTCGAGAAACGGCTTTTCCAGATACAGGGTTTCAATGCACGCGCACTTGGGAAATTTCATGCCGTTCATCCTTTCTCGGGTGGGCGCCGGCGGCCCCCGGCAAAGGAAAGCAAAGGAAAAGCCCCCGTCCATGGACGAGGGCCGATGAGATCCTTACTTCGCCTGCTTCTTTTCGCTCTCCATGTCGATGACCTTCTGCCCATCGTAGTACCCGCAATGCTTGCACACGCGGTGGCTCAGCTTCATCTTCTGGCAGCGCGGGCACTTGACAATGCCGGGCACGCTCAGCTTCCAGTTCGCGGCGCGGCGGGAGTGCTTGCGCGCCTTTGACGTTTTATACTTCGGTACGGCCATGGTTACACCTCCTCGTCGTCGCTGGGAATTCGTTCTCTGAGTGCCGCAAAGGGGTTTTCCCGGACGGGCCCCTTCGGGCAGTCGCAGGGCGTTTCGTTGAGGTTCGCGCCGCAGACGGGGCAGAGCCCCCGGCAGTCCTCGCGGCACAGAAGCCGCATCGGCATCTCCAGCAGCAGCGCTTCCCGGGCGGGGCTGGTCAGGTCGATCTCGTGGCCCTCCAGCAGGCGCTGGTCGGGGTTTTCGGGATCGCTCTCGCGCACGAACACCTCGTCGATGTCGGCCGAAAGGGGCTGCGAAACTTCCCGGAGGCACCGGGCGCAGTGGGCGGTCAGCGTTGAGCGCACCGTCCCCCGGACCGAAACCGATTCGCCCGCGCCGGTCAAATCACCCTTCAGGAGGATGCCCGACAGCCGCACCTGGTCGCTCAGGACGTCCATCGGCTCGAGCGCCAGCGCGCATTCGAACGGATAGGCCTGTCCCGGATTTTTGAGCGCGGCCGAGACATCGATCATGGGGCAATCACCTCGCAGGGACTAACCAGTGTATTATAGAATCACGGTTCGGATTTGTCAAATTATTTTTGCGTAAGCTCCAGCGTGTCCCGGGCGATGGCCAGCTCCTCGTTGGTGGGGATGACCCACACTTGGACCCGGGCGCCTTCTTTTGAAATCACGCCCTCGGAGCGCTTGCCCTCATTTTTGGCCGCGTCCAGCTCGACGCCCAGGAACCCCAGGCCTTCGCAGATCTCGGCGCGGGCCTCCCAGTCGTTTTCGCCGATGCCGGCGGTGAAGGCGATCAGGTCCAGCCCGCCCATGGCCGCCGCGTAGGCGCCGATGGTCTTGCGGATGCCGTAGGACCACATCTCCCGGGTGACCTTGCAGCGCTCGTCGCCCGCCTTCGCGCCGGCGACCACATCGCGCATGTCGCTGGAGCGGCCGCTGACGCCCAGAAGGCCGGACTTTTTGTTGAGCATGTCCACCACCTGCTCGGCGCTCATGTTCTCGCGGACGGACAGGGTGGAAACCACCGCCGGATCCAGCGAACCGGAGCGGGTGCCCATCAGCACGCCTTCCAGCGGCGTCAGGCCCATGGAGGTGTCCGCGCACTTGCCGTCCACCACCGCGGAGAGGGAGGAGCCGTTGCCCAGATGGCACACGATCAGCCTTTTCGCGCCGGTCAGCTTCACCGCGCGGGCGGACACGAAGCGGTGGCTGGTGCCGTGGAAGCCGTAGCGGCGGATGGCGTGCTTTTTGTAGTATTCCAGCGGGATGCCGTACAGATACGCCTTGGGGGGCATGGTCTGGTGGAAGGCGGTGTCAAACACGGCCACCTGCGGGGTGTCCGGCATGACCCGCTGGCAGGCGCGGATGCCCATCAGGTTGGCGGGGTTGTGCAGCGGGCCCAGCGGGATGCAGTCCTCGATGGCCTTTTCCACCGGCTCGTCAATCACGCAGGAGGCGGTGAACTTGTCGCCGCCGTGCAGCACCCGGTGCCCCACCGCGCCGATTTCGGAAATGGCGGTGATGACGCCGTGGCGGGGATCGATCAGCGCCTCCAGCACCAGTTGCATCGCGTCGGTATGGCTCTTCATCGGCTGCTCGACCACGTATTTCTGATCGCCGTACTGATGGGTCAGCTTGCTGCCCTCGATGCCGATGCGCTCGGCCAGGCCCTTGGCCAGCACCGCCTCGCCCTGCATGTCGATCAGCTGGTACTTAAGGGAGGAGGAACCCGCGTTGATCACCAGAATTTTCATGAACGATTCAAACCCTTTCTACTATGTGTGCGCGCCGGGCGCGGAAAGAGGCGCAAGGGGCGCCCGCCCTCAGAGCTGCTGCGCCTGCACCGCCGTAATGGCGACGGTGGCCACGATGTCCTCCACCGAGCAGCCGCGGCTGAGGTCGTTGCAGGGCTTGGCCAGCCCCTGCAGCACCGGGCCGTAGGCCTCGGCGCCCGCCAGGCGCTGCACCAGCTTGTAGCCGATGTTGCCCGCCTGCAGGTCCGGGAACACCAGTACGTTGGCGTGGCCCGCCACTTCGGAGCCGGGGCTCTTGAGCTGGCCCACGGACGCCACCAGCGCGGCGTCGGCCTGGAGCTCTCCGTCCAGCTTGATGTCGGGGGCCAGTTCCTTCGCGATGCGGGTGGCTTCCTGCACCTTGGTCACCAGGTCGTGCCTGGCGCTGCCCTTGGTGGAGAAGGACAAAAGCGCCACCCGGGGCTCCATGCCGGCCAGGTTCCTTGCGGAGTCCGCCGCGGCCACGGCAATGTTGGCCAGCTCCTCGGCGGTGGGGCAGGGGATCACCGCGCAGTCCGCGAAGATCATGACGCCGTCGGCGCCGTAGGTCCTGTCGGGGCATTCCATCAGGAAGCAGGATGATACGGTCTTAATGCCGGGCTTCGACTTGATGATCTGCAGCGCCGGGCGCAGCATGTCGCCGGTGGAGTGAATCGCGCCGGAGACCAGGCCGTCGGCGTCGCCCGCCTTTACCATCATCACGCCGTAGTACATCGGGTCCGCCATCTTCTGGAGGGCTTCTTCTTCCGTCATGCCCTTGGCCTTGCGCAGCATATAAAGCGCCTCGGCGTAAGGCTTTGCCTTGTCGCTCGAGGCGGGGTTCACGATCCCGACGCCGCCCAGGTTCGCGCCCAGGGCCTTGGCGGTTTCAGCAATTTTTGCCGGATCGCCCAAGAGGGTAATGCGGGCCAGGCCTTCCGCCGAAACCTTCGCGGCGGCCGCGATGTTGCGCTTTTCCTCGCCCTCGGGCAGCACGATGTGGCGAACGTCCGCCTTCGCCTTCCGCATGATCGTATCGATGATCGCCATGACCAATCTCCTCCCGGATTTGCTGATTCTATGATTCGCAATCACACCAAATCATTATACATTATAGAGGGGCGTTTTGAAAGCGCCAACTGTTAAAAATATTCAGCGAACTTTGTGCCGCTTTTGTGCCCGGAAGGGCAACAAACCGGCGGCGGGCCCCGTCTGTAATTGTGACGGAAACAATGAAACAAGACCGGAGGAATGACATGAAACGCATTCACGCCATACTAGCCCTTGTACTGTGCCTGGCCCTGACGCTGAGCGCGTACCTGACCGTCCAGGCACAGCGCGGCGACGGCACCCTTCTGGGCGCCTACGAGCCCGACAGCGCGGAGGCAAAGGCCGTGCCGGACGTCCCGGAGGGGACGCCCCTGACCGAAAAGCGGATGGCGCTTGACAATCAACTGGGCGGGCAGTCGGTTCATACCGAATTGACGCTATCCTTTACAGCCGCGCCGGCGGACGCCGCCTGGTCCGGGCTCACGGAGCGCTTTGCGCTGGCGGTGTCGGAGGCGGTCGCTTCCGGAACCGGCATGACCGCGGAGCAGCTCTCCGGGTCGATCCAGGCCGCGGTGCGCTCCGCCCTGGACGCCTCGGCCGAGGCGCTGGCGGGCGGGAAAATCTACCTTACCCACGTGGCGGTCACCACGCCGTACTATGAAACGCTTCAGCGCGGCTCGAAAAACGACGCCACCCGCGCGCTCCAGCAGAAACTGATCCAGCTGGGCTTCCTGACCGGCGCCGCCGACGGCCAGTACGGCAAGGGCACCGCCGCGGGGGTTTCCGCGCTGGAGCAGTACATTCGCTGGCTGGAGCAGGACGAAATTGACGCCAAGGCGACGCCGACCCCCGCGCCCACGCCGACCCCCGATCCGGGCGCCACGCCGGACGCGAACGCCGCCCCCACGCCCGAGCCCGCGCCCACGCCCGTCACCCAGGTGGACGGCGTGGCCGACGCCACGGTCCTGGCATTCTTCATGTCGGACGACTTTCCCGCGGCCCGGATTGGCCTCGACTACGGCGACAAGGGCGACGAGGTGCTGCGCCTGCAGCGCAGGCTGAGTGCGCTGGGCTACCTGATCGGCTCGCCCGACGGCGTCTACGGCCCGGGCATGCAGCGGAGCGTGCGGCTTTTCCAGTACTACAACGGGTTGGAGCAGACCGGCGCCGCGGACGTCGAACTGCAGAAGCTGGCCTACTCCGGCCAGGCCAAGCTGCCCGCGCACCCGATGCTGCAGGACGGCTCCTCCGGAGAAGAAGTGACCAGGCTGCAGCAGCGGCTGCACAAGCTGGGCTTTATGATCGGCTCGGCCGACGGCAGCTACGGCCCCGCCACCGAGCGCGCGGTGGAAAGCCTGCAGGCCTACTTCCAGGCCCAGGAGCGCGAGACGCTCACCGCCGAAGCGATGGCCCAGGGCACCCCCCCGGCCGAAATCAAGATTGACGACAGCCAGCTGACCACCGTGGTCAACGGCATCGCGGACCCGATCCTGCTGGACAAGTTCTACGACGCGAGCTTTCCGGACGTTCCCGGCGCCATGCAAAGCGGCGCCGCGGGCGAGGAAGTCAAGCGCGTGCAACGCAGGCTGTACGATCTGGAATACCTCTACACCTCGGCCGACGGCGGCTACGGCCCCGCCACGGCCAGCGCGATCAAGGATTTCCAGAAGCGCAACAGCCTGAGCCAGTCCGGCGAGGCCGACAAAAAGACGCTGGAGAAGCTGTTTTCCGATTCGGCCAAGAAGGCGCTCAAGCCTTACATGCTGAAGGTGTCCACCGCCAAGCAGCGGGTCTACGCCTACGCGCCGGACGAGAACGAGGAGTACACCATTTTGGTGCGCACCATGAAGTGCTCGACGGGCCTCAACGCGACCCCTACCCCAAAGGGCACCTACCAGGCCTCCACCGGCCCCGGCGCCCGGTGGCACTACTTCAAGAAGTTCTTTGTCTGGGCCCAATACGCCTACTATATCCAGGGGGACATCATGTTCCACTCGGTGCTCTACAACAACAAGGGCGGCTCGCCCACCTCGGGCTCCGTCCGCAACCTGGGCAGAAAGGCGTCTCACGGCTGCGTCCGGCTGAGCGTCGAGAACGCCAAGTGGATCTACCAGAACTGCCCGGCCAAGACGAAAATCGTCGTCTACTAGAGGGGAATGGCGGCGGGGCGCCTGCGAAAGCGGGCGCCCCGCTTTCGTTCTTTGCAGGCGTGGCGAAAATCGCACATTTCCGCCTGCGCGATTGACAGGCTTCGCGGGGCTGTGCTATCATCAAACGGGTTCGCGGGGCGCAACCGACGGATAAAACTCCCAAGGAGGCATTTCATGCGAAAGCTGCTTTTGTGTTTTGTGGCCTTCATGCTTGTGGCGACAGGCGCGCTGGCGCAGACTGCGGACATCGTCGGCGCATATTCCATTACGCTGCCCGACGATCTCAAGGCGGTGGAGCTGACCGAGGAGAACATGGCCGACGGCCTCGTAATGGATATGGAGAGCGACGCGCTGCACGCCGTCGCCTACGTGTACGAGCCGGACCCGACCTACACCCAGACGCTGGACGAGATGTACGAAAACTACCTGGCCGACCAGCAGGAGGGCTTTTACAGCAACGTGGCCATCGAGGAGATCGGCGGCGAGCGGATGATCGTCTATGACATCGACGAGGGTACCGTGGGCGCGATCACCATCGCGGCGGACGGAAAGACCTACGAGTTTATCCTGATCTGCGAGCAGGATTCGGCCCGGGAGGCGGCCAAGGCGGCCGTCGAATCCATTGCCCCGATGAAGTGAGAGGGACCGGATGAAGGCAAAGAGAGACTGGCGCAAGCACCTGGTGCGCTGGGTGGCGCTGGGGCTGGCGGCGCTGATGGTGCTGGGTGTGCTGGTGGCCGCGGTCTTTTCCTCCGCGCTGGCGGAGGGCCGCGACACCTGCGAGATGCAGCTGACGGTGCTGGAGGACCTGGGCGCGGTCAGCGTCGTGCAGACGATCACCTACCAAAACCGAACGGGCGCGCGCCTGGATCAGATCCTCTTCCAGCTGGCGCCCAACGCGCTGAGGCGTGAGACCACCGCCCCATACGAGAGCGAAACCATGATCGACGCCTATCCCGGCGGCTTTGCCCCGGGGGGCGTCGAACTTCATTCGGTCATGGTGGACGACGCGGCGGCGGACTGGGGCGTCCAGGGGACCGACGAGGCCACGCTGCGCGTCGGGTGCGACCTCGCGCCCGGCGAAGCGGCGGTCTTCCGGTTTGATTACGAGCTGATCCTGCCGGACGCTCTGGGCATGGTGGGCACCGGGGCCATCGGCTGGCGGCTGGCGGGGTTCTACCCGCTGCCCGCCGTGTGGGACGGCGGCTTTCACGTCGAGCGGGTCGGTCCGGTGGGGGAGAGCCTGATGGCGGACCCGATGGACTACCGCGCCACCGTCAACCTGCCGGACACATGGCAGGTGGCGGCGGGGGGCGATGCGCGCGCCGAGCGCGCGGGCGCGGCGCGGCAGAACGTGACGGTGACGCTTTCAAACGCCCGCTGCTTTGCCCTCGCCCTCAGCCGCCGCTACGTCGAAGTGGAGCGCGCGTCCGGCTCCGGCATCACCGTGCGCGCCTACGCCAACGACCGCGCCGCCGCGGCCCGGGCCGCCGAGGCCGCGGCGAAGGCGGTGGACATTTATTCCGAAGCCTTTGGCGCCTATCCCTTTGAAAGCCTGACCGTCGCCCAGGCGGATCTGGTGGAAGGGGCGGCGTTTTCCGGCATCGTCATGCTGCCGGAGGACCTGTACGCCTATTCGCGGCGGGGCGAGCTGGAGTATCAGGCGGCGCGGCTGACCGCGCGGGCGTGGTTTGGCGAAATCGTGGGCTCGAACCCCGCCGAGGCGCCCTGGCTCACGGAATCGCTGGCCGCCTATTCGGCGCTCTACTACTACGAGCGCGCCTACGGCCGCGACCGGTACCTTGAGGAGCTGAACGCGAGGGTCACGCCGTCGCTCCGGCTCACGATTCCCGGCGGGGTGACGGTGGACGGCGAGGCGCTCTCCTTCGGCACCGTCGGAGATTATCAGGCCGTGGTGCGGGGGCGCGGCGCGGCGGTCATGCACGAAGTGGGCGTGGTGCTGGGGGAGGACGCGCTTATCGGCGCGCTGAAGCTGTACGTAGCGCAAAATGCCGGGCGCATCGCCACCGCGGCGGATTTTTACGCCGCCCTCAGCCAGGCCTCCGGCCGGGACGTTACGGGCCTGATGATGGAGCTGCTCACGGACATCGATCAGTACGTGGGCCAGGCGCTGGACTGGTACGAGTAGCGTCGGTCATTTTGCGGCCCGCGGCGCGCCTTTTGCGCGCGCTTTCGGACAATTTGAACGAAAAGCGGTTATTTTCGTCCAATGATTGGTATAATAAGGATGATCCGCGGCCGGCACGGCCGCTGTCAAAGGAGTGAAGAGTATGGCGGATGAACTGCGCAAGGTGATCATGGCGGGCGTCGGTGCCGTGGCCCACGCGGTGGAGAAGACGGCGGACGCGATCAGCGAGGCCACCAAGGGCGAAAACCGCGAGCGCGTCAAGGCCGCGGTGGACGATTTGGCCAAGAAGGGCGAGGACGCCGTCGAAAAGGGCAAGGCCGTGGGCGGTGAGCTGATCGGCAAGATCGGCGACGCCTTTGCCGGACTCAAGAATGTGGAGGCGGACGACATCAAGGCGCGCCTCGGCGACCTGGCGGATGACGCGCTGGACGAAATTGAGCGCGCGGTCGGCGAGCTCAAGCACCGCCGCGCCTCGGAGAAGCCCCAGGGCGGCGAAGGCACCGGCATGCACCCCGAGTCCGGCGATAAGCCCGAGGGCGCCGAGGCGGAGGCCGAGGCGGCGGCGGACGGCACCGCCACCCGCGAGGATGGCGAGGACCTGTCCGAGGGCGGAAAGCCCGACGAGTGAGCGATTTTTTCCCGTTGATGGACCCCTGTCGGCCCCGGCCAAGCGCGCCGGGGCCGCGCCTGTCCCGCCCTTTTCAGATCGGCCGGGGTATGCTATACTGTGTGTAACCGCACGATGGAGGAGAGTATGTTTCAGCTACGCGCGCCCTATCAGCCCCGGGGCGATCAGCCGCAGGCCATCGAGGCGCTGGCTGAGGGCCTCGAAGCGGGGCTCAGGCACCAGGTGCTGTTGGGGGTCACCGGCTCCGGCAAGACCTTCACCATGGCCAGCGTGATCGCAAAGGCCCAGCGCCCGGCGCTGATCATCGCCCACAACAAGACCCTGGCCGCCCAGCTGGCCGCGGAGTTCCGGGAGTTCTTTCCGGACAACGCCGTGGGCTATTTTGTCAGCTATTACGACTACTATCAGCCGGAGGCCTACATCGCCTCCTCCGATACCTACATCGAAAAGGACTCCTCCATCAACGAGGAGATTGACCGCATGCGCCACAGCGCCACCGCATGGCTCTCCGAGCGGCGGGACGTGATCATCGTGGCGTCGGTCAGCTGCATCTACGGCATCGGCGATCCGGCGGAGTACACCAGCCTGGCGGTGTCCCTGCGCGAGGGCATGAAGCTGGACCGGGACCAGCTGATCGACCGGCTGATCGACATCCAGTACGTGCGCAACGACTTCGAGTTTGAGCGCGGCACCTTCCGCGTGCGGGGCGACGTGGTGGAAATCCTGCCCGCGGGCGAGATGGAAAAGGCGCTCCGGGTGGAATTCTTCGGCGACACGATCGAGCGCATCAGCGAGATCGACACCCTCACCGGCCAGCCGCTGCGCCACTTCAGCCACATCGTGGTGTTTCCCGCGTCCCACTACGCCACGTCCCGCGAGAAGCTGGAAAAGAGCATCGGCATGATCGAGGCCGACATGGCCCGGCAGGCGGCCGCCTTCAAGGACGCGGGGCGGCTGCTCGAGGCCCAGCGCCTCGAGCAGCGCACCCGCTACGACGTCGAGATGCTCCGGGAATTGGGCTATTGCAACGGCATCGAAAACTATTCCCGCTATTTTGACGGCCGCAGCCCCGGCGAGGCGCCCTTTACGCTGATGGACTACTTCCCCAAGGACTTTCTTTTGTTCATCGACGAAGCCCACGTCACCATCCCGCAGATTCGCGCCATGTACAACGGCGACCGGGCCCGCAAGACCGCGCTGGTCGACTACGGCTTTCGCCTGACCAGCGCCTTTGACAACCGCCCGCTCAAATTCCACGAGTTTGAGGCGCGGGTGGGCCAGGCCGTGTACGTGTCCGCCACCCCCGGCCCCTACGAAATGGAGCGCGCGGACCGGGTGGTGGAGCAGATCATCCGCCCCACGGGCCTCATCGATCCGGAGATCATCGTGCGCCCCGCCACCGGCCAGGTGGACGACCTTCTGGGCGAAATCCGAGGGGTGGCTGCCCGGGGCGACCGGGTGCTGGTGACCACCCTCACCAAGCGCATGGCCGAAAACCTCACCACCTATCTGCGGGAGATGGACGTGAAGGTGGAGTACATGCACTCGGACGTGGAAACCCTTGAACGCATCCGGCTTCTGCGCTCGCTGCGGCTGGGCGAGTTTGACGTGCTGGTGGGCATCAACCTGCTGCGCGAGGGGCTGGATCTGCCCGAGGTGGCGCTGGTGGCCATCCTGGACGCCGACAAGGAGGGCTTTCTGCGCAGCGAAACCAGCCTGATCCAGACCATCGGCCGCGCCGCGCGCAACGTGGACGGCCGCGTCGTGATGTACGCCGACCAGCTGACCGACTCCATGATGCGCGCCATCTCCGAAACCAACCGGCGCCGCGCGCTGCAAGAGGCGTTTAACGAGGCCCACGGCATCGTGCCCCAGACCGTCCGCGCCGCGGTGCGGGAGCTGATGGAGGTCAGCCGCGAGGCCGAGGCCGAGGCGGGGGCGCTCTCCGACGAGGAGGCGCGCCTCACCATCCAGCGGCTGGAGGACGAGATGCTGGCCGCCGCCGGCGCGCTGGATTTTGAGCGCGCCGCCAGGATCCGCGATCAGATGCTGGCTCTCCGGGGCGAAAAACCCATGGCCACGGGCGAAAAATCCCGCTTTACGCGCCGGGGCAAGCCCAGAAAGCTCAAAAAATAACCCCTGCATGAGGGCCAGGCCTCCCGGCATAGGCTGAAACGGCAGTCTGGCGACGGGAGGGGCAAGGCGTGAGGCAGTACATTGCGGAGCGCGTGCTGGCGGAGGCCGCCTATATCCTGGAGTACGGCGCGACGGTGCGCGCCTGCGCCGCGGCGAAGGGCGTCAGCAAGACGACGGTGCACAAGGACATGCGCACGAGACTGCCGAGGATCGACGCCCGGCTGTCCCGCAGCGTCGACAGGGTGCTCAGCATCAACCGCCAGCAGCGGCACATCCGCGGCGGGCTGGCAACCCGGCGAAAATACAAGTCGTTGCAATAAGCGAGGTCATTACAAATGCAATGGAACGTCGCGCTGGACATCGGCGCCAGCGCCGTCCGGATGGCGGTGCGCGGACACGGGGACATCTTGAACGAGAGCGCCGCCGTGGCGACGCGCGCGGGCGAGGCGAAGCCCTTTTTGCTGGGCGACGAGGCGCTGCCGCTTTTGGGCCGCGCCACAGGGGGCGTCCGGGTGGACTTCCCGATGGACGCGGGGCAGGTGGCCGACGAGGCCGCGCTCGGGGCGTGGATGGCCTACCTTCTGCGCCGGGCCGGCCAGGCGGGCCGCGTCATGCGGCCCCGGGTGCTGATCGCCCGATCGCCCGGCGCGCTGGGCTACACCATGCGGGCGCTGGCGGCTCTCGCCATGGACGCCGGCGCCGCGGTCTGCAGCCTGATCCGCTCGGATCTGATGGCGGCGGTGGGCGCGGGGTGCGATCCGATGCGCCCCGAGGGTACGCTGGTGGGCGAGCTGGGCGCGGGCTTTATGGCCGTGACGCTCTTTTCGATGGGCCGCGTGGTGGAGAGCCGGTCGCTGCCCTGGGGCATGCGAAGGGCCGACGGGATCATCGCCACCCTGCTCCGGAACGAATACGCGCTGGAGACGGGGGCACGGACCGCGGAGGAGCTCAAGCTGTCGCTGCTCACCGCCATGGGCGGCGCGAGGCTCTCTGTGGATGTGCGGGGGCTGGACCTTAACCTCAGCCTGCCCCGCACCCGCAGCGTGGCGGCGGAAACGCTGCACGCGGCGGTCCGGCCGGTGATCGATGATTTTTCCGCGCTGGTGCGGGCGGTGGTGCGCAGCGCGCCCGTGGAACTGGCCGCGGACCTGACGGAACGCCCCCTTGCGCTGACCGGCGGCGGCGCCGCGCTCTTTGGGCTGGACAAGCTGATTGCGGAGGCCACGGGCCTCGGCGTCACCATCCCCGGCGATCCCGCGGGCTGCGTCGCCCGGGGCCTTGCCGCCGCGCTGGAATCGCCCGAACGCTTTGAGGCCGCCGCCGAGTCCGTTGCCGCGCTGATGAAGTCCTGAAAAATACCGCCTCCGGGCGGCTTACGGGAGGTACCCCTATGAAGAAGCTATCAGCCCTCTTTCTCGCGCTGATCCTCGCAGTGCTGCCCGTTCTGGCAATGGCGCAGGATGCCGCCCCCTCCGAGGGCGGCTGGACGGATGAGCCCGCCGCCGAATCCGCCGAAAGCTGGGCGGACGAAGCGCCGGACGCGCGGGAAACGGCCCAGGCCGCGCTGCCGCTGGCGGCGCTGATCACCCGCGCCTTCACGCTGGGGGCGCAGCCCTTTGACGGCGCGCCGGACGATATGACCGCCTGGGCGCTCGCCTACGCGGCGCTGGAGCAAGGCGCGGTGGCTGCGCCGGAGACGGGCGTTACACTGGAGGCGCTGAAGGCGGCCTATGCCGCAATCTTCACCCAAGGCGAACTGTCCGCCATGCCGGAGGATTTCACGCTGCTCGCGCCCCGCGGGGACGTGTACGACTACACGTCGGACCCCGGCGACGCCGGCTACGCCCCCGATCTCCTGGCCGCCACGGCGTCGGACGGCGAGGTGGACGCCGAGTACGCGGTGATGATCACCGCCCCCGATGCCCCGGAGGACCTGGCCGCGCTGATCGCCGTCACGCTGACGCCCAACGCGGATTCGCCCTTCGGCGCGACGGTTTCGAGCGTCATTCCCATTACCGGCGCCCCCGCCATGACGAAGGCCACCGCCACCGCCACCCTCGCGAAGTACAAAAACATCACCTATGGGGCGGAAAACGTGCTGGACGGCGACATGGCCACCTGCTGGTCCTACCCCGAGCGGGACAAGGGCGCGGTCCTTACGCTGGAGGCGGACGAGCCCCAGACCGTGCGCGGCATCCGGCTGACCCCCGCCTACGCCAAGTCGGAATCGCTGGCGATGGCCAACAACCGGGTCAAATCCTTCCGCGTGACGCTGTCCGACGGCACCGAGTTTGACTTTGAGGTCTCGCCCGATCTGCCCGGGTACGCCTACGACCAGTTTGCCTCCTTTGCCTTTGACGCCGCGCACGAGATCACTTGGGCCAGCGTCGAGGTGACGGGGGTCTACCCCGGCGGCAAGTATACGGATACCTGCATCAGCGAGATCGCGCTGTTCTAGTCGTCCGCGAAGCCTAATTACCGCGCTATGGCTGGATCTTTTCCTGTCCGGCTGTGTCGCGCTCCGCTTGACGTAGCGCTGCTACGCCTGCGCTCCGGTTCCGTGCCGGGCAGAAAAATCTCTGCGCCCTATCATCGGTTCTTAGACTTCGTGGACTACTAGCGCGCCGCGGCGGGCAAATGACGGCGGGAGATGGGATCATGGCCGATCGGGAGACACTCTTATCGTGGCGGGCGGTCACGCCCTGCAGCACGGTGGTATCCGGATTTTGGGGAGCGGAGGGGCCGGCTCCGCGCACGGCCGCGTTCCGGACCTACCTGGAGGGCGCGCCGGGCCCGGGGGTCTACCGGTTCTGGACGCGCAATCTGCGGGAGACCACCCGGGGCGAGGGGGCCCTCCGCCTCGCGGATCAGCCCGGCGGTTTCTGGCGCGTGGAGGAGGCCTTTATCGCCGACGGCGGCACCCGGCGGGACGGCGCGGTGTACGGTACGGCCGTGCCGGTGCTCTTTGACGGCGCACCCACGAGGGATGTGACGCCGGGCGAGGCGTTTTTCAGCGACGCGGCGGCGATCGACCTGCCCCCTGGCCACGACCTGGCCTTCAGCTGGACGGTCACAAGCCTTTCCGGCGGCCCGGCCATCCCCTGCACCGACGAATCGATCCTCGCGGCCTACATGCGGCCCGGCGGCGGCGCGTCCGAACCGTCGCCGGAGGGGTTTGCCATCGACTTCAACGGCCGGTGCGCGCTGCCGGGGCTGTTTCTGCGCCGCGCACCCTCTGAAAGGATCTTCGCTTTTCTGGGCGACTCCGTCACCCAGGGCTACGGCACCGGCGAGGGGCGCGACGCCTTCTGGGCCGCGCGGGTCATCCGGCGCCTGCCTGGCGGCTGGAACGCGCTGAATCTGGGCAGCGGCTGGGCGCGGGCCTATGACGCGGCGGCCGACGGCGCGTGGCTCGCCCGCGCAAAGGCGGCGGACGAGGCCACCGTGTGCCTGGGTGTCAACGACATCGGCACCTGCGGCCGGCGCGCGGCGGAGATCACCCGGGATCTGGGCCGCATTGTGCGCCTGCTCAAAGATGCGAACCCCGGCATGCGCGTCTGGCTGTTCACGCTGCCGCCCTTTGACTTTGGAGGCGCGCAGCTCAAAACCTGGCGCGCGGTCAACGATTGGATTCGCGCCGGCGAAGCGCCGGAGGCGGCGGTCTTTGACACCGTGCCTGTGCTGGGCCGGGACGCGCCGGAATCCCACAAGGTCCGCGAGGAATACCGCTTCGCCCTCAACCCGCACCCCAACGCCCGCGCCGGCGAGGCCCTCGCCCGGGCGTTCCTGAAGCGGCGGGGTTGAGGGCCTCGCGCGCGTTGTGCAAAATAACATTTGCTTTTCTTGACAGCGGCGCGGCGCGGCCTTATAATGTTTTCATCAGCAGCGAAGGCGCTGCGGAGCCTGTTTTGCGGGTTTCGCGGTGCCTTTCAAATTTTATAGGGGGTTGGATCTATGAGCAGGATGCCGGATATGTTTGGCTCCATGGTGTTCAACGATACCGTCATGAAGGCCAGGCTGCCCCACGATACCTACAAGGCGTTTAAAAAGAAACTGGCCAAGGGCGAGCCGCTGGACCGCCCCACCGCGGATGTGATCGCCAACGCCATGAAGGACTGGGCGCTGGAAAAGGGCGTCACCCACTATACCCACTGGTTCCAGCCGATGACCGAAATCACCGCGGAAAAGCACGAGGCCTTCATCAGCCCCGCCGGCGACGGCGTGATCATGGAGTTCTCCGGCAAGGAGCTGATCCAGGGTGAGCCGGACGCCTCCAGCTTCCCCTCCGGCGGCCTGCGCGCCACCTTTGAGGCCCGGGGCTACACCGCGTGGGACCCCACCAGCTACGCTTTCATCAAGGAAAATACGCTGTGCATCCCCACGGCGTTCATGTCCTACACCGGCGAGGTGCTGGACAAGAAGACGCCGCTGCTCCGCTCCATGGACGCCCTCAACGTGCAGGCGCTGCGCATCCTGAAGCTGTTCGGCCGCGCCGACGTCCGGCGCGTGGTAACCACCGTCGGCCCGGAGCAGGAGTACTTCCTGATCGATAAAACCATGTACGACCGGCGGCCCGATCTGGTCTATACCGGCCGGACGCTCTTTGGCGCCCGCCCGCCCAAGGGTCAGGAGCTGGAGGACCACTATTTCGGCGCGCTGAAAAAGCGCGTGGCGGCCTTCATGCGCGATCTGGACGAAACCCTCTGGAAGCTGGGCGTACTGGCCAAGACCGAGCACAACGAGGTTTCCCCCGCCCAGCACGAGCTGGCCCCGATCTTCAACAACACCAACATCGGCACCGACCACAACCAGCTGTCGATGGAGATGATGAAGAAGGTGGCTTCCGAGCACGGCATGGTGTGCCTGCTGCACGAAAAGCCCTTCGCGGGCGTCAACGGCTCGGGCAAGCACAACAACTGGTCCATCGCCACCGACGCGGGCGCGAACCTCCTGGAACCCGGCGCATCCCCCAGCGAGAACGCCCAGTTCCTGCTGTTCCTGGCGGCGGTCATCAAGGCCGTGGACGAGTATCAGGACCTTCTGCGCATCTCCTGCGCCAGCGCAGGCAACGACCACCGGCTGGGCGCCAGCGAGGCGCCGCCGGCCATCATCTCCATGTTCCTGGGCGAGGAGCTGACGGAGATCGTCGAGGCGCTGATCGCCAAGGCTGCCTACTGCCCCAAGTGCAAGGACGAAATGGACATCGGCGTCACCGTGCTGCCCCACTTCTTCAAGGACACCACGGACCGCAACCGCACCTCGCCCTTCGCCTTCACCGGCAACAAGTTTGAGTTCCGCATGGTGGGCTCGGCCTTCTCCATCGCCGATCCCAACACCGTGCTCAACACCATCGTGGCTGAATCGCTGCGGGTGTTCGCCGACAGGCTGGAAAAGGCCGAGGATTTCAACGTCGAGCTCAACCGCCTGATCCGCCACACCATCCGGGACCACAAGCGCATCATCTTCAACGGCAACAACTACGCGCCCTCCTGGGTGGAGGAGGCCGCCGCCCGCGGGCTGCTCAACTGGACTTCCGCCGCCGAGGCCATCCCGCACCTGGCGGACGAGAAGAACGTGCGGCTGTTCAAGCAGCACAACATCTTCACCGAGGCGGAAGTGCGCTCCCGCATGGACATCCTGCTGGAGAACTACGTGAAGGTGATCACCATCGAGGCGCTGACGATGCTGGATATGACCGGCCGGGACATCCTGCCCGCGGTGCTGGAGTTCAGCGGCGCGCTGGCGAAGGCGGCCGACTCGAAGGCCGCGCTGGACATCCCCGCCGACGCCGAAAAGGCGCTGTGTGGAAGGCTCAGCGGCCTGGCCAAGGCCATCATGGATAAAGCTGCGGCACTGGACGCCGCCGTCAAGGCCCTGCCGGAGGGCGACGCCGCCGAGTCCGCCGCCTACACCCGCGGGCAGATCTTCTCCGCCATGGGCGCGCTGCGCGCCGCCGTGGACGAGGCCGAGCCGATGGTGCCCTCCAGGGTCTGGCCCTATCCCAGCTACGGCGAGATGCTCTTCAGCGTCCGGTAAACCCAAAACATACGCCAACGGCCGGAACCCCGCGGGGTTCCGGCCGTTTGTTTCAGGTCTGCCCTCAGCGCTCCTCGCGGAAGTAGTTGGTGCCGCAGCCCCGGGGCTGCGCGTGCTCGCGGGACATGCGCACGGAGGTCATGATCAGCACCAGGATCGTGGCGAAGAAGGGGATCATGTTGTAGACGGCGGAGGGGATGCTCAGCACGTTGGTGGGGATGTAGTACTTCAGCACGCTCAGCGCGCCGAAGACCAGCGAGCCCAAGAGCGCCTTGTAGGGGCTCCAGCCCGCGAAGATGACCAGCGCTACCGCGATCCAGCCCAGGCCGCCCACGCAGTTGTAGGTCCAGGTGCCGCCGCAGGTGATGATGGACACGTACGCGCCGCCCAGGCCGCAGATGCCGCCGCCCAGCACAATGTTCACGTACTTGTACAGATTTACGTTGATGCCCGCCGCGTCCGCCGCGCCGGGGTTTTCGCCCACGGCGCGAAGGTTCAGCCCCCGCCGCGTGCGGAACAAATAGATGCCCATCGCCACCGCGATCACCGCGCCGATGTAGACAAAGAGCGTGTGGGAAAACAGCAGCTGGCCAACCCAGCGGATGTCACTGAGAAAGGGAATGTGGATTTCCTTGAACAGCGCCTTGGTGGCGTCGGGCAAAATCACCATGCCGCCCGGGGTGCGCAGCGCCAGGTTTTCGCCCACGAAGTTGGCAAAGCCCGTGCCGAAGATGGTCAGCGTCAGGCCGGTGACGTTCTGGTTGGCCTTGAGGCTCACCGTCAACACCGCGTAGACCAGCGCGCCCGCCGCGCCCGCCGCGAAGGCGCCCAGGTAGGCCAGCGCCGCGTTTCCGGTGACGTAGGCGGCCACAAAGCCGATCACCGCGCCCATGTACATCATGCCCTCGACGCCCAGGTTCAGGTTGCCGCTGCGCTCGGTCAGGATCTCGCCCAGCGTGCCGAACAGCAGCGGAACGCCTGCCAGCATGGCCGCGAACAGGAATTTGACAAAATAGTCCACCGCCTCGCTCACAGACCGGCACCCCCCTTCCGTCCCCAGACGATCTTGTAATTGATGAAGAATTCGGCGCCCAGCACGAAGAACAGGATGATGCCCTGAAATACCTCCGACGTGGAGGGCGAAATGTTGTAGATGGAGCGGATGGTGCCCGAGCCCTTCTGCAGGCAGGCGAACAGCATCGATACGACGAGGATGGCCGGCGGGCTCAGCTGGGACAGCCAGGACACCGTGATGGCGGTGAAGCCCACGCCGCCGGCCACGGTTTCCGTCAGCGTGCGGTCCGCGCCGGAGGCCTGCAGCAT
Organism: Christensenellales bacterium; assembly: GCA_040768845.1. Taxonomy (GTDB): domain Bacteria; phylum Bacillota; class Clostridia; order Christensenellales; family Aristaeellaceae; genus JAEZHK01. The sequence continues at coordinate 363,902 of JAXGME010000002.1, read as the reverse complement.
GCCGGCCAGGCCCGCGATGGCCGCGGACAGAAACACCGTGCGCAGGATGATCTTCTTCACGTTCATGCCGGCGTAGCGGGCGGTGTTCTCGTTTTCGCCCACCACGGTCAGCTCGTAGCCCTGCTTGGTGCGCTTGAGGTAGACGTATACCAGCGCCACCAGGACGAGCGCCACAATCCATCCCGCGTGCACGCCCAGCACCTGGGGCATGCGCGCGGCCTTGTCAAACATCGGCACCTTGGGGAAACCGCTCCTGGGGTCCCGCCAGGGGCCCTCGCGCATCAGCTGGATGATAAAAATGGCGATGTAGTTCATCATCAGCGTAAAAAGCGTTTCGTTGGTGCCGAAGCGCGCCTTGAACCAGGCGGGGACGAGGCCCCACAGCCCGCCCGCCAGAAAGCCGGCCGCGGCCATGGCGGTCAAAAGGAGCGGCTGCGGCCAGTCCGGAAAGGTCAGCGCGAAGAACGACGCCGCCACCGCGCCGATGGAGATCTGGCCCTCCGCGCCAATATTCCAAAAGCGCATTTTGAACGCCAGCGTCACGCCCAGCGACGTGATGAGCAGCGGAATCGCGATTTTGATGGTTTCCCGGAGGTTTCCGGCGGAGCCCACGGCGCCGCCGACCATCGTGCCGTACACGGGGAAGGGGTTAAAGCCCACCGCCAGCAGGAAAAGGCCGCCGGTGGCCAGCGCCAGGACGATGGCCAGCACGCGGTACAGCGCCGCGCGCCAGGGGTCGATGGATACGCGCTGAACGATGTGGGTGCGCACCTTCATCTCCGAATCGCGCATTTGACGTCGCCTCCTTCCAGCGCGCAGCCGGTCATCATCAGGCCCAACTGCTCCTTGGTGACTTCCCTGGCGTCTACCAGGCCCGTGACGATTCCGCCGCACATGACCATGATGCGGTCGCACAGCTCCAATAGCACGTCCAGGTCCTCGCCGATGAAGAGGACCCCCACGCCGCGGGCCTTCTGCTCGTTGAGCAGGCGGTAGATGGTCATGGAGGAATTGATGTCAAGGCCCCGCACCGGGTAGGCCGTGATGAGGATCTTGGGGTCGGAGGCGATCTCCCGGCCCAGCAGCACCTTCTGCACGTTGCCGCCGGAGAGCCGCTTCACCGGCGTGTACACGTCCGGCGTCATGATGGAGAGCCGTTCGATCAGCTGGTTGGACAGGGTCCTGGCGGGCCGCCGGTCCAGGAGCGGCGCGCGCTGGTCCTGGTATTTTTTGAGCAGCATGTTGTCCACCATGCCCATCGAACCCACCAGGCCCATGCCCAGCCGGTCCTCCGGCACGAAGCTCATGGCCACGCCGCGGGCCGCGATTTCGCGGGGCGAAAGGCCCCGAAGCTCCTCGCCCTCAAACCTGATGGAGCCGCCGGAGGCGGGCTGCAGCCCGGCGATGGCTTCGCACAGCTCCTTCTGGCCGCTGCCGGCCACGCCGGCCACGCCCAGGATCTCGCCGCTCATCAGGGTGAAGGAGATATCGCACAGCGGCTTGTTCCTCTCGGTGGCGGCGACGCGCAGGTTCTCCACCGCCAGCGCGGGCCTGGGGTTCACCGGTTCCGGCCGGGCGATGGACAGGTCCACCGCACGGCCCACCATCTGTTCGGTCAGCGAGCGCGCGTCGGCGTCCTTTGTCTCGACGGTGCCCACCACCTCGCCCTTGCGCAGCGTGATCACCCGGTCGGAGATGGCCAGCACCTCGTTGAGCTTGTGGGTAATGATGATGACCGCGCAGCCCTCGTCCCGCATCTTGCGCAAAATGGCAAAGAGCTTGTCGATCTCCTGGGGCGTCAAAACCGCCGTGGGCTCGTCCAGGATCAGAATGCGGGAGCCCCGGTAGAGCACCTTCAGGATCTCGACGGTCTGCTTTTCGCCCACCGACAGCGTGTAGATTTTGCTGGAGGGGTCCACCGCCAGGCCAAAGCGCTTGGAGATGGTGAGGATGTGCTCGTTCAACTGGGCCTTGGTGCGGCGGTCGCCCCGGGTGCCCATGACGATGTTCTCGGCTACGGTCAGGATGTCCACAAGCTTGAAGTGCTGGTGGATCATGCCGATGCCCAGGCGGATCGCGTCGGCGGGGGAGTGGATGGTGACGCTCTGGCCGTTTACGTGGATTGTGCCGCTGTCCGGCGCGTACATGCCGCCCAGCATGTTCATCAGCGTCGTCTTGCCGGAGCCGTTTTCGCCCAGGAGTGCCAGTATTTCGCCGTTGTACAGTGTCAGGTTGATGTTCTGGTTCGCCTTGACCGTCCCGAACGATTTGGAAAGGCCCCGCAACTCCACCGCGGGCCGCCTTTCATCCTGGAGCAAACCGATCACCTGCCCCCCAAAAATAATATCATTATTATACAGGATGAAATGTTTGCCCGCAACGACATTTTGTGTTGAATCCGACAATTGTGAAAAAATCTTGATTCATTGCAATGTTTTTAAAACCCGGACGCGGGCGGTTTGACAGCGCGGCGCGGCCGTATTATAATGAACTGATGATTACACCGGAGGGCGTTATGGACGAGGTCAAGCTCAGCCGCATTGTGGAGGCGATCCTGTTTGTCGCGGGGGACCCGGTGAGCGTCCAGGATCTGGCGCACGCCTTCAACCTGACCGAATCGGAGATGGCGGGCGCGGTGGACCGGCTGCGCGACCATTGCGATCTGGAGGGGCGCGGCATCCGCGTCAACCGCTTCGGCGGCAAGGTGCAGCTGTCCATCCAGCCGGATCTGGCGCCCTGGGTGGATATGTTCTTGCAGCCCATTCGGCGGCAGACGCTGTCTCAGGCGGCGCTGGAGACGCTGTCCATCATCGCCTACCGCCAGCCGGTGACGAAGCAGGACATCGAATCCGTGCGCGGCGTCAAGTGCGACTACTCGGTGCAGGCGCTCATGAACAAGGGCCTGATCCGGGAGGCCGGGCGCAAGGAGGCGCTGGGCAGACCCATCCTGTACGAAACGACGGACGAATTTCTGCGGCACTTTGGCATATCGTCCCTGCGGGAGCTGCCGATGGCGGCGCTGGGACAGATTTCAATGAACCTGGAGCCGGAGCCGGAAGCGGAATAAAGCGTGCCCCCGAGGCCAAAGGGTCGCGGGGGCGCGCTTCAGAACCCCAACAGCGTCACCACCAGCGGAATGGTGACGACGCACAGGATCGACGTGAAGGACACCTCCTGCGCCGCGAACAGCGCATCCCGGTCGTACAGCTCGGCCAGCATCTGGCCCATGATGGCGGAAGGCATGGCGCTGGAGAGCACCAGCGTGCCCGCCGCCACGGCGTTAAGGTTCAGCGCCTGGGCCAGCGCCAGCGCGGCCAGCGGCATGAGGACCAGCTTTACCGCCGACACCAGCGCGTTTTTCCAGTCCCAGAGCGCCCTGGGCACGAAGCCGGTCATCCGGGCGCCCAGAATCAGCATCGCCAGCGGCGTATTCATCGAGCCCAGCGCGTCGATGGGCGCGGACAAAAGGTCCGGCAGGTCCACCCGCAGAAGGAACAGTCCCATGCCGATCAGCGAGGCCATGAAGCCGGGGTTGATAAATTTCCGCCAGGAGAGGCTTCCGCGGTCGAGCAGCGCGATGCCCACCGTCCACACCACCAGGTTGAACGCCACGATCACCGCCGCCAGGTACAGCGCGCCCAAATCGCCGTACACCGCCTCGATGATCGGCAGGCCCATGAAGCCCGCGTTGGGCAGCGCCGAGAGCATCGCAAGGATCGGGCGCACCCGCTCGCTCTCCCGGCGGCAGGCCGCATAGACCAGGATCATCACCAGCGCCATGATGGCCGCCGCCATCCACATCACGTGCAGAAAGCCCGCCAGCGTCGCGCCCGTGTACTCGTGCTGCGTGACCATGATGAGCAGCGCCGGGTTTGTGCCGAAGGTCACCAGATCCGAAATGCCCTTGACTACCGGGTCGCCCATCACGCCCTTTTTGCGCAGCAGCACGCCCACGCACGCGATGGCAAAGAGCATGAACAGCTGGGGGAGAACGATCATATCCGCACGCCTTCTTCTGTAAAAACTTGCGCCTGAAGTCTGCGGACCTCAGGCGCGTCCGGGTTCCGTCACGAAGCGGCCTTTTTGTACCGCGCCAGCAGTGCCTCGAACATCCCAAGCGCCTTTTCCACCGGCTGCGGGGTGGACATGTCCACCCCGGCCAGCTTCAGCGCGTCGATGGGGTACAGGCTGCCGCCGGCGGAGAGAAACGCCTTGTAGCGCTTGACGGCGTCGTCGCCCTCCTCGCGGATCATCCCCGCAATGGCCATGGCGGCGGAGAAGCCGGTGGCGTACTGATAGACATAGAAGGCGTTGTAGAAGTGGGGGATGCGCATCCATTCGTACTGGATGAGGTCGGTCTGCTCAAGGGAGGGGTAGTAGGCCTGGTTGAGGCCGGCGTAGAGGGCGTTCAGGTTTTCGGCCGTCAGCGCCTCGCCCTTCTCCGCCATCTCGTGGGCCGCCTTCTCGAACTCGGCAAACATGGTCTGACGGAACAGCGTGGTGCGGTAGGCCTGCAAAAGGTTATTCAGCAGGTAGCTCTGGGCCGCCTTCTCCGGGTGCCTGTCCATGAGGTGCAGCATCACCAGCACCTCGTTGACCGTGGAGGCCACCTCCGCCACAAAGAGCGAGTACTCCGCCATGGGCGCGGGCTGGTTTTTGGCGCTCAGGTAGGTGTGCAGCGAGTGGCCCATCTCGTGGGCGATGGTCAGAAGGTCCTCCAGCGTTTCGTGGTAGTTCATCAGCACGTAGGGATGGGTGTCGTAGGTGCCCCAGGAATAGGCGCCGGAGGACTTGCCCTCGTTCTCGTAGGGGTCGATCCACCGCTCGTCGAGGGCCCGGCGCAGCACCGCCTGGTAGTCCGCGCCCAGCGGGGCCAGCGCCTCCACCACGAGATCGTAGGCCTCGCGGAAGGGCAGGTCGATGGCGAATTCGCCCGGCATGCGGGCGTAGGCGTCGTACATGGCCGGATCGGAAAGGCCCAGGCGCCCGGCCTGAAAGCGCATGAGATTGTCCAGCGCCGGCAGGTGCCGGCGCACCGCCTCGACGAGGCTGTCGTAGACGGCCAGGGGCACGTCGTTCTGGTAGAGGGACGCCTCGAGGGCGCTGCCGAACCTGGCGGTGCGGGCGGCGAACAGGTCGCCCTTGACCGAGGCGGCGTAGACCGCGGGCACCGTGGCGGAAAAGCGCTTGAACGTTTCGTACATGGCGGTGAAGGCGGCCTTGCGCACGGCGCGGTCGCCGCTCATCATGTAGTGGATGTAGCTGCCATGGGTCAGCTTCGCCATGCCGCCCTTTCCGTCCGGCACCTCCGGAAACTTCATGTCGGCGTCGGTCAGCATGTCAAAGATTACGCCCGGGGCCGCGCCCAGTTCGCCCGCCATGGCCACGATGCGCTCTTCCGCGGCGGACAGGGTGTGGGGCCGCGCCCGCTCGATTTCGGTGAAGAACATGCGGTAGTCGCGAAAGGCCGGGTCGGCGGCGCACTGCGCCAGGTATGCCGGCGGCAGCGCGACGAGCTCCGGCGTCATAAAGGCGGCGGCGGTGGAAAACTCCACCGACAGCGAGGCGGCCCGGTCGGTCAGCGCCTGGTAGCGGGTGCGGTTGTTGTCCTCGTCCCTGCGCATCTTGGCGTAGGCGTAGAGGGCGCCCACGCGCCGCGCGATGCCGTGGTAGTCGTCAAGCGCCGCCATAAGCCCGTCCCGCGCCCCCAGCGCGCCCTGGTGGCCCGAAAAGGCCCCGACCGACGCACGGCAGGCCTGGTAGGCGGCCTCCCAGGCCTCGTCGGTGGCAAAGATGTCCTCCAGGCGCCAGGTGTCGGCCTGGACCAGGTCCGCACGCTTTTTAATCGTTGATGTCAAGGTTTGCGCCCTCCTTTTCCTGTTTTCTCATTTGCTTGCGTATGCGCCTGCGGCGCATGGTGACCTCCACCTCGTGGACGTAGCGCCGCGCCGCGCGCGCCATGTCCCCGGCAACGGCGCCGGCGCTGGCCGCGCCCTCCTCGTGGATGCGCGGCAGCAGCAAGAGCGCCGTGAGGAAGCGCAAAAGGCCCGACAGCGCGAACAGCACGTTGTACCGCGAGATGGGCGTGCCCATAATCACCCAGTGGTAGGCTTCCACGCGGTACATGACGTTATCCAGCAGCCATCCGCCCGCGGTGGAGCCCAGCGCCAGCCCCATCAGCTGCGTGAAGAAAAAGTACAGCGCAATGTACATGGAGCGGTTTTCGCCCTTGGCCTGGGCCATGAAAAGGTTCTGAGCGCCCAGGTCGATGGACACGTAGGTCAGGCCGCTGAGGGCGTTGACCAGCGCCACCGCCCACACCATGCGCGGGCCGATCAGCGCCCAGAGGATCGGGACAAAGGAGGTCAGAAAACCGCCCACCGTCAGCACCGGGCGGCTGCCGTAGCTGTCCAGCGCCGCGCCCCATCGGGAAACCACCAGCACCAGAAACAGGTTGCTGACAATCTGGCCCGAAACGGTGATTTCAAAGTTGGACATGCGCATGTTTTCCAGCATGTATACGTTGAAGTAGGGCGCCACGATCTGCACCGAGAACATCCAGGCCGTCAGCGCCAGCACCGTGCGCATGTAGCGGCGGTCGCTCAGAACGGGGCGGATCATCTGCAGGAGGTTATTTTTGACCGCGGGCGCGCGCATCGGCGGCAGGCGCATCAGCGCAAAGGAGGCGATGTCCAGCGCGCCGGCGGTCCCGGCGATGGCGAACACCACCGCGTAGCCGGTGTAGCCGGGCAGCGCGTCCAGCAGCACGCCGATCAGAAAGCCGAAGATCATGCCCACCAGGGTGGAGACGCGGCTGCGCACCGCGAAATACCGGCCCCGGATCCGAAGGGGGATCACATCGGAGCAGATGGAATAGAAGGCCACGTTGATGAAGGGCCCCGCCACCGAGCTGACCAGCACCATGACCAGCGCCGCCCAGATCCGCACGCTGCCCTCCGAAAAGGGAAAGAGGAAGGGGATCAGCCCGAAGGGAATCCACACCAGCCGCTGCAAAAGGCCGAAGGTCAGCATCATGGACTTGCGCTTCAGGGTGCGCTCCAGCACGTAGGAGGCCAGCAACTGAAAGGCGTTGGCCAGCGGCGGCAGCGCCATGATGAGGCCGTAGAGAAAATCGGATGCGCCCAGCGCCTTGACATAGCCGCTGATGGCGACGCCCGTGGAAATGTTGGCCCACACCACGCCGCCCGCCACGCCGGCGATCATAAGGCGCAGCGTGCGGATGATTTCGGCCTCGAGGCCCCGCTCGTCAAACAGCTCCACGCGGCGGAAAAACCGGGGTTTCATGGTTGCACCTCAAAAGGAAGGGCGTCGGGTGTGACAAGCCTGCCGTGATGGGATATCGCCGCTTCCGATTCTCGCGAATCCGCGTTAGAAAATGGCGTCCGCAAAGGCCTTGGCGTCAAAGGGCATCAGATCGTCCAGCCCCTCGCCGATGCCGATGTAGCGCACCGGCAGGCCCAGCTCGCCCCGGATCGCCAGCGCAATGCCGCCCTTGGCGGTGCCGTCCAGCTTTGTGAGGATGATGCCGTCCAGCGCGGCGGCGTCCTTGAACACCTGCGCCTGCTGAAGGCCGTTCTGCCCGGTGGTGGCGTCGATGACCAGAAGGCCCTTGATGATTGCGTCCGGGTATTCGCGCTCCACGACGCGGCTGATCTTTTTCAGCTCCTCCATCAGGTGCGCCTTGTTGTGCAGGCGGCCCGCGGTGTCGATGATCAGCACGTCCGCGTGGCGGGCCTTGGCCAGCTGCACCGCGTCAAAGACCACCGCGGCGGCGTCCGCGCCCTCGTGGTGCTTGACCAGCGGCACGCCCGCCCGGTCGGCCCAGACGGTCAGCTGATCGGCGGCGGCGGCGCGGAAGGTATCGCCGGCGCAGATCACGACGTTGCGGCCCACCGTCTTCATGCGCGAGGCGAGCTTGCCGATGGAGGTGGTCTTGCCCACGCCGTTGACGCCGATCACCGGCACCACCATCGGGGATTCCAGCCGCATGGGCTCGGAGCCCATCATGTCCGCCACAATGGCCTTCAGCGCCTCGCGGGCGGGGGCGGTGATCTTGATGCCGTCGCGGCCGCACCGGTCCCGCAGCCGCGCGATGATGGTTTCACTGGTTTTGACGCCGGCGTCCGCCATGATGAGGATATCGGTCAGGTCCTCGTAGAAGGATTCGTCGATCACCGGCGAGGAATCCACCAGCTGATCAATTTTGCCGGACACGTTTGCCCGGGTCTTGCCCATGGATTGCCTGATTCGGTCAAAGAGGCCCAAGTGGACACGTCCTTTCCGTGCGGCCGACGCGGCCGTCAGTTTTTGTTGAGCTTCAGGGACACCATCCGGGAGACGCCCTTTTCCTCCATGGATACGCCGTAGAGCGAGTCGCACCGCTCCATGGTGCCCTTGCGGTGGGTGACCACCACGAACTGGGTGCTCTTGGAGTAATCCCGAAGGTAATCGGCAAAGTTGTCGATGTTGGCGTCGTCCAGCGCCGCCTCGATCTCGTCCAGGAAGCAGAAGGGCGTGGGCTTGACTTCCAGCATCGCAAAGAGGATGGCGATGGCGGTCAGCGCCCGCTCGCCGCCCGAGAGCAGCGACAGCATCTGCAGCTTCTTGCCCGGGGGCTGCGCCGCCACCTCGATGTCGCAGGTAAGCGGATTCGCGGGATCGGCCAGCCGGAGGTTCGCGCGCCCCCCGCCGAAAAGCTTCACAAAGGTCTGCTGGAAGAAGCGGTTCAGGAAGTCAAACTGCTCCAGAAACTGCTTTTCCATGCGGCTTGTGAGGTCGGCAATGATGCCGGCGAGGTCCGCCTCGGCCTTGAGAAGATCGTCCCGCTGGGCGGACAGCTCGTCGTGCCGCGCCTTTGTCTCCCGGTACTCGTCCACCGCGGACACGTTGACCGAGCCCATCTCGCGGATGCGGGCGCGGATCGCGCCAATGCGCTTTTCCGCCTCGCCCAGCTTGAAATCCGGCTCGCGGAAGCCCGCGGCGCCCTCGTACGTCAGCTCGTAGTCCTCCCAGATGCGGTCGGTCAGCTGCTTCCACTCGGCCTCCACCCGGGAGGACTGCATTTCCGCACGGTGGCAGCGGTCGGAGAGGTCCTCCGTTTCGGTGCGCAGGCGGTCGGCCTCGTCCATCAATTTTTCCAGCGCCTTTTGGGCGTCGGTGCGGGCGCGGTCGCGCCGGGCAAAGTCGGCCCGGGCGTCGTCCAGCGCCCGGCGGGCCAGGGCAAGTTCGTTCTCCGCCTGGGCGAGGGCGGCGCGGCCCGCCGCCAGGCGCGCCTCGCAGGCGGACTTTTCCGCTTCGCTGCCCGAAAGCAGCTTTTTCAGGTCGCCCCGCTCGGCGCCGAGCCGGTCGCGGTCGGCGCGCAGGGCGTCCAACCCCTTCGACTGGGCGGCCAGCCGGACGCTTTGGTCCACCACCCGCTGGCGCAGCGCGCCCGTTTCCTGCCGGGAGAGGACCAGCGCCTTCTGAAGGCGCGCAATTTCCTCGCGCTTTTGTGTGCCGGCGCGCTCTTCGCCGCCCTCGCTGTCGCCCATCCGGGAGAGGGCGGACTCCACGTCGGCCAACTGCTCGCGGAGCCGGTTCAGGTCTTCGGCGGCGGCGCCGGCGCGCTCGGTGTGGGCGCCCAGTTCCGCCTGGGCGGCGGCCAGGTGCGCTTCCTCGCGGGCGACGGCAATCTCCTGCTGGTGCAGTTTTTCAAAGAGATCGGCGCGCTCCCGCTTGAGCGCGGCCCGCTCGGCCTCGAGGACCTCCACATCCCCGCGGAGGGCCACGATCTCGCCGTCCAGCCGCGCAAGAAGCGCCCGATGGGCGTCCACCTCGCGCTCGCGGGTGAGCAGGCTGGTCATCCGGGACTGCACGCTGCCGCCGGTCATGGAGCCGCCGGGGTTCATCACATCCCCCTCCAGCGTGACCAGCCGGAAGGCGTGGCGCCCGGCGCGCATGATCGCGATGCCGGCGTCCAGGTCCTTCGCCACCACGGTGCGGCCCAGGAGGCTTTCCACCACGTCGCGGTAGACCGGGTCGTACTGGATCAGCTCGCTGGCCACGCCCAGGCAGCCGGGCATGGTCAGCACGCGGCGCTCGGCGGCGTCCAGCGTGCGGCCGCGCACGGCGGAGAGGGGCAGGAAGGTGGCGCGGCCCAGCCGGTTGACCCGCAGGTAGTCGATCATCCGCTTGGCGTCCTCCTCGCGGTCGACCACGATGTTTTGCAGCTGGCCGCCCAGCGCCATGTCCAGCGCCCGCTCGAATCGCTCCGGCACGCGGATCAGCGTGGCCACCACGCCGCGGACGCCGGAGGCCGTTCCGGCGCGCCGCGCCTGAAGCAGCACGTTCTTGACCGAGTGCTGATAGCCCTCGAAGTCCCGCTGCATTTCCTCCAGCATGCCCAGGCGCGAGGCCGTCTGCTGGCGTTCGCCGGAAAGGCCCGACAGATGGGCGGTGACTTCTTCATAGCGCTCGCCCGAGGCGCGCACGCGCTGCGCGCTCTCGGCCGTCTTTTCGTCCAGTTCCGCCTTCCGGGCGCGCTCCTCGGCGAGGCGCTCCCCGGCAAAGGCCGCCGCGTCGGCGAGGCGTGCCCCCAAAGCCTCGTCGCTGCCCCGACCGCTTTGCAGTTTTTCAATTTGCGCGGACAGGGCCGCGCGCATGGCGCTGAGGCGCGCGGATTCGCTCTTGACATCACTAAGGCGGTTCATGGCCTCGATCAGTTCCGCCTTGAGGGCCTCGATGGCGGCCTCGGCCTCGGCGTCGGCCCTTTCGCGCTGGGCGAGCGCCATTTCGCCCGCGTCCTTCTCGGCGGTCTGGCCGGCGAGGGCGCGCTCCTCCGCCTCAATGCGCGCGGCGAGGGCGGTAAGCCGCGCCTCCACGCCCGCGTCGCCCTCCAGGGCGGCGGCGGCCTGGCCGGCAATGCGGCCCAGATCCCGCTCGTCGGCGGCGATGCGCTCCCGCAGCACCCCCGCCGCGCCCTCGCGGGATTCCACGTCCCGGATCAGCGCCTGTACCTGCTCGCGGACGGCGGCGGCGGCTTCCTCCAGGTCGGCCAACTGCCGCTGGGCGAGCTCGCGGGATTCGGTCAGCGCCTGCTGGCGTTCGACCGCCTCCGCGAGGGATTCGCTGAGGGATTCGAAGGCGGCGGTCAGCTCTTTCGTCCGCTCGGACAGCCTGTCCGACCGAACGAGAAAGGCGTTGAGGTCCAGCCGCCGGAGTTCTTCGCGAAGGGCCAGGTACTCCCGGGCGGCCTCGCTCTGGGCGGCCAGCGGCGCCAGGCGCGCGTCCAGCTCGCGCAGGATGTCCTCCGCCCGGTCGAGGTTCATCCGCGTGTTTTCAATGCGCTTTTCGGCCTCCGCCTTGCGCGCCTTGTACTTGACGATGCCCGCCGCCTCCTCAAAGGCGCGGCGGCGATCGTCGGACTTGCCCGACAGGATCTCGTCAATGCGGCCCTGGCCGATGAGGGAGTAACCCTCGCGCCCGATGCCGGTGTCGCGGAACAGGTCGATCACGTCCCGCAGGCGGCAGGGCGCGCCGTTGATCTGGTATTCGCCGTTGCCGTCCCGATAGACGCGGCGGGTGACGGCCACTTCGCTGAAGTCGATGGGCAGCGCCTTGTCCTCGTTTTCGATGGTCAGCGTGACTTCGGAACAAGAAAGGCGGCGCCGCTTTTCCGTGCCGCCGAAAATGACGTCCTCCATTTTGCCGCCCCGGAGCGTCTTGGCGCTCTGTTCGCCCAGCACCCACCGGACGGCGTCGGAGATATTGCTTTTGCCGCATCCGTTGGGGCCGACGATGCCGGTGATGCCGCCGTCGAAGGTCATCTCCGTCCGGTCCGCAAAGGACTTGAACCCCTGGATTTCCAGTTTTTTCAGCCGCAAGGGCTACACTCCTTCGCGGGGCCCGTACCCCGCGCGGCCGGAGGCCCCGGCCCCGTCTTTCGGCAGTTTTTTGAGGGCGGCGCGGGCGGCGTACTGCTGCGCCTGCCGCTTGGAGGAGCCGCTGCCGCGGCCCAGCTCCCGGTCGCCCAGCATGACCCGCATGTGGAACACCGGCAGGTGGGGCGGGCCGTCCACCCCGGTGAGTTCGTACACCGGCGCCTCGCCGCCGCCGGCCTGCAGCACTTCCTGCAGCCGTGTCTTGGCGTCCAGCGCGTCGGGATCGTCGTCGTCGAGCCGTTCGCCCAGCGCGCGCCGGACCAGCAAAAACGCTTCGTCCGCGCCGCCGTCCAGGTAGACCGCCGCGATGACGGCCTCCATTACGTCCGCGAGGATCGAGGGCTTGTCCCGGCCGCCGCCCCGCTCCTCGCCCACGGACAGACGAACCAGCGCCCCCAGGTCAAACCCGCGGGCGACTTCGCAAAGCGCCTCCTCCCGCACGAGAGACGAGCGCAACCTGGAAAGCTGCCCCTCCGAAAGGCGCGGCCGCTCCAAATACAGGTAGCGGCTGACCGCCAGCTCCAGCACCGCGTCGCCCAGAAACTCCAGGCGCTGATAGTGCTCGGTGTGGTAATCGCCGCCGTAGGACGGATGGGTGAGCGCGGTTTCGAGCAGGCTCCGGTCGCGAAAGGTGTACCCCAGGCGCGCTTCCAGCGCGCCCAGCGGGGAAAAATCAGGTGTGCTGTTCGAGGTAATCAATGATGTCGCCTACCGTTTTGATGCTGCCCAGCACGTCGTCTTCGACGACGATGTCAAACGCCTGCTCGAGGTCCATGACCAGAATCATCACGTTGGCCGAGTCGGCGCCCAGATCCTCCAGAAGCCGGGACTCGCGGGTGATGCTCCCGCGTTTGACGGGGAGCTGGCTGGCAATCAGATCCAGAACTTTATCATACATGGCGGTATCTCCTCCTCCAGGATAAATAGGCTTCAGTTTTCGGCGTCGGCGAGGGCCGAAACGCCCGAGGCGATCAGGCCGGCCACGTCGCCCTCGATCATCCGCCGGGCCTGCCGGATAGCGTTCATCACGGCCACGGCGTTGGAACTGCCGTGGGCCTTTACCACCGCGCCGGACACGCCCAGAAGCGGCGCGCCGCCGTACTGCTCGTAGTCCATCCGCTTTTTGAACGCGCGCAGCGCGGGCTTGACCATGAGCGCCCCCAGTTTGGTGCGCAGGGACGAGCGCATTTCGGCCTTCAGCATGCCGGTCAGCGCGCCGGCCATGCCCTCGGTGTATTTGAGGATCAGGTTGCCGTCAAAGCCGTCGGCCACCACCGCGTCGGCCGCGCCGGAGGGGATCTCCCGCGCTTCGATGTTGCCGCCGAAGCGATAGGCGCGCTGCGCGCGCATCAGCTCGTGGGCCTCCTTGTAAAGGCGGCTGCCCTTTTCGGGCTCCTCGCCGATGTTGGCCAGGCGGACGTCGGGTGCCGCCACGCCCATCACCTTTTGCATGTACACGCTGCCCATCAGCCCGAACTGCCGCAGGTATTCCGGCTGGCAGTCCACGTTGGCGCCGCAGTCAATCAAAAGAAACGGCTTTTGCGTGCCCGGAAGCACCGGCGCAAGCGCTGGGCGGTCAATGCCCGGGATGCGGCCGATGCGCAAAATGCCGCACGCCAGCACCGCGCCGGTGGAGCCGGCGGACACCATTGCCCGGGCCCGGCCCTCCTTGACGGCCAGCGCGCACCGGACCATGGAGGAATCGTGCTTTTTGCGCACCGCGAGAAGCGGCGGCTCGTGGGGATCGATGGCCTCCGAGGCCGGGATGAGTTCGATGCGCGGCGCGCCGCCCAAAAGCGGCTCCACCGCCTCGGGCGCGCCCGCGAGCAGAATGCGCACGTCCGGCATTTCGGCGACGGCCATCCGGCACCCCTCGACAATCGCTCCGGGCGCGTTGTCGCCGCCCATCGCGTCCACCGCGACAACGTATTCGGCCATTTCGCACCCTCCCACATCGCTTTGACAGTCCGTAACAGTATAGCAGATTGGGCTCGGATTGGCAAGCGAGCCCGCGTCATGGCAGCATCAATTTACAATAAAGCGGCGCGGGGCTGCCCGGCCGCGCGAAAAAACAGGAAGGACCCCGCGGCGCGCCGCGGGGCCCTTCCGTGGAAAGCGGTGGCTCAGCCGACGGTGATGCCGTCCACGAACCAGGTGATGCCCAGGATGTCGGCGCTCTCGAGCGTCTGGCCCTCGGCCACCTTCTCGGCACCGGTGTTGTCCACGATGGGGCCGGTGAACACGTTCAGCGAGCCGTCCAGAATCTTCGCGCGGGCGGCGTCAACGGCTTCCTGGGTGCCCTCGGCACAGTTGGCGGTCAGCGGGGCCAGGTCGCAGATGCCCTCGGCGAGGCCCATCAGCGAGTTTTCGGGGGTCCAGGTGCCGTCGATCACCTTCTGCACGGCGTCGGTCATGTACACGCCCCAGTTCCAGATGGGGGCGGTCAGGTAGGCCTTGGGGGCGACGTCGGACACGTCCGCGTTATAGCCCACCGCGAACAGGCCCTTTTCCTCGCAGGCGACCACGGGGCCCGTGGTGTCGCAGTGCTGGGACAGGATGCCGCAGCCCGCCGCGATCAGCGCGTCGGCGGCCTGGCGCTCCTTGGTGGGGTCATACCAGGAGCCGGTTTCCTTGACGGTCATGGTCACGTCCGGGTTGACGCTCCGGGCGCCCAGGAAGTAGGCGTCCAGCGAGTAGACGACCTCGGGGATGGAGATGAACGCGGCCACGTAGCCCAGGTGGTTGTTGCCGGTTTCCTTGGCCTTCAGGCCCGCGGCGATGCCCGACAGGTACCGGGCTTCCCAGATGCGGCCGAAGTAGTTGTTGAAGTTGGTGTCGTTGGACTCGTAGCCCGAGCAGTGGGAGAAGATGACGTTGGGGTACTCCTCGGCCAGTTCCTTGGTGTAATCCATGAAGCCAAAGCTGGTGGTGAAGATGATCTGGCAGCCCTGGTCGATCAACTCGCGCATGGCGGTGTCGCAGCTGGAATCCTCCGCGATGTTCTTCTGGATCAGAATCTGATCGTCCCGGAGGCCCAGCGCCTTTTGCATGGCCAGCGTGCCCTGGTGGTGCGCGTAGGTGTAGCCCAGGTCGATCACGTCGCCGATGTAGACGACGCCGACCTTCAATTCGTCCTTCGAAACCGGATCGAAGGCGAACGCGGTGCTCGTCATTCCAAGAAGCATGATCAGCGCCAGAGCCAGGATCAGAACCTTCCTCATGGGTCATCCTCCCTTTCAAATGGGTGGTCGGCCAAAAAGCGGTTCCGCTCCTCCGGCCGATCCATAGGTGTGATTGTACACGTTTCGCGTACAAAACGCAACGTCTTTCCGGCATCTTTTACGGCGATTTATCGGTGTGGGGCTAAAAACCCGAACATTTTTGAAGGATTTCCCTGCAAAATCCGCACGAAAACGAAGGGCAGGCACCGCCGGAAACCGGGCGCGGCGTCACCTGAGCGCTTCCGGGTTGAGGGCCGCAAGGTCCTCGGTCACGAAAAGGCCGTCCTTTCGGATCAGCTCGCCGTCAAACCAGATCTCGCCGCCGCCGTACTCCGGCGTCTGGATGCATACCAGGTCCCAGTGGAGGGCCGACTGGTTGCCGTTGTCGCACTCCTCGTAACAGGCGCCCGGCGTAAAGTGGAAGGAGCCGGCGATCTTTTCGTCGAACAGGATGTCCTTCATCGGGAAGGTGATGAAGGGGTTCACGCCCAGCGCAAATTCGCCCACGTAGCGGGCGCCCTCGTCGGTGTCGAACACCTTGTTGACGCGTTCGGTATCGTTGGCCGCGGCATCGATGATCTTGCCGTCCCGGAAGGTCAGGCGGACGTTTTCATAGGTGAAGCCGTCGTGGGGCGAGGGCGCGTTGTAGGAAACCGTGCCATTGACGCTGGTGCGGACCGGCGCGGTGTAGACTTCGCCGTCGGGGATGTTCATCTCGCCCGCGCACTTGATGGCGGGCAGGCCCTTGATGGAGAAGCGGAGGTCCGTGCCGGGGCCCAGGATGTGCACCTTGTCGGCCCGCTCCATTCGCCGGACCAGCGCGTCCATCGCCCGGCCCATTTTTCCGTAGTCCAGGCAGCACACGTCAAAGTAGAAGTTTTCAAAGGCCTCGGTGGACATGCCGGCGTTCTGGGCCATCGCGGGGGAGGGGTAGCGCAGCACCACCCACTTGGTCTTGGCCACGCGGATCTCGTGGTGCACCGGGTGCCACACCCGCTTCATGTAGAGCTGGGTTTTGTCGGCGGGTACGTCGCTCATCTCGTAGATGTTGACGCTGGAGCGCAGGCCCACGTAGGCCTGCATTTCACGCATCAGGTGGGCCTCGTTTTCGGCCCAGAGCGTCGCCTGGTCCTCGGTGAGCCCCATCAGCACCCGGCGCTCCACCGCCGGGTCCTTGATCCATACATAGGGAAGACCGCCCGCCTTCTGGGCCTCCTCCACCAGCGCGGTCACCAGCGGCAACTCGAGTCCGATGTTCTCAATCAGAATTTTTTCGCCGGGCTTCAGCCGGACCGACTGGTTGATCAGGTTTTTTGCCAGAATGCGGACGCGCGGATCGTGCATGCACATCGCCCTTTCTGCGTCATGGACGCGCCTTCATTATAACCGGAAGGGCCGCGGCTTGTCAAAGGAAATGACGAACCCGCCGCCGATTGCGCGGCCCCGCGATTTGTGCTATCATGGGGCGTACCAAGTGGATGCGGGAACGGAGGCCTCCGGATGGTGGAGCTCAGGTGTTCGGATGATTTTGCGCTGTACGACGTGACGCCGCTGGAAAACCTGTTTATACTGGAATACCTGCCCCACGCCACCGGCGATCAGGTGCGGGTGTACCTTTACGCGCTGATGCAGAGCCGCCAGAAGGCGGACTGCACCGTGGAGGGGCTTGCCCGCGCGCTGCGCATGAAGCCGGAGAAGGCGCTGGAGGCCCTTCGGTACTGGGAGTCGCGGGGGCTTCTCAAGGGCGTCAGCGACAACCCGCCCTCCTTTGAATTCATGAACGTGCGCTCCGCCATGCAGGCGGGCTGCGACCAGGATCCCGCCTACCGCTACCGGGATTTCAACCGGGCGCTGGTGGAGCTGGCCCAGGGCGCGGTGCGCCCCGCCCAGTTCAGCCAGGCGATGGAGTGGGTGGAGGAGTTGGGCCTGCCCGCCGAGGTGGTGCTCATGCTGGCCAGGCACACGGCCCGGCGGCTTACGGAGGCCAACGGCGGCAAGCCCCGCTCCGTGCCCTACCTCTTCAAGGTGCTGGGCGAGACGGCGGCGGACTGGGCCGCCCGGGACATCCGCACGCCGGAGAAGGCGCGCTCGGAGCTGGACAGGGCGCTGCCCGAGTACCAGACGGCCAGCATGGTTTGCGACTACTTCAACTTCCGCCGTTCGCCCACCGAGGCGGAGGTGGCGCTGGCGCGCACCTGGCTGAAGGAATGGAAGCTCACCCGGGCGGACATCGAGCGGGCGCTTCGGGAGACCGCCGCCAGCGCGAGCCCGTCCTTCAAATACCTGGACGGCATCCTCGCCCGGCACCGCGGCGGCGCCGGCCAGGTGACCGCGGGGATGGACGAGGAACAGAAAATCGCCTCCGGTCTCCGGGCGGCGCTGGCGGAACTGGGAACGCCGGCGCGCACCCTGCCCAAATCCCAGATGGAGACCTACCGGGGCTGGCTCGAGGAGGGCTTTGAGCAGGAGGCCCTCACCCGCGCCGCGGCGCGGGCGGGCCGGCGCGGACGGCACACCTTCGAGGCCATGGAGGAGGAGGTGCGGCGCTTTGCCAAGCTGGGCATCCGCACCGCCGAGGCCGCCGACCGCTACAATGAGGCGCGCGGCGCCCTCAAGCAGAAGACGCGGCAGATGCTGGAGGCCGCCGGGCGCGACCGGAAGCCCTCCGAATCCGACATGCGACAGATGGCCGACTGGCTGGAGGCGCAGCCGCTGGAGGTCATCCTCCTGGCCGCCGAGCGGGCGCGGGAGATGCAGATGCCGCTCCGGGCCATCGAAAAGAATCTGAAGATCTGGGCGGAAAAGGGCATCCGCACGCCGGAGGGCGCGCTTGCGGAGATCGAGGGCCGCAAGGCGGCGCGAGATTCCGCCCCGCCCGCCGCCCCCGCCCGGGCGGCGCGGAATCAGTACACCCAGAGAAGCTACGACAGCCAGTTTCTGGACGATCTGGTGTCCGCCCCGGAAGGCGGTGACGCAAAGTGACCCGGGGAGAACTGGACGCCCGGCTCGAGGCCGAATACCAGCAAAAGCGCGCCGGCGCGCAGCGGGCGCGGGACGAGCGGCAGGCGCGCGCCGAGGGGCTGGACCCGGAGATCGGCCGGCTGACGGCGGAGATGTACGGGCGGTTTGCGCTGGCCGCCCGCGAAGCCATGGCCGGGCCTGAGGCGGCGCGGGCGCGGTCGGAAGAACTGCGGCGCGCGGTTTTGGACGGGCGCCGCGAGATCAAGGCCCGGCTCCGGGCGCTGGGGCTGCCGGAGGATTACCTGGACCTGCAAAGCGAGTGCCCGGACTGCCGCGATACCGGCTGGATGGACGACTACCGCCGGAAGCCCTGCGTCTGCCGCGCCCGGCGCGAGGCGCAGCTGCTGATGGAGAGCGCGGGCCTCGGCCGCGCGTGGCGCGGCTTTGGCGCGTTTGACGAGGGCATCTACCCCACCGAGGCGCAGAGGCGCCAGGCCCTGGCGGCCCGGGCGCTGTGCGAGGCCTACGCCGACGGCTTTCCCAAGTTGGACAGGCCCAACCTTCTGCTCCTGGGGGAGAGCGGCCTGGGGAAGACGTTTCTTCTTGAAGCCATCGCCGAGCGCGTCAGCGCGCGGCGGCTGCCCGCCCTATGCCTCAGCGCCTTCCGCATGGTGGAGGCCATGCGCGCCTACCACTTTGGACAGAACGGCGAGGACGCCGCCTTCCGCCGCATGGTGGACTGCGACCTTCTGCTGGTGGACGATCTGGGCACCGAGCCGATGCTGGGCAACATCACCGTGGAGTACCTGTTCACCCTGCTCAGCGAGCGCGGCGCGGCCCGCCGTGCCACGGTGATCGCCACCAACCTCATGCCCTCGGACCTGATGGCCCGCTACGGCGAGCGGGTGATGTCGCGGCTGCTCGACAAAAGCACCACCGCCGCAATCCGCCTCTCCGGCGCGGATCTGCGGCTGACGGGGGGCGGGAAATGAGCGCGCGGGCGGAGATTCTGGCCTTTCTGGAGGGAATTGGCATCGCCTTTGACCTGGCGGAGCATCCGCCGGTGCACACCATTGAGGACTGCGCCCGGGCGGAGGCGCTGCTGGGCTGCGTGGTGCCCAAGAACCTCTTTCTCACGCCCCGGAACCGGTCCTTTTACGCGCTGTGCCTGACGCGCCCCAACGCCCTTTTCCGCACGGCGGACTTCTCGCGGCAGATCGGCGCGTCGCGGCTCAGCTTCGGCGCGCCGGAGGCGCTTTTTGAAAAGCTGCGCACCACCCCCGGCGCGGTGAGCCCTCTGGGGCTGATCTTCCCCTCCGCGGCCGATGTGCCGCTGTATCTGGACGAGCGGCTCGCGTCCGTTCCCCGGCTGGGCTTTCACCCCAACGACAACGCCGCCACCCTCGCCATGGCCACCGGGGACTTCCTCGGCCGCTTTCTGCCCAATCTGGGCCGGGCGCCCCGGTTTGCCGCCTTTCCGGACGTTTCCTAACCTGCCCCAACGCTTCCCGCGATTGATTATTTTCCGTAAGGGTGTTATACTCTTACGGACTTATTGATTTGGGGAGAAGATTCACATGGTTCGCACGAGATTTGCGCCCAGCCCCACGGGGTACATGCACCTGGGCAACCTGCGCACGGCGCTGTATGCCTATCTGTTCGCGCGCCACATGGGCGGCACGTTCATCCTGCGCATCGAGGACACCGACCAGGAGCGGGAGGTGCCCGGCGCGGTGGAGAAGATCTACCGCTCGCTGGAGATGGCCGGGCTGGACCACGACGAGGGCCCGGACGTGGGCGGCGATTACGGCCCCTACATCCAGACCCAGCGGCGGGATATCTACCCGAAGTACGCCCGGGAACTGATCGAGCGCGGCGGTGCCTACCCCTGTTTTTGCACCAAGGAGGCGCTGGACGCGCGCCGCGCCGAGGCCGAGGCCCGGGGCGAAACCTATAAGTACGACAAGCATTGCCTGCACCTGCCCAAGGACGAGGTGGCCCGCCGCATCGCCGCGGGTGAACCCTACGTGATCCGGCAGAACGTGCCCCTCGACGGCGAGGCCGGCTTTGACGACGCCCTCTACGGACGCGTGTCCGTCGCCTGCGCCACGCTGGACGACAACGTGCTCATCAAGGCGGACGGCCTGCCCACCTACAACTTCGCAAACGTGGTGGACGACTACCTGATGGGCATCACCCACGTGATGCGGGGCACCGAGTACCTGTCCAGCGCGCCCAAGTACAACCTTTTGTACGAGGCCTTCGGCTGGACGCCCCCCACCTACGTGCATTTGCCGGTGGTCATGCGCGACGCCACCCACAAGCTGTCCAAGCGCCACGGAGATCCCTCCTTTGAGGACCTGCTGGATCAGGGATACCTGAAGGAGGCCATCATCAACTTCATCGCCCTTCTGGGCTGGAGCCCCAGGAGCGAGCAGGAGTTCTTTACACTAGACGAGCTCAAGCAAAAGTTTGATCTGGAGGGGCTCAACAAGTCGCCCTCCATCTTCGATACCGCCAAGCTGCGCTGGTTCAACGCCGAGTACATGCGGCGTCTGACGCCGGAGGAATTTCAGAAAATGGCCGCGCCCTGGCTGGAAAGGGCACTGGGCCTGGGGCGGTTTGACATCCGCCGGCTGGCCGAACTGCTGCACGGGCGCACCGAAGTGCTCTCCGACATCCCGGGTATGGTGGCTTTCCTCGCGGAAATGCCCGCCTTCGGGCCGGAGCTCTACGTCCACAAGAAGATGAAGAGCGACGAAAGCGTGGCGCGGACCGCGCTTTGCGCGATGCGGCCGGTGCTTGCGGGCGTTGGCGACTGGACGGAGGCGGCGCTGCACGACGCGCTGATGGCCGCCATCGCCGAGCGCGGCATGAAAAACGGCCAGGTGCTCTGGCCCCTCCGCGTGGCCATCTCGGGCCAGGCGTCCACCCCCGGCGGCGCCATCGAGATTGCTTACCTCCTGGGCCGCGACGAAACCCTGCGCCGCCTCGAGCGGTCCATCGAAGCCCTCGAAAGCGCATGATCTTCCCGGATTACCGCCGCAGCGTGCTGAACGTGGCGTGCTCGGTTTTGAAGCTTTTTGGCGCCGAGCCGCTCCACGATACCCTGCCGGAGATCGACGGCATGCGGGGCGCGTCCCATGTGGCGCTGGTCATTCTGGACGGCATGGGGGTGGACGCTCTTTCGATGCTGCCGGAGGACGCCTTTCTCAGGCGCCGTCAGGCGGCGACGCTGACCAGCGTGTATCCCTCCACCACCGCCGCCGCCACCACCAGCCTCTACACCGGGCTCTCCCCGGCGGAGCACGGCTGGCTGGGCTGGAGCTGCTATTTCAAGGAATACGCCCGTCAGGTGGACCTCTTTCTCGACCGGGACAGCTATACCCAGGAGAAGCTTCCCGCCTCGCCCGCCCGCGCGCTGATGCCCTTTGAGAGCGTGTTCTCCCGCATCCGCCGCGCCGCCGGCGGCCGGGTGCAGACCCGGGCCGTGTTCCCCTTTGATCCCGGCTTTACGGGGATGGACGAGCTGCGCATCGCCCGCACGCCGGAGGAGGCGGCCCTTGCCGTGCGGGGCCTTGACGGCCGGGTGGCGTTTACGCTTCTCTACTGGCCGGACCCGGACGAAACCATGCACGAGCACGGCGCGCACAGTGAAAGGGCGCGCCGCGCCGTTGTGCGGCTTGACGCCTGGGCGGAGGCGCTGGCCGCGCGCCTTCGGGACACCGCCCTCGTCATCACCGCCGACCACGGCCTTACGGATGTGACCGAGGTGGTGTGGCTCAACGAACGGCCGGAGCTGATGCGCTGCCTTCGAATGCCGCCGTCGGTGGAGAGCCGCGCTTCGTCGCTCGTGGTCAAGCGCGGCTGCGAGGCGGCGTTTGAGCGGGCCTTCCGGGCGGAACTGGGGGAGGATTTCCTTCTGATGCCCCGGGCGGAGGCGCTCTCCCGGGCGCTGTTCGGCCCCGGCGCGCTGCACCCCAAGGCGGACGATTTTCTCGGGGACTACATGGCGCTGGCCACCGGCGGCAAGGCGCTGTACTACCGGCCGCGGGGCGTCCCCGCCCGCAGCCGGATGATTGGCCACCACGCGGGGCTGACCGAGGCCGAAATGCGGGTGCCGCTGATCC
Organism: Christensenellales bacterium; assembly: GCA_040768845.1. Lineage (GTDB taxonomy): Bacteria > Bacillota > Clostridia > Christensenellales > Aristaeellaceae > JAEZHK01. The sequence goes on along the minus strand of JAXGME010000002.1, from coordinate 341,651 downwards.
TGGCGTGAGGTGAAAGGAATGCTCGATTCGATCCGCCTGAAGTGCTTTGAGGGGATGCTGCGGCTCAGCCGCAGGAACCTGCTCAATTTCCTGCCCGACCGCGCGTACCTGAAGATCCAGTACTTCCTGAAGCTGGGCCGCAGGCTGGATCTTGAGAACCCGCAGCTCTACAACGAAAAGCTGCAGTGGATCAAGCTCTGCGACCGCAACCCCTTCTACACGCGCATGGCGGATAAGCTTTCCGTGCGGGACTATGTGGCGGAGCGCGGGTGCGGCGAATACCTGATTCCGCTGCTGTCTTTTTGCGACCGGCCGGAGCAGATCGACTGGGACAGCCTGCCGGACCGCTTCGTGGTCAAGTGCAGCCACGGCTCCTCCTCCAACATCATCGTGCGGGACAAGGCCGCTCTCGACCGCGCGGCGGCGGTAAAAAAGCTCTCCGGCTGGATGCGGCGCAATTGGTTCTGGCTCAGCCGCGAGTGGCCCTACAAGGATGTGAAGCCCCGCATCCTGATCGAGCGGTTCATCGGCGGCGAGGACGGCAAGGCGCCCTACGACTACAAGATTCTGTGCTTTGGCGGCGAGCCGGCCTACGTCATCGTGGACGCCGACCGCTACGAGGGCCACACCCGGAATTTCTACAGCCCCGACTGGATCAGGCAGGACATCTTCAACCGCCATCCGCCGATCCCGCGGGACATCCCCCGGCCGGAGCACCTTTCCGAAATGCTGGAGGTGGCCCGGAAGCTGTCCCGGGGCATCCCCCACGTGCGGGTGGATCTTTACGAGGCCAACGGCCGCGTGTACTTTGGCGAAACCACCTTCTTTCACGGCTACGGCATGGAGGTGTTCCGCCCCCGCGCATTTGAAAAACACCTGGGCGACCTGATCCCGCTGCCGAAAAAGCCGGAGGCGGGCCAATAAACCGGCACCCAAACTTAAAGGAGCAAAATGGATTTCTACGTTCAAACGCACCTGCACACCTCGGAGACCAGCCGCTGCGGCGAGGACTCCGCAAAGGCCATGATGCGCGCCTGCAAGCGCGCGGGCTACGATCTCGTGGTGGTGACCGACCACTTCATGAACGCCAACATCCGCGTGAACCCCTTCGCCCGCTGGCCGGAAAAGGTCGACGCGCTGATGAAGGGCTACCGCGCCGCGAAGGCCGAGGGCGACAGGATTGGCCTTGCCGTATTCTTTGGCTGGGAGACCTACACCGGCGGCCCGGAGTACCTGACCTATGGGCTGGGCGAGGACTTCCTTCTGGACCACCCCGGCATCGACCGCCTGGGCGCCCGGGAATACCTTCGGGCGGTGCGCCGGGCGGGCGGCTTTGTGTGCCACGCCCACCCCTTCCGGGAGGCCTGCTACATTCCGCACTTTACGCCCATCACCGACGAGATGGACGCCATCGAGGTATTCAACGCCGGCAACGCCGACCCCGCCTGGAACCATAAGGCGCTGGCCCTCGCCGAAAGGACGGGCCTCGTCCAAATGGCGGGCGCGGACGCCCACGATGTTTCCCGCGTCGGCTACGGCGCCATGCGGCTGGACGCGCCGGTCGCCACGATGGACGAGCTGATCGCCGCACTGCGCGAAGGGCGCGCCCGGGCGGTGGAGAAACTGCCCGCCTTTGAACCTTAACCAGGACTGTGGTATAATGACGCGATTGGCACCCATGAATCCCGGAGGATAGAACGCATGCTTGATTTTCTGAAGAGTTTTTTGAAGGGCTCCAACGAGGCGGAGATCCGCCGGCTGAAGCCGATGGTGGACAAGATCGATCAGCTGGAGCCCCGGATGCAGGCGATGACCGACGACGAGCTCTGCGGCCAGACGGCGCTGTTTCGCCAGCGGCTGAAGGACGGTGAAACGCTGGACGACCTCTTGCCCGAAGCCTACGCCACCGTGCGCGAGGCCGCGGTGCGCACCCTGGGCCAGCGCCCCTTTCCCGTGCAGCTGATCGGCGCCATCGTGCTGCATCAGGGCCGCATCGCGGAGATGCGCACCGGCGAGGGCAAGACGCTGACCGCCGTACTGCCCTCCTACCTCAACGCCCTCTCCGGCGAGGGGGTTCACGTGGTCACCGTCAACGACTACCTGGCCCGGTTCCATTCCGAGTGGATGGGCAAGATCCACCGCTTCCTGGGGCTGACGGTGGGCCTCGTCGAGCACGACATGCCCTCCGAGGCGCGCAAGGCCGCCTACGCCGCGGACATCACCTACGCCACCAACAACGAACTGGGCTTTGACTACCTGCGCGACAACATGGCAACCTATAAGGAGCGCATGGTGCAGCGGGGGCTCAACTACGCCATCGTGGACGAGGTGGACTCCATCCTGATCGACGAGGCCAGAACGCCGCTGATCATCTCCGGCCAGGGCGACAAGTCCACCGAAATGTACGCCCGGGCCGATCGCTTTGTGCAGCGCCTGCAAAACGAGCAGGACTACACCCGCGACGAGAAGCAGAAGACGGTGGTGCTCACCGAGGAGGGCGTGCGCAAGGCGGAGCAGTCCTTTGGCGTGGAGAACCTGACCGATGCCGCCAACACCGAGCTGCACCACCACATCCTGCAGGCGCTGAAGGCCAACACCATGATGAAGCGGGACGTGGACTATGTGGTCAAGGACGGCCAGGTGGTCATCGTGGACGAGTTCACCGGCCGCCTGATGACCGGCCGGCGCTACTCCGACGGACTGCACCAGGCCATCGAGGCCAAGGAGCACGTGAAGGTGGAGCGGGAGAGCAAGACCCTGGCCACCATCACCTTCCAGAACTACTTCCGCATGTACAAAAAGCTCGCCGGCATGACCGGTACCGCCAAGACCGAGGAGGACGAGTTCCAGGGCATCTACCGGCTGGACGTGGTGGTCATCCCCACCAACAAGCCCATGATCCGCTTGGACAAGAACGACTCCGTCTACACCACCGAAAAGGGCAAGTTCCTGGCGGTGGCCGACGAGGTGGAGCGGTGCCACAAGTCCGGCCAGCCGGTGCTGGTGGGCACCGTATCGGTGGAAAAGAGCGAGCACGTCAGCCGCCTTTTGGAAAACCGCGGCGTTCCCCACGTGGTGCTGAACGCGAAGTTTCACGAAAAAGAGGCGGAGATCATCGCCCAGGCCGGCAAGCGCGGCGCCGTCACCATCGCCACCAACATGGCCGGCCGCGGCACCGACATCCTCCTGGGCGGCAACCCGGAATTCATGGCCCGCCACCGCATGAAGCAGCTGGGCTACGAGGAGACGCTGATCGAGGAGGCCATCGGCCACGCGGAAAACGTGCCCGACGAGGTCAAGGAAGCCCGGAAGCGCTTCCGGGAGCTCTACGCCCAGTACCGCCAGGAGACCGACCGCGAGCACGAAGAGGTGATCCGGCTGGGCGGATTGCACATTCTGGGCACCGAGCGCCACGAATCCCGCCGCATCGACAACCAGCTGCGCGGCCGCGCCGGCCGCCAGGGCGATCCGGGCTCCAGCCAGTTCTTCATCTCGCTGGAGGACGATTTGATGCGCCTGTTCGGCTCCGACCGCATCCAGCCGCTGATCGAGCGGCTGAAGATCGAGGAGGGCCAGGCGATCGAGTACGGCATCCTCTCCAAGCAGATCGAGGGCGCGCAGAAGAAGGTCGAGGCCCGGAACTTCGACATCCGAAAGAGCGTGCTGCAATTTGACGACGTGATGAACCAGCAGCGCGAACTGATCTACCGTCAGCGCCGCGAGGTGCTGGAGGGGGACAGCATTTCCAGCCACATCGACGGCCTCCGGGAGTCGCTGATCGCCGACGCGCTGGAGCGCCTGGCCGTCAACGCCCAGGACGATACCACCTGGGATGTCCCCGGCGTCGCGGAATACCTTGAGCGCATCTGCCTGAAGCCCGGCGACGTCCAGGCTGCATTCGGTTCGCTCGAGCGCCGCGACCGCGACGAATTCCGGCAGGCGCTGATCGAGCGCAGCGCCGATTTCTACCGCGAACGGGAGAAGATGATCTCCGAAATCGGCATCGACATGCGCGAGTTTGAGCGCGTGGCGCTCCTGGGCGCGGTGGACCGCCGCTGGATGGACCACATCGACGCCATGGACCAGCTGCGCGACGGCATCGGCCTGCGCGCCTACGGCCATAAGGACCCCATCGTCGAGTACAAGATCGAGGGGTTCAACATGTTCGAGGAAATGAGCCGCATGATCCAGGAGGATACCCTCCGGCGGCTGTATATGGCGACGCTGGTGCGCCCGCCGGAGCGCAGGGAGGCGGCCACCCCCACCGCGGCCACCCATGGCGGCTCGGACGCGGGCGCGTCCGCCAAAAAGCCGGTCAAGGCGGGCGAAAAGGTGGGCCGCAACGCGCCCTGCCCCTGCGGCAGCGGCAAGAAGTACAAGGAGTGCTGCGGGAAGGGGCAGTAGCGCCGCACCCTTGCCGCGCGCCCCTTCGTGGGGATCACGGACGTTTCCCGGCGCGATAATTTTATAAGGATGTGAACTCATGATCGAAACCGATGGCTTCAAGCAGGATCTCATCGCCATCCGCAAGCTGATCCGAGAGGCAGGTGACTCACTTTGACGTGGCTCACCTTGAGGAACAACTGACCGAATACCAGGAGGACATGGGTTCGCCCGGCTTCTGGGATGACCTTGAGCGGGCCCAGAAGGTCAACCGCAAGGCCCACGCCGCGGAATCCCGGCTGGAGCACTTCCGCTCGCTCAACCGGCGCGCCGACGATCTGGAGGTTTTGATCGGCCTGGCCGACGAGGAGGACGACGCCTCGCTGGTGCCGGAGATCGCCGCGGAGATCGCCGCGATGCACAAGGACCTGGAGGCCCTCCGGCTGACCACGCTGCTCTCCGGCGAGTACGACCAGAACGACTGCATCCTGTCGCTGCACGCCGGCGCTGGCGGCACCGAGGCCCAGGACTGGTGCCAGATGCTCTACCGCATGTACACCCGTTTCGCGGAGCGCATGGGCTTTTCGGTGAAGGAGCTGGACTTTCTCGAGGGCGACGAGGCCGGCATCAAGTCGGTCACCTTCGAAATCAGCGGCGACTACGCCTACGGCTTTTTGAAGAGCGAGCGCGGCGTGCACCGGCTGGTGCGCATTTCGCCCTTCGACGCCGCCGCCCGGCGTCATACGTCCTTCGCCTCTTTGGATGTGGCGCCCGTCATCGACGACAGCGGCGAAACCGAAATCAAGGGCGACGACCTGCGCATCGATACCTACCGTTCCTCGGGCAAGGGCGGCCAGCACGTCAACCGGACGGACTCCGCCGTGCGCATTACCCACCTGCCCACCGGCGTCGTCGTGCAGTGTCAGAACGAGCGGTCGCAGCTGCAGAACAAGGAAACCTGCTTTCGCATGCTGCGGGCGCGGTTGGCCGAGCTCAAGGAGCGCGAGCGGCAGGAGCAGATGGGCGACATCAAGGGCGAGCTCAAGAAGATTGAGTGGGGCAGCCAGATTCGCTCCTACGTGTTCCAACCCTACACGCTGGTCAAGGACCACCGCACCGGCCATGAAATGGGCGATATCGACGCCGTCATGGACGGGGATCTGGAGGGTTTTGTGACTGCGTACCTGCAGAAACTGTGAGTTATAAACCGAACAACGGTCTGTTTTTGACGGATTCCGTCGAAAACAGACCGAAGTACTGTGAAAAGTGAGGCGGATTGCCGGTGCGTACCCCCTCAAATGGGCTTCGGAGCCTGATGGCGGTGCTGGGCATGCTGCTGCTGACGCCGGCGCTGATGCTCTGGGCCTTTGACCGGAGCGCGCTGGACGGGGCGTACCACCGGCGGCTGTACGCGGCGCTGGGCTCCGCCCGGGCGGCGGGCGTCGACGAGGCCGCGCTCTTTGGCATCGGCGACATGCTGGTGGACTATTTAAAGGGCGCGCGGGCGGACCTTGCCATGACCGCGACGGTGAACGGCGCGGCGCAGGCGGTGTTCAACGAGCGGGAGATTGCCCACATGCAGGACGTGCGGGCGCTGTTTTTCCTGGCGCGGCGCATCGGCGCGGCGCTGGGCGCGCTGGGCCTCGGGCTGCTGGCCGCGGGGCTTCTTGGCCGGGGCTGGGCCCGGCGGCTCAAGCGGGCGGGCCTGACGGGGCAGGTCTTCTGGCTGGCGCTCATCGCGGCCTTCGGGATCTGGGCGGCCGCGGACTTTGACGGCGCCTTCCGGAGCTTTCACGCGGCGCTGTTTTCAAACGATCTGTGGCTTATGAACCCCGAGACCGATCTCATGATCCGCATGCTGCCGGAAAAATTCTTTGCGGCGGTGGCGGTGCACGCGCTGGGTGGAGTGCTGGTTGCCCAGACCGCGCTTGCGTGCGCCTGGGGGCTTCCCGTGGCCATCGCGCGCCAAATGCGCCGGAGGGAAACGACATGATCTATCAGGAATGCGCGCGGCTCCGGGCGGAGGCGCTCCGCCGGGCGGGCCGGGCGACCATACTCGCCATTGAGTCCTCCTGTGACGAAACCGCCGCGGCCGTGGTCGAAGACGGACGGACGGTGCGCTCGGGGGTCATCGCCTCCCAGATTGATTCCCACGCCCTCTACGGAGGCGTGGTGCCGGAGATCGCGTCCCGCATGCACGTGGAGGCGCTGGATCATCTGGCGGCGGAGGCGCTGTCCCGGGCGGGGTTATCAATGGAAGAAATCGACGCGGTGGCGGTCACATACGGGCCGGGGCTCGTGGGCGCGCTTTTGACCGGCGTCAGTTGGGCGAAGGCCTTTGCCTACGGCCGCGGCCTGCCGCTGATCCCGGTCAACCACATCGAGGGGCATGTCAGCGCCAACTACCTGGCGCATCCGGCGCTTCAGCCGCCCTTTGTGTGCCTGGTGGCCTCCGGCGGCCACAGCCACATCGTGGAGGTGTCGGGCTACGGCGCGTACCGCCTGCTGGGCCGCACCATGGACGATGCCGCGGGCGAGGCCTTCGACAAGGTGGCGCGGGTGCTGGGCATTCCCTATCCCGGCGGGCCGCTGCTGGACAGGCTGGCCGAAACGGGCGACCCCGCCGCCTACCGCTTCCCGAAGGTGACCACCCAGGGCCGGTACGATTTTTCCTTCAGCGGGCTCAAGACCGCGGTGATCAACCAGGCGCACACCATCCGCCAGCAGGGCGGGGTGATCGATCAGGCCGGATTTGCCGCCTCCTTCCGGCGAGCGGTGGTTTCAATGCTGGTGGAAAAGACGGTGCGGGCCGCGGTGGATGCCGGCGCCGGGCGGTTGGCGGCGGCGGGCGGCGTGGCGGCCAACGCGCTGCTTCGCCGGGAACTGGCGCGCGCCGGTGGCGAGGCGGGTCTCGAGGTCTTTCTGCCGCCGGCACGGCTTTGCACCGACAACGCGGAGATGATCGGCAGCGCGGCCTTTTACCGGTTGATGGCGGGCGATTTGGCGCCGCTCTCGCTCAATGCCGACCCTGCCGCGCGCCTCGACGGGTTCGGTACCTAAAATCCCCGCGCCGGTTTTCCCCGGCCCGACCGGAGAATTGTGGACACTTTGGGGAAACCGTGCTTTGAACGGACCGCGTAGTTTTTGCGCCCGGGGCGCCTCCGGCGGCCCGTTTTTCGCCAAAACCGGGCGCGGCGGCCGAAAAGCCGCCCGGCGCGCAAAAGACTCGGGTGAAACCGACCGCCGCCGGACGAAACGCCCCAAAAACCGGCGCCGTTCTGTGGATAACTTTTTGATTTCCTCATGAATAATCCACCGGGATTCCCAAAAATCCGCCAAAAACCAGCGTTTTCCGGGCGGTTTCTGTGGAAAAGCCTGTGGATATTGTGGATTACTGCGGAAAAACCGCGGCGCGGCGATGCATAATGCATGTATGCCGCCGGGGGCGCAAAAACCGTTGGCCGCGCGGTGAAAAAGCCGTTGAACGGACACCCTCAAACTGTTATAATGGCATCATACGAAGAAAGCGGGGAGTGCCATGAATACGAAGACATTGAACCTGCTGGGCTTTGACTTTGGCGCGTCCAGCGGCCGCGCGATGCTGGGCTCGTTTGACGGCGAGCGCATCCGCCTGACCGAGCTGCACAGGTTCTCCAACGATCCGGTGACGCTGAACGGCCGCATGGTTTGGGACGTGCAGCGGTTTTTCTTTGAGATGAAGCAGGCGCTGACCAAGGCGGCAAAGGAAGGCATCAAGCTGGACTCGATCGGCATCGACACCTGGGGCGTGGACTTTGGGCTCGTGGGCGCGGACGGCGCGCTGGTGGGCGTTCCGGTCCACTACCGTGACACGCGCACCGACGGCATTATGGACGAGGCCTTCAAGGTGATGCCCAAGGCGAAGATCTTTGAGCGCACCGGCCTGGCCTTCATTCAGTTCAACACCATCTTCCAACTCTACGCGATGAAGCGCGCGGGCGATCCGGTGTACGGCATCGCCGACAAACTGCTGATGATGCCCGACCTTCTGGCCTACTTCCTGACGGGCAAAATGGCCACCGAGTACACCATCGCCTCCACGTCGCAGCTGATCGACCCCAACGCCCGCCAGTGGGCGTGGGACCTGATGGACGCCTTCGGCATCCCCCGCGGGCTGTTCACCGCCATTGAGCAGCCCGGCGCGGTCCGGGGCACGCTGCTGCCCGGCATCGCCCGGGAGACCGGCGTGGGCGAGGTGCCGGTGATCGCGGTGTGCGAACACGACACCGCCTCCGCCGTGGCCGCGGTGCCGGCGGAGGGCGAAAACTTCGCCTACATCTCCAGCGGCACATGGTCGCTTCTGGGCACCGAGATCCGCACGCCCCTTTGTGATCCGGCGGTCATGGAAGCCAACTACACCAACGAGGGCGGCGTGGACGGCACCACGCGCCTGCTGAAAAACATCATGGGCCTTTGGATCCTGCAGGAGTGCAAGCGCGAGTGGGACCGCCGTGAGGACGCGGTGGACTTCGACACGCTGGACCGGATGGCCGCCGGGGCCCAGCCCTTTCTGGCGATTCTGGACGTGGACGACCCCTGCTTTTTGCAGCCGGGGGGCATGCCCGCCCGGGTGCAGGCCTACTGTGAGCGCACCGGACAGAGCGTGCCCAGGGGCCGCGGCCAGATCATCCGCGTGATTTTGGAGAGCCTGGCCCTCAAGTACCGCTGGAGCGTCGAGCGGCTGGAGAAGGACCTGCTGCACCACCCGGTGGACGCGCTCAACATCGTCGGCGGCGGCAGCAAAAACGTGATGCTCAACCAGTTCACCGCCAACGCCCTTCGCAAACCCGTCTACGCGGGCCCGGGCGAGGGCACGGTGATCGGGAACCTGCTGGTGCAGGCGATGGCGCTGGGGGCCGTGGACACCGTGGCGGAGCTGCGGCGCGTGGTGGCGCGGTCGTTCCCCACCGGCACCTACCAGCCCGAGGGCGACGGCGAGGACTGGAAGGCCGCTTACGGGCGCTTCCTGAAGCTATTGTGACAGGCCTGCCCGGTTCCCTCGAACTCGCCTATCTCGGCGACGCGATCTACGACTTTTACGTGCGGGACCATCTGGTGCGCGGCGGGGACCGCATCCGCGCGCTGCACCGCTCGGCCGTGGCCATCGTGTGCGCCCACGCCCAGTCGGAGGCGCTGGCCAGGGTCGAACCGCTTCTGACCGACGAGGAGCGCGCGGTGGTGCGCCGCGCGCGCAACGCGCGCCAGACGCCGCCCCACAACGCGGACCCGGCCGAGTACCACCGGGCGACGGCGCTGGAGGCGCTGATCGGGTATCTTTATCTGACGGAGCAGAAGGAGCGCATGGAGGCGCTGATCGCAGCCGCGCTGGGCGCGTAAGGAGAGGGAAGCGTATGGATGGGAAAAAGGGCGGCGGCAAGGGCCGCGGTTTTGAAAAATACTTTGGAAGCGGCGGCAAGGGCGGCCGCTTCCAGGGGGACAGGTCCCGGGACGGCAAGCCCCGGGACGGCAAGCCCCGGAGCGATCGCCCGGGCGAGGCAAAGCCCGGGGACGGCAGGCGCTATGACAAGGGCCCCGGCCCGCGCTTTTCCAGGGCGCCGGAGCGCCCCGTGCCGCCCGCCGTGTTTGACGACGGCCGCCGCGCCCGGCCCGAAGCGCCCCGGCCCGACCGGCCCTCGCCCCGCTACGGCAGGCCCGTCGAGCCCCGAGGTGACCGCCCGGAGGGGCCCCGCTACGGCCGCCCCGCGCCGAAGCATGGCCCCGCGCCGAAGTATGAGCGCCCCGCGCCGCCCGCCCCTTCGGAACCCGAGGGGGCCGCTCTGCCGGAGGAGGACAACCTTCTGGTGGGCCGCAACCCCATCCGGGAGGCGCTGAAGGCGGGGCGCTCCATCGAAAAAATGCTGGTGGCCCAGGGCGAACTGTCCGGCTCCGCGCGGGAACTGGTGGCCAAGGCCCGCGAGGCGGGCGTCGTGGTGCAGTTCGTCGACCGGGCGCGGCTCGACGCGGTGTACCCGAACCATCAGGGCATGCTGGCCTACGCCTCGGCGGCGGCTTATTCCACACTGGAGGCCATCCTGGCCCTGGCTGCCGAGAAGGACGAGCCGCCCTTTGTCGTCGCGCTGGACGGCGTGACCGACCCCCACAATCTGGGCGCCATCATCCGCACCGCCGAGTGCTGCGGCGCCCACGGCGTGATCGTGCCGGAGCGCCGCTCCGCGGGGCTGAACCCGGCGGCGGTCAAGGCGGCGGCGGGCGCGCTTTCCTACCTGCCGGTGGCGCGGGTCGGCAATCTGTCCCGGGCGCTGCAGGAGCTGAAGGAAAAAGGACTTTGGGTGATCGGCTGCGACATGTCCGGCGGCGACATCCGCACAAGCGACCTCTCCGGCCCGGTGGCGCTGGTCATCGGCTCCGAGGGCGAGGGCATCTCCCGGCTGGTGCTGGAGCACTGCGACCGGGTGGTGTCCATTCCGCTGAAGGGGCAGATCGCCTCGCTCAACGCCTCCGTCGCGGCGGGCATCGCCCTCTACGAGGTCATGCGCACCCGGAGCGGCCAATGAAGCGCAGGCGCCTGCTGCTGGTGGACGGCTACAACGTGCTGTGCGCCTGGAAGGGCGTGCCACGGGGGCCGCTGGCCGACGCGCGGGACGAGCTCATTCACATGCTCTCCGATTACGCGGGCTACACCGGCCAGCAGGTGATCCTGGTGTTTGACGCATGGCAGTCCGACCGGCCCGTGCGCACCCGGGAGCAGGCCGGCGTTCTCAGCGTGGTGTTCACCCGGCGCGGCGAAACCGCCGACCACTACATCGAGCGGTTGTGCGACACCTACGCCGCCGCCATCGAGGCCGGACGGCTGGAGGTGCGGGTGGCCACCTCCGACGCCGTGGAGCAGACGGTGGTGCTGGCCCGCGGCGCGACCCGGCTGCCCTCCCGCGAGCTGATCGAGGAAGTCGAGCGCATGCGCACGCCGCCCGCCATCGTCCGGCGCGAGGTGCCCCGTAAATCCACCGTGCTGGAACATCTGCCGGAGGACGTCCGTCAGAAGCTGGAACGCATGCGTAGAGGAGAATAGCTTCTTGGTTCTGTACGAACGATTCGAGCATATGACCGACGAGCAGGTGGTGCGGCTTGCGCAGCAGGCGGACGGCACCGCGTTGGAGTACCTGCTCAACAAATACAAAAATTTTGTGCGCTCCAAGGCGCGCAGCTATTTCCTGATCGGCGCCGACCACGAGGACATCGTGCAGGAGGGCATGATCGGGCTGTACAAGGCGATCCGCGACTTCCGCGAGGAAAAGCTGACCTCCTTTCGCGCCTTCGCGGAATTGTGCATCACCCGCCAGATCATCACCGCCATCAAGACGGCCACCCGCCAAAAGCACATCCCCCTCAACAGCTACGTGTCCCTCAACAAGCCCATCTACGACGAGGAGTCCGACCGTACGCTCCTGGATGTGATCACCGAGGGCTGGGCAGCCAATCCGGAGGAGGTGCTCATCAGCCGGGAGGATGTGTCCGTCATCGAGGGGCGCATTGGCAAGATGCTGTCGGGGCTGGAAAAGCAGGTGCTGCTCCGGTACCTCGAGGGCAAGAGCTACCAGGAGATTTCGGCCGAAATGCACCGGCACGTCAAGTCCATCGACAACGCGCTGCAGCGGGTCAAGCGCAAGCTGCAGCGGATGCTGCAGCAGTAGCGCGGCCGGGCCGTCCATTTTTAACCGTCGAAGCGCAAAGTTCCTGCTTGACAAAAGCCGCGCCATTCAGTACAATATCCACCGTATGACGGCGTGTTTGCTATGCTTTCCACGCCGCCGCGAGCGGGCGCGCGGGTGTAGCTCAATGGCAGAGCTCCAGCTTCCCAAGCTGATCACGTGGGTTCGATTCCCATCACCCGCTCCAAATTTATTCCGGATTGACTATGATTAGGGAGGAACCAAGGGATGGCGAAGGCAAAATTCGAGCGGAATAAGGTACACGTAAACGTGGGGACGATCGGGCACGTCGACCATGGGAAGACGACGCTGACGGCGGCGATCACGATGGTGCTGGCGAAGTTTGGCGGGGCGCAGGCGATGCGCTACGACGAAATTGACAAGGCGCCGGAGGAGAAGGCGCGGGGGATCACGATCAACACGGCGCACGTGGAATACCAGACGGCGAAGCGGCACTACGCGCACGTGGACTGCCCGGGCCACGCGGACTATGTGAAGAACATGATCACGGGCGCGGCGCAGATGGACGGAGCGATTCTGGTGGTATCGGCGGCAGACGGCCCGATGCCGCAGACGCGGGAGCACATTTTGCTGGCGCACCAGGTGGGCGTGGGATACATCATCGTGTTCATGAACAAGACGGACATGGTGGATGATCCGGAGCTTCTGGAGCTGGTGGAGATGGAAGTGCGGGAGCTTCTGAGCGAGTACGGGTTCCCCGGGGACGATCTGCCGATCGTGAAGGGCTCGGCGCTGAAGGCGCTGGAGTACGTGACAAACGGCGGGGAAGACGTGGAGCACGCGCCGGAGTGCAAGTGCATTTTTGAGCTGATGGACGCGGTGGACAGCTACATTCCGGACCCGGAGCGTGCGACGGACAAGCCGTTTTTGATGCCGGTGGAGGACGTGTTCTCGATCACTGGGCGCGGGACGGTGGCGACGGGGCGCGTGGAGCGCGGCCAGGTGCGGGTATCGGACACGGTGGAAATCGTGGGTCTGATGGAGAAGAGCCGGCAGACGGTGGTGACGGGCGTGGAAATGTTCCGGAAGCTGCTGGACTACGCGGAGGCGGGCGACAACATCGGGGCGCTGCTGCGGGGCGTACAGCGCAACGAGATTGAGCGCGGCCAGGTGCTGGCGAAGCCGGGTTCGATCAAGCCGCACACGCACTTTTACGGACAGGTGTACGTGCTGACGAAGGAAGAGGGCGGGCGCCACACGCCGTTTTTCAACGGATACCGGCCGCAGTTCTACTTCCGGACGACGGACGTGACGGGGAACATCAAGCTGCCGGACGGCGTGGAGATGGTGATGCCCGGGGACAACATCGTGATGGAGATCAACCTGATCACGCCGATCGCGTGCGAAGAGGGACTGCGCTTCGCCATCCGCGAGGGCGGCCGCACGGTGGGATCCGGCGTCGTGACGAAGGTCGTCGAGTAAACCAGCCATAAAAGCTTCAGGAAAAACCATGGGAGCCGCTCCGATCGGAGCGGCTCCCGTTTTCCTTGCGGCCTTCCAAGCCCGCGGGCGCTTTACTGCGCCGTCCCGCGCCCCAAAAGCGCCTGCTCGCGCTCCTCGCGGAACTGGTTGACGTAGAGGTTGTAGTAGTAGCCCCGCTGGGCGATCAGCTCCCGGTGGGTGCCCTGTTCCCGGACGCGGCCGCCCTGGATGACCAGGATGCGGTCGGCGCTTTTGATGGTGGACAGCCGGTGCGCGATGATGAAGCTGGTGCGCCCCTTCAGCGCGGTGGCGATGGCCTTCTGGATGCGCTGCTCGGTTTCGGTGTCCACGGAGGAGGTGGCCTCGTCCAGTACGAAGATGGCCGGGTCGGCCAGGAGCGCCCGCGCGAAGGAGATCAGCTGCTTCTGCCCGGTGGACAGCCGGCCGCCGCCCTCGCCCACGTCGGTATCGTAGCCCTTGTCAAACTTGAGGATGAAGCCCTCCGCGTCCACCATGCGGGCGGCGCGCTCCACCTCCTCGTCGGTGGCGGAGAGCCGGCCGTAGCGGATGTTGTCGCGGATGGTGCCGGAAAAGAGGTGCGGCTGCTGCAGTACGTACCCCAGATGAGATTCCAGCCACAGCTGCGACCGCCCGCGGTAATCCGCGCCGTCGATCAGGATGCGGCCCGCGGTGGGCTCGTAGAACCGGCAGATGAGGTTGACGATGGTGGACTTGCCGCTGCCCGTTTCGCCCACCAGCGCGATGGTCTGCCCCGCCTTTACGGTGAGGCTGAAGTCCTCCAGCACCTTTTCGCCGCCGCCGTACTGGAAGGAGACGTTTTCAAAGGTGATGTCGCCCGCAAGGTCCGGCCAGTTGGCCGTATTCGGGTGGAAGTTGTCGCCGAAGGCTGCCTCGACGGCCGCGCCGTCCACGATTTCCGGCTTGGAATCCAGCAGCGACACCACCCGCTCGGCCGCAGCCTGGGCGGACTGCAGGTCCGCGAACACGCGGGCGATGTTGGTGATGGGCTCGAAGATCTGCACCGAGTAGTTCATGAAAAGCGTCAGCGTGCCCAGGCTGGTGATCCCGCTGAACACCTCGTACCCGCCGCGCCACAGCGCGTAGGCGGCGGCCACGGAGCCCAGCGACATCACCAGTGGCATGAAAAGGGCCGAAAGCACCGCCGCCCGCACCGAGCAGGCGCGCATTTTTCCGGTCAGTTCCACGAACTCGCGGGTGTTCTCGTCCTCGCGGACGAGGGTCTTTGTGGTCTTCGCGCCGGCGATCCCCTCGTTGAAGGCGCCGGTGATGCGGGAATTGGTCTTGCGCACCTCGCGGTAGCTGGCCAGGATGCGCTTTTGAAAGTACACCGCCAGCGCCGCGATCACCGGCAGCACCACGATAAGCGCCAGCGAGAGCGTCACGTTGATGGACAGCATCACCGCCACGGACAGCACGATGAAGCCCGTGCCCCACACCAGGTCGATCAGGCTCCAGCCGATGGTATCGCCCAGCCGCTGGGTGTCGGAGGTCATCCGGGACAGGATGTAGCCGATGGGCGTCCTGTCGTAATAGGAAAAGGACAGCTCCTGCAGCCGCTGAAAGCCCAGGCGGCGGATCCGGTGGCACACGCCGGCCTCCACCCGCCCGCACAGAAAGATAAACCCGGCGATGGACGCGGTCTGCACCGCGACGGCAATGCCGTATCGGGCGATGAACCCGCCCAGCCCTTCGGTGGTCGCGCCGGCGACAAAGCGGTCGATGGCCTCCCGGGTCAAAAGCGGGAACACCACATCCATCGCCGCGCAAACGATCATCAGCGCGATGATGGCCGCCAGGTGGGGGTGAAAGGGTTTGACGTAGCCCAGCACGCGGCGCCACAGCCCCGCGTCCAGGCGCTTGGTAAAGTCCTGCTCCAGATGCGCCTGCATCCTGATTCCTCCTTTGACGGCGGGCGGACGCCCTTGGCGCGCCCGCCCGGGTTGTGCGCGGGCTTTGCCCTACGCCGAGGCGTCGTCGGTTCCGAGCTCCTCCTCCAGCTGGGACTGGATGCGCCACACGCGGCGGTACAGGCCGTCCCGGTCGATCAGCTCGTCATGGGTGCCCTGCTGGGCGATGCGGCCGTTTTGCAGCACCAGAATCCGGTCCGCCTGGCTGAGGGTGGTCAGCCGGTGGGATATAATGAAGGTGGTGGCGTGGGTCTTTTCGCGGCGCAGCGCCGCGCGGATGGCCTGGTCGGTTTCGGTGTCCACGGCGGACAGCGAATCGTCAAAGATCAGGATGTCGTTTTGTTTGAGCAGCGTGCGTGCGATGGCCACCCGCTGCTGCTGCCCGCCGGACAGCGTGACGCCCCGCTCGCCCATCAGCGTTTCATAGCCCCGGTCAAAGTTCCGGATGAAGCCGTCGGCCCGGGCGGTGCGGGCGGCACCCTCCACCGCCTCCGCGGACACGTCCGGCGCGGCGATTTTGATGTTGTTGCCCAGCGTGCGGGAGTAGAGGAACGGCTCCTGCAAAATCAGCCCGATGCGGCTGCGCAGGTGCTCCTTGCGGATCTTCCGGATGTCCGTGCCGCCGATGGTGATCCGCCCATCGTCCACGTCGTAGAGCCGCTGCAAAAGGTGCATCATGGTGGACTTGCCGGAGCCGGTGGCCCCCAGGATCGCCACGGTCTGGCCGCGCTTTACGGAAAAGTCCACGTCGATGAGCACCGGGTTCATCGCTTCATACGAGAAGGCTACGTGCTCGAAGCGGATGTCGCCGGCGACGGAAGGGGTGAGCGTCCCCTCCGGGTCGTCTTCCGCCGGGGTTTCCAGCACGTCGGCAATGCGGCCCGCGGCCACCATCGCCTTGCCCATCTCCGAAAGGATTCTGCCCAGCTGGCGCACCGGCCAGAGCAGCATCCAGATGTAGCTGACGAATACCGTCATCTCGCCCACCATCAGCTGCCCGTCGGCGGCCAGAAAAACGCCGAAGATCAGCGCCAGCCCGGCCTGCACCATGCTGATCATGTCGCTGGAGGGCCAGTACACGGCCAGCAGGTCGCCCAGGTGCCGGTGCTTGCGGTAGAGGTCGTCGTTGACGCGGGCGAACTTCTCCACCTCGTACTGCTGCCGCCCGAAGGCGCGCACCACGCGCACGCCGGACAGGTTTTCCTGCAGTACGGCGCTCATGCGGCCCTCGGCGTCGTCCACCTTCTGGAAGTTTTTCTGCACCAGCCGGAAGAAAAAGTACGCCCACAGGAAGAGGCCCGGCACCAGGATCAGCGAAACCAGCGTCATCCGGGGGCTGATCCGGAGCATCACCACCACCGCCACGCCCACGATCAGAAACGCGCGAAAGATTTCCACCAGCTGGCTCTGCAAAAAGCGTCGGATGGTTTCCACGTCCGACGTGCAGCGCTGCACCAGATCGCCCGTCTCCGCCTTGACGTGGTAGTCAAAGGACAGCCGCTGCAGGTGGTCGTACAATCGGTCCCGGAGGGATTTGGCGATGTCCTCGCTGGCCTCCGCGGACCAGCGCCCCCGAAGGTATTGGAAAAAGCCGCCGGCGAGGTACAAAAGGAGCATGCCGAGCGCCATCAGCCACAGGTTGCGGACCAGAAAATCGCGTCCGCCCATCCGGTTCACCCAGTCCAGGATTGGCCCCGGAAGCTGGAGCGGGCGCTTCGCGCCGATTACGGCGTCGATGGCCTCCGCCAGCACCAGCGGCGTCACCAGCGACGCGCACACGCTGACGGCCATCGCCAGCACGGAGCCCAGGTACCGGGCCAGGTGGCCCTTCATCATCGATCGGACCAGGCGCATCTGTTTTGATTTCATGGGGGAGAGGCCCTCCTTTGGGTTTCTCAAGGCACAAAAAGGCCATCGGGCAGATGCTGCCCGATGGCCGACGCGTTGGCGGACGGAAACTACGCCCTTTGATCGCGAAGGTGCATAAGGCGGCAATCCGAATCACGGATGATCCCATTGGCTGCAATGGTACGCTTGATGGCCACGGCATACTTCAGGCTGTAAGACATTCGGACTGCCCCCTTTCGTTCTTTTTTGGCGCCGCTTTTGCGGTCACTTCCTCATTTTAGGGGATGGCGCGACAATTTGCAAGTTATCTGTGGGTTAACTCATGTCTCGCGCCGCGCCGGACGGAATGGTTTGACAAAGCCTTCCACGGCAAGTATAATCAGATGAGTTCACGCGAATGCACGGTTGTGGAGGATCGTAAAGACGATGAAGTCACTGATTCTGGCAGCGGGCTACGCCACGCGGCTGTATCCGCTCACGCTTGACACGCCCAAGGCGCTGCTGCCCATCGGCGGAAAACCCATGCTGGATTACCTGGTGTCCGAGATCGCGACCCTCGAGGACATGACCGAGGTGCACATCGTTTCCAACCACCGGTTCATCGCCCGGTTTGAAGCCTGGGCCGGGGGCGCGGCCTCGCGGTACCCGGGCCTTCGGTTTACCGTGTGGGATGACGGCACCACCTCAAACGATGACCGCCTGGGCGCGGTGGGGGACATCCAGTTCGTCATCGATCGGGCGGCGCTGGACGACGATCTCCTGATCGCCGCCAGCGACAACTTCTTCACCTTTCCGCTGCGCGACTTCGCGGCGGACTTTCGGCGCACCGAGCGGGACACGCTTCTGACCGCGCACCTGGACGATCTGGACACGCTGCGCAAGTTTGGGGTGGCCACGCTGGGGGCGGACAACCGGGTGCTGTCCCTGGTGGAAAAGCCGGAAAACCCGCCCAGCGACGTGGGCGTGTACGCGCTCTACCTCTACCGACGGGACACGCTGCCGCTGATCCGCCAGTATCTGGACGAGGGCAATTCCCCGGACGCGCCCGGCCATTTCCCGGAGTGGCTGTGCACCCGGCGGGACGTTCGCGCCTACATCTTCACCGGGGAATGCATCGACATCGGCTCGCCGGAGGCCTACCGGGAGGTCAACGAGCGCTTTGGCGGAGGGAACCGTGGACAAGTGGGATAAGCGCTTCATGGAGATGGCTCAGGTCATCGCCACGTGGGCAAGCTGCTATCAGGCGGAGCGCAAGATCGGCGCGGTGATCGTGAAGGACAAGCGCATCATGACCACCGGCTACAACGGCGCGCCCGCCGGGGTCAGGACATGCGTCGAGCGGGGCGAGTGCCTGCGGCGCAGGCTGAACATCCCCTCGGGTACCCACCACGAATTGTGCTACGCGGTGCACGCCGAGCAGAACGCCATCATCCAGGCGGCGCGTCTGGGCGTGAGCATCGCGGGCGCGACGCTGTACTGTACCCATCAGCCCTGCGTACTGTGCGCCAAGATGATCGTCAACGCCGGCATCCTGCGGGTGGTCTACCGGGCGGGGTATCCGGACGACTTCGCCCGCCAGATGCTCGCGGAGGGCGGCGTGGCGCTAGAAAAATACGAGGAGGATGCACGGGATGGCCAATAATCTGGCAACACAGGCGCTGTTTGACCTGGAAAAGACCATCGCCGCGGCGCTGTTTCGGGGCCTGGAATACCCCTGGCAGGCGCTGCCGCTATTGAAGGAATTCATCCTGGCGCTGGGCGAAACCCTGCCCGAGAGCGCGTATGAGCGGCGCGGGAGCGGCATATACATCGCGCGGAGCGCGAAAATCGCCCCGTCCGCCTCGCTGGCCGGGCCGCTGATCGTGGACGAGGGCGCGGAGGTGCGCCACGCGGCGTTCGTCCGGGGCAGCGCCATCGTGGGCAAGGGCGCGGTGGTGGGCAATTCCACGGAGCTGAAAAACTGCCTGCTCTTTGACCGGGTGCAGGTGCCCCACTACAATTACGTGGGGGATTCCATCCTGGGGTACAGGGCCCACATGGGCGCGGGGGCCATCACATCCAACGTGCGCAGCGACAAGCGGGACATCGCGGTGCATGCGCCCGAGGGCGATATTGCCACGGGCCTCAGAAAGTTTGGCGCCATGGTGGGCGACGAGGTGGAGATCGGCTGCAACGCGGTGCTCAACCCCGGCGTGGTGCTGGGCCGCGGCGCGTGGGTGTACCCGCTGTCGCTGGTGCGCGGCGTCGTGCCCGCCCTGCACGTGGTGAAGGACGGCGGGCGCATCGCCCAGAGACGGACGTAAAGGAGAATAAAGCATGGGCAGACTCTTCGGAACCGACGGTGTGCGCGGCGTGGCAAACGACACGCTGACAGTGGAACTGGCGCTGCGCATTGGCCGCGCCGCGGCGATGGTGCTCTCCGGCGGCAGCCGCCGCCGCCCCGTGTTCGCGGTGGGCATGGATACGCGCATCTCCAGCGACATGCTTGCCGGCGCGCTGACCGCCGGGCTGTGCTCCGTGGGGGCGGACGTGATTCAGCTGGGCGTGGTGCCCACGCCGGCGGTGGCCTACCTGGTGGGCAAGTACAAGGCCGACGCGGGGGTGATGATTTCCGCCTCCCACAACTCTGCGGAGTTCAACGGCATCAAGATCTTCTCCGGCGACGGCTACAAGCTGCCCGACGACCTGGAGGAGCGCATCGAGGCCATCGTGCTGGACCGGGTGCAGCCTGAAACGCTGGCCGCTCCCGCCGACATCGGCAAGGTGATTGCAAAGCCCGGCGCCGTCAAGGACTACGTGGATCACGTGAAGTCCACCGTCGCATTCTCGCTGGAGGGGCTGAACATCGCGGTGGACTGCGCCAACGGTTCCGCCAGCGCCTCCGCGGCCCGGCTCTTTTCCGAGTTGGGCGCCAAGGCCACCATCCTCTTTGCCGATCCGGACGGGCTCAACATCAACATGAACTGCGGCTCCACCCACATCGGCGCGCTCCGGGAATACGTGCTGGCGCACGCGCTGGACGCGGGCGTGGCCTTTGACGGCGACGCGGACCGCTGCCTGATGATCGACGACGCGGGCAACCTGATCGACGGCGACTTCATCATGGCCATCTGTGCGCTGGACATGAAAAAGCGCGGCAAGCTCAACAAGAACACCGTCGTGGGCACCATCATGACCAATCTGGGCTTTGTGAAGTTCTGCGAGGAAAACGGCATCCGCTTTGAGGCCACCAAGGTGGGCGACCGGTTCGTGCTGGAGGAGATGCTGCTGGAGGAATACGACTTCGGCGGAGAGCAGTCCGGCCACGTGATCTACCGGGACTTCGCCACCACCGGCGACGGCCAGCTGACCGCGGTGCAGCTTCTGTCGCTTTTGCGCCGCGAGGGCGTGAAGCTTTCGGAGATGGCGCGCATCATGAAGCGCTACCCCCAGGCCATGATCAACGTGCGCGTATCGCCGGAGGGCAAGCTGAAGTTCTACACCGACCCGGCCGTCAAGGAGGCCGTGGAGACGGGCAAGAAGGCGCTGGGCGGGGATGGGCGCATCGTGGTGCGGGTGTCGGGCACCGAGCCGCTGATCCGCGTGATGACCGAGGGCCGGGATGAGGCGCTGATCCGCCGCATTGCCGAGGACACCGCCCGCGTGATCGAGGAAAAGCTGGGCGGGGCGTAGGTTCGTCCAAGACGCTTTGGGGCCGGGGCGCATGCGCCCCGGTCCCAATCAATTAGTAATTCTCGCGGCAGCGCTCCTTGCGCAGCTTCCTGCGGCGCTCGCCGGCCAGCATGGCCTCTTTCTCCTCGTCCGTCTCCGGCACCAGCCGGGGCACCGGTGCGGGGCGCTCGAATTCGTCCAGCGCCACCATCACCAGGTAAGCGGTGTTGATCAGCTCACGCTCACCGTCCAGCGCCTCCACATAGGTCTTGACGCAGACCTCCATCGAGGTGCGGCCCACGTATGTCATCTTGGCGGCCAGCAGCACCACGTCGTTGGCGCGGGCGGGGCCCGCAAACTGCAGGTTGTCCACGGCGACGGTGGTCACGTTGTGGCCAGAGTGCCGCCGCGCCACCACCGCGGCCACCACGTCGATCCACTCCATCAGCTGGCCGCCGAACAGCCGCTTGAAGCCGTTGAGCGTCCCCTGGGTGAGGATCTGCACCTGTTCGGTGTAGGAATCGGAGGGGTGTTTTTCACTCGCGCCGCTCACGCCTTTTCCTCCTCCGCCGCCTGGGCCGCCGCGCCCGCGGGGGCTTGGGCCGCCTGGGCGCCGCCCAGCGTCAGCGTGATTTCCTCGGTCTTTTTCGCCTTGGCCGGGCGCTTTGGCAGCTGGTAGGGGTTTTCCGAAAGCCCGTCCTTGGCCATCATGCGCTCCAGCACCGTGATGTCGGAGGAGATGTCCAGCGCATCGGCCTCGAACATCTGATCCAGCTGCTGCTCAAAGCCGAACACCAGCTGCGAGAGCATCTTTTCGATGGCCTCCCGGCTGGAGCGGATGTTGTCGCCCGCCACGGTCTGTTTTTCCAGCTCCGCGTAGGCGCTGAGCAGCTTCAGCGTGGTGGGCAGGTAGTAGTTCATGAAGGTGCGGATCTGATCCAGCTTGGCCGGAGACTGGCGAACCTTGTCGAAGATCAGCCGGGTGACTTCCTCGATTCTGCGGATCTTCCGGGATACGTCCTCGTTGGCGATCAGCTCGTCCATGCGGCGGATCTCCCGGAGCTTGGCCATATAGGGGTCCTCCGGTGCCTGTGAATCGGGCGCGGGCGCCGGCTTGGGCGCCGGTTTGGGCTCCGCCTTGGGGGCGGGGGCCGCCTCCGGCTCGAAATGCAGGTGGATTTCCCGCGCCGGCGCGGGCTCCGCCGCGTGGCCGTCGATCACCAGTGCGCGGGTGCTCATGTCCAGGTACGCGCCCTCGGGGAAGCGGCCATCCTCAATCATCCGCTCCAGGTCGCGGCAGGCCTGTTCCTCCGTCACCGGGATGGCGGCGGCGATCTCCCGTACGCGCATCACCTTGCGCCGGCCCACCACGTTGAGATACTTTTCAAACCGGCGGCGGGTGCGGCCCAGATGGCTGGAATATGCCAGAAGCGCGAGACCGATGGCGAATAAGGCCGGAAAAACGGAGCGGACGCCCAGGAAAAGCATCAGCGCGCCGAGCATCAAAAGCACCGATCCGGCGGAGGAAGACGACTTTGCGCGGCGCTCCGAAGACTCCTCGCGCGTCAGACTGTGGAAGCGCTTGAGCAGCATGATGGCACCCACCGGCGGAAATACCACCAGCATGATGGCCACCGGAATCCAGCTGTCGGCGCCATCGTCGCCCTTTCGCTGGCGCCGGTTCCTGTCTTGATCTTTGGCCATGCGCATCCACGGACTCCCTCCAGTATGATTCGGCCACAGTATAACATAAACCCGGCCTTGAAGAAAGGCCGGGCGCGTAAATTCCGGCGCGGCCGCGCCGAAACGACGCTTTTTGCCGCCGAGCGCCGGGGCGGAGGCTATTCGACGGTGACGGATTTGGCCAGGTTGCGGGGCTTATCCACGTCGCAGCCCCGGAGCACCGCCACGTAATAGGCGAAGAGCTGCAGCATCGTGGCGCTGACCAGCGGCGTCAGAAGCTGGCTGACCCGGGGCAGCAGGAAGCGGTCGTCCGCCGCGCCGTCGTCGGGGGCGCCCTCCTGGGCGATCAGGATGACCCGCGCGCCCCGGGCCTTGACCTCCTTGACGCCGGAGAGCAGCTTGGGGTAGAGCGCATCGTCGGTGGCCAGCGCGATCACCGGCATGCCCTTTGTGATCAGCGAGATCGCGCCGTGCTTGAGCTCGCCCGCGGCGTAGGCCTCGGAGTGAATGTAGGAGATTTCCTTGAGCTTGAGGGAGCCCTCCTGGGAGAGCGCCCAGTCCAGCCCCCGGCCGATGAAGAACAGGTTCTCCGCGTGGCGGTAGCGGTCGGCCAGGGCCTGAATTTCCTCCTTGCGGCCGATCACCTGCCGGATGGCCTCCGGAATTGCCGTGAGCATCTCGCCGACGAGGGCCTCCGCCTCCGCGGGGGCGATGGTCTCCCGCGCCAGCGCGGCGGCCAGGGCCAGCAGGTACATGGCCACCAGCTGCACCGTGAAGGCCTTGGTGGAGGCCACCGCGATTTCCGGGCCCGCCCAGGTGTAGAGCACCGCGTCGGCCTCCCGCGCGATCGAGGAGCCCACCGCGTTGACCACGCCCAGCGTCGCCGCGCCGCGGGCCTTGGCCAGCCGCAGCGCCGCCAGCGAGTCCGCCGTTTCGCCGGACTGGGAGATCAGCACCACCAGGTCCTTTTCCGTCAGGATGGGATCGGCGTAGCGGAATTCCGAGGAGATGGCCACCTCCACCGGCAGCCGCGCCAGGCGTTCGATGGCGCCCTTGCCCACCAGCCCGGCGTGCATCGCGGTGCCGCAGCCCACGATGATCAGGCGGTTGAGGCCGCGGAGCTTTGCCGCGTCCAGCGCGGGCAAATCCAGCGCCGGCAGGCCGTCCCGCACCCGTGGGCGCAGCGTGCGGAGCACCGCGTCGGGCTCCTCGTGGATTTCCTTGAGCATGAAGTGGGCGTAGCCGCCCTTTTCCGCGGCCTCCACATCCCACTGGGCGGTCTCCAGCCGCTTTTCGACGGGCGCGCCGGAGAAGTCCGCAAACCGGATGCCCTCGGGCGTGAGAATCGCAATCTCGCCCGGCTCCAGCTGGTAGTAGGAGCGGGTGTACCGGAGCAGCGCCGGGATGTCCGAGGCCATGTAGCTGCCGTCCTCCCCCGGCGCCACGATCAGCGGGCTGTCCTTGCGCGCGGCGTAGATGACGCCCGGCGCGTCCCGGAACACCACGCCGAAGGCGTAGGCGCCCGTCAGCTCGGCGGCGGCTTCGGTCAGCGCCCGGAAGGGATCGCCGGTCTTCACGTAGTGGTAGTCGATCAGCTTGGCCGCCACCTCGGTGTCGGTCTCCGTCAGGAAGCGGTAGCCGTGGCTCTCGAGAAAACGCTTCCACTCCAGGTAGTTCTCCACGATGCCGTTGTGCACCAGGTACAGCCGGTCGGTGCCGTGGGGGTGGGCGTTTACGTCCGAAGGCTCGCCGTGGGTGGCCCAGCGGGTGTGGCCAATGCCGCAATTTGAACGGATGGGGTTCGCCTCGAGCTTCTCTCGGATATTTTTAAGCCGCCCCTTGGCCTTGACGATCTTCAGCGCGCCGCCCTCGAAGGCCGCGATGCCGGAGGAGTCGTAGCCCCGGTATTCCAGCGCCGTAAGCCCCGCCATGAGCCTTGAAACCGCGTCCTCGCGCCCGGTGTAGCCGATGATTCCGCACATATAAAACGCTCCTTCATTTCCGCGCGCGGGGAGGGTACGCGCGGCGGCGCCCTGCGGCCGGTCGCCCAGGGCGTGCGGCGCACAAGGCCTCGCCGTCATTTTTCCCGGCGCGGCAGACTGCTATGATTTTGAAACAAACGTGAAACGCGCGCTTTGTTGTGCGGTCGCCCGCAGTTTTTCCCGCGCGTCTTAAGGATGGGCGCATCCCACCCGAGCGGCATCCGCCGAATCTTTCGATGCGCGCCGGTTTCCCGGCGCAACCGCTCTCCTCGTCAACTGTCCGGCGATGGGCCGGCCGCGGGCCGCGCGACGCGCAACCCGGGCGGGACCGGACAGTCCCGGCGCTTGCAGGTTCCCCCGAATTACCGCAAGGACATTCCCCCTTTCCAGACGCTCCCCTTCAGGGTATGCGCCTTTACGCCGTGCCGGTGCGCCGGAGGCGCTCCACCAGCACCATCAATACCGAGATGTCGCCCGGCGACACCCCGGGGATGCGCGACGCCTGACCCAGCGACCGGGGCCGGTGGGCCGCCAGCTTCTGCCGCGCCTCGATGCGCAGCGCCGGGATCGACAGGTAGTCGATGTCCTCCGGCATGAGCAGCGCCTCCGCCCGGTTGAACCGGTCGATCTGGGACTGCTGGCGCGCCAGGTACCCCTCGTACTTGACCAGGATCTCCGCCTGCTCCAGCGCGTCGTCGGGCAGGGCGGAGAGCGCCGTACCCGCGGCCAGCGGCTTCAGCCGCGCCTCCGGGCGGCGCAGCGCGTCCGCGAGGCGCATTTCGCCCACCAGCGCCAGCGCGCGCTCGGTGTTTTCGCGCTTTTTCAGCATCCGCCGATAGCGCTCGGGGCGCACCAGGCCGGCCCGGTAGCCCGCCTCCGTCAGGCGCAGGTCCGCGTTGTCCTGCCGGAGCTTCAGCCGATATTCAGCGCGGGAGGTCATTATCCGGTAGGGTTCGTCCACGCCCTTGACCGTCAGATCGTCCACCATCACGCCCAGGTAGGCGTCGGCCCGCGACAAAAGCAGGGGCGCTTCGCCCTTCATCCACAGCGCGGCGTTGATCCCGGCGTAAATCCCCTGGGCGGCGGCTTCTTCATAGCCCGAGGTGCCGTTGACCTGCCCGGCGAAGTACAGCCCTCCGATCTCCCGCGCGGCCAGGCTGCCGGTGAGGCGGGTGGGGTCGATGCAATCGTACTCGATGGCGTAGGCCAGCCGCAGCACCCGCGCGCGCTCCAGCCCGGGCACGCTGCGGTAGATTTCCCGCTGCACATCCTCCGGCATGGAGGTGGACATGCCCTGCACATACCATTCGACGGTGTCCGCGCCCTCGGGTTCCAGAAAGATGGGGTGGCGGTCCTTGTCGGAAAAGCGCACCACCTTGTCCTCGATGGAGGGGCAGTAGCGGGCGCCGGTGGCGTGGATGACGCCGGAGTACATCGGCGCCCGGTGCAGGTTGCGCCGGATGATTTCATGGGTTTCGGGCGTGGTGTAGGTGAGGTAGCAGGGCATGCTGTTTTCCAGCCTGCGGTCGGTGAGAAAGGAAAAGGGCACCACCGGCTCGTCGCCCGGCTGCAGCTCCATCCTGGAAAAATCCACGGTCCGGCCATCCAGCCGCGCGGGGGTACCGGTCTTGAACCGGCGCAGCGAAAAGCCCAGGGCCGCAAGAGCGCCGCCCAGGTGCGGCGAATTTAAAAGTCCCTGGGGGCCGCCCTTCCAGGAGCATTCGCCGATGATGATGCGGCTGTCCAGGTACACGCCGCCGCATACGACGGCCGCCCGGCACCGGATGCGCGCGCCCGTGGTGGTGGTGACCGCCGTCACCCGGCCGTGCTCCGCCTCAATGCCGCAAATCTCCGCCTGCCGGAGGGCGAGGTTTTCCGCCTCGTCCAGCGCCCGGCGCATCCGCCGCTGATAGGCCCGCTTGTCCGCCTGGGCGCGCAGCGAATGCACCGCCGGTCCCTTGGCGGTGTTGAGCATCCGGGACTGCAGCAGGGTGTCGTCGATGGCCAGGGCCATCTCGCCGCCCAGCGCGTCCACCTCCCGCACCAGGTGGCCCTTGGCGGTGCCGCCGATGGAGGGGTTGCAGGGCATCAGCGCCACGCTGTCCAGATTGAGCGTGACCAGCAGCGTCGAAAAGCCCATCCGGCTCAGCGCCAGCGCCGCCTCGCAGCCCGCGTGGCCCGCGCCGATGACCACGGCGTCAAATTGTTCGGGTGTCATGTCCGGTCCTCTCGCGGTGAAAAGTTTCATCCATTATACCGCATGCCCGGCGCCTCGCGCGGGATTTTATCCAACTTTAACGCGTGGCAACGGTTGACAGGGGCGGCGCCCGGGGCTATAATCACCTTGGTTAGAAACAGCTAACTTTCGATACATTCTTTTGGTTAGAATACACTAACTGCGAGGGGCGTGCCTATGCTGGAGCGGACGCTGGACCATCTGGACGACGGCGAGAGCGCGGAAGTGACCCAGGTGATGGTGGAGGGCAAGATCAAGCGCAGACTGGTGGAGATGGGCATCACGCCGGGGACGCGCGTTACGGTGACCAAGCGCGCGCCGCTGGGCGACCCCATTGAAATCGCGCTTCGGGGCTACAAGCTGACCATCCGCCAGTCGGACGCCCGGGGCATCCGGGTGACGGGGAGGGCGGGCGCATGAAGTACGTCATCGCGCTGGCGGGCAACCCCAACAGCGGAAAGACCACGCTGTTCAACGCGCTGACCGGCTCCAACCAGTACGTGGGCAACTGGCCTGGGGTGACGGTGGAGCGCAAGGAAGCCCTCTTTCAGATGGGCGAGGACGAGGTGACGCTGACGGATCTCCCGGGCGTCTATTCGCTGTCTCCCTACTCCATCGAGGAGAACATCACCCGCCACTTCATCGCGCAGCACCGGCCGGACGTGGTGCTCAACATCGTGGACGCCACCAACCTGGAGCGCAACCTGTTTCTCACGCTGCAGCTGATGGAGCTGGAGCGGCCGCTGGTGATCGCCCTCAACCTGATGGACGAGATCGAGCGCCACGGCGGAAAGATCGACTGCGATCGACTGTCGCAGCTTCTGGGAGCGCCGGTGGTGCCCATCTCCGCCAAGAAGCGCACCGGGTTTGACGAATTGTTCACCGCGCTGCACCGGCAGGCCCACCACCCGGTGGCGCCCAGCGCCCTTCGGCGCTACGACGCCGCCACGCGCATGGCGGTGGCCTCCATCGTGGCGGCGCTGGGCGGCGCGGAGGCCCACTCCGCCTTTGACGAGCCGGAACACTTCGCCCACCGGGACGCGCGCCACCGGGACGACGACCACACCGATAGGGCGCCCCACGCCCACATCGGCGGCTATGAGGATGAGGGAGATCTGGACTACGCGCCGCCCACCGAATGGGTGGCGCTGAAGCTGTTGGAGGGAGACGAGACCATCCTGTCCTCCGCCCACCTGACGGGCGACCAGCGGGAGAAGATCCGCGCCGCCGTCGATGCCTATCTTGCCCAGGGGCGGAAGGCGCACCCGGGCATCGACGGGCTGACGCTCGTGGCCGACGCCCGCTACGCCGCCATCGAGCAGATGCTGCGCGCCTCGGGCTTCAAGCCGGCGGGCGAAGCCGAGGACGATGTGTCCGACCGCATCGACCGGGTGCTGACCCACAAGGTGTTCGCCTTTCCGATTTTTCTGGCCATCATGGGGCTGATGTTCGCGGTCACCTTCGGGCCGGTGGGGCAGGCGCTGTCCGGCTGGATGGAGTACGTCATCAACGACCTAATGGGCGCCGGGGTGGAGCGCATGCTTTCGGCCGCGGCCGCGCCGGACTGGGTGCGATCGCTGATCTTGCAGGGCGTGATCGCCGGCGTGGGCGGCGTGGTGGTCTTTCTGCCGCAGATTCTGATGATCTTCCTGTTCCTGTCGATCCTGGAGGACAGCGGCTACATGTCCCGGGCTGCCTTCATCACCGACCGGCTGCTCCGGCGCTTCGGCCTGTCGGGGCGCTCCTTCATCCCGATGCTGATGGGCTTTGGCTGCACCACCACGGCGGTCATTGGCGCCCGCGCCGTGGAAAACCAGCGGGACCGGCGCATGACGATCCTTCTGACGCCCTTCATGTCCTGCGGCGCCAAGCTGCCCGTGTACGGCCTTTTCGCGGCGGCCTTTTTCGCCAGGGGGCAGGCGCTGGTGGTGTTCAGCCTGTACCTTCTGGGCATGGCGGTGATGGTGCTGGTGGGGCTGATCCTGCGCAAGACCGCCTTCCGCGAGGGCGACACCCCCTTTCTGATGGAGCTGCCGCCCTATCGCTGGCCGTCGGCGAAGAACGTGGCCCGCCGGCTGTGGGAGCGCGCCAAGGACTTCCTGACCCGCGCCGGCACGGTGATCTTTGCGATGAGCGTGCTCATCTGGTTTTTGCAGAGCTTTTCGCCGGGTTTCCGGTTTGTTTCGGACAGTGAGCAGAGCATCTTCGGCGCGCTGGGGCGGTTCATCGCGCCGGTATTGGCGCCGCTGGGCTTTGGCGACTGGCGCAAGGGCGTGGCGCTGCTCTCGGGCCTGGTGGCCAAGGAGGCGGTGGTTTCCACGCTGCAGGTGCTCTACGCCGCGCCCGATACCGGGCATCTGGTGGGCATGCTGCAGCAGCAGTTTACGCCCCTTTCGGCCTATTCCTTCCTGGTGTTCACGCTTCTGTATCCGCCCTGTGTGGCCGCCATGGCGGCCATCCGCCGCGAGCTGGGCAGCGCAAAGTACACGCTGCTGTCCATCGGCATCCAGATGGGCACGGCCTACGTGGCGTCCCTCGCCGTCTACCAGATCGGGAGGTTGTTTTTTGCATGACGTGGATATCCTACCTGGTGGCCGCGGCCATTCTGATCCTCGCGGCGATGGTCATCATCCGGGGCGTGCGCGCGTTTTTCAAAACCGGCGGCCGGTCCGCCTGCGACCACTGCCCCTATTCCGGCTCCTGCGGCGGCAGCTGCCGGAAAAAACCGGGAAAACCGTGATTTTTTGCCGCGCGCCGCGCGGCCGTTTTGCTTGACGGGCGCGGCCGCGGATGGTACGATTTTCCGGGAGGGGAAAGCATGCACGTGTTTGACATCATCGGGCCGGTGATGATCGGCCCGTCCAGTTCCCATACGGCGGGCGCGGCGCGCATCGGCCGGGTGGCGCGGCGGCTTTTGGGCGAGGCGCCCGTCTATGCCGATGTGGGGCTTTATGGCTCCTTTGCCAGCACCTACCGGGGCCACGGCACCGACCGGGCCATCGCGGCGGGGCTTCAGGACATGGGCGTGGACGACGCGCGCATCCGCGACGCGCTCAGCCTGGCGGAGGCGGCGGGGCTGACCATCGCCTTTCATCCCGTCGAGCTGCGGGACGCGCACCCCAATACCGCCGTCATCACTGCCAGGGGGCGCACCCGGTCGGTCACGGTGGAGGCGGCGTCGGTGGGCGGCGGGTCGATTCGCGTGAAAAAGCTGGGCGACCTGCCGGTGGAGTTCTCCGGCGAGGCCAACACCATCGTGATCCGCCACCGGGACGAGCCGGGCGTGATCGCCCAGGTGTCGGGCCTTCTGGCGGGGCAGGGCGTCAACATCGCCACCATGCAGGTATTCAGAAGCGGCGTGGGCGGCGACGCGGTGATGGTGTTGGAGGTGGACGAGCTGCCCGAGAAGAGCGCCATGGCCTGCCTCAAGGCCATCCGCGGCGTGCGGGACGCCACATTAATGGAGAAGCTGTGACCGGAGGTGCCTATGCTCAAGACCGATTCGATCGAGGAACTGGTGCGGATGGCGGGGGAGGGCTCCATCGCCCCGGTGGTGCTCGCCGACCAGGCGGAGCGGGACGGCGCGAACGAGGAGGCCCTCGCCGCGCGCATGCTTGAAACCCTTCGGGTGATGCGCGAGTCCGCCGAAGCGGGGCTTGCGCCGGACGTCCGGTCCATGTCCGGCATGACCGGCGGCCAGGCGGCGAAGCTGATCGGGCGGGTGCGCGGCCGCGCGGTCGCGGCGGGCGATCTGGTGGGCGAGGCCATGGCGGTGGCGCTGGGGGTGGCGGAGCTCAACGCCGCCATGGGCCGCATTGTGGCCGCGCCCACGGCGGGGGCCTGCGGCATTCTGCCGGGGGTGCTGCTTACCTACGGCAAGGCCCGGGGCGCGGCGGACGCCGACCTGGTCCGGGCGCTTTTTACGGCCGCGGGGGTCGGCGGCGTGATCGCGGCCCGGGCCTCGATCTCCGGCGCCCAGGCGGGCTGTCAGGCGGAGTGCGGCGCGGCCAGCGCCATGGCGGCCGCGGCGCTGGTGGACCTCTCCGGCGGGCGCGCGGCCCAGGCGGCCAGCGCGGTGGCCTTTGCCCTCATGAACGTGATGGGGCTGGTGTGCGACCCGGTGGGCGGCCTGGTCGAAGTGCCCTGCGTGTACCGCAACGTCCTCGGCGTGGTCAACGCGGTGGCGGCGGCGGACATGGCGCTCGCCGGCATCGAAAGCCCGCTGCCCGCGGACGAGGTGATCGACGCCATGGGGCGGGTGGGCCGCCAGCTGCCCGCGTCGCTGCGGGAGACCGGCGAGGGCGGCTGCGCCGCCTGCCCGTCGGCACGGCGCCAGGCACCCTGGTAGTCCGCGAAGCCCAATTTCCGCGCTATGGCTGGATCTTTTCCTGTCCGGCCGTGTCGCTCTCCGCTTGACGCAGCGCCGCTGCGCCTGTGCTCCGGCTCCGTGCCGGGCAGAAAAATCTCTGCGCCCTATCATCGGTTCTTAGACTTCGTGGACTGCTAGCGCCGGCGGCCGCCATCGGATTTTACCCGCGCAAAAATTGACTTTTTGCGCGTTTTGTGCTACATTGATGGGTGAAAAACGCATGGAAGGATGAAGAAACCATGTCCGAACTCAAGGGCGCATGCATCATCGGGCAGTCGGGCGGCCCCTCGGCCGTCATCAATGCCAGCGCGTACGGCGCCATCTCCGCGGCGCTTGAAAACCCCTCCATCACCCGTGTGCTGGGCGCGGAAAACGGCATCCAGGGTGTGCTCAACGACCGGCTGATCGACCTGGGCAAGGAGGACGCCGAAGAGCTGGCCCGCATGAAGCACACGCCTTCCTCGGCGCTGGGCTCCTGCCGCTATAAGCTCAAGGATGCCTCCGAGGACGAAACCGATTACAAGCGCATCCTGGAAATCTTAAAAAAGTACGACGTGCGCTACTTCTTCTACAACGGCGGCAACGACTCCATGGATACCTGCAACAAAATTTCCAAATACATGCTGTCAAAGGGCTACGAGTGCCGCGTGATGGGCATCCCCAAGACCATCGACAACGACCTGGCCGGCACCGACCACTGCCCGGGCTTTGCCTCCGCCGCCAAGTACATTGCCACCTCCATCATGGAGGTGTACCATGATGCCCGCGTGTACGACACCGGCATGGTCACCATCATCGAGTGCATGGGCCGCCACGCCGGCTGGCTCACCGCCTCCGCCGCGCTGGCCCAGTTCAAGGGCAACGGCCCGGACCTCATCTACGTGCCGGAAGTCGCCTTTGACATGGACAAGTTTATCGCCTCCGTCAAAAAAATCTACGACGCCAACAAAAAGTGCATTGTGGCGGTGTCCGAGGGCATCCACGACAAGGACGGCGTGTTCATCACCGAGTACGCCAACAAAAACGCCCCCAAGGACAGCTTCGGCCACGCCCAGCTGGGCGGCCTGGCCGCATTTTTGGCCGGCGAAGTCAAAAAGGCCACCGGCGCCAAGGTGCGCGGCATCGAGCTGAGCCTTCTGCAGCGCTGCGCCGCCCACTCGGCCTCCAAGACCGACATCGAGGAATCCTACATGGCGGGCCGCGCCGCGGTGGAAAACGCGGTGTCCGGCGTCACCGACAAGATGGTGGGCTTCGAGCGGGTCACCGGCCCCAACGGAGAATACCAGTGCCGCATCAAACTGTTTGACCTGGATGTGGTCGCCAACACCGAAAAGAAGCTGCCGCTGGAGTGGATCAACGAGACCGGCGACGGCATCCGGCAGGGCTTCATCGACTACGCGCTTCCGCTGATTCAGGGGCAGACCGACCTGCTCTTTGAGGATGGCCTGCCGCGCTTCGTCCGTCTGAAGAAGGTTCGCGCCTGACAACATTGGACCCGCGCCGTCGGCGCGGGTCCGTTTTTATCGGGTTTTGAGGGGAGGGGTTTCATGCAGTCGCTCGAGGGCCGAGTCGGCCTGTTCTTCGTGGTGGAAGGGCGGATCATCCTGTACGCCTGCCCGCTGGAGCGCGCGGTGCGCTACGGGGACCATCTCACCTACCCCCACGGCCACGACGCGGTGTGGCGAAAGCTGCAGCAGACCCGCTATGGCGTGGACTATGACTACTACCCCCGGGGGCGGGTGGTGTTCAGCGTGCCGGAAAACCGGTACATCGTCTACCACGACCGCTGCTGCACCGTGGCGGCGCGGCTGATCGTGCGCGGCTACGGGCCGGGCCGGGCGGACAGCCATACGGACGAGCACTACCAGTGCCACACCTGCAACCCGCGGTATGTGAAATAGCGCGGCGCCCGGTCACACGATCAGAAAATCCCGATCCAGATGGTTCAGAACCTCGCAGCCGTCCTCGGTGACCAGCACCAGGTCCTCGACGCGCACGCCGAACCGTCCGGGCAGGTACACCCCCGGCTCCACGGAAAACACCATGCCGGGCCGGGCGATGTGCCGGCTTGAGGCACTGACATCCGGCGGCTCGTGCACCTCGAGGCCCAGCCCGTGGCCGGTGCGATGCAGAAAGTGCCCGCCGTACCCCGCCGCCTCGATCACGCCCCGCGCCGCCCGGTCGATTTCCGAAAGCGCAGCGCCGGGCCGCACCGCGGCCCGTCCCGCCTCGTTGGCGCGGCGCACCACGTCGTAGACGCGCCTTTCTTCGTCGGTGGCCCCGCCGAAGAACACGGTGCGGGTCATGTCGCTGAGGGCGTGGTTTACGTCGAGCCCCACGTCCAAAATCACGGCGTCGCCCCTTTTGAGGCGCGCGCTCCCGGTGGCGTGGTGGGGTTCGGCCGCGCCCGCGCCGAAGCAGACGAGGGGCGGAAAGCCCGGGCCGGAAGCGCCCTCCCGGATGCCCATGTCAACGTAGCGCCGCGCCGCGTCCAACTCGGTTTCCCCTTCGGCGAGGCTCCGGCGCAATAGGCCCATCACCCGGTCGTTCATGTTGGAACTGGCGCGAAGCGCGGCGATCTCCTCGCCGTCCTTGATCATGCGCGCCTCGTCCACCGGGCCGGAGCCGTTCACCGGCCGCACGTCCGGCCGCATTTCCATCAGCGCCAGCAAAAAGCGGCTGGGCCAGGCCTTGTCCACGCCCAGCGGCCCCGGCGCGATGAAGGCCGAAAGGGCCGCCACGCCGTCCTCGGCGTCGTCAAGGGCGGTGACGGAGAGGCCCTCCGTCGGCGGCACGGGAAACATGCGGTTGACGACGAGGCGGCATTCGCCCTTGCCGATGAGAAGCGCCATCAGCCGCTCGCCCGGCTCGATCCAGGCCCCCGTCAGGTAGTATACCGATTCGGTGGACGTAACCAGCGTTTGGACAAGGCCCGCCTTTTCCATGCCGGCGCGCACGCGGTTCAGCCGTTCGGTCTTCATTCGCCCATCTCCTTTTCCGCCTCGATCACCCAGTAGCCGCCGCCGCGCTCGATCACCCGCGCGCTTGCAAAGAGCGCCGCGAGGTACTTCAGTGCCGAGGGCGCGCCCTGCTGTTTGCGGATGACAACGTACAGTTTCCCTCCGGGGGAGAGCTTTTCCTCGGCCTGCGCGAAAAGGCCGTAGACTACCTGCTTGCCCGCGCGGATCGGCGGGTTGGTGATCACGGCCTGAAAGGGGCCGGAAAGCGCCAGAAGTCCGTCCCCCTGGAGCGCCCGGGCGTTTTTTGCCTGGTTTCGCGCGATGTTTTTCCGCGCCAGGTCCACGGCGCGGGCATTGATGTCCGTCAGAAAGAATTCCGCGCCCGGGTTTTTCAGCGCCAGCGGTACGCCCATGGCGCCCCAGCCGCAGCCCAGGTCCGCCACGCGGCCGGTCAGCGGCGGCAGCGATTCGATCAGAAGGCGGCTGCCGGGGTCCAGCCCGTCCGAGGAGAATACGCCCGCGTCGGTGTGCATGGAAAGGGCGAGCCCCAGCGCCGCCACCGCGATCTCGCGGGGCCGGTGGGGCGCGGACGGGTCCGGGGTAAAGTAATGCTCGCTCATGGGTTCATCTCCGTCAGCGCGTAAAGGCGCGCGATTTCCTCTGCCGTAAGGGGCCGGGCCTGGCCCGGCGCGAGGCATTCGTCCAGCATGAGCCCGCCCACGCGCTCCCGGTG
Source organism: Christensenellales bacterium (assembly GCA_040768845.1). Classification (GTDB taxonomy): domain Bacteria; phylum Bacillota; class Clostridia; order Christensenellales; family Aristaeellaceae; genus JAEZHK01. The sequence goes on along the minus strand of JAXGME010000002.1, from coordinate 306,705 downwards.
CAGCGTTTCTACCGGATGGGAGAGCGCCGCGAACATGCGCTTGACCTGATGGAACTTGCCCTCGCGCACCGTCAGCCGCGCCAGCGAAAAATCTTCCGCGGCCTCGAGCACCTCCAGGTGCGCGGGGCGCGCGGTGAAATCGCCCAGCGGCATGCCCTCGGCCGCGCGCAGGATGTCGCCGCCTTCCAGCCGCCCCACCACGCGGGCCAGGTAAACCTTTTCCACCCCGAAGCGGGGGGCGATCAGCCGGTGGGCCAGCTGACCGTCCTCGGTGAGCAGGAGCAGCCCCGTCACATCCCGGTCCAGCCGCCCCACGGCGCAAAGATCCCGGGTGCGCATCTCCGGCGGCAGGAGGTCAAACACCGTCTTGTGGCGCGGGTCCTCCCGGGCGGTCACGCAGCCGGCGGGCTTATAAAGCATCAGGTGGAGCGGCGCGCGCCTTCCCACGGGCGCGCCGTCCAGCGTCACCGCGTCGGCGTCGGAAACGCCGTGGGCGCCGTCGCGCACCAAGGCGCCGTTGACGCGCACCCGTCCCCCGGCAATCGCCTCCCGCGCCCTGGCGCGGGAGGACAGCGCCTCGCCCACCCGTTTATCCAATCTCATGGGAAATATTCTACCATGTTTTGCCGCCGGTTACAACGGCTTTCGCGCGGGGAACAGCGCCTCGTGGCGGCGGCCGTCGTCCACGAGTTCGATGTATTCCCCGTCCACCGGGCGGCCGTCCAGCGTCACGCCCTCCTGTTCGCGCAGGCAGCGCAGCCGGTAGACGGAGGCGCCCATTCGCACGGTGAGCCCCGCCTCGGCCTTTCCCGGGCGGATCAACGCCGAGAGGCGCGCGCGGTTTCCCCGGCGCTCATAGCCCAGCAGGTACCGTACGGCCGCGCGGCACAGCCATCCGGCCGCGCCGGTGTACCAGGTCCAGCCGCCGCGGCCCGCGAAGGGCGCTTCGCCGTACACATCCGCGGCGATCACGTAGGGCTCCACGCGGTAGGTGAGGGCGCCCTCGGCGGTGGAAGCGTGGTTGGCCGGCAGCAGCGCCTCGAGGGCCGCCCAGGCCCGGGCGGCGTCGCCCAGAAGCGCAAACGCCATCACCGCCCAGCAGGCGGCGTGGGTATACTGGCCGCCGTTTTCCCGCACGCCCGCAGGGTAGCGGGCGATGTAGCCCGGGTCCCGGGCCGCGTCGTCAAGGGGCGGAGTCAGAAGCTTGATGAGGCGGTGCTCCGGGTCGTAGAGCGCCTGCCAGGCGCTGTCCATGGCCTGGGCGCAGCGGTTGCGATCCAACCTCGCCGCCACCGCCCAGCACTGGGCGATCAGGTCGATCCGGCAGCCGCCCTCCGACTGAGCGGAACCCAGCGGCGTGCCGTCGCCGTAGAAGGCGCGGCGGTACCAGGCGCCGTCCCAGCCGGATTCCTCCACGGCGCGGCGCATGGCGGCGGCGTGCTCGAGAAGCTCGCTTCGCGCCTCCGGGTCCGGGCACACGGCGGCGTAGTCCTCCGCCGCCACGATGAGAAACTGGCCCAGCCACACGCTCTCGCCGCCGCCGCCGCCCACGCGGTTCATGCCGTCGTTCCAGTCGCCTCCGCCCATCAGCGGCAGGCCGTGGGCGCCGGTCATCGAAAAGGCGCGGTTGAGCGCCCGGAGGCAGTGTCCGTCGAGGGTTTCGCTGGTTTCGCTCACCATGGGGGTGCCGTACCAGTCGTCGTCATCCGGCGGGATGGGCACGTCTTCAAGGTAGGGGACCTCCTCGTTCAGCACGCCCGTGTCGCCGGTTTCGGCCACGTAGGCGGCGGCCACGTAGGGGAGAAACAGCAGATCGTCCGAGATGCGGGTGCGGACGCCCGTGCGCTCCGGATGCCACCAGTGCAGCACATCCCCCGCCTCAAACTGGCGGGACGCGCAGAGGATCAGATGCCCCCGCACCAGGTCCGGCTCGATGGGAATCAGCGACAGCATGTCCTGAAGCTGGTCGCGGAAGCCAAAGGCGCCTCCCGCCTGGTAAAACCCCGCGCGGCCCCAGACGCGGCCGGCCAGCACCTGGGCCGGGAGCCAGCGGCCCAGCATCTGGTCGCACACGTCGTCGCCGGTTTCGGGCTGGACGCGGGACAGAAGATCTTCCCAGCGGGCGCGGGCGCGGTCGAGCCGGATCTGCCCGTCGCCCCAGGCGGAGAGCGCCTCGCGGCAGCCCTCCCGGGAGGGCGCCCAGCCGATGAGAAGCTGCGCCCGGACCGTGCCCCCCGGCGGCAGCGTCAGCGGCGCGCGAAGGCCCGACGCCGGGTCCGGCTCCAGCCCCGCCGCCGGCGCGCCGTCGCCGGTGAGGAGCGCGGCAAAGCCGTAACCCTCCATCGCGCCGGCGGCGAGAAAAAGCGGCGGCTCATAGGATACGCCCGTCAGATGCGCGTCGGGGCCGCCCACGCCCATCAGCCAGTCCACCGCGGCGCTCAGCTTCAGTGTGCGGGCGAGTCCGCCGGCGTTGTGCAGCGTCAGCATCAGGCACTTGACGGGCAGGTCGCAATCCACAAACTGGGCGATGGTCCAGGCGAGGGTGCCCGCGCCGGAGGAAAACAGGCTCACGCCCGGCCGGTGCTCCACGCGGAAGGGCTGCGCCAGCCCCCGGCGCTCCGGCAGGAGCGAGGCGTAGGCGCGGCCGTCGAAGATCCACAGCCGTTCGCCCTCGCCCTCCCGCAGCGGATCGTTGGTAAAGGGCGTCAGCCGCCCGCCGCGGCTGTTCTTGGCAAAGGTGAATCCGCCGCCCCGCTCGGAGACCAGCGCGCCGAAGCCCAGCGCGTTGACCAGCACATTGCACCAGGGCGCGGGGGTGGGTTTGCCGGGCAGAAGGTCGATCAGGTAGCCGCCCCGGGCGAAGCCGCCCCAGCCGTTGAAGCGGTCCCGGGCCGCCTCCGGCAGGCCGAATCCGCCGCGAAGCCGCGCCCGGGGCGGCTCCGGCCGGTTGGGCAGCGCCCGCAGGCGGCTTCGCAGCGCGGCGTCCAGCGGCTCCGAGCCGTCCAGATACACCGCGGAGGCACGTTCGATCAGCGCGCGCTGGACCGCGGAGAGTGTCGCCCCCTCCAGAAGAAAGGCGCCGCCCGGTTCCAGCACCATGTCGGAGAGGTGGCTGGCGGCCACCTGGTCGCGCAGCGCGTCCCGCACGGGCTGCTCGTAGTCGTTGCCGTAGTCGTTGATCAGCACGAGATCGCACCACACGCCCATCACGCGGTAGAACTCGTGGGCGCGCAGCGCGTCGCGCACCAGACCCATCTGGCCGATGCCGGTCACGCGGACGGAGAGAAGCGGCAGATCGCCGGAAATGCCCAGCGCCCACAGGCTGCCGAAGCCGCCGGGACAGGCCGGGGCGCCCGGGGCGCGCCCGGGCATCAGCATCAGGCGGCTGGCGCGCTGAAAAAGCTGGTGCCGCGCCGGGGCGAGGCCCAGAAAGTCCAGCATGGACCGCGCCTGGGAGGCGGAGAGCAGCAGCGACCGCCGCGCGGCCTCTGGGGAGGCGTGGCGGGCGCGCAGCCGCGAGAGCGCCTCGTCGTCCTCCGCCACGCCGGCCACAAAAGCCAGGTGGTGCCGGGCGCCGGGGGCGATGGAAAGCGACGCGCGGATCGCGGCGCAGGGGTTCAGCGTCGGGCCAGCGGCGTTTGAAAAAACGCGGGCGAGGCTGTCGGCGTCGGAGAGCGCGCCCTCGCGGCCGATCAGCCTTTCCAGATCGATTTCGTGGCTGATCCGCAGGGGCTCCTCCGCTGCCAGCGCGTAGATCAGCATGGGGTGCGCGCCGCCCCGGCGCGGCTTTCGGGTGAAGATGAGCGCGTCGTCCGCCCAGGCGGCGCGGACAAAGAGGTTTTGAAACGCGGGGTGCGCCTCCATGTCGCTCTGGGCGCCGAGGGCCACCTTGAAGCAGCCGGTGACCTCGATCTCGAGGGGCTGGGCGGCGTGGCTGGTCAGCTCCAGCCGCTGGATCAGCGCGCCGTCTTCGGGCGACACACACTCGGTCAGGCGGCACTCCAGCTCGTCCGTGCGGGTCAGCACCGTCACGCTGCCCGGGTCAAAGCGCACCCGCTGGTTCTGACCCATGCGGGGCGCAAGGCCGCTGACCGCAAAGGCCAGCCGCCGGGCGGGCACCCGCACGTGCACCCACATGCCGTCGTCTCCGGCCTCCCGCGCCGTCCACCGCCCCATGAGCAGCCCTTTGGCGCGCACGAAGCCCGTGCCCGCCGCCGTCAGAAACGCGGTGGTGCCGCCGCCGTAGAGCAGGTGGCCGTCGCCGGGGCCTGTCGCGGTGATGCCGGTGTGGACGCCCTGCCGCGGCTGGTCCGGCTCCGGCTCGGGTTCACTCTGGGCGCGGCGAAAGGCGCCCCGCGCCGGCTTTTCGCCCATAAGCAGCGTCAGCGCCCGCACCTCGGGCAGGCTGGAAAAGGCCGAAACCAGCGCGTCGCCGCAGAGGGCGTTGGCGATGGAGGCCAGGATCATCCCCTGATGGTGGGCCATATGGCTCATTACCACCCGGTATGGCTCGCCCTCCGGAAGCCGCGCGGGCGCGTAGTCCACGGCCTCGTAAAGCCCCATCTCGCCCTGAAGCCCCGCGCGGCGCATGAGCTCGAGGTTTTCGATCGCCGCGCCGGGGTCCACCGGCAGCGCCAGCATGGACGCGTAGGGCGCGACCACCCGCTCAAAGGCGGTGCCGCGAAGGGACAGGCTGGGCAGGCCGAAGGCGCGGTACTGGTAGTTCATCAATAGGTCGAAGGCGTTGTAGCCGGATTCCGACACGCCCCAGGGCGCGCCCAGCGTCCGCTGGGCGCGGACCACCGCGCGCTCCGTCCGGCCGATGAGCGAGTCCGCGGGCGCGCGCAGAAGGATCAGCGGCATCAGGTATTCGAACATGGTGCCGCTCCAGGAGATCAGCGCGGCGCTCTTCCCGGCGCGGGCCATGCCCCGGCCCAGCTTCGACCAGTGCTTTACCGGCACCTGCTTCAGCGCCATGGCGGCAAAGCTCAGGATGCGGGACTCGGAGGCCAACAGGTCGTAATGGCCGGAGGACAGCGCGCCGCGCTCCGCGTCAAAGCCGATGTAGAACAGGTCGCGCGAGGCGTCGTAGAGGTAAGAGAAGTCCATGCCCGCCGCCAGCGCCCCCAGCCGCCGGGAAAGCCCCCCGTCCAGCGGCGCGACCATCGCGCCCACCGTCATCAGGCTGGCGGCCAGGTTGCCGCTGTCCACGCTGGACACATACCGGGGCCTCAACGGTTTCAGCGCCTGGGTATCATACCAGTTGTACAGGTGCCCGTGCCACTTTTCCAGGTTTTCAAGGGTTTCCGCCGTGCGCGCCGCGCGGCGCAAAAGCGTGCCGCCGTCAATCAGGTTCAGAAAATGCGCCGAGGCTGTGGCCAGCAGATACAGCCCGATGTTGGTGGGCGACGTGCGCTGCGCCCGACCCACCGGCGGGTCCAGCTGCACGTTGTCCGGCGGAAGGCCCGGTCCGTCCTCGGGCACCTCGCTTTCAAAAAAGCGCCAGGTGGCGCGGGCCAGGTCCATCAGAAGATCCCGCTCCCGCAAAGTGACCTCCGGCGCGCGCTCCGGCGCGGCGATCAGGCGCATCCAGCCCGGCGCGATCCCAAAGAGCGCGGCCAAACTGAGGGCGGGCAGCGCCCAGGATGGATTGAAAAGCGAAGGCAGCGCCAGAAGCGCCGCGACCCGCGCGGCGACCAGGGACAGATCGCGCCCGGACGCGCCCTCCGCGTCGGCGGCGGGCACCCATTCCAGCAGCCCCCGATGGGACCGGAAGACCCGGTACAGCGCCCGCGCGGCGGCGGCAAGGCAGAAGGCCGCCTCCGACGGCAGCAGCGCGAGCACAGCCGCCGCGCGGCGGATCGACGGCAGGGAGGGTGGCATGAGCGCCGGCAGGAAGGCGTAAAAAAACCCGACGCACAGCGCCGCGGGGTTGGCCGTCCAGAGGCCCAAAATCAGCGCGGCAAGGGCTGCGCCGGGCGCCAGGCTCCGCGCCAGATTGGACAGCACCATCCACCGGCCCAGCGCGTCCGGCACCATGCCGAGAAAGGGGAGGAGCTGCCAGTCGCCCCGGGTCCACCGCTCGAGGCGGCGCAGGTAGCCGGGCAGCGCGGCGGGGAAGTCGTCATACACCGCCACGTCGGAGGCGAGGCCCGCGCCAGAGAGCAGTCCCTCGATCAGGTCGTGGCTCAAAATGGCATTGTCGGGCAGTTTTTCCGCCGCCTGGCGGAAGGCGCGCAGGTCGTAGATTCCCTTGCCGGGGAACGCGCCGCGGCCGGAGGCGTCCATCATCAGGCTGGAGGCCGACACCGGATAGCTGTCCAGGCCGCCTCCGCCGCCCATCAGGCGCGCAAAGCGGCTGCGGGCGCAGCCCGGCTCCACCCGGGGCGCGATCAGCGCGTAGCCCTTGCGCGCGCCGTCCTCCACGCGCGGGTGGTTCAGTGGATGGGCGATGGCGCCGATCAGCCGGGCGATGGCGTTTGGCAGCGCGCGGGTATCGGCGTCCAGCGTCACCACGTAGCGGAAGCTTCGCTCATAGAGGTGTTGGGCGCTGGCGCGCTCGGGGGCAAATTCTCCATCGTCGCCGGTCATGAGCAGGCGGTTGAGCGCCTTGACCGCGCCGCGCTTGCGCTCATGGCCGCGCCACAGGGCGTCGGCGCGGGCGTAGCGGCGCTCGCGCTGCAGGTAGTGGTATTTCGGCTGGGCGTCCCGGCCCCGGCGCGCGTTCATCGCGGCCACGCGCCCGCGCATCAGCGCCGCCAGCGCCTGGTCGTCGCCCATCTCGCGCTCGGGCGCATCCCGAAAGTCGCATAGGAGCAGGTACTCCACGTTGTCGTCGCCGCCGAGGGCGCCCAGCGCCTCCAGGCCGTCTGCCAGTGCCCGGGCGCGGGATTCGCCGGACAAAAGCGCCGGCACGCACACCAGCGTCCGGGCCTCGTCGGGCACCTTTTCCATGTCCAGCCGCAGAAGCCGCCGGGGCGGCAGCGTCCGGGCCCCGACAAAGATGGCGATCTGCTCGGCAAAGCGCCAGGCCAGCGGCAGCGCCGGAACCGCCCACAGAGGCTGGCCGAGAAACGCCGTCAGCAATACCGTCAGCGCGGCCGTCAAAAGCGAGAGCGAAAGCGCCAGCGCGTTGCCCGTGGGATCCGGGACCAGCCGGGGCAGTCTCGCCCGGGGCGCGCCCAGCGCCCGCGCCAGTGCCCGGCGGCCGTCGTCATCGTAGAGCCACCAGCACACCGAGCCCTGCGCGCCCTCGAGGCCCGCCGCCTCGTCCGCCGCCCCGCGGGCGACGGCGGCCTCGCTCAGCCCCGTTGCCTTCGAAAGGTCCGCCACCGCCTCGCGGACGAGTCCGCGGGATTCCTCATCCATCCTGGGGTATACGCCCGCGGGGTCCAGCCGCAAGAGCTTTTCCGCGCGGCTCAGCCGGTCGAAGCACTTCGCCCAGTTGAGCGCCTCCAGCTCGCGAAAGCCCGCCATGATGTTGGACAGCCAAAGCTTGTCCAGCGCCTGGCGTTCGTGCTCGAGGCGGATCACCGCCTCCGGGTCCTCGCCGCGCCGGCCCAGCCACTGATCCAGCGCGCGGCGCGCCGAGGGCAGGTCCTGCTCGTGGGTAAGCTGAAGCGCCCGCTCGAAAAACGCGCCGGATCTCTGGCCCCGCAGCGCGCCCGTCCGCGCGCCGGACAGCACCCAGTCCTCGGCCGTCAGCCGCTCCCGCTGGGCGGCCACCACCCGCCGCCCCACGGACGCAAAGGCGGCGCACAGTTCAACGCGCAGCGCTTCCGGCACGCGCCACAGTTCCCGCATGGTCAGCGGCTGGATCTCGTCAAAGGCGGCCACCGCCGCCGTGAGGCGCTCGGCGGCGATCCGTTCGTCCCCGCCCGCCACCAGCGCGCGGGCCAGGTGCTGTACCCGGGGACAGCCATCCGAGGCGGGCAGCGGGGCGCCGGGCCTGAGCGACAGCGCGCTCTCGCCCACCTGGCGCACGTTGTCGCGCAGCCACTCCATCGCGGGCGCGCCGGGCGCGCCCGAAAGGCGGGCCACGTCCGCCGCGAGGCGGTTCAGCGCCCGCGGCCGCGCGGCCGAAAGACGCATGGGCGCGCGCTCCGCGGCGGAGAGCGTCACGGCAAGCGCGCGCACGCGGCGACCCAGCGCGTCCTCGGGTTGATTCATGAAAGAACCTCCGTTTCAAAGCGCAGTTCTGGAGAAAGCTTGTACAAATCTTGCGCCTTCCATGCGTTTATCAGAAAATGTGACAGTGTCCGCGCCCAAGAGCGCCGAAATTTCGTTGAAATTTCCCGGGCACTGTGGTATCATACCAACGCGAAGGATGGTGCGGGGATGAAAAAGCTGGGGATTCTCTTCGATATGGACGGCGTCCTGGTGGACTCCGAGCCGGTGATCACCGCGGCGGCCTGCGAGGCGCTGAACCGCTTTGGCATCCCGGCGCGCCACGAGGACTTCAAGCCCTTTACCGGCATGGGTGAAAACCGCTTTCTGGGCGGCGTGGTCGAGAAGTACGGCCGGTCGTTCGAGCTTCCGATGAAGGCGCTTTGCTACGACATCTACGGAGAAAAGGTGGACGGGGCGCTCAAGGTTTACGAGGGCACCAAGCCGGCGCTGGCGGCGCTCAGGGCGCAGGGGCGCAAAATGGCGCTGGCCTCCAGCGCGGACATGATCAAGGTCCGCCACAACCTGCGCGTGGCCGGGATTCCCCTGGATACCTTTCTCGCGGTGGTGACCGGCAACGACGTAGAGCGCAAAAAGCCCTACCCGGATATCTACCTGACCGCCGCGAAGAGGGCCGGCATGAACGCCGCCCATTGCGTGGTGGTGGAGGACGCGGTCAGCGGCGTGGAGGCGGGCAAAGCCGCGGGCGCCTACGTGATCGCGATCCCCACGTCCTTCTCCGGCGACGCGCTCCTGGCCGCCGGCGCGGACGTGCTGATCCCCGACATCGCCGATCTGCCCGCGGCGGTGGAGGCGCTGGAGGCGGGGCTGACGGCCAACTTCGCGCTGCGCGAAGGGCCGGAGCAGATGGACTTTGAGCGCGTGACGGCGCTTCTGGCCGCGATGCCCTGGAGCCCGGGCATTTCCCGCGCGGAGGTGGAAAAGGCGGCGCGGAATTCCACGCTGCTGGTGGGCGCCTTTGACGGCGACCGGCAGATCGGCTATGCCCGCGCGTTGTCCGACAAGACGCGCTTTTGCTACCTGATGGACGTGGCCGTGGACCGCGAGAGCCGGATGAAGGGCGTCGGCCGGGCGATGGTGGAAAAGATTCTGAACCACCCAGAGCTGGCCGACGTGTACCAGTGGATGCTCTACACATCCAGCGCCCAGGCATTTTACCGGGGCCTGGGGTTCGAGCCGACGCGGCGCGCCGAAAACATCATGGAGATCCGGCGCGGGCGTCCCGACCGGTAGCGCGCTTCACAAGAAATCAACGAAAAACGCGTCAGGGAGCGGCGGTGAAGCCTTGACACGGGCGTTCCGCTGTGATAAAGTTATTAAGCTTGCCCCCGTTGGGGGCTTTGGTTGTGATGATGGAATTTCGTCCAATGGGAGGGAAAGCGAGTGGCATCGGATAAGCGCGTCAAGGTTACGCTGGCCTGCGGCGAATGCAAGCAGCGCAACTACAATACCATGAAGAACAAGAAAAACGACCCCGACCGTCTGGAGATGAGCAAGTACTGCCGCTTCTGCAAGAAGCATACCGCGCACAAGGAAACCCGCTGAGCGTTTTCGTAAGACGAGGAGTGAGGCGCATGGCTAAGGAAACCGGCGACAACAAGGAGAAGGCTGGCTTCTTCAAGAAGGTAGGTCTGTTCTTCAAAAACCTTTTCTGGAAGGTTGTGAACAGCTTTAAGAACATGGCCTTCGAGCTCAAGAAGGTCACCTGGCCCACCCGGTCCGAGCTGATCAACTACTCTTTGGTCGTGCTGGCTTTTATGGTTGCGATGGCCGTCATCATCGGTGTCATCGACGCCGGCGCCGCCAAGTTCTCCCAGTGGATTATCGGAGCGTGAGCCTAAGGAGCGAATATGTCAGAACATCAGGAGCCGCAGTGGTACGTTGTCCATACCTATTCGGGGTATGAGAATAAGGTCAAGGCCAACCTCGAAAAGTCCGTTGAAAACAACGGCATGCAGGATCTGATCTTTGAGGTCAAGATTCCCATCGAGGAAGCGGTCGAGATCAAAAACAACAAGCGCAAGACCGTTCAGCGCAAGCTGCTGCCGGGCTATGTGATGGTTCGCATGATCATGACCAACGAGTCCTGGTACATGGTGCGCAACACGCGCGGTGTCACGGGCTTTGTCGGCCCCGGGTCGCGGCCCACGCCGCTTTCGGAGACGGACTTTGACGCCATCGGCGAGAACCGCGTCGCCACGCGGATCGACATTCAGCCGGGCGACGAAGTGCGCATCCTTACGGGCCTGTTTGAAAACTTTACCGGCCGCGTGGTGTCCATCGACGCCGCCGCCCAGAAGGTGCGCGTGATGGTGCCCATGCTCAAGCGCGAAACCGCCGTGGACCTCGAGTACGACGAGGTCGTCCGGGTGGAATAAGGACGCGCCGGTGCGACAAGAGCGCCCGGGGCCCCGCGCCGCCGGGTGGAATGCGCTGAATACCCGCGCGCCGCGCGGGCTTCAGAGTGGGAGGGGCAGCCGCCGCGGCTGTTCCGTTTCACCACATAATGTAGAGGAGGAACCCCCATGGCCAAGAAAGTCACAGCAATGATCAAGCTGCAGGTCAACGCCGGCAAGGCGACGCCCGCGCCGCCGATCGGCCCGGCGCTGGGTCAGCACGGCGTGAACATCCCCGGCTTTTGCAAGGAGTTCAACGACCGCACCGCCAAGCAGGTCGGCCTGATCATCCCGGTGGTCATCACCGTGTATCAGGATCGCTCCTTCACCTTCATCACCAAGACGCCGCCCGCCGCGGTGCTGATCAAGAAGGCCTGCGGCCTTGAGAGCGCCTCCGGCCGCCCCAACCGCGACAAGGTGGCCAACATCACCAAGGCGCAGGTCCGCGAAATCGCGGAACTCAAAATGCCGGACCTCAACGCAGCCTCCGTCGAGGCCGCGATGAGCATGGTGGCCGGCACCGCGCGCTCGATGGGCGTCGTCGTCGTCGACTGATTCCAGCCGAAATACTGTGGGAGGACATAGCGCCGCTAACACCACAAGGAGGATATTCATGAAGCAGGGCAAAAAGTATTCCGACAGCATGAAGCTGATCGACCGCCTCAAGCAGTACGACCCCGAAGAGGCCGTGTCGCTCGTGAAGCAGACCGCCAAGGCCAAGTTTGACGAAACGGTCGAGCTCCACGTCCGCCTGGGCGTCGATCCGCGCCACGCCGACCAGCAGGTGCGCGGCACCGTCGTGCTGCCCCACGGCACCGGCCGGACCAAGAGCGTCCTGGTCATCTGCAAGGCCGATAAGGCCAAGGAAGCCGAGGCCGCCGGCGCGGACTTTGTCGGCGCCGAGGACATGATCGCCAAGATTCAGGGCGGCTGGTTCGGTTTTGACGTGATGGTCGCCACCCCCGACATGATGGGCATGGTCGGCCGTCTGGGCCGCGTGCTGGGCCCCAAGGGCCTCATGCCCAACCCGAAGACCGGCACCGTCACCATGGACATCGCCCGCGCCATCACCGAGATCAAGGCCGGCAAGGTGGAGTACCGCGTCGACAAGACGGCCATCATCCACTGCCCCGTGGGCAAGGCGTCCTTTGAGGAGGCCAAGCTGGGCGAGAACCTCAAGACGCTGATGGAGGCCATCATCAAGGCCAAGCCCTCCACCGCCAAGGGCACCTACATCCGCTCCGCGGTGCTGTCGAGCACCATGGGCCCGGGCATCAAGCTGAACGCGCTGAAGTTCTAAGCGCGCCGGACGCCGGGAGGCCGCCATCGCGGCCCCCGGCGTTTTTTGCGCCCGTCGCCCGGGCTTGAGGGCCAGATTTAACTTGACAGAACACGGGCCCGATGGTATATTGATCGAGTGCTTAGAAATTGAGCCGTGCCATAGACAGCGAGTGCAGACGCATAAGGCCCCCGGGCCGCTCGCCGAGGCGCAGCCGGAACGACATGTGTGTCGCCGTTTGCGCGTTTGGCGCAAGGGCGATTTTTTTAGGCGTCCGAGACGGGACGAGAAGCGAGGTGTAATGAATGTCCAATAATTTGGAGCTCAAAAAGGCAGTCGTCCAAGACATCCGTGCGAAGTTTGAAAAGGCCCATTCCGTGGTGCTCATCGACTACCGCGGCCTGACGGTCGCGGAGGTGACGGAGCTGCGCAACCAGTGCCGCGCCGCGGGCGTAGAGTACGTCGTGCTCAAGAACACGATGGTGCGCCTCGCCGCCCAGGAGCTGGGCATCGAGGGCCTGGATCCCTTCCTGAACGGCCCCACCGCCCTCGCCTTCGGCATGAAGGACGCGGTGGCCCCCGCGAAGGTGATCACCGACTTCATCAAGAAGGTCAAGAAGACCACCGTCAAGTGCGGCGTGGTCGACCGGGCCACCATCGACGTGGCGGGCGTGCAGGCGCTCAGCGAGCTGCCGCCGAAGGAAGTCCTGATCGCCAAGATGATGGGCAGCCTGAACGCGCCGATCACCGGCCTTGTGGGCGTGCTCAGCGCGACGCTGCGTTCGCTGGTCTACGCCATCGACGCCGTGCGCAAGCAGAAAGCCGGGGAATGATCCCCAGTCCAATTCCAGCCATTATTTGAGGAGGATATCATCATGAACCGTGAAGAACTCATTTCCGCCATCGAGTCGATGACCGTTCTGGAGCTCGCCGAGCTCGTGAAGGCCCTGGAAGAGAAGTTTGGCGTGTCCGCCGCCGCGCCGATGGCCGTCGCCGCCGCCGCCCCCGCCGCCGCCGCCCCCGCGGAAGCCGCCGAGGAGAAGACCGAGTTTGACGTCGTGCTGAAGGACGTCGGCTCCGAGAAGATCAAGGTCATCAAGGTCGTCCGCGAAGTCGTGTCGGGCCTGGGCCTCAAGGAAGCCAAGGACCTGGTGGACGGCGCCCCCAAGACCCTCAAGGAAGGCGTCAACAAGGAAGAGGCCGAGAAGATCAAGAAGGCGTTTGCCGAAGTCGGCGCCACCGTCGAAATCAAGTAAATTTCCCGGAGATCCGTCAAAGCGCCGCATGGTCCCGCGGCGCTTTTTCGCGCCCGTTCGCCGCGTCTGGGCGGCGTTTGCACGCGTGTTAACGCATTTTCACGAAGCGCGGCTTGCGCAATCGGCAAAAATCTGTATAATGGAACCATTCGGGCGCCCGATATCCGCCCCGCGGGTTGCGCGCGGCCCCGTCGGCATGGGCGCGCCATCCGGAGCCGCAAAAAAGGAAGTTTTGCATGAACGACCGGGATACCACGCTGGGGACGCTGAAGGACGCGGTGCACGCGCTCTGCCTGCGCAAGGGCTGGGGCGTGGACGGCGTGCAGAACCCGCAGCACGTGGCAATGGCGATGACCGTCGAGATGAGCGAACTGCTCGAGCATTTCCAATGGTTGGGCGACGACGAGGTTCGCGCGCTGATGCGCGGCGAGGATCCCGCCCGCATCGAAATGATCGCAGAGGAATTTGCCGATGTGATGATGTACGGCCTGCAGCTGACGCGCACGCTGGGCATCGACATAACCGGAGCGATCCTGCGCAAAATAGAGATTGTCAACGCCCGGCGCAACAGCCGATGGGACCGGGAGGGCGCAAGGCATGAGTAACATGATTCTGGTGCTGGACCTTGGCGACGGCCGCGGCAGCGCCGTGGCCCGACGGGTGCGCAGCGAGCAGGTGTACAGCGAGGTGCTGCCCGCGTCCGCGCCCATCGAGATGATCCGCGCGGCCGCGCCGATGGGCGTGATCATCGCGGGTGACGGCGGTGCCGCGCCGGACATTTCCGGCCTGGTCGCGCTGGGCGTGCCCGTATTGGCGATGGGGGCCGGCGCGCGGCTTTTGCTGGACGCGCTGGGCGGGTCTTCCGCGCCCACCGCATTGGCCAATGGCACCGCGCAGGTGCGCTTTGACGAGGTGCCGCTCTTCGCGGGCCTGGGGGAGAGCGAGCGCTACTTTGACCGGCTGGACGCGCTGGAACTGCCCGAGGGCGCCCGCGCCATCGCCGCCACCGAGGATGGACGCGCCGCCGCCTTTTCGGCGGAGGATCGCCTCTTTGGTCTCCAATTTTACACCGAGCAGAACGATCCGGACGGTTTCCGCATCCTGCGCAATTTTGCGCGGGATGTGTGCAGGTGCGAACCGGTCTGGAACTTTGACCGCTTCATTGAGGAGACGCTGCAGCAGATTCAGAGCCTGGCCCAGGGGGGACGGGTGCTTCTGGCGGTGTCGGGCGGCGTGGATTCCGTGGTGTGCGCCGCGCTGATGTTCCGCGCGCTGGGCGAGCAGCTCAGCTGCGTCCACGTGGACACCGGTCTCATGCGCAAGGGCGATCTGGACCTCACCCGCAAGAGCCTGGAGCCCCAGGGCATCCGCCTCCGGGTGATCGACACCCGCGCGCGCTTCATTGAGCGGCTGGCGGGCGTTTCCGGCACCGACCGCAAGACCGGGCTGGTGGACCGGGAGATTCTCCGGGTGCTGGAGGAGGAAGCCCGGAGCGTGGGCGCCCGCGCGCTGGGCCTGGGCGTCACCTATACCGACGTGGTGGGCGGCTCCGCGCTGATGGACCGGACACTGTCCGCCGATTCGCCCTTCAAGGCGCTGATTCAGCCGGTGCGCCGCCTCTTCAAGGAGGAAGTCCGCCAGGTGGCGGACCAGTTGGGTCTGCCCGGCGAGCTGGCGCAGCGCCCGCCCTTTCCCACGGCGGGGCTGGCCGTGCGCATGATGGGCCCGGCGACGCCGGAGCGGCTGGAGATGCTCCGCGAGGCCGACGCCATCTTCTGCGAGGAGATCCAAAAAGCCGGGCTGGACAAGCGCATTCGCCAGTATTTTGCGCTTTTGCCCGGGGTGGCCACCCGCAGCGCCTCCGGTGGCATGGGCCGCACGCTGGCGCTTCGGGCCATGAACGGCGCCAACGCGTTTCGCCTGCCCTATGACCTGATGGAGCGCGTGGTCGAGCGGGTGACGGCCGAGGTGGAGGGCATCAGCCGCGTCGTCTACGACGTGACCGGGCAACCGCCTTCGCTGGTGGAGTGGGAGGACGACTGAGGCGCCTATCACGGAGGAAGCATGGAAGCATGAAGATACGGTACGCCGACGCGGCCCCTGGGCTCGACGTCGAAAATGCGTTTGTCGCGCTGGACGATCTGGAAACCAAAATTGGCGAGGCCAGCGTGCAGGGGAGCATGGTGCCCGCGCTGTGCCCGGAACGGCCCCACCAGATTCTGGTGCGCGCCAGCTGCGAGGCGGCGGCGGAGGACGCGCTGCTGGGCGCGGCCACGACCCGCGCGCTGGTCATCGCCCGGCAAAAGCCGGGCGTGCCCGCGCTGGTCTACGCCGAGTGCGCGCCGGGGGACGCCGCCCGCATGGGCGCGCTGATGGCGCTGGGGTACCGCGACGAGGACGGCCTGGTGCGCACCGTGCGGGCGCTGCGCCACGGCCCCATCTACCGGCACCTGCCCCAGGGCTGCACCATCGTCCGGGATTATCTGGCCGACGAAAACGAGAGCAAGTACTTTCTCGAGCGCTACAACGCCATGTTCGGCCGCAGCCGGGACATGGCCTGGCTCAAGGGCCTGAAAAAACTGCCGGACTTTGCGCGGCTTCTGATGATCGCGCCCACGGGCCTGGCGGGCGAGATGGTGGTCTGGTCGGATTCGGGGCGCGGCGTCGTCGGCATCGCGCTGACCAGCCCGGCCTGGCAGAGAAAGGGCGTCGCCAGCTATCTGATGGACCTGGCGCGGCTGTACTTTCTGGATCGGGGGCTTACCGAGGCCTATTTCGACGTCCGGACCCGGCTCATCGCCGCGGCGCGGCTGGCGGCCACGTCGGGCTTTCGCCCGGCGCAGATGCTGATGCGCTATCCGGCCATTGAGGTGGAGTAGGGCCTGAACGCGTCCGGCGCGGCCGGAATACTGTGGGGATACGGGGGGAACGAAGCGTGAAGTACCGTGCGGGCATTGTCGGGGCGACGGGCATGGTGGGGCAGCGGTTTGTATCGATTCTGGCGGAGCATCCGTGGTTTGACGTGGCCGTGGTGGCCGCCAGCGCGCGCTCGGCCGGGCAGAAATACATCGACGCGGTGGGCGGGCGCTGGGCCTTTGAGTGGCCGGTGCCGGAGGCCGTCCGCGAAATGACGGTGCAGGACGCCGCCGACGTGGAAAAGATCGCGGACCAGGTGGACTTCATCTTCTGCGCGGTCGACATGCCCAAGGACCAGATCCGCGCGCTGGAAACCGCCTATGCCCGGGCGGAAACGCCGGTGGTGTCCAATAATTCCGCCTTCCGCATGGCGGAGGATGTGCCCATGATGATCCCGGAGATCAATTCCGATCACATGGCCGTCATCGAGGCGCAGCGCACCCGACTGGGCACCCGGGTGGGCTTTGTCGCCTGCAAGCCCAACTGCTCCATCCAGGGCTACGTGCCCGCGCTGGAGCCGCTCCGAGAATTCGGGCTCGAGAAGGTGATGGTCGCCACCTATCAGGCGATCTCCGGCGCGGGCAAGACCTTTCGTTCCTGGCCGGAGATGGTGGACAACGTCATTCCCTTCATCGGCGGTGAGGAGCAAAAAAGCGAGATCGAGCCGCTGAAGATCTGGGGCCGCGTGGAGGGCGGGCGCATCGTGATGGCGGAAAAGCCGGTCATCAGCGCCCAGTGCTACCGCGTGGCGGCCAGCGACGGCCACATGGCGGCGGTGTCGGTGGGCTTTCGCGTCAAGCCGTCCCGGGACGAGATCCTCGCCCGCTGGGCCGCCTGCGAGGGCCTGCCCCAGAAGTACCGCCTGCCCAGCGCGCCCGAGAAATTCCTTACCTATTTCGAAGAGGAGAACCGCCCGCAGACGCGGCTGGACCGCGATCTCTACGGCGGCATGGGCATCGCCGTGGGCCGGCTGCGGGAGGACGCGATCCTGGACTACAAGTTCGTCGGCCTCTCCCACAACACGCTCCGGGGCGCGGCGGGCGGCGCGGTGCTGACGGCGGAGCTATTGGCCCACGAGGGCTGGATCGTTCACAAATGACGCAAGTCCCCCGGGTCGTTACAGTAGCTTATCGACCTGAGAGGGGGCTTTCCCT
This sequence comes from Christensenellales bacterium, assembly GCA_040768845.1. Classification (GTDB taxonomy): domain Bacteria; phylum Bacillota; class Clostridia; order Christensenellales; family Aristaeellaceae; genus JAEZHK01. Next base: position 289,517 of record JAXGME010000002.1, on the reverse strand, counting down.
ATGAAGGCGCTGTTTTCCGGCGTCGGCACGGCGTTGGTCACGCCCTTTGCCGCGGACGATTCCATTGACTTTGACGCCTTCGCGCGCCTGATTGACCGGCAGATCGCTTCCGGCATCCCGGCGCTCGTCGTATGCGGCACCACCGGCGAACCCGCCACCATGACCGAGGCGGAGCAGGACGCGCTGATCGCCTTCGCGGTGGAGCGCGCCCGCGGCCGGGCACTGGTGATCGCGGGGGTGGGCGGCAACGACACCAAGCGGGTGTGCCGCAGGGCGCAGACCGCGCGGGCCCTGGGGGTGGATGCCATCCTCGCCGTCACGCCCTACTACAATAAGACCACTCAGGCCGGGCTGATCGAGCACTTCACCCGCGTGGCGGACGCGGCCGGGATCCCGGTGGTGCTCTACAACGTGCCCGCACGCACGGGGCTGAACCTGATGCCGGAGACGGCGATGCGCCTGGCGGACCACCCGCTGATCTGCGCGCTGAAGGAAGCCGGCACGGACCTCCGGCAGATGAACGAGGACGCGCGGCTGCTTTCGGGCAGGATGGCGATCTACTGCGGCAACGACGATTACGCCTTCTCCTGGCTGGCGCTGGGCGCCGACGGGGCGATTTCGGTGGCCTCCAACCTGGTGCCCGAGGCGGTGAAGGCCGTGTGCGACCGGTTCTTTGCCGGGGACATCGCCGGCAGCCGCGCGCTGCAGATGCGGCTCGGCCCGCTGATTGACGCGCTGTTTCTGGAAGTCAGCCCCATTCCGGTCAAGGAGGCACTCGCCGCCGTGGGACTCGCCAGCGCCAGAACCCGGCCGCCGCTGGTGCCCATGGGCGCGGCCGACCGCGAGCGGCTGCTTTCGGAGCTCACCCATTGGTATCCCGACGCCCTTCGCGCCGCGCCGGCGCCCGCGGGCGATCGAGTATAAATGCACACCAGAAAAAGGAGTCGGAGCATGTACAAAATTGTGGAGAAGCGCAGGCTGAACGACGAAGTCACGCTGATGCGCGTCGAGGCGCCCTTTGCGGCGCCCCGCGCCAAGCCCGGCCAGTTCGTCATGCTGCGCGTCGACGAAAACGGCGAGCGCATCCCGCTGACCATCGCGGGCTACGACCGAGAGGCCGGCACCGTCACGGTGATCTTCCAGAAAGTGGGCGCCACCACGCGCCTTTTGGATCAGCTGAACGAGGGCGAAAGCCTGCAGGATTTTGCGGGCCCGCTGGGCAGGCCATCCGAAACGGAGGGCTACAAAAAGGCGGCGGTCATCGGCGGCGGCCTGGGCGTGGCCATCGCCTATCCCCAGGCCAAGGCGCTCCACGACGCGGGCGTATCGGTGGACCTGATCGTGGGCTTTCGCAACGAGGGGCTCATCATCCTCAAGGATGAGCTGGCCGCCGCCTGCGACGATCTGACCATCATGACCGACGACGGGTCCAACGGCCACAAGGGCTTCGTCACCCAGGCGCTTGAGCAAAAGCTGAAGGCGGGCGTAACCTACGATGTGGTCATCGCCATCGGCCCCTTGATGATGATGAAGGCCGTTTCGGAGATGACCCGGCCCTACGGCATCAAGACCATCGTCAGCCTCAACTCCGTCATGATCGACGGCACCGGCATGTGCGGCGGCTGCCGCGTGATCGTGGGCGGGGAGACGAAGTTTGCCTGCGTCGACGGGCCGGACTTTGACGGCCATCAGGTGGACTTTGATTCCGCCGTGACCCGCGGCCGGATGTACATGGATCAGGAAAAGCTGGCGAAGGAGACCCATCTCTGCCGCCTGACGGGAGAGGTGCGCTGATGGCCAACATGCAAAAGAACAAAACCCCCATGCCCGAGCAGGACCCGAAAGTCCGCGGCGGAAACTTTCAGGAGGTCGCGCTGGGCTACACCGACGAAATGGCCCGGCAGGAGGCCGAGCGCTGCCTGGGCTGCAAGAACAAGCCCTGCGTCAACGGCTGCCCCGTGGGGGTGAAGATTCCCGAATTCATCGGCTGCGTCAAGGAGGGCGACCTGGACAGGGCCTACGAGATCCTCAGCGGATGCAATTCGCTGCCCGCGGTGTGCGGCCGAGTCTGTCCGCAGGAAACCCAGTGCGAGCAGGTGTGCGTGCGCGGCATCAAGGGCGATCCGGTGGGCATCGGCCGGCTGGAGCGCTATGTGGCCGACTGGGCGATGGCCCGGGGCAAAAAGCCCGGAAAGCCCGCCCCCGACAACGGCCACAAGGTGGCGGTGGTGGGTTCCGGCCCCGCGGGCCTGTCCTGCGCCGGCGCGCTGCGGGCGCTGGGCTATGATGTGACCATCTTCGAGGCGCTGCACACCCCCGGCGGCGTTCTGATGTACGGCATTCCCGAATTCCGCCTGCCCAAGGCGCTGGTGCAGCAGGAGATCGACAACCTGCGCGAGATGGGCGTCAAGATTCTGACCAACGTGATCGTGGGCCGCAGCATCCTCCTGGACGAGCTGCTCGAGCAGGAGGGATTTGACGCCGTGTTCGTCGGCAGCGGCGCGGGGCTGCCCCGCTTTCAGGGCATCGAGGGCGAGGCGCTGTGCGGCGTGTATTCCGCCAACGAATTCCTGACCCGCATCAACCTGATGAAGGCCTACGACTTCCCCAACCACCTGACGCCCGTCAAAGTGGGCCGGAAGGTGGCGGTGATCGGCGGCGGCAACGTGGCCATGGACGCGGCCCGGAGCGCCCTTCGGATGGGCGCGGAGAAGGTCTACATCGTCTACCGCCGCGGCGAGGCGGAAATGCCCGCCCGGCTGGAGGAGATCCACCACGCCAAGGAAGAGGGCATCGAGTTCCATCTGCTCACCAACCCCACCCGCATTCTGGACGACGGCAAGGGCAACGTGGCCGGCATGGAGTGCGTGCGCATGACACTGGGCGAGCCGGATGCCTCCGGTCGCCGCCGCCCGGTGCCCGAGAAGGGCAGCGAATACGTCATGGATGTGGAGACGGTGGTGGTGGCCATCGGCAATTCGCCCAACCCGCTGATCGTATCCACCACCGAGGGCCTCGCGGCCCAGAAGTGGGGCGGCATCGTGGTGGACGAGGACACCTGCAAGACATCCAAGGAGGCCGTCTACGCCGGCGGCGACGCGGTCACCGGCGCGGCCACCGTGATCCTGGCGATGGGAGCGGGCAAGCAGGCCGCCGCCGCCATCGACGAATCCATCCGCGGCAAGGCCGGTAAGTGACGCCCCGGGGGAGGGCATGGAATAAAAAAGGCCGCCCCGCGCTTACGCAGGGCGGCCCCTTGTCCCGGAGGGTTACAGGTTCAGCTGGCGGATGGATTCGTTCATCAGCGCGTTGACGATGGCAACCGCCGCGCCGGTGCCGCCGCGCTTTCCGCGCACGACGATCGCGGGCAGATTGCTCTCCCAGATGCGCTCCTTGAGCTGCACCACGCTGGCAAAGCCCGTGGGCGCGGCCAGCACCACCAGGTCGCTCAGTTCCTCGATCTGATGGCGTCGGAGCAGCCGGTCCAGCGCGGTGGGCGCGCTGCCCACCACGATCAGCTTTGTGCCGGGCTGGGAAAGCGCAAAGTCCAGCGCCACCTCGGCGCGGGTGGTGCGGCGCTGCTCCGCCAATGCCAGAACCTGCGGGTCATCAATGTAGCAGATCGTCGAAACGCCCAGCCTTCGGGCGCTCTGCTTGTCGATGTCGGAGAGCGCCAGCGCCGTATCCGCGACGATTTGCCCCCCGGTCATCATGACGCGGCGGACCAGTGTCAGCGCGGTTGGGCTGAAGTGTATTCCCTGGGCCAGCGCCTCATCGCCCGTGTCGGCCTTGACATGCTCCATGATCGCCGCCATTTCGCTGGTGACGTAGGGCATGGCCGTGTTGTGCCGGGCTTTCAGCGCCGATTTTCTCTGCATGTGCGCGTACCTTCCTTGTGTGGCAAGAGTATAGGCTCCCCGGATGCGGACAAGCTGAACCTTTCGGATGCGATAAAGGCATGAAATCGTGCTTATCGTCAATATTTCCTGCCTTCGGGCACATCAAATCCGTTGTCGCGCCGAGCGACTCCGAACCCTTGTTCAAAGTCTGCGCCGGACGCGACAACGGTCTCATTCGTCTTCCGCAATTCGATTCTAGCAAAACACCGCGGTCGTTGTCAAGTCAACACATCGAAGCCAAGAAAACTGTGCTAAAACATAACTTAAACGAAATAATACCGGCGGTTTTTACGAAACCGAAATTGCAAATTCATCGCCGGAAACATCCACGGTCAGGTGGCTGCGGGGCGGCGCCTGGTCCGCAATGATCATGCGGCTGATGGGCGTCTCCACGCGGCGCTGCAGCATGCGCTTCAGGGGCCGCGCGCCGAACACCGGGTCGTAGCCGATCTCCGCGATCAGCGCCTTGGCGGCGGGGGTGAGGGACACCGTCAGCTGCCGGTCGGCCAGCCGCTGGTTGAGCTCCGCCATCATCAGGTCGATGATCTTGCCGATCTCGTCGCGGGTCAGCGGCTTGTAGAACACGATCTCATCCAGCCGGTTCAAAAACTCCGGGCGGAACTGGGTCTTCAGAAGCCTCTCCACGGCCTCGCGGGCCTCTTTGGTGATCTGCCCGCTGTGGTCGATGCCCTCGAGGATGAAGTTGGAGCCCAGGTTCGAGGTCAGGATGATGATGGTGTTCTTGAAGTCCACCGTGCGACCCTGGGAGTCGGTGATGCGGCCATCGTCCAGCACCTGCAAAAGGATGTTGAACACGTCCGGATGGGCCTTCTCCACCTCGTCAAACAGCACCACGCAATAGGGCTTGCGTCGAACCGCTTCGGTCAGCTGACCGCCCTCCTCGTAGCCCACGTATCCCGGAGGCGCCCCGACCAGGCGCGACACGGAGAACTTCTCCATGTACTCGCTCATGTCAATGCGCACCAGGTTGTGCTCGTCGTCAAACAGCGCCTGGGCGAGGGCCTTGGCCAATTCCGTCTTGCCCACGCCGGTGGGCCCCAGGAACAGGAACGAGCCGATGGGCTTGTCGGGGTCCGCGATGCCGGCCCGGGAGCGAAGGATGGCCTGGCTGACCAGCGTCACCGCCTCGTCCTGGCCGATCACCCGCTGGTGCAGGATCTCCTCCAGGCGGAGCAGCTTCTCCCGCTCGCCCTCCATCAGCCTGGTCACCGGGATGCCCGTCCACCGGGCCACGATGCGGGCGATTTCGTCCTCGGTCACCTTGTCGCGCAGCAGCGTGGGCGCGGTGTCCTTGTTCTTTTCGGCCAGCGCCTCTTCCTCTTCCAGCTTTTTGGTCAGCTGCGGCAGCTTGCCGTACTTGAGCTCCGCAGCCTTGTTCAGGTCGTACTGGCGTTGGGCCAGCTCGATCTCCGCGTTGACCTTTTCGATCTCCTCGCGGATCTTCTGTACGCTGCCGATGGCGCCCTTTTCCCGTTCCCAGCGGGCCTTCATTTCTTTGAACTGCTCGCGCATGTCGGCGAGCTCCTTCTGGATCTCGGCCAGGTGTTCTCTGGCCAGCGCGTCCGTCTCCTTTTTGAGGGCGGCTTCCTCGATCTCGTGCTGCATGATCTTTCGGGAGATCTCGTCCAGCTCGGAGGGCATGGAGTCGATCTCGGTGCGGATCATCGCACAGGCCTCGTCCACCAGGTCGATGGCCTTGTCCGGGAGGAAGCGGTCGGTGACGTAGCGGTTGCTGAGGGTGGCCGCGGCGATCAGTGCCTGATCGGTGATCTTGACGCCGTGGAACACCTCGTAGCGCTCCTTGAGGCCCCTGAGGATGGAGATGGTGTCCTCCACGGTGGGCTCGCCCACCACCACCGGCTGGAACCGCCGCTCGAGGGCCGCGTCCTTTTCGATGTACTTGCGGTACTCGTCCAGCGTGGTCGCGCCGATGCAGTGCAGCTCGCCCCGGGCCAGCATGGGCTTCAGCAGGTTGCCCGCGTCCATGGAGCCCTCGGTCTTGCCCGCGCCGACGATCAGGTGCAATTCGTCGATGAACAGGATGATCTTGCCCTCGGACTTCTTGATCTCCGCCAGCACGGCCTTGAGCCGCTCCTCAAACTCGCCGCGGAATTTTGCGCCCGCGATCAGCGCGCCCATGTCCAGCGCGAAGATCTGCCGGTCCTTCAGGGAATCGGGCACGTCGCCCCGGACGATCCGCTGGGCCAGCCCCTCTGCGATGGCCGTCTTGCCCACGCCGGGTTCGCCGATGAGAACGGGGTTGTTCTTGGTCTTTCGGGACAGGATGCGCACCACGTTGCGGATCTCGCTGTCCCGGCCGATCACCGGGTCCAGCTTCTGCTTTCGGGCCAGGTCCACCAGGTCCTGGCCGTATTTTTTCAGCGCGTCGTAGGTGGCCTCCGGCGCGTCGCTGGTGACCCGCTGGCCGCCGCGCACGCCCTGCAGCGCGGTGAGCAGCGCGTCCTTGCGCAGGCTGAACCGCTGGAACAGCTGCTTCATCGACGGGGACGCAGTGTCCATCAGGGCCAGCAAAATGTGCTCCACCGACACGTATTCGTCGGTCATGCGCTCGGCGGTCTGCTCCGCCTCCACCAGCGTTCTGTCCAGATCCTGGGATACGTACACGGTGCCCTGGGCCCTTCCGCCGCCGGTGACCTTGGGAATGCGCGCGATCAACTGCTCGCAGGCCTGAATGACCTGCGCGGGATCGGCGTTCAGTTTTTTGAGCAGCTCGGGGATGAGCCCGCCCTCCTGATCCGCCAGCGCGTACAAAAGATGGGGCTGATCCACCTGCTGATTTTGATATTGGATGGCGATGTTTTGCGCCTGCTGGATCGCCTCCAGCGATTTTTGCGTGAATTTCTGCGCGTTCATGGGAAAACCCCCTCTGCTTCCGGTTACTGATCTTCTTTGACCATTATAGGGGCCCGGAGGGAGAATGTCAAATTACGTTTGGGTTAATTTGCCGGAGCCTCCGCCAAAAAGCCGTACATTGTCCGCCGGAATTCGATAAATTTTCCGGGAAAACCCGGAGGGGGGTTGAACGCGGGGCCAAAAAAAGGTATAGTGGAAGGGCACGAATTTGGGCCCTTCCGAGGGCATGGAGGAACGCGCCATGATTGATTTTCGCACCATCCGCGCGGCCGATCCGGAGACGGCCGAGGCCATGCAGCTGGAACTGACGCGCCAGCGCCAACACATTGAACTGATCGCGTCGGAAAACTTTGTCAGCCCGGCGGTGCTTGCGGCGATGGGGTCGCACCTGACCAACAAATACGCCGAAGGCTACCCCGGCAAGCGCTACTACGGCGGTTGCGAGTGCGTGGACATCGTCGAAAACCTGGCCCGCGACCGGGCCTGCGGTCTCTTTGGCGCGGACCACGCCAACGTGCAGCCCCATTCGGGTGCCCAGGCGAATCTGGCGGTGTATTTTGCGCTTCTGGAGCCCGGCGACACGGTGCTGGGCATGAACCTGTCCCACGGCGGACACCTGACCCACGGCAGCCCCGTCAACATGAGCGGAAAGCTGTACAACTTCGTCCCCTACGGCGTCCGCGAGGACGACGAGGTGATCGACTACGACGCGCTGAAGAAGCAGGCGATGGAGGTCAAGCCCAAGCTGATCGTGGCCGGCGCCAGCGCCTACCCCCGCGCCATCGACTTTAAGGCCTTCCGGGAAATCGCCGATGCCGCGGGCGCGCTTTTGATGGTGGACATGGCACACATCGCGGGCCTGGTGGCCGCGGGCGAGCACATGAGCCCCGTGCCCTACGCCGACGTGGTGACCACCACCACCCACAAGACGCTGCGCGGCCCCCGCGGCGGCATGATCCTGTGCCGCGAGGCGTACGCGAAGGCCATTGACAAGGCCATCTTCCCCGGCACCCAGGGTGGCCCGCTGATGCACGTGATCGCCGCCAAGGCGGTATGCTTCAGGGAGGCGGCGGGGGAGGACTTCCGGGCCTATCAGCGCCAGATCGTGAAAAACGCGAAGGCGTTGGCCGCGTCTTTGACGGCGAAGGGCCTGCGCCTCGTGTCCGGCGGCACGGACAACCACATGATGCTGATCAACCTCACCGGCACCGGGCGCACGGGCAAGGAGCTGGAAAATCTGTTGGTGCGCGCCAACGTGACCGTCAACAAAAACACCGTGCCCTTCGAAACCCTCAGCCCCTTCGTCACCAGCGGCATCCGCGTGGGCACGCCCGCTGTCACCAGCCGCGGCATGAAGGAGCCGGAGATGGAGAAGATCGCGTCCTTCGTCGCGCGGTTGGCGGAAAAGGGCGAGGCGGTCATCCCCGAAGTGAAGAAAGAAGTCGTCGCCCTGTGCGAAAAATTCCCGCTGTACGAGGGCGACACCATCGGCTAAAGCGCGGAAAAGCGCATGGACGCATAGAATCAAGCGCGGCGCGGGCATAGGCCCTCGCCGCGCTTGATTTGCCTGCCTTCAGGTCAGGGCAGCGTCACCTCGCCGGCGTAGTTGGTGGCGAACATTTGCCGCACCTCGCCGAGATCGTCCGTCCGCCCCAGCGCCCACTTGAGCTTGGTGACCGCCGCCTCGGTGGTCATGTCGTAGCACTGGATCACGCCGGCGTCCAGCGCCTTGCGCCCCGTCTGGTACAGCGAAAAGTCGCTGCGCTCGTAGAGGCATTGGCTCGACACCGCCACCGCCATGCCGCCCTTCACCAGCGCCTCCAGCGGCTCCACCAGGTTGCGGCGGATGAAGTGCAGCCCGCCCGCGCCAAAGGCCTCAATGACCACGCCGCGCGTGCGCATCGCGCCCAGGCTTTCCAGAAACTCCGGCTGAAAGCCGGGGGTCAGCTTCAGGAGGAACACGTCGTTGCACAGATCGTCCTCCAGCGCAAAGGGCCCTTCGGGCCGCGGGATCAGTTCCCGGCGCAGCGTGAGGCCCTCGCCGTCCACCAGGCCCACCGGTGGCAGGTTGACGCTCTCAAAGGCCCGGAAGCCGGTGGTGCGCACCTTGACCGCGCGGCAGCCCAGCATGATCAGCCGGTCAAAGGCGATATAGACGCCCGGCGCGCCGGAGGCGGCCATCGCAAACGCGCAGCGGAGGTTCTCCACCGCGTCGGTCAGCGGATGGGAGGCCGGGAGCTGCGAGCCGGTGAGCACCACGGGCACGTTCAGCCCCCGGAGCATGAAGGAGAGCGCCGAGGCGGTGTAGGCCATGGTGTCCGTGCCGTGGGTAATGACGACCCCCGCGTGGCCCGCGGCCCGCTCAAACACGCAGCGCGCGATGGCGCGCCACTCCTCCGGCTGCATGTTGGCGCTGTCCATGCTGAACAGCGGCACGTGCTCGATCCGGTAGCGCCCGCCCAGCATGTGGAGCACCTGCGGCAGCGCGCCGCCGCGCGCGTCCGGCGCCAGGCCCTCGGGCGTGGGCACGGCGGCGATCGTGCCGCCGGTGGTGATCAGCAGAATGTTCATCGGTTCAACCATCCGTTCCGATCAAGATAAACCCCTGGCGCGGCGGAGCGCCTCCCGGGGGTTCGCCGCGTCGCGCAGACGGCAAAAGGCCACCCGCTCCGTCAGAAGCCCCGGATAGGCGGCCATGTACAGGCAGCGCACGTCCTGGCGGAGCACCGTCAGCCGCTTCAGAAAGGCGGCGTCGACGCCGCAGCCCAGGACCAGGCCGTACTCGCGCCGGCCGATTCTCTCGCAGGCTTCCCCCTCGCGGATGAACCCCGAAAGGTAGAGGCCCAGGCTGCGCATCGCGCCCCGAAGCTTTGCGCCCGGAAGACGGCGGGACTCGGAGAGCGACACCACGACCACCGCGCGGGGGCCGCCGGCCCCGCCGCGGTCGGCCTCGCGGATCAGCCAGGCCCGGGCGCGGCCGTCCAAAAGCGCGCGCCCCGCCAGCCAGGCGCCCAAAACCGCCAGCACGGCCAGCGCGAGGTACAAAAGAACCGGAAGCGCCGGCTGCGCGCCTCCGCCAAACCCGCCCTGCGCGAGAAGAAGCCCCCAAACACCGGGCACATCGGCGCCCGCGAAGAAAAGTGTGCCCATGTGCTCTGGCGTCCGGGCCCGCGAAGGCGGGCCGCCCTGTGCGGACGACGCTCCTCATTGTGTATTTTCCGAAAACAGTATAAAGTCGCGCGTGCGTATTGTCAACGCGGCTGGGGCTTCAATCCCCCGCCGCGCAGACACTTTATCAAAACTTCGCTTATTTTGTCGGAAAATCCTCCGGCGGACGGTCCACCACCACGCGCAGCTTGTCGACGCGCACGCCGTCCATCTTCTCCACGGTCACATGCAGCCGGTCAAAGTCAAAGCTGCGGCCGGCCTCCGGCTGCGCGTCCAGCATTTCCACCGCCCAGCCGCCCAGCGTGGTGTACTCGCTGTCGCAGGCCCGACCGTCGTAATCGATCTCGTCAAAGAATTCGTGCAGGCCCATCAGGCCGCTGCACTCGTACTCGTTTTCGCGCACCTCGACGCAGGGCTCCACGATGTCGTCGTTCTCGTCCCAGATCTCGCCCACCAGCTGCTCCAGCAGGTCCTCCAGCGTGATGATGCCCATCGTGCCGCCGTATTCGTCGGCCACGACGGCGATGTGGGTGCGCGCGCGCTGGAGCATTTTCAGCGCGTCGTCCAGCTTGAGGGCCTTGTGCAGGATCAGCGGCGGCGTCACCAGCCTGCGCAGGTCAATGGTGGCCTTCCGGTCCATCTCCCGAAGAAAAAGATTGACGTGCAGGATGCCGATGACGTTGTCGATGGTGTCCTCGTAGACGGGGATGCGGGAGTACTGGGACTCAATGACCACGCGCAGCACATCGTCCAGCGCGTCGTCGGCCTCGACGGCCACCATGTCGATGCGGGGGGTCAGCACCTGGGCGATGGTCAGGTCGTCAAATTCCAGTGCGGACTGCACCAGATCGGTGCGCTCCTCGTCGATGACGCCCTCGTCCTCGGCGGTTTCGAGGATCGCCGTCAGTTCTTCCTCGGTCATGGCGGGGCCGGCCTTCTCGCCCGCGCCCAGCACCCGCGCCAGCGCGTCCACGATGAAAAGGGATGCCTTGACCGCTGGCCGAAGCGCCAGCATGATCACCCGGAGCGGGTAAGCGGTCTTGCGCGCAAAGGCGTCCGGGTCGCGCTTGGCGAGGATCTTCGGGGTGATTTCGCACAGCAGCACGATGATCACCGTCATGGCGGCCGACGCGAGGCCCGCCCCGGCCTCGCCGGCGATGCCGATGGCCACCACCGTCGCCAGCGACGATGAGGCGATGTTTACCAGGTTGTTGCCGATCAGGATGGCCGACAGCGCGTCGTCAAACTGGTCGTAGATGCGGATCGCCAGCGCGCTCGATTTGTCCCCCTCGTCGGCGGCGCGGCGCATCCGGCGCGCGTTGATGGACGTAAAGGCGATTTCGTCGGCTGAAAAAAACGCCGAAACCAGCAGCAGCAGCAGGATGGCCACGAGGTTGAGAAGCGTCATGGCGGCCACCTCACAGCGCCGCGGCGGGCTCGGCCGCCGGGTCGCTCTCGTCGTAGATTTCGCCCACCAGTTCCTCCAGGATGTCCTCCATCGTGACGATGCCCAGCGCCTTGCCGTTCTCGTCCGCGATCAGCGCCATGTGGCCCCGGTGCTGGTTCATCTGGGTCATCAGGTCGTCGATGTGCATGTCGCCGCGGTAGGAGCGGATGGGGATCATCAGCGCCTTCAGGCGCGTGTAGGTGCCGGTCAGCCGCGCGGTCAGGAAGCGGTTGACCTGGAGGATGCCGACCACGCGGCCGCGGCGCTCATCCCACACCGGAAAGCGTGAGTACTTGTAGGCGGAGATCTTCGCGGCAATCTGGTCCTGGGTGGACTGGGCGTCGATCATGACCACTTTTTCCATCGGGATCAGGATGTCCGCGGCGGAAATCGCGCCGAATTCAAAGGCGGACTGCACCAGTTCCTGCTGTTCGGGCTCCAACAGGCCCTCGTCCTCGATGGACTCGATGATGTCGTGCAGCTCGTCCTCCGTGAAGGAAGGGTCCCCGGGCGCGGGGAAGCGGCGCGCAATCATCTCGCCCCACTTGGTGAACAAAAAGGCGAAGGGCTTCATCACGCGGATGAGGAACAGAAGCGTCCCGGACGTCTTCATCGCGATCTGGTCCGCCCTGCGCCGCGCCACGGTCTTGGGCAGCATTTCGGCGAGGATGTAGAACACCACCGTCAGCACAAGGGTACCCCAGGCCACGGCGCCCGCGCCCCAAAGCCGCGTAACGAGCACCGTCATCAGCGAGGCCGAGGCGATGCTCAATATGTTGTTGACGATCAGGATGGTGGTCAGCGCTTCTTCAAAGCGGGAAAGAATGACGAGCGCGCGGCGGGCATTTCTGTCTCCCTCTTCCGCGCTGTTCTTGACGCGAACGCGGTTGAGCGCGTTGAAGCTCATCTCGATGGCTGAGGTCAGGCCGCTCAGCGCAATGGTGGTTACCAACATCAGTGCTATAGGCCAACTGTCCGGGTCCATGGACTTAAAATCAACTCCCTGTGATGCATACTGTGCCCAGTATAGCACCTCGCGCGTTAAAAAACAAGACCCGAGGACGCAAAAATGTGCCGGGGGCTTGCGCAAAAGGCGCCGCTGTGGTATAATGACCGTTGCCACACGGGTGATGACGGTTGGGTCCTGTGCGGCGTCATGCCGCGAATCTTGTCAGGGCCGGAAGGCAGCAGCAATAAGCGGAAGTTGGCGCGCGCCGCGGGAAAGCCTGGCCTGAACCCTGTGGTTTTTTGCGCGAAAGCCCCGAAGCCGGGGCGCTTTTTATGCCTCCGCGGTCTTGCGGCGCTTGTCCTCGTACATCCGCGCGTCCACCCGCTTCAAAAGCGCCTCCGCCGTCAGGCGCTCCTCAAAATCGTAGACCGCGTGCCCCATGCTGAAGGACAGCGGGCAGGGCAGCGTGCCGGCCTGCTTTAGCGCGTTCAGCGCGCTTCGGATGCGTTCGTTCACCCGCGCGACGCCCGCCTCGGAGGAAACGTCCAGGATCAGGCAGAATTCGTCTCCGCCGTACCGGGTCACGTAGTCGCTCGCCCGCACGCAGCGTTTCAAAAGGCTCGCCGCGGTCTTCAGCACCTGGTCGCCGGCCTCGTGGCCCAGCGTGTCGTTGATTTGCTTGAAGTGGTCGATGTCCAGCATGACGAAGGAAAACGTCCGGCGGGGCGAGCTTTTTGCGATCTTCTCCTTGAGCACCGCCTCCAGCTTCTTCCGATTGCCGACGCCTGTGAGAAAATCGGTGTAGATGCTGTCGTCCTGGGCGTAGAGCAGCACCACCAGAAGCGACAGCACCGAGGCCAGCAGCGCGAAGGCATAGCCGTAGAACACCAGTTGCAGCACGATGCCCAGGGTGGACGGCACCGGAAAGAACAAAAGCGAGAACAGCACTTTTTTGTCGATGTTGTGGCGGTTTCTGATCGTTACGCAGTACGCCCAGCCGATCATGACGACCGTGATCAGGTGCGAGAGCGGGTAGGCGGGCCCGCGGTGGTAGACGTTGGCCGCGTCGATCACATAGTACCAGCCGGTGAACTGCGTGGCAATAACCATGAATGTGTTCAGCGCGTTCAGCGCGATCAGCGCGGCGTGAACACCGGCGCGCGCGCCGTCCTTCCCCGACACCTGGAGGTACACGTACTCGACCCAGAGCGACGGAAGCGCCGGCGCCAACAGGTACAGCGCGAGGTTGCCGCACCAGTTGAGCGCCGGGAACAGCGGGGCGGACAGCCCGTCAAAGCGCGAGAGAATGTCGGCGGTCATCGTTGCCATCGTGGAGACCAGCATCACGGCGTACAGTTTCCGCTGCGGGGATTTGCCGCACGCGCCGCCCAGCGTGTACGCCAGCAGCACCGCCATCAGCGCCACCGCGTAGACGCCTATCACGACGTTCGCCATCGAATTCATGGCATTCTCCCTTCGGGGCCCGCCGGGGGCTCGGGGCAGGGGCCCGGTGCGCATGAAACCACGACAGCATTGTATGGCACCGCGTGCCGCCTGTCAAGGGTGGAGGGCCGGAAGCGGTTTTGTGCCCCGCGGGGCTTTGGCGGGCTCACTTCCTGTCGAAGTAGACCGACTTGCGGGAGGCGGACAGCGGCACCGCCATGATGACCTTCACCCGCTCGTCCATCATCCCGAGGGTCAGCGCCGCGCGGCCCGCGGAGTAGAAGATGCGGTTGTCGATGCGGCAGTCCGCCGCGACGGACACCGCCGAGCCCAGCGCGATGCCCTGATCCAGCGGGTCGTAGGCGCAGGTGGCGCCGGCCTCGCCGCAGCCCTTGCAGGTAGGAAAGCCGCAGTAGCCGCAGTTGAGGCCGCGCTGGGTCAGCCGGGTGCCGATCAGCACCACCGCAAGGCTGTCCCGGACGTTCCGGGCGTCGCGGATAAAGGAAGGCGCGCCCAGCGCCGCGCCCAGGCGGTCCATCTCGGCGGCCAGCGCGTCCTTTTCATCGCCGGTGACGACCATCGTTTCGATGTCATCCAGTCCCCGCGCCTTGGGCGCGGTTCGGGCGGCGGCGCACATCCGCCGGGCGGTGTCCATCACGGCGGCCTCCTCGCAGGTTCTCTCATCGTACAGCATGGCTAGACCTCCTTGATCTCGTAGTCGCAGGCGACGGAGGAAACGCGCACCTCGTGCATCCGCCGCTTGACGGGCAGGTGCGCCGGGTGCTGCTGATAGGCGTTCAGCACGGCGCGGTCGCGAAAGACGGTATTCAGGGCCACGTCGTAACTGCGCTCACTGCCCAGGAAGTCCGCGCCGGCCTCCAGGCTGACGAGGCCGTCGATCTTGCCGACCATCGAATAGAAGCCCTCCACGATGGACGGGATCTCCGGCCGGAACTCCGGCTTGATCTTGAAAAGGACAATGTGACGAACCATGGGTATCCCTCCCTTGCATATTCCGCCGCCGGATCAGACCGGCCGGCCCGTTTGCTTCATGAGCGCGCCCACCAGGTACAGGGAGCCGCAGGCCACCACCACGCCGCCCCGGGCCGCGCGGCGCGCCCAAACCAGCGCCTCGGCGGGCGACAAAACCGCCTGGGCGGCGACGCTGCGGGCGCGGTAGACCGCCGCCAGATCCTCCGCGGGGAGCGCCCGGGGCTCCGCCACCTGCGTGGCGCAGACGCAATCGGCCAGCGGGGCCATGACGTCGGCCAGGGCGCCCGGCTGCTTGTCCCGCATCATGGCCGTCAGCAGCACAATTTTGCGGCCGGGCAGGAATTCCTCCAGGTACGCCCTGAGCGCGCGGGCCGCCTGGGGGTTGTGGGCGCCGTCCAGCAGCAGGTCGTCGGCCGCCCAGTCCAGCCGGCCGGGCCAGCGGGCGTCGGAAAACCCCTGTGCGATCCTGTCCGCCGACAGCGCCCAGCCCCGCCGCGCAATGAGCGAAAGCGCCGCCAGCGCCAGGCGCGCGTTTTCCACCTGATGCCGCCCGGCCAGGTTGATGCGGGCGGATACCCGGCCGATGGTCGGCGCGTCCGCCACAAAGGACGCGCCGAAGCGGTCGATGGAGCGGATCTCGAGGGGAAGGTCCTCCGCCCGCAAAAGGGGCGCACCCCGTTCCCGGCAGGCGCGCGCCACCACCGCCGAGGCGGTGGGGTCTTTCTGCGGGTAGAGCGCCACCGGCCGGCCGGGCTTGATGATGCCCGCCTTCTCGAAGGCGATTTCCTCGATGGTGCCGCCCAGCTGGTCCATGTGGTCCAGGCCGATGTTGGCGATGACGCTGACCTCCGGCGTGATCACGTTGGTGGGGTCCAGCCGCCCGCCGATGCCCGTCTCGATCACCGCCGCGTCCACCCCGCGCCGCGCGAAGGCGGTGAGCGCGACGGCGGTGCCCAGTTCAAAGGATGTGGGCGCGATGCCCGCAAGGCGCGCCGCCGCCTCGTATACGCGGCCCGCCGCCCACTCAAAAAGACCGTCGTCCACCGGGCGGCCGTCCATGCGGATGCGCTCGGCGTAGCGGATCAGAAACGGGGAGGTGTACAGCCCCGTGGCGCAGCCGTTTTGGCGCAGCGCCGATTCGATCAGCGCCGCGACGCTGCCCTTGGCGTTGGTGCCCGCGATGTGCACGCAACGAAGCGCCGCCTCCGGATGCCCCAGCGCGCCCAGCAGCGCCTCCATGTTGGAGAGCCCCTTTTTTTCGCCGAAGCGCCGCGCGCCGTGTATCCAGTCGATCAGTTCGTCCGCTCGCATCCAAAGCACCTCACGCGCTCCATTATTCCCCAAGGGCGTCCGGCTGTCAACGGCAATCTCGTTATAATGCGCGCTTGTGTCCCGCGCCCATCGATGGTATAATGGACAAAACCACAGACGAGCGATATGGAGGAGGGCTTCGGTGTATAAACTGTTTACGGACGTGATGGGCGACCTGCCCCTCGACTATGTGAATGCCCACGGCCTGGAGGTCATCCCGCTGAGCGTTCTGATCGACGGGGAGGACTATACCCTCGCGGCGGACCCCACCGCGCCCGGCTGCATCGAACCCGGCATGTTCTACCAGCGGCTGCGCGCCGGGGCCGTCGCCAAGTCGGCCCAGGCCAGCGCGGAAAAGATTGTTTCCATGATGCGGCCCTACCTGGAGGCGGGGCAGGACGTGCTGTACCTGGCGTTTTCGTCGGGCCTGAGCGGCACCTGCGAGAGCGGCATGGTGGCGCGGGACATCCTGCGCGAGGCATTTCCGGAGCGCAGGGTGATCGTGGTGGATACGCTCAGCGCCTCGCTGGGCGAGGGCCTTATGGTCTACATGGCGGTGGAGCAGATGGAGGCCGGGCGCTCCATCGACGAGGTGGCCGCCTTCGTCGAGGAGACGAAGCTCAAGATTCACCACTGGTTCACGGTGGACGACCTCAACTTTCTCCGCCGGGGCGGGCGGGTTTCAGGCGCGGCCGCGTTTCTGGGCACAATGCTGTCCATCAAGCCGGTGCTCAACGTGGACGACGCGGGCCACCTGATCCCCAAGGAAAAGCAGCAGGGCAGAAAGCGCGCGCTGAAGGCGCTGGTGGACCATATGCAGGACAACTGCAAGGACCCCGTGAAGCACCCGGTGATGATCTCCCACGGCGACGCGCTGGAGGATGCGCGCTACGTCGAAAAGCTGATCCGCGAGCGGTGGGGCGTGGGGGCGAAAATCATCAACTACGTCAACCCGGTCATCGGCTGCCACTCGGGTCCCGGCACCATCGCGCTGTTCTTTGTGGGCGACAGGCCCCGCGGATAACCCCGTTTCATCCAAACATACGAAGGGATGGATCGCATGTGTTTGGCTTCCGACCGGATGGAAGGCGCCTGATGAAGGACATCGACCCTATCATCCAATTCACGCCCTACATCATGCCCACGCGCGCCGACGCGCAGAACTTTTGCCGGCAGACGCTGGACTACGACGTGCTGGCCGACTACATCAAGGCGGGCCATGAAAAGGGGCATAACCTGACGTTCATGTCCATCGTGATCGCCGCGTTCGTGCGCACTGTGTCCCAGTGCCCGGAGCTCAACCGCTTCATCATGAACAAGCAGATCTATGCCCGCAACCGCATCTCGGTGTCCTTTGTGGTGCTCAGGCGCCGCGCGGACGACAGCATCATGGAATCGCTGGCGAAGGTGGAATTTGAAGCCACCGACACCGTATTTGACGTGAGCCGCAAGATCGATGAGGCCGTCGGCCAGGGCCGCGAGGACAAGAACACCAACCTCACCGACCTCTTCGCGCGGACGCTTCTGGCGGTTCCGGGCCTCACCACCGTGGTGGTGGGCCTTGTCAAGCTGCTGGACCGCTACGGGCTGATCCCCGGCATCGTCTATAAGGCCAGCCCCTTCCACACCTCCATGTTCATTACCAACATGGCCTCCATCAACATGACCTACCTGTACCACCACCTGTACAACTTCGGCACCACCTCGATCTTCCTGGGCCTCGGCAAGATTGAACGGGCGCTGAGGCCGCTGGGCGGCGGCAAAGTGGGGTACAAAAACCAGCTGCCCATCGGCGTGGTGACCGACGAGCGCATCTGCGGCGGCGCCAGCTACGCCCGCGCCTTCGCGGTGATGCAAAAGTACTTCCGCGACCCCAGCCTCATGGAGGTGCCGCCGGAGAACGTCAACTACGAAACCGAGCCCATCTACCTGCGCAAAGCCCGGAAGGCGAGAAAAAAGGCCGAGAAGCGGGCGGAAAAGGTGGCCAAGGCGGGCTGAATCAAATCCACAGACCCGAGGCGCTTTCCGGCGCGGGCCGGGAAGCGCCTTTTGCGCGCCCGCGGGATGTGCGCTTGCACAGGCGCGGCGCGGAAGCTTTAGGCAAAATACCAACGCGGGCATTGCCGGGGCGCGCCCCCGGCACCATGGCCGAAGGGATAAAAGGGTGTTGTGATATCATGCAATCGAGGAGCGCCTGGTTTTTCAAGGGGGTCAGGGACGGCCTTCCGATCGCGCTGGGGTACCTGGCCGTCGCCTTTACGCTGGGGATTACCGCCCGGAACGCGGGCTTTACCGCCCTCGAGGCCACACTGGCCAGCCTGACGCTGAACGCTTCCGCCGGCGAGTACGTGGGTTTCACGCTGATCGCCGCAGGGGCCGGCTATTTTGAAATCGCGCTGATGGAGGCGGTGGCCAACGCCCGGTACCTTCTGATGTCCTGCGCCCTCAGTCAGAAGCTGGACCCGAAGACGCCGCTTCTTCACCGGCTGATCATCGGCTACGACGTGACGGACGAGATCTTTGGCATTTCCATCGCGGTGGAGGGGCGGCTCAGCCCCTGGTATCCCTTCGGCGCGATGGCCGTGGCCATCCCGGGCTGGTCGCTGGGCACGCTAATGGGTGTGGTGATGGGCAACGTGCTGCCTCTTCGCATCGTCAGCGCCCTCAGCGTGGCGCTCTACGGCATGTTTATCGCGGTCATCGTGCCGCCCGCCCGGCGGGACCGGCTGCTGGCGGCGCTGATCGCGCTTTCGATGGCGCTGAGCTACGCGCTGACAAAGCTTGCGGTCTTTCAGTTTTTGTCACCTGGGGTCCGGATCATCCTGCTCACGGTGCTGGTTTCCGGCGGCGCGGCGGCGCTTTTTCCGGTGAGGGAGGCGAAGCGCGATGCGACATGACGTCTATTTGAGCATTTTTCTGATGGCTGCGGTGACCTACCTGATCCGCGTGCTGCCGCTGACCCTGATCCGCCGGGAGATCAAAAACCGGTACGTCCGCTCCTTCCTTTACTATGTGCCCTATGTGACGCTGGCGGCGATGACCTTTCCGGCCATCCTGGACGCCACCCAGACCCCGGTCGCCGGCGCGGCGGCGTTGGCGGCGGGCGGGATTCTCGCGTGGCGGGGGAAGAGCCTCTTTGCCGTGTCGATGGTTTCCTGCGCGGTAGTGCTGGCCGTCGAATTCATCCTGTGCTGAATAAAGGGGAAGGCTTCGCCTTCCTCTTCGCCTTCCCCTTTTCGCGTGGCCGTCATTCCGCCCAGCCGCCGGCCCTGAGGGGCGCGCGGAGCCGCCCCGCCAGGAGCGCCGCGGCGATGATCTTGACGGCGTCACCCGGCAGGAAGGGGATCACGCACATGCCCAGGCTGGCGGCGAGGGTGTTCTTCGTGGTGAACATGAACCAGGCGGTGCCCAGCGTGTAGCAGGCCGCAAGGCCGAGCAGCATCGCCGCCGACAGCATCACAAAGTGGAAGTTCCATCTGCGGCTGAGAAGGCCCACCAAAAGCGCCGTGACCACGTAGCCCGCGATGTAGCCGCCGGTGGGCCCGATCAGCTTGTGCAGGCCGCCGGTAAAATTGGAAAACACCGGCAGGCCCACCGCGCCCAGCAGCACGTACACCGCCATCGACAGCGTGCCGTAGCGGGGCCCCAGCAGCGCGCCCGCCATGTATACCGAAAACAGCGCCAGGTTGATGGGCACCGGCGACAGCGGCACCTGAAACTGGATCTGTGTGAGGATGCCCGTCAGCGCGGCGAAAATCGCCGCGAGAATCATGCCTTTGAGCGTCAGTTTTTTCATGCCGTTGGCTCCCTCCGTAATATCATAAATCCCACCGCACCGCGCGATGAAGGGCGCGGGCGAGCGCCTCCGCCGTGGCGATCCCACCGCAGGCCGGCGGAATCGGCCGCAGCAGCCGGGCCTTAAGCGCCCCGTCCCATTCCTCCGCCGGGACGCCCAGAAGGGGCGCGGGCGCGCGCCGCACCTTCGCCGCCGCCAGCGCGCCGGGGATGCGCAAAAGGGCGTCTGGCGCGGCGGAGAGCTCAAGGAGATCGCCCCCCGCCTCGGCCAGCCAGATCAGCAGCCGATCGCCGGAAAAGAGCCCCAGCGGGCGGGGAAGCGCGGCCAGCCGCCGCGCCCACTCCTCCGGGTCCTCCCGGGCGGCCATGCCGTCAAACCGCCCGGCAAAGAGGCCGTACAGCCCCCGCATGGCGGGATGGTGCGCGGCGGTGAGGGGGACCAGTTCCTCCGGCTCCGCCGCCGGCGGCCGCGCGTAGCCCCGGGGGACGGTGATCCAGCCCTCGGGCGCGGGGCCCGCCGTGCGCGTCAGCGCGACGTACGCGCCCTCCGCCGCAGAGGCGGAAAGGACCGCTCCGGGAGGAACCCACGCGGAGGGCACGCGCAGGCCCGAAAGGTACATGGCTCTGTTCACGGCGCCATGCCCTCGGTTTCAAACACCCGCTTCAGGTACTGGCCGGTGAAGCTGGCGGGGTTTTCCGCCACCGCCTCCGGCGTGCCGGTGGCCACGATGGTGCCGCCCCGCGCGCCGCCCTCCGGCCCCAGATCGACGATGTAGTCGGCGGTCTTGATCACATCCAGGTTGTGCTCGATGACCACCAAGGTGTTCCCCGCGTCCGCCAGCTTTTGCAGCACTTCGTCCAGCTTTTCCACATCGGCCACGTGAAGGCCGGTGGTGGGCTCGTCCAGCACGTAGATCGTGCGGCCGGTGGCGCGGCGGGAGAGCTCCGTGGCCAGCTTGATGCGCTGGGCCTCACCGCCGGAGAGGGTGGTGGAGGGCTGGCCCAGCTTGACGTAGCCGAGGCCCACGTCCACCATGGTCCGGATCTTGCCGGCGATCCGGGGCAGGGGCCCGAAGAACGCCAGCGCCTCCTCGCTCGTCATGTCCAGCACGTCGAAGATGCTCTTGCCCTTGTAGCGCACCTCCAGCGTTTCCCGGTTGTAGCGATGGCCCTTGCACACGTCGCAGGGCACGTACACGTCCGGCAGAAAGTGCATCTCAATTTTGAGGATGCCGTCGCCCGAGCAGGCCTCGCACCGCCCGCCTTTGACGTTGAAGCTGAACCGGTTGGCCTTGTAGCCCCTGGCCTTCGCGTCCGGCGTGGCGGCAAACACCTCGCGGATCAGGTCGAACACGCCGGTGTAGGTGGCGGGGTTGGAGCGCGGCGTGCGGCCGATGGGGGACTGGTCGATGGCGATGATCTTGTCCAGCTGTTCGGCGCCATCGATCCCGTCGTGGTCGCCCGGCCGGGTGCGCGCGCGGTTGAGGGTGCGGGAGAGCGCCTTGAAAAGGATTTCGTTGACCAGCGAGGACTTGCCGCTGCCGGATACGCCCGTCACGCAGGTGATGACGCCCAGCGGGATGTCCACGGTGATGTCCTTCAGGTTGTTGGCGCGGGCGCCGCGCACGGTGATCCAGCCCGTGGGCGCGCGCCGGACGGCGGGCAGCGGCACGCGCCGCCGGCCGGACAGGTACTGCCCGGTGACGGAGGCGGGGTTGGCCATGATCTCCTGGGCGGTGCCCTCGGCCACCACGTAGCCGCCGTGGGCGCCGGCGCCGGGGCCGATGTCCACGATGTGGTCGGCCTCGAGCATGGTCTCCTCGTCGTGCTCCACCACCACGAGGGTGTTGCCCAGGTCCCGGAGGTGCTTGAGGGTGGTGAGCAGCTTGCGGTTGTCCCGCTGGTGCAGGCCGATCGAGGGCTCGTCCAGGATGTACAGTACCCCCACCAGGCTGGAGCCGATCTGCGTGGCCAGGCGGATGCGCTGGGCCTCGCCGCCGGACAGCGTGCCCGCGGCGCGGGCGAGGGTCAGGTAATCCAGCCCCACGTCCACGAGGAAGCCCAGCCGGGCATCCACCTCCTTCAGCACCTGGCGCGCGATC
Organism: Christensenellales bacterium; assembly: GCA_040768845.1. Lineage (GTDB taxonomy): Bacteria > Bacillota > Clostridia > Christensenellales > Aristaeellaceae > JAEZHK01. The sequence continues at coordinate 267,515 of JAXGME010000002.1, read as the reverse complement.
ATGGCCCGCTTTTCGTCCAGCGTCAGCGCGTGGAAGAAGCTTCGGGCGTCCGCCACGGACATGGCGCTGACGTCCGCAATGGACCGGTCGCCCACCGTGACGGCGAGGGCCTCCCGCTTGAGCCGCCGGCCGTGGCAGTCCGGGCAGGGGGTGTTGGCCATGTAGCTCTCCAGGTCCTCCTTCATGCCCTCGGAGGAGGTTTCGCGGTAGCGGCGCTCGAGGTTGGTGATGATGCCCTCGAAGGGCGCATTGAATGTGCCGGAGCCGTGCTCCCGCTCGTATTCGACGCGGATCTTTTCGCCGCTGGTGCCGTAGAGCACCTTGTCCATCGCGCCCGCGGGCAGGTCGCCCACCGGCGTGTCCAGCGAAAAGCCGTAGTGGCGGGCAAGCGCCTCCAGGTACATCCTGGCCATGCCGCCGCCCTCGTCGGAGGAATTCCAGCCGCTGACGCGGATCGCGCCCTCGCGGAGGCTCTTGCGGGGGTCCGACACTACGATGGAGGGGTCCACCTTGAGCAGCGTGCCCAGCCCCGAGCAGGTGGGGCAGGCGCCATAGGGGTTGTTGAAGGAGAACATCCGGGGCGTGAGTTCCTCGATGGAGAGGTTGCAGTCCGGGCAGGCGTAGTTCTGGGAGAACAGCATGTCCTCGCCGTCGATCACGGAAACCACCGCCAGCCCGCCCGCCAGGTGCATGGCGGTTTCCAGCGAATCCGTCAGCCGCTTCTGGATGTCCGGGCGGACGATCAGCCGGTCCACCACGATTTCGACGGTGTGCTTTTTGTTCTTTTCCAGCGGCGGCGTCTCGCCCAGCGGGTAGACCTCGCCGTCGAGGCGCACGCGCACAAAGCCCTGGCGGGTCATGTCCTCCATCAGCTTGGCGTATTCGCCCTTGCGCCCACGCACCATCGGCGCCAGAATCTGGATGCGCGCGCCCTCCGGCAGCGCCAGCACCTGATCCACCACCTGGTCGATGGTCTGCTGCTGAATCTCCTTGCCGCAGTTCGGGCAGTGGGGGATGCCGGCGCGGGCGTACAGAAGGCGCAGGTAGTCGTGCACCTCGGTGACGGTACCCACCGTGGACCGGGGGTTTTTGCTGGTGGTCTTCTGGTCGATGGCGATGGCGGGGGAGAGGCCCTCGATGGAGTCCACGTCCGGCTTTTCCATCTGGCCCAGAAATTGGCGCGCGTAGGCGGACAGCGATTCCACGTAGCGCCGCTGCCCCTCCGCGTAAATGGTGTCAAAGGCCAGCGACGACTTACCGCTGCCCGAAAGCCCCGTCAGCACGATCAGCTTGTCCCGGGGCAGGATGAGGTCGATGTTCTTCAGGTTGTGCTCGCGCGCGCCGCGGATGATGATGTCTTTCAAAGATCGTTCCCTGCCTTATCCGGTTCGCTGGGCTTTGAGCCAGCGGATAAACTTTTCGATGCCCTCGTCAAAGGGGGTGAAGGGGCGGTAGCCCAGCACCTCGCGGGCCAGCGAGATGTCCGCCCAGGTGCGCGCCACGTCTCCCGGCTGGGGGGGCAGGCGCTCGATCTGCGCCTTCATGCCCAGCGCGCCCTCGAGGGCTTCGATCATCTCCGAAAGGGAGACGGTGCGGCTCTCGCCCAGGTTGAATACGCCAAAGCGCCCCGGCGCGTCCGTCCAGTCCAGCGCGCGCAAAACGCCGTCCACGATGTCGTCGATGTAGGTGTAGTCCCTGCGGGTGGTGCCGTCACCGTAGACGGGGATGGGGGCGCCGTCCAGCATCCGGCTGGCAAACTTCGTGATGGCCAGATCCGGCCGCTGCCTGGGGCCGTAAACGGTGAAAAAGCGAAGGCAAGCGCATTGCAGCCCCTTCAGGTGGTGCCACGTATGCACCGCCAGTTCCCCCGCCTTCTTGGTGGCGGCGTAGGGCGAAATCGGGTGGTCCACCGGGTCGGCCTCGGAAAAGGGCACCTTTTCGTTGTTCCCGTAGACCGACGAGGAGGACGCGAACACCAGCCGCTTCGCGCCCGCGGACGCCATGGCCTCCATCAGCCGCACGGTGCCCATCAGGTTTACGTCAAAATATTCCTCCGGGCGTTCGATGGACGGGCGCACCCCGGCGCAGGCCGCCAGGTGGATCACCGCATCGGGCCGGAAGGATTCAAATGCCAGGCGGAGCGATTCGCCGTCCCGGATGTCCGCCTCGCACACCGCGAAGCGCCCGTCCGGAAAGGCGCGGTACAGGCCTTTGACGTTTTGCCGCTTGAGCATCGGATCGTAAAAATCGGTAAAGCTGTCCAGCGCCAGCACGCGCTCACCGCGCCGGAGCAGCGCCTCCGACACGTGCGAACCGATGAAGCCCGCGCCGCCGGTGACCAGTACCCGCATGTGCGTCCCTCCCTTTCACCCTGGGCCATGCCATTATACCATAGCCGAAAAGTGCGGTAAAGCGCGCAAAACCGAACACATGTTTAGTCCCTTGCGCGTTTTGTGTTAAGTTCGCGGACCGCGCCGGAAAGGCAATGATTCCACACGGTTCGGTTAAGATTATTCGATTGCGAAAACAGCCGCTTTGGGATATAATAGAAGCGGTGTATTTCACGCGCCGACGGCGCGCGTTCAGGAGGTAGAATTATGGCCAATCCAAGCGCATTTCCGATGAACAAACCGGTCAACCACTACGTGGGCGCGCTGCCCAAAATCGGCATCCGTCCCTGCATCGACGGCCGCCGCCGCGGCGTGCGTGAAAGCCTGGAGGAGCAGACCATGACCCTTGCCCGGGCTGCCGCCGACTTTCTGACAAAGAACCTGCGCCATCCCTCGGGCCTTCCGGTGGAGTGCGTGATCGCGGACACCACCATCGGCCGCGTGGCCGAGGCCGCCGCCTGCGCGGACAAGTTCTCCCGCGAGAACGTGGGTGTGTCGATCACCGTCACGCCGTGCTGGTGTTACGGCTCCGAAACGATGGACATGGATCCCCTCACGCCCAAGGCGGTCTGGGGCTTCAACGGCACCGAGCGCCCCGGCGCGGTGTACCTGGCGGCGGTGCTGGCCGCCCACGCCCAGAAGGGCGTGCCGGCCTTTGGCATCTATGGCCACGACGTGATGGACGGCAAGGACTCGGGCAAGATCCCCGCCGATGTGGGCGAAAAGCTGCTGCGCTTTGCCAAGGCGGGCCTGGCGGTGGCCTCCATGCGGGGCAAGAGCTACCTGTCCATGGGCGGCACCTCGATGGGCATCGCGGGCTCCATCGTAAACCCGGAGCTTCTTGAAAAGTGGCTGGGCATGCGCAGCGAGTCCGTGGACTCGTCGGAGTTTATCCGCCGCTGGGAGGAGGGCATCTACGACCCGGTCGAGTTTGAAAAGGCCAAGAAGTGGGTCAAGGAAAACGTCACCCTGGGCTGGGACAAGAACCCCCCCGCCGAGCAGCACACCGCCGAGTACAAGGAATGGGCGCTGGATACCAACATCAAGATGACCATGATCGCCCGCGACATGATGATTGGCAACCCCCGGCTGGCCGAGCTGGGCTTTGAGGAAGAGGCCGTGGGCCACAACGCCATTTTGTCCGGCTTCCAGGGCCAGCGCCAGTGGAACGACCACTTCCCCAACGGCGACTTCCTGGAGTCCATCCTGTCCTCCAGTTTTGACTGGAACGGCATCCGCGAGCCCATGCCGGTGGCCACCGAAAACGACCACCTGAACGGCCTGGCGATGCTCTTTGGCAAGCTGATCTCCTGCACCGCCTCCGGCTTTGCCGACGTGCGCACCTACTGGAGCCCCGACGCCATCGAGCGCGTCACCGGCTGGAAGCCCGACGGCGCGGCCAAGGACGGCGTCATCCACCTGATCAACTCCGGCGCCGTGTGCCTGGACGCCAGCGGCGAGTGCAAGGACGCCGAGGGCAAGCCCGCCATGAAACCCTGGTGGGACATCAGGCCCGAGGAGGCGGCGGCCTGTTTGGACGCCACCCAGTTCTGCTACGCGGACCTGGGCTACTTCCGCGGCGGCGGGTATTCCAGCCACCTGGTCACCAAGGGCGGCATGCCCATGACCATGGTCCGGCTGAACCTGGTGGACGGCCTGGGCCCGGTGCTGCAGCTGGCCGAGGGCTGGTCTGTGGAGCTGCCCGCCCACGTCCACAAGACGCTGGACGAGCGCACCGACCCCACCTGGCCCACCACCTGGTTTGTGCCCAGGCTCACCGGCACCGATGCCTTTACCGACGTCTACTCCGTCATGAACAACTGGGGCGCCAACCACGGCGCGTTCAACTACGGCCACATCGGCGCGGATCTGATCACGCTGTGCGCCATGCTGCGCATCCCGGTCAACATGCACAACGTGCCGGAGGGCAAGATCTTCCGGCCCAGCACCTGGAACGCCTTCGGCACCAAGGACCGCGAGGGCGCCGACTACCGCGCCTGCCAGGTTCTCGGGCCCCTCTACGGGCGCAAGTAACGCATAAAACGTTTTCGGGCCGTCGCGCCGGTTTGGGCGCGGCGGCCTTCGTCGTTTGCAGCAATTGGGCGCATGGCCGGGGTGGTTTGGCGGAAAACCGGGGGAATCCGAGGCGCGGGCGCGGGCCGGAGCTGCATTGCCCGAGCCGGAAGTATCGTAAAATAATCGTCCAGATGCTGAAAAAAGGGGCTTGACGAAACCGTTTTCGACAGCTACAATTTAAGAAGATGCACATGATTTATTAATCGTGTGGAAAATCAGGAGGTGCTAAGGATCAATGAAGAAGACTTTGGCGTTCACCCTGTGTCTCGCGATGACCCTGACCATGCTGCTGGGCGGCATTTCCGTCTCCGCGGAGTCCAAGGGCGTCATCAATCTCTACACCTTTACCGACGAAGTGCCCAAGATGCTCGACCGGTACATTGAACTGAACCCGGACTTCGGTTACACGATCAACGCCACGATCATCGCCACCACGGACGGCCTGTACCAGCCGGCGCTGGACCAGGCGCTGGCGGCCGGCGGCGCGGACGCGCCCGACATGTACTGCGCGGAGTCCGCCTTCGTGCTGAAGTACACCCAGGGCGACATGGCCAGCTACGCGGCCACCTATGAGGACCTGGGCATCGACGTGGCGGCCGAAACCAAGGCCGCGGACATCGCCCAGTACACCATTGACATCGGCACCCGTCCCGAGGACGGCAAGCTGGTGGGCCTGGGCTATCAGGCCACCGGCGGCGCGTTCATCTACCGCCGCTCCATCGCCAAGGACGTCTGGGGCACCGACGATCCCGCCGCCATCGCCGAAAAGGTCGGCCCCGGCTGGGACAAGTTCTTTGAGGCGGCGGCCGATCTGAAGGCCAAGGGCTACGGCATCGTCTCCGGCGACGGCGACATCTGGCACGCGGTGGAGAACAGCTCCGAAAAGGGCTGGATCGTGGACGGCAAGCTGACCATCGATCCCTCCCGCGAGGCCTTCCTGGACCTGTCCAAGAAGCTCAAGGACAACGGCTACCACAACGACACCCGCGACTGGACCGACGCCTGGTATGCCGACATGAAGGGCATCGGCGCGCAGCCGATCTTTGGCTTCTTCGGCCCCGCCTGGCTGATCAACTACGTCATGGCCGGCAACTCCGGCGGCACCAAGGCCGGCGAAGGCACCTACGGCGACTGGGCGGTCTGCAACCCGCCGGTGGGCTTCTTCTGGGGCGGCACCTGGGTGCTGGCCAACAAGGACTCCGAGAAGAAGGAAGCCGTGGCCAAGCTGATCGAGTGGATCACCCTCGAGAGCGACGACAAGGGCCTGCAGTACTACTGGGCCAACGGCACCCTCTTTGGCGAGGGCGGCACCAAGGACACCGTCGCCTCCGGCACCGTGATGGCCATGTCCAACGGCGAATTGGACTTCCTGGGCGGCCAGAACATGTTTGACGTGTTCGTGCCGGCCAACCAGTTTGCCAACGGCAAGAACCTGACCCAGTACGACGAAACCATCAACAACATCTGGCGCGACCAGGTCCGGCAGTACACCGCCGGCAACATCAGCCGCGACGAAGCCATCGCCGCGTTCAAGCAGTCCGTCGCCGACCAGCTCGGCATCGAAGCCGCCTGACAGCATGGCCTGACTGCGCGCGGGCGGACGGGAAACCGTCCGCCCGCGCAATCGGACGCTTTACCACACCGGAGGGGGGAGAGCCATGCATGGGGGCGGCAAGCGGGTCAAGGGTGTCAGCTATGCCAAGTACGGCTATATCTTCAGCATACCGTTCATCCTGATGTTCCTAATTTTCTCACTGTACCCCACAGTTTTCACCGCCGTGATCGGTTTTACGGACTTCAAGGGCGTCACGGCGCGCAGCTTCCATTTTCTGAAAGATCCATTCGCGAATTTCGCGAGTGTGCTCAATAACGGGACATTTCAAAATTCGCTAAAAAACACCATCGTCATCTGGATCATCAATTTCATTCCCCAGATCGGCTTGGCGCTTTTGCTCACGGCCTGGTTCACCAGCCGCGCCCGCACCATCCGCGGTCAGGGCGCCTTCAAGGTGATGTTCTACCTGCCCAACATCATCACCGCGGCCACGGTGGCCATCCTGTACGCCTCGATCTTTGGCTACCCCGTGGGGCCCGTCAACGATGTGCTGATGTCCCTGCACATCCTGGACGCGCCCTTTGACTTCTCCACCAGCCCCTGGGCGGCCAAGCTGGTGGTGGCCTTCATCCAGTTCTGGATGTGGTACGGCTACACCACGATCATCCTGATTTCCGGCGTGCTGGGCATCAATCCGGAGCTGTTTGAATCCGCCGCCATCGACGGCGCCACCGCTTCGCAGACGTTTTTCCGCATCACGCTGCCCTGCATGCGCACGATTCTGGTGTTCACGCTGATCACCAGCCTCATCGGCGGCCTGAACATGTTTGACATTCCGAAGCTCTACATCTGGAACGGCGGGCCCGCCAACGAAACGATGACCACCAGCGTCTTCATCTACGCCCAGGCCTTCAGCGGCGCCTATCTGTACAACCGCGCCGCCGCCGCCAGCATGCTGATGTTCGTGCTCATCGCGGTGCTTTCGGCGGTCGTATTCTTCATGATGCGCGACCCCTACGAGGCGCGCATGAGAAAGCAGCTGCGCCGACAGATGCGGCTTGCGCGCCGGGCGGGAAAGGAGAAGATGGCATGACCAGCAAATCGCTTGCCCCCCAAAAGCGGAGCCGGCTGAACGTCGTCATCTATGCCGTGTGCATCCTGCTGTCCATCCTGAGCCTTCTGCCCTTCTGGATCATGCTGGTCAACGCCACCCGGTCCACCTACGAGATCCAGCAGCACGCGATATCGCTGATCCCCTCCGGCTACCTGGCAAATAACCTCAAGGTGCTCACAGGCAAGATCTTTAACCCGGCCACGGGCTTTATCAACTCCCTCATCGTGTCCACGGGCTCGACGGTTTGCGCGGTGTACTTTTCCACCCTCACCGCCTATGCGCTGGTCGCCTACAACTGGCGGCTGCGACAGAGCTTCTTTACGATGATTCTGGCGGTCATGATGATCCCCACGCAGGTGATCTCCATCGGCTTTTACCAGTTCATGTACCGCATCGGCATGACCAACAACCTCCTGGCGCTGATCCTGCCCAGCATCGCCGCGCCCATGACGGTGTTCTTCATGCGGCAGTACATGCTGCCCTCGCTGAGCCTGGACATCGTGGCTTCCGCGCGCATCGACGGCGCGGGCGAATTCAAAACCTTCAACCGCATCGTGCTGCCCATCATGAAGCCGGCGCTGGCGACCCAGGCCATCTTCACCTATGTGAGCAGTTGGAATAACCTATTCCTGCCGATGATCCTGCTGACCAAGAAGGAAAAATACACCATGCCCATCATGGTCAGCCTCCTGAAGGGCGACATCTACAAGACGGAGTACGGCGCGGTATACCTGGCGCTGGCCATGTCGGTGCTGCCGCTTCTGATCGTGTACTTCATCCTGAGCAAGTACATCATCGCCGGTGTCGCGCTGGGCTCGGTCAAAGAGTGATGGAAAATGGACTCGCGGTCTTCTGGGATGGGCTGAAGCGCGCCCTGGGCGGGGCGGCGGACCTGATCCTCGTCAATTTTCTGGTCATCCTGTGCTGCGTCCCGGTGATCACCGCGGGCGCGGCGTGGGTGGCCGGGTACGCGGCGCTGATGCGCGTCGCCCGCGGGGAGGACCAGGGCATGCCGCTTGCGCCCTTCTTTCGGGACTTTCGCGGAGCGTTCCGTCAGGCGACCGCCGCCTGGGGCATACTCCTTCTCGCCCTTCTGGTCCTCGCGGGGGACTACTATTACGCGGTGTACGTGGCCAGCCCCGTCAACCGGTTTTTTCTGGTGTTTTCCATCGCGCTGGCGGCGGTGGTGCTCATGGCGGCCACGTGGCTGTTTCCGCTGATGGCGCGCTACGACAACGCGCTGAAGACCCACGTCAAAAACGCCTTTCTGATGGCGGCGGCGGAACTTCCCAGGACGCTGATGGCGCTCATGGCGCAGGCGCTTTTTGTGGCGCTGCCGCTGGTGGTTCCGGCGGTATTCGTCTACTTTGGCTGGCTTTGGGTGCTCTGGGGGGCCGCGCTGCCGATGTACCTGACGGTGAAACTGTACCGGAAGCGGCTGGGAAACGAGCCGCCGCCAAATTCTGGAGAAGACTGACGCGCCCGGCGCATTCGCGCCGGGCGCATCCTTATGGCAGGGCGGCCATGAAAGTCAGCGGATCAGCTTCAGCGCCCGCTGGTGCAGCGGGCCGTCCAGCATCGCCACCACGCGGGTGCCCTCGGGCAGGTATTCTTCCTCGAGAATCTGACTCTCCCGGTGCAGGAGATTCAGCGCCGCGCCCCGATCGTAGGGCACGACCAGTTCCACCCGGGCGCGCATCTTCTGTACGCGCTTTCCAATTTCGGCCACGAGCCGGTCAAGCCCCGCGCCGGTGGCGGCGGAGATCACAATGGCGTCCGGCGGTTCGATCTCCCCGATGTCCGCCGCCGCGTCCGCCTTGTTGAGCGCTTCCAGCATGGGCTTGTCGCCCGCGCCGAGGGAGGCCAGCACGTCCAGCACCGTCTGCCGCTGGGCGTGATACTGGGGGGAGGCCAGGTCGCTGACCACCACCAGGAGGTCCGCGTACAGCGCCTCCTCGAGGGTGGACCGGAAGGCTTCCACCAGTTCGTGGGGGAGCTTCCGGATAAAGCCCACGGTATCCACCAGCAGGCATTCGCCGCCCTCCGGCAGCGGCAGCCGGCGCATCACCGGGTCCAGCGTGGCAAAGAGCTTGTCCTCCGCCGGCACATTGGCGCCCGAGAGGGCGTTCAAAAGCGTGGACTTGCCGGCGTTGGTGTAGCCCACGAGGGCCACCACGGTTTTGTCCGTCTTTTTGCGCCGGTCCCGGCGGGCCTGACGCTGGCGGGACAGCTCGGCCAGCTCGGCGGCCAAATCGTCAATCCTGCGGCGGATGCGCCGGCGGTCCACCTCCAGCCGGGTTTCGCCGGGGCCGCGGGTGCCGATGCCGCCGCCCAGGCGCGACAGGGAGGTGCCCAGCCCCGTCAGCCGCGGCAGGCGGTACTTCAGCTGCGCCAATTCCACCTGCAGCTTGCCCTCCCGGCTCTCCGCCCGGCGGGCGAAGATGTCCAGGATCAGCTGGGTGCGGTCGATCACGCGGACGCCCAGCGCTTCCTCCAGGTTGCGCTGCTGCGCGCCGGTGAGCTCGTCGTCCACGATGGCCAGATCGATCTCCAGCGCCTGACAGTCCAGCGCCAGCGCCTCCGCCTTGCCGCTGCCGATGTAGGTGGCGGGGTCGGGCTTGCGCTTTTGCAGCGTGCGCGCCGCCACGATGGCCCCGGCGGTGGAGGCGAGGGCGGACAGCTCATCCAGCGAAGTATCGCTGTCGGTGGAGATGATGAGCGCCTTTTCGGCTTCCTCCACCCGATCCATCTGGCGGATGGCGGCCTCAACGCGGCGGTCGGCCAGGTCGATCTCGCGCATCCACAGGTTCTGGGGAATGCGGCCGGGCTTGACCGGGCCGAAGGCCACGATGGACAGCCGGCTGTACTCCGCCTCGCCCAGAAACGCCGCCGAGATGCCGGTGGCCACGCCGTCGGCCACGCCCACGGCGCACATGGCGTCAAAGCGCATCAGCCTGAGCGCCTGCTCGTCCACGTCGGAGAGGCGCGCGTCGCCGCCCGGATGGGTGTGGATGCAGCGGATGCCGGAGAGCCGCTCGGTGTTTCTCCGAAGGTGGCGCTCCGGCAGGCCGACGCTGGCGATGGAGCCGACCGCCACCTCCATTACGGAGCCTTCCCGGGTCATGTAGACCATCAGCTCTCGCCCCAGCGTCATCGTGTGGCGCACCAGAAGGGCCAGAAGCCGGTCGGGGAGGAACTGGTCGCGGGGAAACTCCATCTCGTAGAGCCGCTCAAGCTCGGCGAGCACCGAATCCCGGATGCCCGCCACGTTGCCGTGGATCATGAATGCACTCCTTTACGGGGCGCGCGCGTCATGCGGAGATTTCCCCCGCGTCCAACCGGCGCTTATAGTCGGCGATGGCCTCATGCAGCGCCTCCTCGGCCAGCACGCTGCAGTGTATCTTGACAGTGGGCAGCCCGCCCAGGCTGTCCATGACCATCTTGTTGGTGATCTTCAGCGCCTCGTCGATGGTCTTGCCCTTGACCAGCTCCGTGGCCTTGCTGGACGTGGCGATGGCCGCGCCGCAGCCGAAGGTCTTGAACTTCACATCCATGATGACGCCGTTCTCCACCTTGATGTCCATCTTCATGATGTCGCCGCACTTGGCGTTTCCGACGGTGCCGGAGCCGCTGGCGTTTTCGATTTCGCCCACGTTGCGGGGGTTGGTGAAATGATCCATCACTTCAGGGGTATACATGGCGATCCCTCCATTTTTTTCGGTCGTTAGGCGTGGGCCACAAACAGGGGCGACATGGCCCGCAGGCGATCCACGATTTTCTTGAGTTCCGAGATGACGTATTCGACTTCCTGGGGGGTGTTCTCCTCGCTCAGCGAAAAGCGCAGCGATCCGTGGGCGATTTCGTGGGGAAGGCCGATGGCCAGCAGCACGTGGCTGGGGTCCAGCGAGCCGGAAGTGCACGCCGAGCCGGAGGAGGCTGCGATGCCCGCGATGTCCAGGCTCAGAAGCAGCGCCTCGCCCTCGATGAAGCGCACCGACACGTTGGCGTTGCCCGGCAGGCGCTTTGTGGCGTGGCCGTTCAGCCGCACGTCCGGGATGGTGGATAGGATGCCCTCAATCAGCCGGTCCCGAAGCGGGATCAGATAGGCGCGCCGGGCCTCGAGGGTGGATACGGCCCGCTCGATGGCCACGCCCATGCCCACGATGGAGGCGATGTTCTCCGTGCCGGGCCGCTGCTTGCGCTCCTGCGCGCCGCCCTGCATCAGCGTGTTGATGCGCACGCCCTTTTTGATGTACAGCGCGCCCACGCCCTTGGGCGCGTGGAACTTGTGGCCCGACAGCGACAGCATGTCCGCGCCCAGCGCCTTCACGTCGATGGGGATGACGCCGATGGCCTGCACCGCGTCGGTGTGGAACAGCGCGCCGTGGGCCCTGGCGATCTTCGCCAGCGCCTCGACGGGCTGGACGGTGCCGATTTCGTTGTTGGCCATCATGATGGAAACCAGAGTGGTGTCCGGCCGCATCGCCTTTTCCAGGTCCTCGGGATTCACAAGGCCGTCGCCGTCCACCGGCAGGTAGGTGACTTCAAAGCCCTCCGTCTCCAGCTGCGCCATCGCGTGCAGCACCGCGTGGTGCTCGATGGCCGAGGTGATGAGATGCCGCCCCTTGGGCTTCTTTGCGTAGGCGGCGCCGCGGATGGCCCAGTTGTCCGACTCCGTGCCGCAGCCGGTGAAGTAGATCTCCTGAGGCTCCGCGCCCAGGGCCGAGGCCACCTGTTCGCGGGCGCGGTCCAGTGCCATGCGGGCCTCGCGGCCGAAGGAATGAACGCTGGAAGGATTGCCATAGGCCTCCGTCAGGTAAGGCAGCATCGCCTCCAGCACCGGCTTTGATACGCGGGTGGTCGCCGCGTTGTCCATGTAGATCCTGTTCATTGCAAACTCCCTTTCAGCGTCCCGGCGTTTGGCTCCAGCATATCCTGAAGCGTGATGCCATCCACAATGGAATTCAGTCCGTCCCGCACCTGCTTCCACACCTTGCGGGTGGGGCAGCCGTCGGCCCGATCGCAAAAATCATCCTCGGTCAGGCACTCGATGATGGCCAGATCCCCTTCCAGGGTCCGGAGCACCTGCCCGATGGTGATTTCAGCGGGTGGACGCGACAGGAGATAGCCGCCCTGCGCGCCCCGCACGCTCTTCACCAGCCCGTCCCTTCGGAGCGGCGCCATCAGCTGCTCCAGGTACGCCTCCGGCACCGACTGGCGCTCGGCAATGGCCTTGAGCGGCTGCGGCCCGCCTTCAAACGATACGGCCAGATCGTACATCGCATGGATGCCGTACCGGCCCCGCGTCGACAGCCTCAAATCCGCCCCCTCCAATCCTGACTGATTTCGTCGGGTTTTCTCCACGCACATTATATGCCTGCCGGCGCACACCGTCAAGTATTTCCGACAAAATTAATATGCTTTACGGACGCGCGGTTTATGTGCTATACTCAGCGCGGGATAAAAAACTTCGGGAGGGGAGCGCGATGCGGTCCGTCATGCGTCTGGAAACCCCGGTGGGCGCGATTTGGCTTTCGGAGGAGGACGGGGCGCTTTCGGCACTCAGGCTGCCGGGCGAAGGCGCGCCGGAGGGCGAGATGCGACAAACGCCGCTTCTGCGCGAGGCGGCCGCACAGCTTGGCGATTACTTCGCGGGCCGGCGCGCGCGGTTTGACCTGCCGCTGGCGCCCCGGGGCACCGCCTTTGAGCGGGCGGTATGGGCGGCGCTTTTGGAGATTCCCGCGGGGGAGACGGCGACCTACGGCGGCGTGGCCCGCGCGGTGGGGCGGCCAAAGGCCGCCCGCGCGGTGGGGGCAGCCAACCACAAAAACCCGCTGCCCATCCTGATCCCCTGTCACCGGGTGATCGGCGCGGGCGGGAAGATGGTGGGCTACGGCGGCGGGCTGCCGCTGAAAGAGGCGCTCCTCGGACTGGAAGCGCGGCATTACCTGGGCCAGGGCAGCACCTCGTCACCCCGGACGAAAAACGCCTGCGCCGCGGCTCCGGCCATCGGCGCGTCGCTCATGGAATCGGAATAGAACGCCTCGATGGGCGCATCGCCGTATTCCGCCCGGAAACGGCGCAGCTTTTCCGCGCCGTCGCAGTTTTTTCCGGCGTAGCAGCCGGTCCGGGCGTTCACGCGGGAGGCGATCAGCCGCGGGCATACGGGCCTTAGGAGAAACTCTGGCCCGGCGGAAATCACCAGATCGTCCGGCCGCCGCTGAGCCAGGTACCAGGGCTTGATGCGGCCGTTGTTTTCCGCCCAGAAGTCCGCCACCGCCCGGTCCACATCCGGAATGTCCCGCAGAAAGCCGAAGAGCCGCTCTTTGACTCTGGTCTTGTCGGCCATCCCCAGCGGAACTTTCAGCGCCGCAAGGCCCGCGCCGAGGAGGTGCCGCGCGGCGATGGGGCGCCGCCGGAGGCAGAATGCCAGAAAGCGCGCCGTGGAGTCGCCGCGGAAAATGGTGTTGTCGAAATCATAAACGTTCATGTTCTCTCCAATTCTATACAGAAAGCTCATTTTCCTGCCGCTTGCGGGGCGATCCCATGGTGTATTATAATAGAAACGAGGCCGCGCTGCGCGCGGCGGCGAGATTGGAGAGCGTTCATGCTGATCGAAGCGTTGCAGGGCGGTTTTTCTTCCTTTAATTTTCAACAGTTCATCGTGCGGATGCTGCTGAGCATTCCGCCGTTTCTCCTGGCGCTGTCGGTCCACGAGGCCGCCCACGCCTGGATGGCCGACCGCTGCGGCGACCCGACGGCGCGGTACATGGGCCGGCTGACGCTGAACCCGCTGGCCCATGTGGACCCGATCGGGTTCGCAATGCTCTTCATCGTGGGGTTTGGCTGGGCCAAGCCCGTGCCTGTCAACCCCAACAATTTCCGCCACTACCGCAGGGACGACATCAAGGTGTCGCTGGCGGGCATCGCGGCGAACCTGATGATGTTTGTGGTCGGCTGCCTTTTGATGTACGGCACCATCGCCTTCGCGCTTTCGAGGGTGCCGGAGAGCGCCTGGATGGACGGCATGTTTACCGTGCGGGTGGGCGGCGTGCGCTACGGCGTTTCCGTCAGCGAGGCCTTCCTCTACGCCACGGGCATGGGCGATTTTTTGATCGGTCCCTTTTTGGGGTCCATCCCCAGCTACCTGTTTGAGATGATCACGATCTTCGCCACCGTCAACCTGGTGCTGGCGGTTTTCAACCTGCTGCCAGTGCCGCCGCTGGATGGCTACCACGTGCTCAACGACCTGGTGCTCAGGCGGCAGCTCTTCGCGCCGCAGCGGGCGGCCATGGTGGGGCAGATCGCGCTGGTGGTGCTGATCTTCTCCGGCGCGCTGGACAGGATCCTCTCCGCGGTGATCGGCGGCGCGCTGACCGGCGCGGGCACGGTGTTTGAGGCACTGTTCCGCGCGATACACATCGTGTAGGGAGGGCCCATGTACGTCGTATCGCTGAAGCAGTTTGACGGCCCGCTGGATCTTTTGCTCACGCTGATCTCCAAGGCCAAAATAGACATCAAGGACATCTTTCTGTCGGAGATCACCGAGCAGTACCTGGAGTCCATGGCGGGCGTGGACGAACTGGACATGGACGCCGCCAGTGAATTTCTGCAGATGGCCGCGATGCTTTTGGAAATCAAGTCGCGGACGCTCTTGCCGGTGCCGCCCCGCGCGCCGGAGGACGAGGAGGAGACGCCGGAGGAGGCGCTGATCCGCAGACTTACCGAGTACAAGGCCTTCAAGGAGCTGGGCGAGCGGATGAAGGCGCTGGAGAAGGAGGCGGTGGACCGGCTGACAAAGCTGCCGGAGGAGTATCCGCTGCCGCCGCCCGCCTACGAACTGACCGGGCTGACCCTTTCCGCGCTGCAGCAGGCCTTTGAGCGGGTGCTCCGGCGGGCGGAAGCCCACGAGGACGCGCAGCGCAAGATCAGCCACGAGATCCGTCGGGACGAATTTACGATGCACGGCTGCATGAGCCGCATTCAGAAGCGGCTGGCCCGGGGCGGCGCCCGGTTTTCAGATCTGTTTGACGGCGCGCCGGGCAGGGTTGAACTGGTGAGCGTGTTTCTGGCGCTGCTGGAGCTATTGCGCCTGGGCACGGTGCGGGTGCGGCAGTCGTCCACCTATGGGGAGATCGATCTGACCGCCGCCTGATCAAAAAGGGCCGTTCCGCGAAAGCGGAACGGCCCGAAGTTTTCTCAGAACCGATCAACCCAGGCCGCGAAGGCGTTCATGTATCCCTTCAGCAGGTCCTGCACGCCGGGGTCTGTGATCTCGCCCCGGCCGTCCACCGCGTCCGCGATATGGCCCACGTAGGCCTCCGGCTGCTGCATCGCATACACGTTCAAAAACGCCAGCACCTGGCGCAGGTGATGGTTGGCGCCGAAGCCGCCCAGGGCCCCGGGCGAAACGCTGACCACGCCGCCGGGTTTGCCGTTCCATACGCTCTCGCCGTAGGGGCGCGAGGCGATGTCCAGCGCGTTTTTCAGCGCCGCCGGGAAGGAGCGGTTGTGCTCCGGCGTCACGAACAGGAACCCGTCCATCGCCCGCACCGCATCGCGGAATCTGGTGTATTCGGCCGGCGGGTCCGCGTCAAAATCCTGGTTGTACAGCGGCAGGCTGGCGATGTCTACGAGGGTGAGCTCGAGGTTTTCGGGCGCGATCTTCTTCAGATACCGCGCCACGGCTTTGGAATACGCGCCTTCGCGCAGGCTGCCGGCGACGACGCCAATGGTCTTTTTCTTCATGTCAGGCACCTCCTTGGATGTAGGATATATATCCCCCGTTCGAGGCGTTTTGAACCATGGCGGGCGCGCTACATCAGCCGCGCGAAAAAGGAAGCGGCGGCCGCGGTCAGGATGCCGCACACGGTGATGGCGAGGGAACTCATCGCGCCCTCCACCTCGCCGATCTCCATCGCCCGGGCGGTGCCGATGGCGTGGGCCGCGGTGCCTAGCGCCAGCCCCTTGGCCACCCGCGCCCGAATGCCGAACAGCCGGAAGATGCCCTCCGCCAGCACGTTGCCCAGGATGCCCGTGATGATGATCACCGCCGCGGTGACGGGCACCAGGCCGCCCAGCGACTCGCTGACGCCCATGCCGATGGCCGTGGTGATGGATTTGGGCAAGAGCGTCACGTACTGGACGTGGCTCAGCCGAAAGAGCTTCGCGAGGATCAGCACCGAGGCGAGGCTCGCAAAAATGCCAGACAGAATGCCCGCCGCCAGCGCGCGGGCGTTGCGCTTCAGGAGCGCCACCTGTTCGTACAGCGGCACCGCCAGGCTGACCGTGGCGGGGGTGAGCAAGTAGGAAAGGTACTTCGCGCCGTTATAGTAGCTTTCGTAGTCCACCTCGAGAAGCGCCACCGTCCCCAGCGTCAGCGCGATGGCGATGAGCAGCGGGTTGAGCACCGCCAGGCGAAAGCGTGCCTGGAGGAGCCGCCCGATTTCGTAGGCCGCCAGGCTGATCGCCACGCCGAAGTAGACGGAATCCGTAAAAAAGCCGCTCATTTTTCCGTCTCCCCCTCTCCGCGGGCGATGACGGCCTGGGTCACGCGGCCCGTGACCGCCATCACCACCACGGTGGAAACCACGGTGATCACGCCCACCGGCAAAAGCACCGGGCGCAGCGCGTCCCAGGCGGTCATCAGCCCCACCGCCGCGGGGATGAACATCACCGGCATGATCTCGATCAGAAAGCGGGCGGCGTCCTTCACCTGGCCGGGCTTTACGATGCCCAGCGCGAGCGCCGAAAACAGCAGGATCAGCCCGTACACGCTGGCGGGGATGGGGAAGGGCAAAAGCGCCTTGATCCCCTCGCCCAAAAAGGAGACGGACGCGATGATGAGAAACTGGCGAACAAGCTTCACAGGCACACGCTCCCGATGACTTATTTCCGCGTCATTATACCAGCACAGTTTGAATTCTTCACGCAGCGCGGCAAAAATTTACGGCCCCGCGTTTTGCGGGGCCGCCGGGTCCGTCCGGATCAGTCCGGGAAAAGATAGCGGATGCGGGGGTTCCGGGCGGCGGCCACCTCATCCGGCCGGCCGATGGGGGCCTTGACGGGGCAGGATTTCACGCCCTCGGGATCGCGGTGGGCCCTGTCGAAGATGGCGAGGAGCACGTCCGCGGCCTCGTCCAGCGTTTCGCGGGATTCGGTTTCGGTGGGTTCCACCATCAGCGCCTCGTGCACGATCATCGGAAAGTACATCGTCGGCGGGTGCATCCCCTCGTCCAGCATGGCCTTGGCCACGTCGAGGGCGGTGACGCCGGTCTCCTTCTTGAGCTTTTCCAGCGACATCACGAATTCGTGCATGCAGATGTCGCCGGAGGCCGTGTCGTAGGCGCCCCGGAGCCTGTGCATCATGTAGTTGGCGTTCAAAACCGCCGTGGTGGCGGCCAGGCGCATGCCGTCCGCGCCCAGCGTCAGGGCGTAGGCGAGGGCCCGCACCACCACGAGGAAGTTGCCGTAAAACGCCTTGACCGCGCCGATGGATTTGTCCGGCGCCGCAAAGCGGTAGCCGCCGCCGGCCTTTTCCACCCGGGGCCCGGGAAGGAAGGGGGCCAGAAGCGCCTTGACACCCACCGCGCCCGCGCCCGGCCCGCCGCCGCCGTGGGGCGTGGCAAAGGTCTTGTGCAGGTTCAGGTGCACCACGTCAAAGCCCATGTCCCCCGGCCGCACCACCCCCATGATGGCGTTGAGGTTGGCGCCGTCGTAGTAGTTGAGCCCGCCCGCCTCGTGGACGATGCGGGTGATTTCCAGGATGTTGTGATCGAAGATGCCCAGGGTGTTGGGGTTGGTCAGCATCAGCCCCGCCGTGTCCGGCCCCACCGCCCGACGAAGGGCCTCGAGGTCCACGCAGCCGTCCGCTGTGGAGGGGATCGAAACCACCGTCATGCCCGCCATCGAGGCGGAGGCGGGGTTGGTGCCGTGGGCGGAGTCGGGCACGATCACCTTTGTGCGGCGCGTATCGCCCCGGTCGGCGTGGTAGGCCTTGATCATCAAAAGCCCCGTCTGCTCGCCGTGGGCGCCCGCCGCGGGCTGAAAGGTCATGTCGTCCATGCCGGTCACCTCGGTGAGGATGCCGCGGAGGGCGTCCAGCACCTCGAGGCAGCCCTGGGCGTCGGCCTCCGGCTGCAGCGGATGGATGAGCGCAAAGCCTGGCAGGGCGGCCATCTCGTCGTCAATCTTGGGGTTGTACTTCATGGTGCAGGAGCCCAGCGGATAGAATCCATCGTTAACGCCGTGTGTGCGCCCGGCGAGCTGGGTGTAGTGGCGGCTGATCTCCGTCTCAGACAGGTGCGCGAGGCGGGGCGCCTTTTTTCGCGCCAGGGCCTCCGGAATTTCGCGCGCCGGCACGTCGCATGCGGGCAGGATCGAGAGCGCGCGGCCCGGCGCGCCCTTTTCGTAGAGCAGCTTCATCGTCAGCGCACCCCCTTTAGGATGTCGATCATTTCGTCAATGTCGGCCCGGGAATTCATCTCCGTGGCGCACCACAGGATGCCGCCGTCCACCGGCAGGCCGCCCAGAATGTCCTTTTCCGAAAGCGCGGAGAGCGCCCGCGCCGCGCCCAGCGGCGCTTCCGTCAGAAATTCGTGGAAGAAGTCGCCCCCGTGCCGCCGGGGATAGCCGATTTCGGCAAGCCGGTCCGCCAGGTAGGCGGCCTTGGCGTGGCACTGGCGGGCGACCTCCGCCAGGCCCTCCGCGCCCATGGCGGCGGCGTAGACCGACGCGGTCATCGCGCAAAGGGCCTGATTGGAGCAGATGTTGCTGCCCGCCTTTTCGCGGCGGATGTGCTGCTCACGGGCCTGCAGCGTCAGCACAAAGGCGCGGTTGCCGCAGCCGTCCGTCGTTTCGCCCACAATGCGGCCGGGGAGCCTTCGCATCAGTTCCGCCTTCGCGGCCATGAAGCCCAGGTAGGGCCCGCCGAAGGAGAGGGGCATGCCCAGCGGCTGGCCTTCGCCCACCGCAATGTCCGCGCCCGCTTCGCCCGCCGACCGGTACAGCGCGCAGGCGATGGGGTTGACGGACAGGATCAGCTTTGCGCCCGCGGCGTGGACAATGTCGCCCAGGGCCTCCGCGTCCTCGATCAGCCCGTAGTGGTTGGGCGAGGGCAGCAAAAGGCAGGCGGCGTCCGGGCCCAGCAGGGCGCGAAGGGCCTCCGGGTCCACCCGGCCGCCCCTTTCGGGCACCTCGTCCAGGCGGCAGCCGTAGCCGGCGCAGTAGGTGGCCAGCACGGCCTTCACCTGGGGACTGGCGGTGGCGGCCACCAGCGCCCGGGGGCGTCTTTTGTCGCAGCACATGGCCACGGCCTCCGCCGCGGCGGTGGCGCCGTCGTAGACGGAGGCGTTGGCGGCGTCGAGGCCCGTCAGTTCGCACACCAGGGTCTGATATTCAAAGATGGACTGGAGAATGCCCTGGCTGATCTCCGCCTGATAGGGGGTGTAGGCGGTGACGAATTCCTCTTTGGAAGTCACCGACTTGACGATGGCGGGAATGTAGTGGTGGTAGGCGCCCGCGCCGCGAAAGATCGACCGGTAGACCCGGTTCTTTGCCGCCATGTCCCGGAGCGCGCGGGAAACCTCCAGCTCGCTCAGCCCGTCGGCCAGGTTGAGGCGGTCAATCTTCAGCGCGTCCGGCACATCGCGGTACAGCTGGCCGGCGTCTTCAAGGCCGATCTCGCGGAGCATCGCCGTTCGCTCGTCCGGAGACGACGGAAGATACCCGCCCATCAGCCTTCCTCCTCGCAAAACGCCGCGTAGGCCGCCGCGTCCATGAGGTCCTCGGTTTCGCCCACGTCTTCAATCACGCACAGCCAGGCCCCGTAGGGGTCCTGGTTGATGGATTCGGGCGCGTCTTCGAGGGCCGTGTTCACTTCGCGCACGCGGCCGGACGCCGGGCTGAAGATATCCGAAACCGCCTTGACCGATTCCACATCGGCCAGGGCCCCGCCGGCGGCGACGCCATCGCCGGGGGCGGGCAGGTTGACAAACACGATGTCGCCCAGCTGGCTCTGGGCGTAGTCGGTGATGCCGACGCGCACCGCGCCGTCCGGAAGCGTTTCGAGCCACTCGTGAGATTTGGAATACTTCAGGGTTTCGGGGGTGTTCATGGCCGGTACCTCCTTAAAATGTGTGCCCGGAAGGGCCTATTTCGCGCGGTTGTAAAAGGGCAGCGGTACGACGTCCGCGGCCACCATCCGCCCGCGGACATCCACTTCCACCCGGTCGTCCGGCTTCAGGCTGCCCCGCTCCACCAGCGCCATCGCGCAGGCGGCGCCCACATGGGGCAAAAAGGTGCCGCTCGTGGTCTGCCCGACGGGTCTGCCGTCCCGGAAGACCGTCTGATGCTCCCGCAAAATGCCCTTGCCGGCGGCTTTAAGGCCGACGCGCATCCGGGGCGCGCCCTTTTCAAGCATGGCCTCGCGGCCGATAAAATCGTGGCCGTCTGCCTTCACCGCCCAGTCAAGGCCCGTCTCCAGCGGCGAGACGCACTCGTCCATCTCGTGGCCGTAGAGCGGCATCGCGGCCTCAAGGCGGAGCGTATCCCGGGCGCCCAGGCCGCAGGGGATCAGCCCGGCCTCCCGGCCCTTTTCCAGCAGCAGCATCCAAAGCGCCGGCGCGTCCTCGGGGCGCACGTACAGTTCGTAGCCGAATTCGCCCGTGTAGCCGGTGCGGGAGAGCAGGCAGTCCATGCCGCCCACGTCGGCGCGCTCGGTAAACCAGTAATACTTCTGCGGGATCTCCCCTGCGGGGGTCAGCGACGCGATCAGCGCCTTCGCCCCCGGCCCCTGCAGCGCCAACTGCGCAATGTCGTCGGACACGTCGGACACCGAGCAGTCGCCAAAGCGGTGGGCCTTCATCCACAGCACGTCCTTTTCGCGGTTGGAAGCGTTGACGACCGCCAGGTACTTCTCCTCCGCCAGGCGGTAGACGATGAGATCGTCCAAAATGCCGCCGGCATCGTTCAGCATCGGCGAATAGCGCACCTGTCCCACGGCCATGCCGGAAAAGTCGTTGGTCATCAGGCGGTTGAGGTTTTTGAGCGCGTCGGGGCCCTCAAAGCGCACCTCGCCCATGTGGGAGACGTCAAACAGGCCCATCTTCTGCCGGACCGCCATGTGCTCCTGGATCACGCCCGTCGGGTACTGCACCGGCATCATGTACCCCGCGAAGGGCACCATCCTGCCGCCGGCCGCCACGTGCAGGTCGTAAAGCGGCGTTTTAAGCTCCATGTTCATCCCTCCGATCCCAATAAAAAAGGCGCACCATAAAAAGGTGCGCCTCTGTCCAGATACCTGAAAGATTCTCCCGGCTATCGGGATTGCTTCTTCGGTGTCGATCGCTCGACTTTACAGAGTGCCGTCAGACCCCGGTCCTTTTGCCTGAGAGTTTTAGCGTCTTTCCCCTTCGGCGCCGCGGCGCGGTCTCTCCCGGGATCGTCCTCCGACCCTATTCAGTTGCTCCCATTTTATAGGATGGCGCGGAACCTGTCAAGCGGCATTTGCGTAGGATGGCATAGCCGCGCACCGCGCGGTGAAAGGATGATGCGTATGTGGCTCTACCCACAGATTGATTGGCAGCGGTGCAAAAACGCCTGCCCGTCGCCCTGCCCCGATCCGAGGCGGCCCGCCCCGCCGGCCTGGCCCGATCCGCCCTGGGCGGACGACGGCCGGTGCGCCCCCTGCCGCCGCCCCTCGCCGCCGCGCCCGAATCCCTGCTGCCGGCCTGAGCCCTGTCCGCCGCCCTGTCCGCCGCCCTGTCCGCCGCCCTGTCCGCCGCCCTGTCCGCCGCCCTGTCCGCCCCGCCCCTGCGAACCCTGCCGCCGTCCCGCCTGCGATGCGGACTGGAGCGGCGGCGAAGCCTGCGTGCTGTGGGAGGACGGATGCGGCAATCAGATCGTGCTGGTCCGCCGCCCGCGGATGTGCCTGGCCAACGGCGAATGGGTCAGGTGCCGCCGGCACGCGTGACCAGATCATCCGCAGCGCGCCGGGCCAGTTCGCGGAAGTCCGCGTCAAAGACGGACGGCACGCGGACTCCGTCGGCAATCGCCCGCTCGAGC
Source organism: Christensenellales bacterium (assembly GCA_040768845.1). Classification (GTDB taxonomy): domain Bacteria; phylum Bacillota; class Clostridia; order Christensenellales; family Aristaeellaceae; genus JAEZHK01. The sequence goes on along the minus strand of JAXGME010000002.1, from coordinate 245,317 downwards.
TGGGCGAAGCCGGCCCGGGATGCGTACATGGACTCGCCGGGCAGCGTGCGAAAGGCGCGGATCTTTGAAAGCGCCTTTTGCGATTCGTCGCCCAGCAAGTGTTCGACCAGCTTTTTCGAAAGCGCCTGACGCGCCTCGAGGTCCTGCCTGGGCAGGTCCACGATGGCGAGAAAGGCCACCTGATCCGTGGCCGGCGCCGGTTCCAGCGTCCAGTCGGGCGCCCGGCCGGCGCCGGAGAGCGCCTCCAATCGCCCCATGTCCCGAAGGGACACCAGCGCGGCCGCCGTCCGGCCCGAAGCAAAATCGGTAAGGATGCCCGCGCGCGTCCGAAAGTCTGCCGGAAGCGCGGCGGGCGGCGTGACGGCAATCCGCCGGGTTCGTCGCGGCACCGGCGTGGATTCGGCGTCTTCGTCGTCAAGGCCCAGGTTCAGCCCCTCGCCGGCCTTTGCGGGCTCCCGCGCTTCTTCAGAAATCTCCCGCTCCGCCATCAGCGAAAGAAACGCATAAGAATAGGAAACAAAGGGTTTGTCCGCCGGCGCGTCCATCCAGGCGAAGGCGCGCGATTCCTTCTTTTCCTTTGGTCCGTCGCCCAGCGCGGACCAGTTCAGCGGGGCTTCGGAAAGGTGCGCGCGATTCAGCGCCCAGCCGTAGCCCCCCAGCGCCACCGCCGAGGCGTAGCCCTCGCCGGCGTCCCGAAGATTTTCGTAGATCGCCGCGCCCGGCGAAAATGCCAGCAGGCCGTCGCCGCGCTCCAGCATGCCCGGAGCCAAAAGCAGCATGTCGGGCGGATTGAAGTCCCCGCCGGAAAAAGCCTGAAGGACCGTCAGCGGCACGCTTAAGACCTGTACGTACACCCCCGGGTTGCGCCGCTCAAATCGGCTGATGCAGGTGTTGAGCCAGGGTACAAAGCTTCCGCCGCCCGGCGACCACATCTCGTCGCACACCCAAAGGCGCAAAACCCCCGCCCAGCCGCCGCCGATGCGGGCGGCGGCGCCGTCGTTGGTCGCGGGGAGCGCTTCGGATAGAAGGGGCCAGGCCGCGATCAGCGCAATCAGCGCCGCCCAGGCCAGAGCATATGCCAGTTTGCGCACTTCCACACCTCCCGATTATTCTATGGGCGGCCCGCCCGCCGCTATGCGCGCTGAAGTTTTCGGACACTTAACGCAGCGCCAAATGCCGGAAAACCGCTGACAATACGGACGATAACGGGCGGAAATTAAAAAAGGTACGGATATGCCGATGCGGGCGCATGGGGAAGTGCAAGTATTATCAGAATTGTGTCAGAAACAGATCAATTTGTCGAACGAACGGCGGGTTTCGACGCGGCGTATGAAGTGGTTGACAAACGGGCATCCTCGTGATAATATAATCAGGCACGCGAAAAACGGGCGGCAGTCGCGGAAAGGCGTGCAGAGCGATTCTTGAAAACGATACAGCGAGAGCGAGAGAGAAAGAACAGTCAGATTCTGAAGAGTTAAAGGCTTGGTGTGGGGTGCCTTGGCGGGCATGAAGCACCGAGAAAAAGGATTAAACACAAGAGTTTGATCCTGGCTCAGGACGAACGCTGGCGGCGTGCTTAACACATGCAAGTCGAGCGGGGAGGCTTTTCGGCACCGACCGTTGGGACGCAGCCCAAAGCGCGGGAGCGCGGAGGGGGCGCAAGGCAGAGCCCGGGGAGGGCGAAGCGGAGCGAGGGGGCGGACCAAGGGCGGGTGCTGGGAAGGCTTCCAGCGGCGGACGGGTGAGTAACGCGTGAACAATCTGTCCCAGACAGGGGGATAACAGATGGAAACATCTGCTAATACCGCATAAGACCACGGCCTCGCATGGGGAAGTGGTAAAAGGAGCAATCCGGTTTGGGGTGAGTTCGCGTCTGATTAGCTTGTTGGCGGGGTAACGGCCCACCAAGGCGACGATCAGTAGCCGACCTGAGAGGGTGATCGGCCACACTGGAACTGAGATACGGTCCAGACTCCTACGGGAGGCAGCAGTGGGGAATATTGGGCAATGGGCGAAAGCCTGACCCAGCAACGCCGCGTGAAGGAAGAAGGTTTTCGGATTGTAAACTTCTGTCCTCAGGGAAGAAGGAAGTGACGGTACCTGAGGAGGAAGCCCCGGCTAACTACGTGCCAGCAGCCGCGGTAATACGTAGGGGGCGAGCGTTGTCCGGAATGACTGGGCGTAAAGGGCGCGTAGACGGCTGTCTAAGTCTGGAGTGAAAGTCCTGCTTTCAAGGTGGGAATTGCTTTGGAGACTGGATGGCTTGAGTGCGGAAGAGGTAAGTGGAATTCCCAGTGTAGCGGTGAAATGCGTAGAGATTGGGAGGAACACCAGTGGCGAAGGCGACTTACTGGGCCGTAACTGACGTTGATGCGCGAAAGCGTGGGGAGCGAACAGGATTAGATACCCTGGTAGTCCACGCGGTAAACGATGAGTGCTAGGTGTAGCGGGTATCGACCCCTGCTGTGCCGGAGTTAACACAATAAGCACTCCGCCTGGGGAGTACGGCCGCAAGGTTGAAACTCAAAGGAATTGACGGGGGCCCGCACAAGCAGCGGAGCATGTGGTTTAATTCGAAGCAACGCGAAGAACCTTACCAGGTCTTGACATCGAGGCAAAGCGGTAGAGATACCGTGTTCAGCAATGAAGCCGAAGACAGGTGGTGCATGGTTGTCGTCAGCTCGTGTCGTGAGATGTTGGGTTAAGTCCCGCAACGAGCGCAACCCTTATGGTCAGTTACTAACGGGTAGAGCCGAGGACTCTGACGAGACTGCCGGGGACAACTCGGAGGAAGGTGGGGACGACGTCAAATCATCATGCCCCTTATGACCTGGGCTACACACGTGCTACAATGGTGGCAACAAAGAGGCGCGAGCCCGCAAGGGGGAGCGGATCTCAAAAAAGCCATCTCAGTTCGGATTGTGGGCTGCAACCCGCCCACATGAAGTCGGAGTTGCTAGTAATCGCGGATCAGCATGCCGCGGTGAATACGTTCCCGGGCCTTGTACACACCGCCCGTCACACCATGGGAGTCGGGAGCACCCGAAGTCGGTGAGGTAACCGCAAGGGACCAGCCGCCGAAGGTGAGATCGATGACTGGGGTGAAGTCGTAACAAGGTAGCCGTATCGGAAGGTGCGGCTGGATCACCTCCTTTCTAGGGAGACATGATTTCTGAAACACGAGATCATATCCCAGGTCGATCGTTCGGAAACGCGAGGCGCAAGCCGAGCGAAGAAGAACGACAGAAGAAGGATGCAAAGACATCCGGCGGAAGGCGCAAGCCGGACGCAAAGGATCGGACTGAACCGGCGCAAGCCGGAATCTCTCGCAAGCTGTATCGTTTTGAGGGATCGCGTTTCGGATCGCCTCATTCTTGTGGGGGTATAGCTCAGTTGGGAGAGCGCGTGCTTTGCAAGCATGAGGTCAGCGGTTCGAGCCCGCTTATCTCCACCACAAGGGCTGATAGCTCAGCTGGTTAGAGCACACGCCTGATAAGCGTGAGGTCGGTGGTTCGAGTCCACTTCAGCCCACCACGCCCGGATGGGCATGCGCATCTTGAAAACTGCACAGGGAAAGCAAAGCGAGCAAGAGAACAACGAAAGCGGTGGGCACACGGATCTACAACGTGGGCCAGGCCGAGATCGGAGCGGCACGGGGCCGGAAGGCGGCGTGCGGCGAAAGATCAAGCATATAAGGGCACAGGGTGAATGCCAAGGCACTGATTGCCGACGAAGGACGTGGCAAGCTGCGTTAAGCCATGGGGAGCCGCAAGCAGGCGATTGATCCATGGATATCCGAATGGGGAAACCCGGCGGGGGTAATGCCCCGTCACCATGGTCTGAACAAAATAGGGCCATCGGAGGGCACCCGGGGAACTGAAACATCTAAGTACCCGGAGGAGAAGAAAGAAACATCGATTCCCCCAGTAGCGGCGAGCGAAGAGGGAAGAGGCCAAACCGGACGTCTACGGAGGTCCGGGGTTGCGGGCCATCAGGGAGAAGCGGAAGGCGAGCTGAACACCGAAGGAAAGCGGGACCATAGAAGGTAACAGTCCTGTAAGCGAAGCTGGACGCGGACAGATGGTACCAGAGTACCGCGGGACACGAGGAATCCCGTGGGAAGCCGGGGGGACCACCCCCCAAGCCTAAAGACGATCAGTGACCGATAGCGCATAGTACCGTGAGGGAAAGGTGAAAAGAACCCCGGGAGGGGAGTGAAAGAGAACCTGAAACCCTGTGTTTACAAGCAAAGGGAGGGCGATTGAAGCCCGACCTTGTACTTTTTGTAGAACGGACCGGCGAGTTGCGTTATGGAGCGAGGTTAAGTGCTTGAGGCACGGAGCCGAAGCGAAAGCGAGTCTGAACAGGGCGGCTAGTTTCATGACGCAGACCCGAAACCTGGCGACCTATCCATGGGCAGGTTGAAGTGATGGTAAAACATCATGGAGGACCGAACCAGACGTCCGCTGAAAAGGGCGGGGATGACCTGTGGATAGGGGAGAAATTCCAATCGAGCCAGGATATAGCTGGTTCTCCTCGAAATAGCTTTAGGGCTAGCCTGGGATTAGTCTTACGGGGGTAGAGCACTGAATGAGCTAGGGGGTATCAAAGCTTACCGAACTCTATCAAACTTCGAATACCGTGGAGATGATGTCCTGGAGTCAGACGGCGAGTTATAAGATCCGTCGTCAAAAGGGAAACAGCCCAGATCGACAGCTAAGGTCCCGAAGTGTGTGTTAAGTGGAAAAGGATGTGCAATTGCATAGACAACCAGGATGTTGGCTTAGAAGCAGCCACACATTCAAAGAGTGCGTAATAGCTCACTGGTCGAGTGATTGTGCGCCGAAGATGTCCGGGGCTAAAACACACCACCGAAGCTTCGGGCTTCCAGGTATTTACACTCTGTTTGGAGCGGGAAGGGATGCGGGAACATCCAGCGGATTTCAACCGAAGGGCGAAGGCGCGAGCCGGAGCGGAAGGGTTGAGGAAATCCGCCAGATGCAAAAGCAAAACACACCGATTGGAAGAGGGTGTAAATGCCTGGGAGCGGTAGAGGAGCATCGTGCGCTGGCAGAAGGCATACCGAGAGGAGTGCTGGACGGCGCAGGAGAGAGAATGCCGGTATGAGTAACGAGATGCAAGCGAGAAACTTGCACGTCGAAAGCCCAAGGTTTCCTGGGGAAGGTTCATCCGCCCAGGGTAAGTCGGGGCCTAAGCCGAGGACAATGGTCGTAGGCGATGGACAACAGGTTGATATTCCTGTACCACCTGTATGAGTGATGCACTGACACAGAAGGATAGCATGAGCCGGTTGATGGTAGAGCCGGTCCAAGCGCGAAGGGTGCCGCGTAGTGAAGTACGCGCGGCGAGCGCCTGAAGCGTGAAGGGGAGCGAAATTAGAGTAGGGAAGCGAGTGATTTCACGCTGGCGAGAAAAGCTGCTAGTAATTGATTGGTACCCGTACCGTAAACCGACGCAGGTGGGCGAGGAGAGAATCCTGAGACGAACGGGAGAACCCTTGTTAAGGAACTCGGCAAAATGACCCCGTAACTTCGGGAGAAGGGGTGCCTCGAAAGGTAGGCCGCAGAGAAGAGGCCCAAGCGACTGTTTATCAAAAACACAGGTATCTGCGAAAGCGAGAGCTGACGTATAGGTGCTGACACCTGCCCGGTGCTGGAAGGTTAAGGGGACATGTCATCGCAAGAGAAGCATCGAACCGAAGCCCCAGTAAACGGCGGCCGTAACTATAACGGTCCTAAGGTAGCGAAATTCCTTGTCGGGTAAGTTCCGACCCGCACGAATGGTGTAACGACTTGGGCGCTGTCTCAACAAGGGACCCGGTGAAATTGAAGTATGGGTGAAGATGCCCATTACCCGCGACTGGACGGAAAGACCCCGTAGAGCTTTACTGTAACCTGATATTGGATTTCGGTAACGGATGCACAGGATAGGTGGGAGGCTGGGAAGCAAGGGCTTCGGCATTTGTGGAGCCGCCGTTGGGATACCACTCTTCTGTTGCTGAAATTCTAACAACGTGCGGTGAACCCGGCGATGGACAGTGATAGGTGGGCAGTTTGACTGGGGCGGTCGCCTCCGAAAGAGTAACGGAGGCGCCCAAAGGTTCCCTCAGAATGGATGGAAACCATTCGGAGAGTGCAATGGCAGAAGGGAGCCTGACTGCGAGACAGACAAGTCGAGCAGAGACGAAAGTCGGGCATAGTGATCCGGCGGTTTTGAGTGGAAAAGCCGTCGCTCAACGGATAAAAGCTACCTCGGGGATAACAGGCTGATCTCCCCCAAGAGTCCACATCGACGGGGAGGTTTGGCACCTCGATGTCGGCTCGTCGCATCCTGGGGCTGAAGCAGGTCCCAAGGGTTTGGCTGTTCGCCAATTAAAGCGGCACGCGAGCTGGGTTCAGAACGTCGTGAGACAGTTCGGTCCCTATCCATCGTGGGCGCAGGAATCATGACGGGAGCTGTCCCTAGTACGAGAGGACCGGGATGGACGCACCTCTGGTGCAACAGTTGTCGTGCCAACGGCATAGCTGGGAAGCGAAGTGCGGAAGGGATAAACGCTGAAGGCATCTAAGCGTGAAGCCCCCCTGAAGAAGAAGATTCCCACTGCTTAAAGCAGGTAAGACCCCTTGAAGACGACAAGGTTGATAGGTCGGCGGTGAAAGCGCAGCAATGTGTGGAGCTTGCCGGTACTAATCGGTCGAGGGCTTGATCTTGGAAGTTCTGAATGCTCATGCGCGCAAGCGCGGCTTTGGAGCCGGGGCGTAAAGGCCCGGGCGAGGTCACTTTTCCTGTGCGGTTTTCAGGATGCGAAGGGCGTAAAGACGCCCCCTGAAAATGTCATACGATTTCCGGTGGCTATGGCTGGAGGGTTCCACCTGTTCCCATACCGAACACAGAAGTTAAGCCTCCACGCGCTGATGGTACTTGGCTGGACACGGCCCGGGAGAGTAGGTCGCCGCCGGATTCCACTAAGATGTTGGAGACCCTCAAAGTCTCCAACATCCCCTTATTCCTCAGTAGCTCAATGGCAGAGCATTCGGCTGTTAACCGAAGGGTTGTAAGTTCGAGTCTTACCTGAGGAGCCACGTATTTTACAACCTTCTTCGGAAGGTTCAGGGCATCAAAAAACAGCCACATTCCAAGGGAACTGAAGAGTGGATGTTTGTTGATGGTCTGAGGCCCGCCGCCTGCGGCGGGCCTCTTTGCGTATCTGCGATTGCGCTCTGAAACACCGGCCGCTGGCGCTTTTGTCGAGCTTTCGCGCGATCGCGCGCCGGCGCTGCGGCGCCGCGGGGATAAAACCCCTCGGGAGGTTGCCGTTTGATCATGCATATGGTATTGTATTTGAATGGCGGGCGGCTTCCACGGCGGAAAGAAAGCGCCCGCGCAGGATGTCCTTGCGGTACCCGGCGCGAAAACCGCCTCTCCAACCGAAAGGATTGCGGATATGAAGCGAAACGCCCTGATCATGGCGGTCGTCACGACATTTCTGTGGGCGGGCTCGTACATCCTGAACAAGCTGGCGTTTCAGGGCGGCATCGGGCCTTTGACCCTTTCGGGCCTGCGGTACCTCCTGGCGTCTCTCCTTTTGTTCTGCCTGGGGGTGGGCCGGAAGAAAAAGGAGGGCCCCGCCGTATCTTTCTGGCTGATCGTACTGCTCGGCCTGCTCGGATACGCCGTCGCCCAGGGGTTGCAGTATGTCGGACAGTCCTACCTGACGCCGACGCAGTCCTCCATGTTCCTCAGCGTCGGGAACACGATCTTTGTGATGCTGGTGGACAGGGTATGGCTTCGGGAGAATCAGACCGGGGGAGACCTTGTGAAAATGCTGCTTTTGGTAGCGGGCATTATACTGTACAGCGCTCCATGGGACTCCGGAGCGGTTTCAATCCCCGGGTTGGTTTTCATGCTTCTCTCCTCCGTGGGATACGCGCTCAATATGACGCTCAACCGCCGCCTTCTGACCACAATGCGGATTGACGCCAGGACCCTGGTCGCCCGGCCGATGTTTGTGGGGGCGGTGGTGCTGCTGTCGGCGGGCCTTCTGGTCGAAGGCATGCCCGTGGTGACCGGAAAACTGCTGATTATTTTGGCATATTTGGGCGGCATCAGCGGAGCCCTGGGGTTTTATCTGTGGACCAGGAGCCAAGCCGCCCTGACGGCCTTTGAAAGCAGCGGCATCAACAATCTGCTGCTCGTCGAGATCGCGCTGCTGGACCATGTCGTTTTCGGGCGCTCGTTCAGCGCCCTGCAGATCGTTGCCATCTTCGTCGTGTTTGGAGCCGTGGTTTCGATTCAGGGCGGGCGAAAGCCGCGGGGATGAGCGCGCCGTCCGGAGATCCGAGGGCCGCGGCGGGCCGGGCATGAATGCAGGCTGCATCCCCATCCGACAGAAAATGACGGTAGTATGGTCTGTGGAACGATGCGGGGGAGGGAACACTCGAATGAAGAAAACGCTGGGATTCGCGCTCGCATGCCTGCTGTGCCTGGAAATGGCCTGGCCCGCCCTGGCCCAAGCGGGGGAGGGGATTGCCCTTTCCGATGCCGTGCTGGAACAGAAGGTGCGGGAGGCCATCGCTAAGCCCGAGGGGCCCATCACCCCGGAGGATGCCGCCGCGCTGACATGGCTGGACGCCGGGGTCCTGCCGGACGCGTCGGAGGATGCCAAGATTGAGAGCCTGGATGGCCTGGAAGCCTTCGTCAACCTGGAGGGGTTGTACCTCTCCTTCAACGCCATCCACGACATCGCCCCTCTCGCAAAACTGTCCCGCCTGCGGGGGTTGTGGCTGGACGGCAACCCCATTGACGACCTGAGCCCCCTGGGGGCGCTCACCGGCCTTGACAACCTGGCCTTTGACGGCGGGTTTCGGGACCTGCCCTTTCTGGAGCGTTTGACGGAACTGACGGAGCTGAACATCGGCGCCTGCCGGACGCTGCCGCGGGAACTGGCGGAGATGAAAAAGCTGATCGTCTTCAAGGCCCCGGGCGGCGAACTGGCCGACATCGGCCTTCTGGCGCAGATATCCGGCCTGACCGCCGTGGACGTGAGCTGGAACCTGGTGTCTGATCTGGAGCCCCTGCGGAACCTTCCGCTGACGGAGCTGTACATCGCGGGGAACCCCGTCCGGGATTACGGCCCCATCCGGGGCATCCTGCCCAACCTCGTGGGGCAGGATTTTGACGCGCTGAGCGTTCTGGCGCTCGACATCCCCGAGGAGCCGCTTCCCATTGGCGACGAAAACCTGGAACGGGCGCTGCGGGCGGCCCTGGGCATTGCCGATCGGCCCATCACCCTGCGGGACGCCTATGCCGTGCGGAAGCTGGAGCTGAACCGGCGGGAGGATTCCGCCGGGCCCATCACCGATATTTCCGCGCTCAGCGACTTTGTCAACCTGACTTCTCTCAACCTGGAGGGCCAGCAGGTGACCGATCTTGCGCCGCTGGCAGGTCTGACCGGGCTGGAGTGGCTCAATCTCCGCAACAACCGCGTCCGCGACCTTACGCCCCTCGCGGGCCTGACATCGCTGATCAGCCTCTTTTTGGAGAGCAATCCCATCGACGGCCTCTCGCCGCTGTCGGGACTCACATCATTGCGCACCCTCTATATGGACCGGCAGGGCAATGACCAGTCCCCGCTGGAGGGCCTGATGCCGGCCCTGGAGGACACCAACCTGATGCGTGTTCCGGCGGATGTCCCCGACGAACCGATCACCGTTTCCGATCCCGCGCTGGAAGCCATCCTGCGCATGGCCACCGGGGTGCGGGACAGGCCCATCACCCGCCGGGACGCCTACCGGATCACGGAGCTGCAGCTGGGATTTGAAAAAATGTGGCAGTCCGTCGGCGATCTTTCCGGCCTGGGCGCCTTTGTGAACCTGGAGCGGCTGATGATCTTCGGCTCCGGGGTCGGCGACCTTTCCCCGCTGGCGGCCCTGCCTGGGCTTCGGGTGCTGGCGGTGGACGATTCGCCGGTGAGCGACCTCACCCCGCTTTCGGGCATGAAGGGGCTTTTGCAGCTGGAGCTGAGCGGCGATCAGATCGCGGATGTTTCCCCGCTTCAAGGGCTCGTCCAGCTGGAGTACCTGGATTTGTCCCGCAACCGGATCGCGGACTTCAGCCCGCTGTACGGCCTCGAGAATCTCAGCGTTCTCAGAATCAGCCAGAACCTGACCGACGACGCCAGCGGCTTCAGGGACATCGCCCGGGGCTTGAAGGACCGGGACTTTGACCCCGAAAAACCCATGGAAACCGCCCGGGCGGAAGCGGAGGGCGGCCCTGACAAGGCCGGGCTGCGCGCGCCTGAAGATCCCGACAAGGCCATTCAATTTGCCGACAAGGTGCTGGAAAAGCGGATCCGGGAGGTCATGGGCAAGCCCGAAGGGCCCATCACCGCCGGGGACGCGGCGGCGGTGACGGAGCTTTATATCGGCAACGAGTGGCAGGAAGAGTTCCCCAAGGGCACCCAGATCGCGAAGCTGGGCGGCATCGAGTACTTCATCAACCTGCAAAGGCTGGACATCGCCTTCCACAAAATCAAGGACCTGGGCAAGCTGTCCGGGCTGACGCAGCTGCGGTACCTGCGGGCCTTCGGCAACGCCATTCAGGACCTGAAGCCCCTGTCCGGGCTGACCAGCCTGACCAGCCTGAACGTGGGCGGCAACAAGATCAAATCCGTGAAGCCCCTGAGCGGCCTCGAAAACCTGACGGAGCTGATGCTCGACCCAAACCCCGTCAAGGATCTCTCCCCCCTGGCGGAGATCTACCCCCGGCTTTCCGAAAAGGATTTTGAAATGAATTAGCCCGGAGGTCGCGCGGTCCCTTGCCTCCCGGCTCCAAAGGAGTATAATGTGGTTGTGACGCATCTTGCCGGGACCGCATTGTTTAAGGAGACAAGGGACATGGCGCAGCCCCCGCCGGACGGCCAAACCACCCTCAGCTTCCAGCAAAGGCTTCTGGAGGCCCCGAGTTTTGACGCCTTTTTGGCGGATAACGCTGCCTGGATGGGCACGCCGCGGCTTTGCTATACCCTGGCGGAGCTGTGCCGGGAAAAGGGCCGCACGGCGGGGCAGGTGATCCGCCGGGCCGATCTGGCCCGAACCTATGGGCACCAGATCTTCAACGGCACCCGCAGGCCCTCCCGGGATAAGCTGATCCAGATCTGTTTTGGGCTGGGGCTTGATGTGGAGGAGGCTCAGGCGCTGCTGAAGAAGGCGGAGAAAAGCCCTCTCTATCCCAAGCTTCTGCGGGACGCGGCCGTCATGCGCTGCCTGCACGACGGGAAAACCGTGCAGCAGGCCCAGGAACTGCTGGACAGGTTGGGGCTTACGCTGCTCGGCGAAGGAGAATCCCATGAATGAAGCCGTGAATGACGCCCTCGCGGAGAGCCTCTGGGCGTCATGCGGCGCCGGGCGCTATCCGGAAGAATTCCTGCGGGAGTATGAGCCCTTTGAATGCCTCGCCCACGGCGAAGGCCGCGAAACCCTCCTGGTGAAGCACCGGGCGACGGGCCTGTTTTACGTGGCCAAATGCGGCCGGAAGGATGCCGCCCGCGCCCCGGAGGGGGCAATCCTCAGCGCCCTGAACCATCCCGGCCTGCCCCGGTTTGTGGGGGAATACGAGGACGGAGAGCATTGGTGCCTGGTCCGGGAGTACGTGGAGGGCACGCCGCTGGACCGGTATGCGGCCCGGATGCGGCCCGACCCGGTGAGGGCCGTCGGGTTGGCCGTTTCCCTGTGCGACATCCTCATCCATCTCCACGGGCAGACGCCCCCGGTGATCCACCGGGACATCAAGCCCGGCAACCTGATCGTGGACCGGCAGGGCGCGCTGTGGCTGATCGACTTTGGCATCTCCCGGGTGTATGATCCGGACAAGGCGGAGGACACCGTGGCCTGCGGCACCCGATACTTTTCCGCCCCGGAGCAATACGGCTATGCCCAGACGGATGCCAGGGCGGACGTGTTTTCGCTGGGCATTTTGCTGGGCTGGCTGCTCACCGGCGCCTGTAGCCGGGAGACGATCCTGCCCCGGATCGCCAATCGCCGCCTGGGCCGGATCGTTGAAAAATGTACGGCCTTTGCCCCGGACGACCGATATTCCTCGGCGGCCGGGGTTCGCGCCGATCTGTTGGCCCTCGACGGGCGTCGGCGCCGGCGCGCCGCCATGTGGGGCGGTGCCGTCCTGGCGTGCCTTTTTTGCCTCGCCGCCGGATTTGCGCTGGGCCGGCACGCGGAGAGGACCGGGGCCCTTGGCGGCGCCGGCACCGTGACATTCCGGGAGCCGCTGGTGGAGCGGGCGGTGCGCCTGGCCCTGGGCCTGGGGGAGGGGGAGGCCGTCCGGGAAGGCGACCTGCGGAGCGTGACGGAGCTTTATGTCTGCGGCGACCGCGCGCTGGCGGACGGGGAAAGTTACAGCGACCTGTGCCGCCGGGTGGCGTCAAAGGAGACCCCGTGGAGAAACGGGGGCATAACCTCGCTGTCCGACATCGCGGGGATGGAGAACCTGACCACCCTGTCCATCGCCTTTCAGGACATCGCGGACCTTGAGCCCCTCCGGGGGCTCTCCGCGCTGCGAAGCCTGGACCTGCGGCACAATCCGATTTCGGACATTGGGCCCCTGGGCCGCCTGCCCCGGCTATCGGAGGTATGCCTGTTCGGCACCCGGGTGTCGGATCTGTCCCCACTGGCCGGATGTCCGGTGCTGCGGCAGATTGACGCGGGGGGAAGCCTGGTGAGCGATCTTCAGTCCCTTCAGGGGCTGTCCGGGCTCAGGAGCCTGCTGCTGAGCAAGGCGCCCCTGCGCACCCTCCGGGGCGTCGGGGCGCTCGCCGCTCTGGAGCGGCTCCGCCTGTCGGAGGTGACGGACGGGGATCTGAGCCCCCTGATGGGGCACCCCGCGCTCAAAGAGGTGGAACTGGCCGAGGCCCAGAGGCAAACCGCCCGGGCGCAGCTGGGGCAGGCATCCTTTCAAATCGCATACCGCCCGGAATGAGGGGCACGGCGCCGGGCGTTTTTCCATGGGCGCGCCTCAGGAAACGCCCTGGCCCCGGGACTGAATGCCCAGGTAGTGCATCACGTGGGGCAGCGCCGCGCCCGCGGCGATGGGGATCTTGGCGGTGGCGCCAATGCGGATGAAGCGGCGGTCGGTGGGGAAGGCCGTGCGGGCCGACACCAGCCGGTGGAGCCGGTCGATGTCCTCCGCCGCCAGATAGCGGCCCAGAATGCCGCCCAGGATCACGTCATAGTCCATCATCATGTGCAGGTTGTCGATGGCGGTGGCCAGGTATTTCAGGTATTCGTCCCAGCGGGCCACCTCGTCCGCGCTGCCGGCGCGCAGCGCGGCAAAGAACTTTTCCACCGGCTCACCCGGCATCAGAAGCGCGTTCAGCGTGCAGTAGGTGTCCACGCAGCCCTGCTTTCCGCAGTAGCAGGGCCGCCCGCCGGGCACGATGGTCATGTGTTCGAAAACGCCGCTCTTCAGCTCGTTTCCCTTCAGAAACTTTCCGCCGATGATCAGCGCGCCGCTCATGTTGTAGCGGATGTGCACGAAGATCGCGTTGACGATGTCCGGCGAAAACCACAATTCCACCGTCGCGGCGGCCTCGCCGTCGTGGGCCATGCCGCAGGGGTAGTTCAGGTAGGGCTTGAACTGCTCGATGGACATGCCGGTGCAGTTGAGGATCTTGCCGTAGGTGACGGTTTCCCCGTCCGAGGAAATCAGGCCCTGCAACACGATGTTGACGCCCAGCACCCGGGCGGGTTCCACCGGCAGGCGGTCGATGAACCGGTTGACCGCCTCGCACACGGCGTGCACGTAGCCGGGCGTATTGGAAAAGGGCAGCATCCGCATTTCGGTATGGATGATCTCGCCGTAGAGGTCGATGGCGACAATTTCAAAGCTCTCCCGGAGCAGCTCCACGCCCACGGCCACGTGGGAGCGCGGCAGAAACACCAGCGCCTCAGCCTTGCGCCCGCCGGTGGATTCGAAGCTGCCCTTCTGGGCGATCACGCCCTGGTCCATCAGCTCGCGTACAATCTGGCTGACGGTCGGCCGGCTCAGCCCCAGCCCGCTGGCAATCTCCAGCTTCGAGGTCTTCCGGCGCCCATAGATGAACTCCAGAACGTTCTTCGTGTTGGCCTTTTTCAGCTCCGCCGTGGTTGCTTTCTGCAAGAAGATCCACCCTCTGTTGCATGCCTTCCGCCCTGCCCCGGGCGCATTCCATCCGCGCTGATACCCAGTATAGCACAGCCCAACGCGGCGTGCAAACACTTTAATCAGAATCAATATTTAGTAAAATATATCCAATGCCATCCGATAAAAATTGAATTGTAATAGATATTGACAAAAGTATCGATATGTCGTACTCTTATGGCAAAGATGTTTACAAAAGAAACAGATTATTTCGATAAATTCAGTTTATTAGAGCGCATTGCCTATAATTATTCTGTAAATTAGCGCATAAAGATGGAATAAGAAAATCAAGGGCCCGAGACGCCCTGCCGTCGCGCCAAATCGGAATCCGTACAAAAATATCGATTAGAATATGAACATTTTGTAAAGTGTAATGCTGGAAAGCGCCGGAGCACAGCCAATCCAGACCGGAGACAGGGGGGGAATCGTCCGTCCGGCAGCTGACGCCCGGTTGCAGGCCCGCATGCAATCAGACGAGGAGGTTCGTTCATGAAGAAGTGTTTCGCGCTGGTTCTGGCCCTGACTTTGATGGCGACCATGTTTGTTGGCGTCGCGTCGGCCGAGAGTTCCGCGATTGACTGGAAGGCCTTCGCCGGCACCAAAATCCAGGTGATGTTCAACCAGCACAACTACCAGAAGGCGATCACCGACTACGGCAAGCTGGACGAATTCAAAGAGCTGACGGGCATCGAGGTGGAGTACTCGGTCACGCCCGAGGAGAACTACTTCGACAAGCTGAACATCGCGCTTTCCTCCAAGAGCGGCGAGCCGGACATCTTCATGACCGGCGCGTATCAGGTTTGGGAGTACGCCTCCGCCGGCTACATGGAGCCGCTGGAAGGCTACATCAACGATCCGGCCCAGACCGAAGCCAGCTACGACTTCGCGGACTTCTATCCCGGCGTCGTGGGCACCCTGGCGTGGGACTGCGTGCCCGGCCATCCGGTGGGCTCCGGCTCCCAGTGGGCGCTGCCGATGGGCTACGAGCTCAACAACATCGCCTACAACAAGAAGTACTTTGACGAGAAGGGCATCAAGCTGCCCGCCACCACCAGCGAACTGCTGAAGGCATCCAAGGCCCTCAAGGAATGGAACGGCACCGGCTCCTACGGCATCGCGGTGCGCGGCACCCGCAACTGGGCCACCATTCACCCGGGCTACATGACGCTGTTCTCCACCTGGGGCGCCAAGGACTTCGCCATCGAGGACGGCCGCCTGGTGTGCAAGCTGGACTCTGAAGAAGCCATCGCCATGACGGACTACTGGGTCAAGCTGATCGTGGAAGGCTCCTCGCCCCAGTGGGCCACCTTCACCTGGTACGAGGCGGGCGCGCACCTGGGCGCGGGCGTGGCGGCAATGCTGTATGACGCCACCTGCAACGGCTACTTCCAGAACTATCCGGAAGGCGCCTCCGCCGAGAGCGGCAACCTGGGCTGGTACGCCGGCGTGGTGCCGGACGACTCCGGGCTGACCGAGAAGGACATCAAGTCCAACGTGTGGGTCTGGTCCATGGGCATGAACGCCAACTCCGACAACAAGGGCGCGGCGTGGCTGTTCCTGCAGTACTTCACCAGCCCCGAGTACATGCTCTTCTCCGGCACGGACGGCGCCTGCGCGGACAGCCCGCGCAAGTCCGTGGCCGAATCCGACGCCTACAAGTCCGTTGTGGGCAAGTCCTACGGCTACCTCGAGGCGCTGGACGTGCTGCTGCCCAACGCCACCATCCAGTTTACGCCGCAGCCCTACTTCTTCGAGACCACGACCGAGTGGGCCGCCACGCTGCAGGATCTGGTGGAGCAGTACCGGACCACCGGCTCCTGTGACACCGCCGGCGCCATGAAGGCGCTGAAAGGGAAGCTCGACATCGCGGTGGAAGACCTCGTCGTCGGCTGATCGCGCGACACGTTTGGGCGGGGGTTCGGGGCGCACCGCTCCGGACCTCCGCGCCCCGGCGCTTCAAGGCATCAGGAGGGAGTTGAATCCACTTGGTCACCCAGAAAGCCTCCGGCGCCCCGAAAGGCGCGCCGCAAGCCGATCTGAACACGGTCCCGTTCAAGACGCGCATCAGGCCCTACCTGATCGTCGCCCCGGCGCTGCTGATCACGATCGGCATTCTGATCCCCTTCGCGATGGCGATCTACTTTTCGCTGACGGGCTACACCTTCCGCAACCCCAACGCCACCTTCATCGGCTTCCGAAACTGGATTCGCATGTTCCAGGACAGCCAGTTCTGGAACGGCGTATGGGTTACGCTCCGGTACGCATTCTGGTCCACGCTGGTGGAAATGCTCCTGGGCCTTGGCATCGCGATGCTGCTGGGCGGCATCAACAACCGGTTTTCCCGCATCCTGCGCGTGGCGCTGATCTTTCCGCTGATGGTCGCGCCGGTCATCGGCACGATCATCTGGCAATTGATGCTGTCCTCCTCGGTGGGCATCATCGAAAAGTTCCTGAACCTGTTTGGCCTGTACGGCATGCAGTGGGGGGCCTCGCAGAAGACCGCCATGATGACCGTCGTGATGATCGACGTCTGGGTCAACTGCCCGTTTGTGATCATTCTGATTCTGGCCGGCATCCAGTCGCTGCCCAAATCCCCGTTTGAATCGGCCAAGATCGACGGCGGCAGCGCCTGGTTCAACTTTAAAACGCTGACGCTCCCAATGCTCAAGCCCTGCATCCTGATCGCGCTCCTGTTTCGGCTGATGGCCGCGCTGCAGGAGTTCGGCATTATCTTCGCCCTCACCAAGGGCGGCCCCGGCGACACGCTGATGAGCCTCTCGGTCACCGCCTACACCCGGGGCTACATGTATCAGAAGTTCTCCGGCGCGCTGCCCTTCATCCTGGTATTGTGGTTCATCGTCAACATCGCGGCCACCTACATCGTCAAGGCGTGGCGCAGGTCGCAGTATCAGGCCACCGGCAGGGAAATGGAAGAGGCGCCCAAAAAGCGCGGGCTCGCGCGGGCGCGGAAAGGAGCGGACGCATGACGGCTCAACGCAGACTCAGCGCAATCCTCAAAAACGGCGGCCTGGCGCTGTACGCGGTCTTCGCGCTGTTCCCGCTTTTCTGGATGGTGCTGCTCACCTTCAAGTCCGACGCGGAGATGCTGACCACCACCTTCGTGTTCACCCCGACCCTCATCAACTACGAGGAAGTGTTCCTCAAAACCGACTACTTCCGCTACATCCGGGACTCCATCTTCGTATCGGGCGGCGCGGTGATCGTGTCCGTGCTGGCGGGCGTGCCCGCGGCCTACGCCTTTGCCCGCTACAGCTTCAAAAAGAAAGAGGACATTGCCTTCCAGATTCTGTCGTTCAAGTTCGCGCCGGAGATTCTGGTGGTGCTGCCGCTGTACATGATCTATCAGAAGCTGGGCCTTTATGACACCTACCTGGGGCTGATCTGGGTGTACCAACTGATCTCCATGCCCCTCATTATCTGGGTGGTGCGCGGCTACTTTGAGGACATTTCCGTGGAAATTGAGCACGCCGCCCAGGTGGACGGCTATTCCTGGTGGCAGATCTTCCTCAAGATTCTGCTGCCGCTGATCAAGCCGGGCCTGGTGGCGTCGGCGCTATTGTGCTTCATCTTTTCGTGGAACAGCTTCACCTTCCCGCTGCTGCTGGCGGGCATGCAGGTGGAGCCCATCACGGTGGCGGCCACCAAGTACCTGGCCCAGTCCACCGTGCACTACGGGCAGATGGCGGTGGCGGCCACCTTCTCGGCGCTGCCGGCGATCATCTTCGCGATCATCATTCAGAAGCACCTGGTGCGCGGCCTGAGCTTCGGCGCCGTGAAGGGTTAGGTGGGGCGGATGGCAAAGATTGAGCTGAGCAAAATCACCAAGCGGTTTGGGAAGGTCACGGCGCTGGACGATGTGACGCTGACCATCGAGGACAAGGAATTTTTCGTGCTGTTCGGGCCCGCGGGCGCGGGCAAGACCACCATCCTCAACAACATCGCCGGCATTCAGGTGCCCACCGAGGGCGTGGTCAAAATTGGCGGCAGCGTGGTCAACCAGATGGACCCGGCCGAGCGCAACGTGGCCATGGTGTTTGAAAACTACGCGCTCTACCCCCACATGACCGTGTACGACAACATCGCCTCCCCGATGCGCTCGCCCCGGTACAGAAAGGACGAGGCCTACATCAAGGAGGCCGTGCACCGCGTCGCCAAGCTGATGAAGATCGACATGCTGCTGGAGCGGCTGCCCAGCCAGCTCTCAAACGGCCAGCGGCAGCGCGTGGCCCTGGGCCGGGCGCTGGTGCGCGAGCCCAACGTGTTTCTGATGGACGAGCCGCTGGCCCACCTGGACGCCAAGCTGCGCAACCTGATGCGCAGCGAGCTCAAGGAGATGCAGCACAACTTTCAGACCACTTCCATCTACGTGACCCACGACTTCATGGAGGCCATGAGCCTGGGCGACCGCATCGGCATCATCAACCGGGGCAAAATCGTGCAGGTGGGCACCGGCGACGAGGTCTACTACATGCCGGCCAACGAATTTGTCGCCCAGCTGATGGGCGACCCGGAGATCAACCTGCTGGAGTGTGGCCTGACAAAGTGCGGCGACGGCTACGCCCTCACCTGGGCGGAGGCCGCCCACCAGCCCTTCGAGCTGCCCCCGGACGAGGCGCTCTACCGCCGCTTTGACGCCCTCGAGCGCACGGGCGTGCACCTGGGCCTCAGGCCGCAGAACGTCCACTACCACTTCGAGCCGGTGGAGGGCGCCGTGCGCGGCACCGTCTACAGCTTTGAAACCATCGGCAACAAGTCCGTGCTGATCGCCGCCGTCGGCCGGGCCCAGCTGCGCATGATCGCGCCCAATGGGCTCAAGGTCCGGCTGGACCAGGACGTCTACGTCACCTTTGAGATCGGCCGGGCCATGTTCTTCGACGCCGAGACGACGAACTACATCGGCCGCTACGACGAAGCATCCGTGCGCGAAATGGCCGCGCAGCGGGCAAAGGAGGCGTGACGGATGGCCAAGCTGACGCTGAGAAACCTTTATAAGCGCTACGACAACAGCGGGAAGAAGCGGCGCACCGTCAATAGTTACGCCGTGGACAACCTGACGCTTGAGTGTCAGGACGGCGAGTTCATCGCTGTCCTGGGCCCGTCGGGCTGCGGCAAGACCACGACGCTTCGGATGATCGCGGGCCTCGAGGACATCACCAACGGGGAAATCTTTATCGGCGACCGCCTGGTCAATAAAGTGCAGCCCAAGGACCGCCGCATTGGCCTGGCCTTTGAGGACTACGCGCTGTACCCGCCGCTGACCGTGTACGACAACATCGCCTTCAACCTCCGGGCCAAGGGCCTGCCCAAGGTGGAAATCGACCAGCGCGTGCGGGAGATTGCCTCGCTGCTCAAGGTGGAGGACCTGCTGGAGATGATGCCGGTCAAGCTCTCCGGCGGGCAGAAGCAGCGGGTCAACATCGCCCGCGCCATCGTGCGGCGGCCGGAGCTTCTTTTGATGGACGAGCCGCTGTCCCACCTGGACGGCAAGATGCGCCAGGCGATGCGCACCGAGATCAAGCGGCTGCACAACGAAATCCTGTGCACCAGCGTGTACGTGACCCACGACCAGCTGGAGGCCATGAGCCTGGCGGACCGGATCGCCATCATGGACCTGGGCGTACTGCAGCAGTTCGGCACGCCCATCGAGGTGTACGACGACCCCGCCAACGAATTTGTGGCCGCCTTCATCGGCGAGCCGCCGATGAACATCCTCCGGACGAAGATCGCGAAGCACGACGGCGACTTCTACTTCACCTTCGAGGGCAGCGATCTGCGCATCCTGGTGCCGCGCCGCTACTACGACAAGGTGCACGACGGCTTTGTGGTCAAAATGGGCGTGCGGCCCATGGATCTTTTTATCGGCGGCGGGGATTCCAAGGGCACGCCGGAGCGGGTGGCCATGTACGAGAACCTGGGCGATGAGGGCCGCGTGGGCGTGCGCGTGGGCGAAAACCTTCTGATGCTGATTCTGACCGATGAGCGGCGCTTCAGCCGGGGCGACATCGTTCGGCTGGAGGTCAGCGGGGATAAGACCCACCTGTTCGACGTGGAAACCGGGGAGCGCATCCGGGCGGCCCAGTAGCCCCGCGGCGGGGACGGGCCGATGCCATGGGCCGCGCACCGGCGCGGCGGAATAAGAATTTGGAGGCGATTGTGATGGAACTTCCGATGACCATGCGGGCGCTGGTGGCCTACGCGCCGGGCGACTACAGGCTGGTGAACGACTTCCCGGTGCCGCGCGCCACCGGCAAGGATCTGATCGTCAAGGTGGAGGGCTGCGGCGTATGCGCCGGCGACATCAAGGCCTACCATGGCGCGCCCTCCTTCTGGGGCGGCGACGGCTCCCCCGCCTATATCAAGGCGCCGGTGATCCCCGGCCACGAGTTCTGCGGCACGGTGGTCGAGGTGGGCCCCGGCATGGAGGGCTTCGAGGTGGGCGACCACGTGGTGTCCGAACAGATCGTTCCCTGCTGGGAATGCAAATTCTGCAAGACCGGCCGCTACTGGATGTGCCAGAAGCACGACCTCTACGGCTTCCAGAACAACGTCAACGGCGGTATGGCGGAGTACATGCGCTTCCCGCCGGAGGCCATCGTCTACAAGATCCCGAAGGACATGCCCGTCGAGCAGGCGCTTCTCATCGAGCCCTTCGCCTGCTCCAAGCACTGCGTGGACCGGGCGCAGATCACCAATGAGGACTTCGTGGTGCTCTCCGGCGCGGGCACGCTGGGGCTGGGCATGGTGGGCGCCATTAAAAAGCGCAACCCCGCCAAGTTCATCGTGCTGGACATGAACGACGTGCGCCTTGAAAAGGCCAAGGCCTTCGGCGCCGACATCGCGATGAACCCCGGCAGGGAGGACGTGGTGGAGAAGATCGTGGAAATGACGGGCGGCTACGGCTGCGACATCTACATCGAGGCCACGGGGCACCCCGCCAGCGTCAAGCAGGGGCTGGAAATGATCCGCAAGATGGGCCGCTTCGTGGAATTCTCCGTGTTCAAGGACCTGGTGACGGTGGACTGGTCCATCATCTCCGACCGCAAGGAGCTGGACCTTCTGGGCGCGCACCTGTCCCCCTATTCCTACGATTGGGTCATCCGGTGGATCTCGGACGGCAGCCTGCCCACCGAGGGCGTGGTTTCCCACAAGTTCCCCCTCGAGGACTGGCAGGCCGCCTTTGAATACGCCGCCACCGGCAAGGACGATGCCTTCAAGGTGGCGCTGATCCCCGACATGAAGAAGGGCTAAGACACCATGGAGAGAATTGCGATCGGCTGTGACGAGGCGGCGTGCGCGTTTCGCGATGCCGTCAAGGCGATGCTTGAAAAAAAGGGCTACGAGGTGGAGGACTTCGGCACCTTTGACGACAGGCCCGTGCTCTACCCGGACATCGCGGTGGCGGTGGCCGAAGCGGTGGCGCGGGGGGACTTTTCGCGGGGCATTCTGATCTGCGGCACGGGCATCGGCATGGCGATCTCCGCCAACAAGGTGCCGGGCATCCGGGCGGCGGTGTGCCACGACCCGTTCTCCACCGCGCGGTCGAGAAAGTCCAACGACGCGCAGATCATGTGCATGGGCGCGCGCATCATCGCGCCGCAGCTGGGGTGTATGCTGGTGGAGGAGTGGCTCTCCTGCAATTTTGAGGGCGGCGGCTCGACGGCAAAGGTCGAACGGATCAAGCAATACGAGCGGACGCACGCCGCGGAAGACGGGCGCGGCTGCGCCTGCGACTGACGGAGGGACATATGCAGCGCATCATCAACAACCCCGACCTCGTGGTCGAGGATATGCTTAAGGGATTCGTGAAGGCCCACGGGAATCTCGTGCGCCAAACGCCCAACCCGCGGGTGATCGCCAGCGCCTTTCCCAAAAAGGCGGGCAAGGTGGGCATCGTGACCGGCGGCGGATCGGGCCACAAGCCGGCGTTTGTGGGCTACGTGGGAAAAAACATGGTGGACGCCGTGGCGGTGGGCGAGGTGTTCTCTTCCCCCACGGCCAAGGCCTTCTACGACGCCTTCGTGGAGGCGGACGCGGGCGCGGGCGTGGCATGCCTCTACGGCAACTACGCGGGCGACAACATGAACGTGAAGATGGCCGCAAAGCTGGCCGATGATGACGACATCCGCGTCCGGACCGTCATCGCCAACGACGATGTGGCCTCGGCGCCGAAGGACGAGCCGATGAAGCGCCGCGGCGTGGCGGGCGAAGTGCTGATGTGGAAGGTGGGCGGCGCAAAGGCCGCCACCGGCGCGAGCCTGGACGAGGTGATCGCCTGCGCCCAGAAGGCCATCGACAATACCCGCTCCATCGGCATCGGGCTCACGCCCTGCACGATCCCCGCGGTGGGGCACCCCAACTTTCAGATTGAGCCGGGCAAGATGGAGGTGGGCATCGGCCACCACGGCGAGCCGGGCGTCAAGGTGACGGACCTCGCCACCGCCGACGAGATGGCGGAGAAGATGGTGGAAGCCGTGGTAAGCGACATGCCCTTTGCGGCGGGGGATGAGCTGGCGGTCATCGTGTCGGGCCTGGGCGCGACGCCCGTCATGGAACTGTACATCCTCTACAACCGGATTGAGGAACTGCTCGCCGCCAAAGGGCTCAGGGTTTACAAACCCTTCGTGGGCAACTACTTTACCTCCCTTGAAATGATGGGCGCCACCTTCACCGCGATGCGGCTGGACGACGAGCTGAAAGAGATGCTCGACATGCCCGCGGAATCGATGGGTCTGACGGTGACGTAAGGAGGCGCGCATGGACGGTTTTCTGAACGCGAACGGCAAGGACATCGTGGAAAAAATGATCCGCGAAATTCAGGAGAACAAGGCGTACCTGTCGGAGATCGACGGACTGATCGGCGACGGGGATCACGGGATCAACATGAACAAGGGGTTTACCCTGTGCCAGGAGCGCATCCGGGGGGCCGACATGAGCCTTTCCGAGGCGCTGAAGGTGCTGGGCAGGGTGCTGATGATGGAGATCGGCGGATCGATGGGCCCGCTGTACGGCACCGCGTTTACGGAAATGGCGCGGGCGATCAAGGCGCGCGAGGTGATTGACGGGGCCGCCTTCGGCGACATGCTGGCCGCGGCGCTCGCCGGCCTCACCGAATTGGGCGGCGCGAAGGTGGGCGACAAGACGCTGATGGACGTGATGATCCCGGCGGAGGGCGCCTACCGGGCCGCGCTGGCGGAGGGGAAGGACTTTGCGGGCTGCCTCACCGCGATGAAGGCCGCGGCCGAGGCGGGCTGGCTTTCGACGAAGGACCTGGTGGCCAGGGTCGGCCGCGCCAGCCGGCTGGGCGAACGCTCCCGCGGCGTACTGGACGCCGGCGCCACCAGCTGCAAGCTATTGCTGGATGCCATGGCGGACGGCGCGATTGCGCATCTGGGCTGAAGACGGCCCCTCGCGCCCCTTCCGGACTGTCGGAGGGGGCGCAAATTTTCCGCGTCTTTTATTTCCTCTTTTTTTGTGCTATAATGGGCACCTACGGCTGACGGGGGCCGCGCGCAAGGCATCCGTCGTGAGGAGGAGGCCCCATGCACGGCTTTGCCCGCTTCAGGCGGACTTTCATCGGAAACCGCGCGTTTTACGGCATGGTTCTGGGCATCGTGGTGCCCGTCATCATCCAGAACAGCGTGACCAACATCGTCAACCTTCTGGACAACATCATGGTAGGACAGGTGGGCACAGCCGAGATGTCGGGGGTGGCCATCGCCAATCAGCTGCTGTTCGTGTTCAACCTGTGCGTCTTTGGCGGGCTGTCCGGCCCCAGCATCTTCGGTGCGCAGTACTACGGCGCGGGCGACATGGAGGGGCTGCGCGACACGTTTCGCATCAAGCTGTGGATTGCCATGGCGCTGCTCGTCCTCGCGCTGGCGGCGTTTCTCGGCTGGGGGGACCCGCTGATCCGCACCTACCTCACCGGCGAGGGCGACCCGGCATCGGCGGGGGTGATGTTTGAAAGCGCCCGCGCGTACCTCATGATCATGCTGGCAGGGCTTCTGCCCTTTTCACTGTCCCAGTGCTATGCGGGCACGCTCCGGGAGACGGGCGAAACCATGCTGCCGATGAAGGCGGGCGTCGCCGCGGTGCTGACCAACCTCTTTGGCAACTGGGTGCTGATTTACGGAAACCTGGGTATGCCCGCGATGGGTGTAAAGGGCGCGGCGATCGCCACGGTGCTCTCCCGTTTTGTGGAGTTGGGGATCATCATGGCGGGCATTCGGAGCCCCGCCTACGGGTTTTTCCGGGGCGTGTACCGCAGGCTGCGCGTTTCGCCGCACCTGTTTGCGGCCGTGATGAAAAAGGGCGCGCCCCTTCTCGTCAACGAGGCGCTGTGGTCGATGGGCATGGCGACGCTGATGCAGATCTACTCCGTGCGGGGGCTGATAGTCCTGGCGGGGCTGAACATCGCCAGCACCATCACGAACCTCTTCAATGCGGTGTTCATCTCCATGGGCAATGCCGTGGCGGTGGTGGTGGGCCAGTCGCTGGGCGCAAACGACATGGAGCGGGCCAAGGGCGACGCGTGGAAGCTGATGTTCTTCAGCTTTGCGCTGTGCCTGGGCATTGGCGGCACGCTGGCCGCGCTGTCGCCGGTGCTGCCCCGGCTCTACCCCGCGGAGGCGGATGTCCATGCGCTGGCGGCGCGCTTTATCCTGACCAGCGCGTGCTTCATGCCGCTCAACGCGGTGACCCACTGCAGCTATTTCACGCTGCGCTCGGGCGGGTCCACGCTGGTCACGTTTTTGTTTGACAGTGCCTTTACCTGGGCGGTCAACATTCCCTTCGCGATGCTGCTGGTGTACGGCACGCAGCTGGACATTCTGTTGCTCTACCCCATCTGTCAGGCGGTGGAACTGCTCAAAAGCGCCCTGGGCCTGGCGCTGGTGGGAAAGGGCGTGTGGATCCGGAACATCGTGTCCGCGCCCGAACCGGAAGCCGCCGCCCGGGAGGGTGCGTAGCCGCGCGCCGGATTCTTCGGTGCAGAAAGGGCCGGGCCCCGCCTGCGGGGCCCGGCCCAACCCATCCGCGCTACAGAAGGTGCGCACACTCCTTTTCAAAGCCGATCCAGGCCCGGTCGCCCACGCGGTAGATCTTCTTGTTCACCGGGCAGTTGTCCCAGATCTTCACCAGCGTGTCGCCCACGCGCACGTGGTAGTTCTGGTAGCTGCCCATAAAGCAGCTCAGCTCCACCGTGCAGGGCAATAGGCCGGTGTCGCCGATCAACACCGCCTCCGGGCGCAGCACCACCAGGCAGTCCTGCCCGGGGCGCATGGCCCTGGGGGTCTCCACCAGCGCGTGATGCCCGTCGATGGCCACCCGGCACGCGCCGCCTTCCATGGAATCGGCCTTCGCCTTCAGGAAGTTGGCCTCGCCGATGAAGTCCGCCACAAACTCGCTGTCCGGGTGGTAGTAGATCTCCATGGGCGTGCCCATCTGGGCGATGACGCCCCTATTCATGATGATGATGCGGTCGCTGATGGACATGGCCTCGCTCTGGTCGTGGGTGACGTAGATGGCGGTGATGCCCAGCTGCTGCTGGATGCGCCGGATTTCGGTGCGCATGGAAACGCGCAGCTTGGCGTCCAGGTTGGACAGCGGTTCGTCAAACAGCAGCACCCCCGGCTCCACCACCAGCGCCCGCGCCAGCGCGATGCGCTGCTGCTGGCCGCCGGAGAGCTGGTTGGTCATGCGGCTCTCCATGCCCTCCATCTCCACCAGCTTCAGGATGGCCCTGACGCGCTCGTCCAGCTCCGCCTTGGGCACTTTCCGCAGGCGCAGGCCGTAGGCCACGTTGTCGTACACGTTGTAGTGGGGAAACAGCGCGTAGCTTTGGAACACCATGGCGGTGTCGCGCTTATTGGGGGTGAGCGCGTTCATCGGCTCGCCGCCCAGGTACACTTCGCCCTCGTCCGGGCTTTCAAAGCCCGCGATCATTCGGAGGGTCGTGGTCTTGCCGCAGCCCGAGGGGCCCAGAAGCGTTACAAAGCTGCCCGGCTCAATTTCCAGGTTCACATCCCGCACGGCGTAAAAGTCGCTGCCGGTCTTGGGGTCCTTGTAGATTTTTGAGATATGGTCCAGGCGGACGCCCTTTGATACCTTAGCCATGGATTTTTACCCTCCTTGCGCTCCGGCTGGTGCCAAAGTACTTGATGAACCCGTTCATCAGCAGGATCGACGCGTACACGATCAGAATCAGAATCGTCGCGTAGCCGCAGGCCTCGCCGTACTTGCCCTTTTCGGCAAACTCGTTGATCTGCGTGGTGATCAGCAGGTATTTCGGCGTGACCAGGAGGATGATGGCGCTGATGGCGGTGATCGAGCGGACAAAGGTGGTCACCAGGCCGCTGAAGAAGCTGTCCTTGATGAGCGGCAGCGTGACGCTCATGAACACCTTGCCGCTGCCGGCGCCCAGGTCGTAGGCGCTCTCCTCAATGGAGCGGTCGATTTGCCTGAGGGCGGAGATGCCGCTGCGCGTGCCCACCGGCAGGCTGCGCACGATGAACACGATTACCAAAATTGCGCCGGTGCCGTACAGCCCCTGCAAAAGGCCGCTGCCGAAGATGCCCCCGGCAAAGCCGCGGATGTAGCCCACGCCCAGCACGGTGCCGGGCACCGCCATCGCCAGCATGCTGACGAACTCGATGAAACCCTTGGAGCGGAACTTTTTCTTGACCACCAGGTAGCTGATGATCATCGAGATCAGCGCGGTGATGGGCGCGGCGATGGCGGACAGCACGAAGGAGTCCCGGAAGGCCTTCAGCCCGCCGTACTTAAAAATATATTGAAAATGCACCAGCGACAGGGAGTAGTTGCGGCCCCAGAGCTTAAAAAGCGCGCCGAAGGGGATGCTGACGTACATCAGCACCACGAAGGCGCTGACCAGCGAGCACAGTGTCGTGAGGGGCCGGGTGACGCTCTTGTCCGAAATCGGCATGCGCTCGCGGCTGGCCTTGCCCGTCAGCGTGGCCACAGTGCGCGCCTCCAGGTAGTACTTCTGGATCAGGAACAATATAAGCGTCAGCCCCAGCAGCACCACCGCCATGGCCGCCGCGCCCACCTTGTCGTAGGCGCCGGTCACCTGCAGGTAGATGGTGGTGGACAGCGTGTCGTAGCTGCCGCCGATCAGCATGGGGTTGGCGAAATCCGCCACCGATTCGATGAACGTCACCAAAAAGGCGTTGCCGATGCCGGGCAGCATCAGCGGCAGCGTGACGGTGGTGAACACCTTCCAGCGGCTGGCGCCCATGTCGCGGCTGGCCTCCTCCAGCGAGGGATCGATGTTTTTGAGCAGCCCCTTGAGCATCAGGTAGCAGACGGGGAAGAAGGTGAGCGTCTGCACGATCACGATGCCCTTGAGGCCGTAGATGTCGCTGTCGTAGATGCCAAGCAGCGTCCGGGTGATGAGGCCGCTGCGGCCAAAGAGCAGGATCATGCTCAGCGACAGCACAAAGGGCGGCGAAACCACCGGCAGCATGCTGACCACGTCAAAGAGCTTTTTGACCACCCGGGAGCGCACCCGCATGTACACATCCACATACGCGAACAGAAGCCCGATCAGCGTGGACGCGATGCCCGTCAAAAACCCCAGCACCAGCGTGTTTGTAAAGGCGGTCCGGAACTGGGTGAGGCTCAGCACCCGCCGGAACACCTCCAGCGTGGGGCCGCGCTCCGGGTCCAGCACGCTGTCGATCAGGAGCGTCGCCAGCGGGTACAGGATGAACAGCAGAAGAAAGATGAGCAGCACCACAATCGTCGAAACCAGAGCCGGGTCGCCGAGCAGCTTTTTGCGTTCAAGCCTCGCCCCCTGCGCACCAACCACCGCAAGCCCCCCTTTGTGAAGGAATCGTCAAACAAGGGGAGGATGGCGCTCGGCCATCCTCCTCAACCCTTTGAAGGCGGATTACTCGGTCTTGAAGCGGTCGTCGGCGCCGACGGCGGCAAAGAAATCTTCGACGTACTTTGAGGTGTTGTTCTTGGCGTCCTCAAAGTCGTAGGCGATGGTGTTGTTCATGTCCAGACCAAACTCGGCGGCCTGGGGCGGCTGCTCGGCGTTGTCGATGACCAGGAACTGGAAGCTCTCGTTGTCCTTGGCTAGGTTCACGCATTCGGGGCTGAGGGCGTACTCGATCCACAGCTTCGCCGCGCTCTCGTGCTTCGCGCCCTTGAAGATGGCGGTGGCGCCCACCTCGTAGCTGGTGCCGCTGGAGGGCACCACGAGGGCGATGTTGTCATAGCCGGCCAGAATCTGGGTGATGCCGTCGTGCAGGAAGCCAATGCCGATCACACACTCGCCCGGGCCCACCATCTTGCTGGGGCCGGAGCCGCTCTTGGTGTACTGGGCGATGTTCTCGTCCAGCGCCTTGAAGTATTCCATGGCCGCGTCGTGGCCCTTCATCTGCACCATGGTGTTGATGACCAGCTTGGCCGTACCGGCGGTGTTGGGGTTGCTCATCCAGATCAGGCCCTTGTACTCGGGCTTGATCAGGTCGTCCCAGTCCTTGGGGGCCTCAAGGCCCAGGCGCTCCAGCTCCTCGGTGTTGACCATGAAGCCCAGGATGCCCTTGTAGATGCCGTACCAGTAGCCGTCCGCGTCCCGGTAGGTGTCGGAGATCAGGTGGCTGGCGTTCTTGGCGTCATAGGCCTCCAGGAGGCCCTTGCGGGCGGATTCGTTGTAGGGATCGGTGGTGCCGCCGAACCACACGTCGCCGCTGGGGTTGCCCTTTTCCTCCTCGATCTTGGCGGCCACCTCGCCGGTGGACAGGCGCTGGCGGTTGACCGTGATGCCGTAGAGCTCCTGGAAGCGGTCGCAGGCGGCGTTCATGTACGCCTCCTCGCAGGAGGCATAGACGGTCAGCTCGCCCTCGGCCTGGGCCGCGGCGATGAGCGCCGGATCGATGGCGTCGGCGGTTTCGGCGCCGGCCGCGGCGCCCATGCTCAGGATCATCAGAAAAGTCAGAAGGAGCGCCAGAAGTTTCTTCACAGGGCATACTTCCTTTCCAATGTAAGGTTCCGCGGAATGCGTAAAAACACGCCGTTAACAATGATGATTATAGTGTAATGCGCCCGCCGTGTCAACCGGCTGCGGCCCGCGCGGGAAAATCTCGGCCCGCGCCTAGGCGCGGCGCCCCCGGTCGGTGAAGTAGTCCAGCACCATGACCACCAGCAGCACGCCGCCCCAGATCAGCGGGATGAAGAAGCTGCTCATCTCCGGGAAGCGGTTGAGCCCGGAGGAGAGAATCTGCAGCACCACGATGGCCAGCAGCACGCCCGAGAGCTTGCCCTTGCCGCCGGCGGGGCTGACGCCGCCCAATACCACGATCAGCACGCACTGCAGCGTGTACACCGTGCCGTAGTCGGCCCGGGCGGAATTGTAGTTGGCCAGCATGATGAGGCCGCCCAGCGCCGCGCAAACGCCGGAGAGGATGTAGGTCTTCATCAGCAGCCGGTCGTTTTTGAGGCCGCTGAACCGCGCCGCCTTCTCGCTGGTGCCCAGCATGTACAGCTTCGGGCCATAGGTGGTGCGGGCCAGCAAAAATCCGATGAAGGCCGCCACCAGCACGAAGATCACCAGCTGCACCGGGATCACGCCAAAGAGCTTCCCCGCGATCAGGCTGGAATAGGCCATCGGCAGCTTGGAAACCGCCTTGCCCCGGGTCAGCACGATGGCGATGCCGCTGAACAGCTCATAGCTGCCCAGCGTGGCCAGGATCGGCGGAATTTTGATCTTGGAAACCAGAAAGCCGTTGAAGGCGCCTGCCGCGGCGCCCACGGCCGCGCCCGTGACGAGCGTCAGCGCGATGCCGTAGCCGGGCAGTTCGCCCTCGCCGGCCAGCTGCTTGAGCAGAAGGCCCGCCGTAATGGCGGCGAAGTTGGCCACGCCCACCACCGAAAGGTCGATGCCGCCGGTGATCATGCACAGCATCACGCCCAGCGCCATCAGCCCGAATTCCGGAAACTGCGCGCCCATCGTTTGGAAGGAGATGGGGGTGAAAAACTTGTTGAATTTGAAGATCGCCATAAAGACCAGCCACGCCGCGGCCAGCACGATCAGCCGCAGGATGTGCACGTCGCCCCGGCGACGCCCCTTGACGCCGTTCATCGCGCCACCCCCTTCAGCGCCCTGCGCGCGCCGGCGCGGGAAACCTGAAAGGCGCTCACGCCGGTGCCGATGATGATCAGAAGCCCCACCGCAAAGCCCTGCCAGAAGGTGGGGATGCCCAGCAGGATCATCGAGTTCTGCACGATCACGATCAGGATGGTGCCCAGCATGCAGCCGGTGAGGGAGCCCGCACCGCCGGTGATGGCCGTGCCGCCCAGCACCACGCCGGCGATGATCATCATCTCCATGCCCAGCATGTTGGTGGGGTGGCACTGGCCCATCATGCACACGCGGATCAGGCCCGCAAGGCTCGCCACCATGCCCACCGCCACGTACAGGAAGAACTTGATCCACTTGACGGGGAAGCCCGCCCGGTGGGCGCTGACCTCGTTGCCGCCCACGGCGTAGAGCCCGCGCCCGTACATGGTGTAGCGCAGGATGAACCAGGCCGCGATCAGCGTCGCCGCGAGAAAGAGGATCGCCACCGGCATCCGCGAGGTCAGGCCCGACTCGGCGTTCTGCGCCACGAAAAGCGCGCTCTTGCCGAAGGCCTCCATCCCCGGCGGGATGACCGCCAGCTGCGTGGAGTTGAGCGCGCCCTGCATGACCCCTTTAAAGACCGAGGCCGTGCCCAGCGTTACGATCATGGCCGGCAGGTTGAACCAGGAGATCAGAAAGCCGTTGACCGCGCCCAGCACGGCGCCCAGCGCCAGCGCGATCAGAATCGGCAGCCAGATGCCCCCCTGATAGCCCGTGTCCAGCAGGAATTTGGTGGTGGCGTAGACCGACAGCGAGGCCAGCGCCGGAAAGGACACGTCGATACCCCCGGACACGATCACCAGGAACACGCCGATGGCGAACATGCCCGGCACGATCAGCGCGCTGGCCAGGTCCACCAAATTGTTGGGCGTAAAGAACTGGCCGGAACGGGCCTCGATCACGACGCACAGAACCAGCGCCACCAGCGTGATGTAGGTTTCGTTCTGACGGGACAGTTTTTTGATCATCGCGTTCACCCCCTACATCATCAGGTCGGAGATGGCCTGTTCGGTCACGCCCCGCGCGTCGAGCTTCTCCACAATCCGGCCGTGCTTCATCACGAGGATCGTGGAGCAGTTTTCGATCACCTCGGGCAAATCGTCCGAGATGATGAGCAGCGCCATGCCCTTTTCCGCCAGATTCCGCAGGATCCTGTGGATGTCAT
The DNA here is from genome assembly GCA_040768845.1 of Christensenellales bacterium. Classification (GTDB taxonomy): domain Bacteria; phylum Bacillota; class Clostridia; order Christensenellales; family Aristaeellaceae; genus JAEZHK01. Next base: position 213,776 of record JAXGME010000002.1, on the reverse strand, counting down.
GCTTGGAGCCGATGTCCACGCCCACGGTGGGGCCGTTGAGGATGAGCACGTCCAGATCGCAGGCCAGCCACTTGGCCAATACCACCCGCTGCTGGTTGCCGCCGGAGAGGGTGAGGCAGGCGTTGTCGGGGTCCGGCGTGGCGATGGACAGCTCCGCCACCCACTTTTTGATCTCCGCCGCGCGCTTTTTCCGGTCGATCACGCCGGCGGCGCCCGCCAGCGTGTCCATCTCGCTCACGATGATGTTGTCGGCGATGGAGCGGGGCAGAAAGAGGCCCTCGGACAGCCGGTCCTCCGGCACGTAGCCGATCTTGGCGCGGATGGCGGCGGCGGGGCTTTCAAGGGCCACGGGCTTTCCGTCCATCAGCACCTGGCCCGACTCGACCCTTTGCAGCCCGAAAAGCGCCAGCGCCAGCTCGGTGCGCCCGGAGTCCAGAAGGCCCGTGACGCCCACGATCTCGCCGCGGCGCAATTGAAAGCTGACGTCCTCAAAGGCGCCCGGCAGCGTGAGGTTTTTTACCTCCATCACCGGGCGCTCGCCCACGGAGGTGGGCGTAAACTGCTGGTCCTCAAACTCGCGCCCGGTCATGTAGAAGGTGAACTTCTTCTTGTCCAGGTCCCGGGTGGAGCCGGTGGCCACCATTTCGCCGCTGCGCAGGATGGTGAAGCGCTCGGAGATCTCGAACACCTCGTCCAGCTTGTGGCTGACAAACAGCGTGGCGATGTCCCGCTTTTTGAGGTCCAGGATGATCTTGAACAGCGCCGCCACCTCTTTTTTGGTCAGCGCGGTGGTGGGTTCGTCCATGATGATGAGCTTCGCGTCGCTCAGAAGCGCGCGGCTGATGGCCACCATCTGTTTTTCCGCCACGGAAAGGCTGCCGAGGGGGGCGTCCAGGTCCACGTCAAAGTCAATCATGCCCACCGCCTGCCGCGCGATGTCCCGCAGCCGCCGCCAGTTCACCAGCTTGCGCCCGGCGGCCAATTCCGTGTTGAAGGCCAGGTTTTCCATCACCGTCAGGTTGGGGAAGATCGAGAAGTCCTGATAGATGACCTGAATGCCGTGGTGGATCGCGTCAATCGGCGCGATTCTGGAAAACGCGCGCCCGCCGAACTCGATTTTGCCCTCGTCCGGCGCGTAGACGCCCGATATGATCTTGATCAGGGTGGACTTGCCGCAGCCGTTTTCACCCGCCAGGCAGTGGATCTCGCCCGGCGCGATGGAAAGCGACACGCCCTTCAGGGCCTGAACGCCCGAAAACGACTTTTTGATGCCCGTAACCCTAAGCAGTTCCGCCATAGGCTCTCGCCCTTTCTTTTGCGCCAATGCCCGCGCCGCGCGGGGGAAGCCTCGCATACACCCGGCCCCGTCGGCGGATTGTTCCGACGACGGGGCCGGCGATGCGCTAAGTCAGAGCGGCGGATCAGAAGCCGAAGCTGTCCACGTTGTCCGCGGTGATGACGATCCAGCCCTGGCCCTCCATCACCTTATCGCTGCCTTCCTTGAAGTTCAGCGCCGTGTAGCCGTCCACGCCCAGATCCAGCGGGGCCGCGATTTCCTCGCCGCGCAGCATCTTCAGCGCCATGGCACACATGGCCTTGCCCGCCAGGGCGGGATCCCACAGCGTCAGGGAGGCCACCGCGCCGCTCTTGAGCAGCTCCGCGTTGGCGGCCGGCATGCCGGTGCCCGCGGTGAACACCTTGCCCTTGAGGCCCAGTTCCTCGATGGCGCGGGCAATGCCCGGCGCGTCGTAGGAGGAGGTGCCCATGACGCCCTTGAGGTCCGGATACTTCTTGAAGAGCTCCTTGGCCTTGTTGTAGGCCACGTCGCCATTGTCCTCGGACTCGACGCGCGGCTCTTCCTCCAGCAGCGTCATGTTCGGGTAGGCTTCCTTCTGGTGCTTCACGCCGCCGTCCGCCCACTCGTTGTGGGAGGCGTTGGTCACGTGGGCCACCATGGTGGTGTAGATGCCTTCGCCGCCCATGGCCTTGGCCAGGTTGTCCATGATGAAGGCGCCGTACTGCTCGTTGTTGAAGGCCTCGATGTCATAATCGACGTTCTCCAGCGAGGCACCCTCGTGGGCGATGACGATGATGCCCGCGTCACGGGCCTGCTTGAGCACCGGCTCCAGGCTGCCCGGGTCCACCGGAACCACGCAGATGGCGTCCACGCCCGCGGCGATCAGGTCCTGGATCAGCTGGTATTGCAGCGTCGCGTCGATCTCCGGGGTGCCCTTCTGGTAGATGTTGAGGCCGGTTTCGGCGGCGTACTCCTTGACGCCGGTATCCATGCGGACAAACCAGGGGTTGGTGGCGTCCTTGGGCACGACGACGATTTCCCAATCCTTCTCGTCGGCCAGCGCGACCGTCGCCATCGACAGGATGAGAATCGCCGCCAGCATAAGGGCCAGGAATTTGCGCATAGGGTTCCCTCCTCTAATTTTACTCCGCACCAGCGGAAAAGCGTGAACTGGCGGGGTGCCTTCGCATAAAACGCATGGCGCTCCTTTACAAAGGTGGACAAAAGCCATAAAGCGCGTCGGTTGGTGCGGGTGAACCGCCCCTTTAATTATATTTGTGTTGCGTGTAAATTATAGCACGCAAGCCCCCGCGTGTCAATGCGGCGGCGGGAAAACCTTTGCCCGCGCGGCCGGGAGAAATCCCTTGACACCGGCCGCGGCGCGGGTGCTATAATACGGGAAGAAAGCCCTCCGGGCGGCCCGGAGGGCGCTGCAAGGAGGGTTATGGCATGAAAACGGTCAAGGATAAGCAGCTTTTGGTGGGCGCGGACTTCGCGGGGTACCCGCTCAAGGAGGCGGTGTGCGCGCACCTGCGGGAGAAGGGCTGGACGATTACCGACGTGGGCGTCACCGACCCCAATGTGGACGATACGGAGAACATGTTCCACCGGGTGGGGCTCCGGGTGGGCGCGAAGATCGCGGAGCGGGCGTTTGAGCGCGCGCTGATCTTCTGCGGCACGGGCATGGGCATCCACATCGCGGCGTCCAAGTGCCCCCACGTGCACGCGGGCGTGGTGGAGAGCGTGCCCGCGGCGCTGCGCGCCATCACCGGCAACGGCGTGAACGTGCTGGCGATGGGCGCGTTTTACGTGGCGCCGCAGATGGGCTGCGACATCGCGGACGCGTACCTGGGCGCGGAGCTGGGCAGCGGCTACGAGTGGTGGCCGAATTTCTACGAGTTCCACAAGCTGGCCATTGACGAGCTGGAGGCCTTCGACTACGAAACCTACAAAAAGAACGGCTTCAAGATGAAGCACCTGGGCGACTTCCCGCTGAAGCTGGAGAAAAAGCCGGAGTGACGCAGCCGGCAAATCTCCCGGAGAAAGGAATGGAACCATGATACTGGACCGATGGGACAGCCTCGGGCGCTATGCCGGGCTGGGCGCAAACTTTGAAACCGCCGTCCAATACCTGCTGGAGCGGGGGATGGACGCCTTTGCGCCGGGCAAGTACGCCGTGGACGGCGAACGGGTGTATATTTCCGTGCGCGAGGCCGACCTCTCCGCAAAGCCGGAGCGGTGGGAGGCCCACAGGCGCTATGCGGACATTCAGATCCTGCTGGCGGGCGGGGAGGCGATCCTCTACGCGCCCGAGCCGGGCGCGCCGGAGGGCGCCTACAATGAGGCGAAGGATGTGGAATTCTTTGAAAGCACCGCCGGCCTTCGCTGCGCGCTGAAGCCGGGGGACTTCATGATCTTCCTGCCCGGCGAGCCCCATGCCCCGGACCGCCCGGAGGGATCGGAGGGCTTTTCCCGGAAGATGGTGGTCAAGGTGCTGATGGCCTAGTCGTCCGCGAAGCCCAATTCCCGCGCTATGGCCGGATCTTTTCCTGTCCGGCTGTGTCGCTCTCCGCTTGACGTAGCGCCGCTGCGCCTGCGCTCCGGCTCCGTGCCGGGCAGAAAAAGCTATGCGCCCTATCATCGGTTCTTAGACTTCGTGGGCTGCTGGGCGATTTCGCCCGTTTTTACGGCCAAGGGCCGCGGAGCGCCTGCGCGCGCCCCGCGGCCCGCGTTTTGCCGCGGGGGATTGCCCGAACGCGGTGCTTCGGGTATAATGGGCGAAAGGAGGGGGTTTATTTGGAAGCTTTCGCGCTGAACGTCGAGCACGCGTTTCTCACGCTGGCGCAGGTGGGCGTGACGCTGCTGGAATCCTTTGGCGTGGCGGTGCTGCTCATCTCGTCGGTCAAGGCGCTGATCGGCTATTTCCGGAGGGATGCCCACGTGCGGCTCAGCCTGGCCCAGGGCATCGCGCTGGGGCTGGAGTTCAAACTGGGCGGCGAGGTGCTGCGCACCACCGTGGTGCGGGACTGGAGCGAGCTGGGCATTCTGGGCGCGATTATCCTGCTGCGCGGCGCGCTGACCCTTTTGATCCACTGGGAGATCAAAAACGAGGAGGTCCGCTGCGGGTCGCTGCCCGGCGATCCCGCGCAGCCCGGGGAATAATCCGGAACTTTTCGCGTATGGATTAAAGTCTAAGGAGACAGGAGGGATTATTATGAAGCGCATCTTGCCCCTGTTGCTCGCTCTTGTGCTCGCCCTGGGCCTCGCGGCCCGCGCGGAGTCGCTGCCCCAGACCATCACCCGCATCGTGCCGCTGGAGGGGACCAACGAGGAGCGCACCTATACCCTCGTCCAGGACGCGCAGGGCAGGTTCTCCATCTACATCGACGAAGGATTTTACGAGGCCGTGCAGACCGACGCGGGCATGATCATCCAGCAGAAAGGCGGCGGCGCCACCATGACGCTGACCGTGCTGGACGGCGACGCCAAGGCGCTGCGCGAGAAGACCATCACCCCGGAGATCCGCAACGACGACTGGGAAGAGGAATTTGACGGCGACCGCGAGGGCTGCGGCGGCTCGCCCTTCCCGGGCTGCGGCGCGGTCTACACCGAGGGCGACCGCACCCGCTCGCTCTACTGGTTTGACGTGGGCGGCGGCAAGGTGATCGCCGCGGACTACGCGCTTTTGCCCGAGGAGCAGGAAGGCCACGGCGTGCGCATGTGGGACATGCTGGAAACGATCACCGTCAGCTGACCGGACTGCCAGACAACTGAAAATCCGCCCGCTTTTTAATCCTCCCATGATTTACAAGGCGGGCGGATTTTGTTATGCTCTTTGGCAAAGGATGTGTTGAGATGACCCTCAAAGCGGTGCTGTTTGACCTGGACGGAACGCTTCTCGATACGCTGGACGACCTGACCGCCAGCGTCAACCACATGCTCGGGCGGTTTGGCTACCCGGCCCGCTCGAGGGAGTTTGTGCGGCAGGCGGTGGGCAACGGCGTCCGAAACCTGATCGTCCGCGCGCTGCCGGACGGTGCGGACGCCGCCCGGGCGGAAGAAGCCCTGGCCGCCTTCCGCGCCCACTACTCCGAGCATCTGGACGTGAAGACCGCGCCCTACCCCGGCGTGACGGACCTGCTCCGCGCGCTGAAGGCCCAAGGCGTGGGCGTGGGCGTGGTTTCCAATAAATACGACGGCGCGGTGGCGGCGCTGTGCGGGCGGCACTTCGGCGGCCTTGTGGACGTGGCCGCCGGCGAAAAGCCGGGCGTTCCGCGAAAGCCCGCCCCCGACAGCGTCCTTGCGGCCATGCGCCGGATGGGGGCGGAGGCGGAGAGCGCGCTCTACGTCGGGGACTCCGACGTGGACGTCGCGACCGCCCACAACGCCGGGCTGAAGTGCGTGGCGGTCTCCTGGGGCTTTCGCCCCAGGGAGAGCCTGGTGGCCGCCGGCGCGGACGCGGTGATCGACGAAGCCGCCGACTTTTTGGACGCGGCCCGGGCGCTGTGAAGCGGCGGGTACTGATTTTGATGGCCGCGGCGGCGCTGATCGCGCTGGCGGCGGATTTGGTGCGCCTTACCATGGGAAGATTTACATTCGGACAGGCGGAGGTGCCGCTGATCCGGCAGCAGGATTACACCGACGCGGTGTGTACCATCGGCGGGCAAAAGAAGTCCGTGGCCACCAGCGGCTGCGGCGCGGTGTGCGTGGCCATGGCCGCCGGCGCGCTGGCGGACTCCGCGGAAACCCCCGCCACGCTGTTTCAATGGGCCTACGACAACGGCTGGTACTTTGGGGACGGCCTGGGGCACGAGGCGATGCTGGCCATTGCCGGGCGCGCGGGACTTCGCGGGGAATGGCTGGAAAACCAGGCGGACCGGATCCTTTCGGCCCTCGGGGCCGGGCGCCCGGTGGTGGCCCACATGGGCCCGGGCACCTTCACCCAAAACGGCCATTACATCCTGCTCACCGGCGTGGACGGGGCGGGGCAGATTTGCGTCAACGACCCGTACAGCTTGGAGCGCAGCCGGGAGACGTACCCCCTCGAACAGATTCTCCGGGAGGTCAAGACCGCCCGCGCCTTTCTCGCGCTCTGGCCGGACGCCGACCGCGCGGTGCGCGTTTTTTAACGCGCGCCGGGCCAGAACGCAAATTGGCGCCGCATATCCTTCATATTTAATCATTTTACCATTGAAAAACACCCCGGATTGATACTATAATGAATCATTACCGCATTCAGGGGCTCGAGGTAGAGCGCCCGTAAAAGGAGGAACCCCATCATGAAGAAGCTTCTGGCCCTCATCCTCACCGTGATGCTCGTGCTGGGCGCGTCCAGCGCCGCTCTTGCGGACACCATCAAGATCGGCGGCATTGCGCCGCTGACCGGTGCCGCCTCCGCCTACGGCCTCTTGGTGCAGGCCGGCGTGGATCTTGCCGTAGACGAGTTCAACGCCAACGGCGGCGTTCTGGGCAACCAGATTGAGATTACCTGGCTGGACGATACCCACGATGCCGTTGAAGCCACCAACGCCTACAACCAGCTGGTGTCCGGCGGCATGATCGCGCTGATCGGACCCGTCACCACCACGCCGACGCTGGCCGTCGCCGCCCGCGCCGCCGAGGACAACATGCCCATGATCACCGCGTCGGCCACCGCCTACGACGTGACCAGCGCCGGCAAAAACGTGTTCCGCGCCTGCTTCCTGGACCCCTTCCAGGCCGAGCTGATGGCCCAGTACGCCGCCGAGAACCTGGGCGCCAAGAAGGTGGCGGTGCTCTTTGACAACACCAACGACTACTCCATCGGCCTGTCCGACGCCTTCCAGGCGAAGGCCGCTGCGCTGGGCATGGAAGTCGTGGCGGCCGAGTCCGCCGTGGCCGGCGACGCGGACTATACCCCGCAGCTGACCAAGATCGCCGAAGCCGCGCCCGAGGCCGTGTTCATCTGCTACTACTATCAGGACGCCGCGCTGATGCTGCGCCAGGCCGTGGACGTGGGCCTGGACGCCACCATGATGGGCGCCGACGGCTGGGGCTCCATCGAGCAGCAGCTGACCGACGCGCCGGAACTGCTGGACAAGGCCGTGTACTGCGACTCCTTCTCGCCCGCCGATGACAGCCCGGCCGCCCAGGCCTTTGTCAAGGCGTTCACCGAGAAGTACGGCAACGCGCCGGCCGGCTTTAACGCCCTGGGCTATGACGCCGCCAAGATCATGTTCACCGCCATCAACGCCGCCGGCTCCACCGACAAGGAGGCCATCATCGAGAAGCTGAAGGCCACCGACATCGACGGCGCCACCGGCCACATCACCTTCAACGACCACAACGATCCGATCAAGTCCGCCTTCATCATGGGCTTCAAGGATGGCGTGCCCACCCTCGTCACCCGCATCGATCCGGCGGCCTGATCCCACGCGCAGACTCCGTGCGGAGGGCGACGTTTTATCGCCCTCCGCGATTTACGTTTTTGATTATCGCAGTGTACGGGGGGTTGGGCCATGCAACTGTTCCTGCAGAACCTGATCGGCGGGCTGCAGATCGGCAGCATTTACGCGCTGATCGCGCTGGGCTATACGATGGTTTACGGCATCGTGAAGCTGATCAACTTCGCGCATGGCGACATTATGATGGTGGGGTCCTACGCGGTGTTCTGGGTGACCACCACCACGCTGGTCACCGCTCTTTCGGCGGTGCATCCGGCGCTGGCCGCTACGCTGGCGGTGCTGTTTGCCATCGCGTTCTGCGTGCTGCTGGGTGTATTGATGGACCGCGTGGCCTATAAGCCGCTCCGGGACGCGCCGCGCATCTCGGCGCTGATCACCGCCATCGGCATCAGCCTGGCGCTGCAGATCACCGCGCAGCTGATCTTTGGCAGCGGCCAGGTCACCTTCCCGCAGATGATCCCCAAGATCGCGCTGTTCAAGGTGGGCAGAAAGCCCGTGTACCTCTTGGAGGTGCTGACGCTGGTGGTCTCCATCGTGCTGATGATCGGTCTGCAGGCGTTTGTCAAGAACACCCGCACCGGCAAGGCCATGCGCGCCGTCAGCGAGGATCTGGGCGCGGCGAAGCTGATGGGCGTCAACGTGGACACTACGATCTCCATCACATTTGCCATCGGCTGCGCGCTGGCCGCCATCGGCGCCATGTTCTACGCCCAGAAGGTGGTCTACATCAAGCCGCTTTTGGGCTCCATGCCCGGGCTCAAGGCCTTTGTGGCCGCGGTGCTGGGGGGCATCGGCATCATCCCCGGCGCGGTGCTGGGCGGGTTCATCGTGGGCATCGCGGAGACCTTCGTCAAGTACTACGCCAGCGAATACGTGGACGCCATGGTGTTCGGCATCCTGATCCTGGTGCTTCTGGTCAAGCCGTCGGGGATTCTGGGCAAGAAGACCCGCGAGAAAGTATAGGGGGGCGATCCGATGAAGAAAAACCGGCGCGTGACGACGCTGATCAACCTGATCGCGGTCATCCTCCTGTTTACGGCGGTGCGGCTTTTGCTGTCGGCTACGGGGGGCAACCGCTCCATTGAAACGCTTCTGACCCAGGTGTGCTACAACATCATCATGGTGGCCAGCCTGAACCTGGTGACGGGCGTACTGGGCGAGCTGACGCTGGGCCACGCGGGCTTCATGTCGGTGGGCGCCTACGCCTCCGCCATCGTGACCACCCAGCTGCTGCCGGAGAGCCCGATGCTCTTCCCGCTGGCGATGATCGCCGGCGGCCTCACGGCGGCGCTGTTCGGATACCTGATCGGCATTCCGGCGCTCCGGCTCCGGGGCGATTATCTGGCGATCATCACGCTGGGCTTCGGCGAAATCATCCGGGTGCTGATCAACACCGCCTTTGAGCCCTGGACGGGCGGCGGCAAAAAGATGATTGGCATCCCGCTGTACGCCTCCTTTGACCTGTCCTTCTGGACGATGGCCATCGTGGTGTCGCTTCTTTTCATGCTGGCCTGGTCGCGCCACGGCCGGGCGATCATCGCCATCCGGGAAAACGAGGTGGCGGCGGACGCCTCGGGCGTGCCGGTCACCCGGTACAAGGCCAAGGCCTTTACCATCGCGGCGTTCTTCGCGGGGGTGGCGGGTTCGCTGTACGCCCATTCGGTGGGCGTATTGGACCCCTCCAAGTTTGACTTCAACGCTTCCATCTCCTACCTGGTGATGGTGGTGTTCGGCGGCATGGGCAGCTTCACGGGTTCGGTGGTCAGCGCCACGGGCCTCACGATGGTGCAGTTCGCCATGGCCAAGCTGGTGGAATACCGGCAGCTGGCCTATGCGCTGCTGCTGATCGTGATGATGATCTTCAAGCCCACAGGGCTTCTGGGCGTCAAGGAGTTTTCCATGAGCGGGTTCCTGGCCCGGATCATCCCGGGCTTCAAGGACTTTATGGACCGCTTTGAGCGCCGGCTGCGCCGCCGCAAGGCGGGCCCCATCATGCCGGACGTGCCCCGCTACCGCTTTGACGCCCAGCGGGTGCCGGTGCTGGAGATGAAGAACCTGGGCATCCGCTTCGGCGGGCTTCAGGCGGTGGAGGACGTCAACGTGCGCCTCACCAACAACGAAATTGTGGGCCTCATCGGCCCCAACGGCGCGGGCAAGACCACGGTGTTCAACCTCTTGACCGGCGTCTACGTGCCCACGGAGGGACAGGTGCTGCTCCTGGGCAGGCCCATCTCCGGCAAGCCCACCTACGAGATCACCAACGATGGCATCGCCCGGACGTTCCAGAACATCCGGCTGTTCAAGTCCATGACGGTCATCGAGAACATCAAGGTGGCCTTCCAGAGCCGCATGTACTACACCATACTGGACAGCGCCATGCGCGACACCTACTACGACCGTGAGGAGGACGGCTGCGACCGCCGCGCGCGGGAGCTTTTGCGGGTGTTTGACATGGAGCACCTGGCGGAGCAGAACGCCAACACCCTGCCCTACGGCCAGCAGCGCAAGCTGGAGATCTGCCGGGCCATGGCCTCCAACCCGAAGGTGCTTCTGCTGGATGAGCCGGCCGCCGGCATGAACCCCATCGAGACCGAGGAACTGATGCAGACCATCCGCCTCATCCGCGAGCGGTTCTCGGTGACGATCCTCCTGATCGAGCACGATATGAAGCTGGTCATGGGCATCTGCGAGCGCATCTACGTGCTCAACTACGGCCGCGTGATCGCCGAGGGCACGCCCACCGAAATCAAGAACAACCCCGAGGTCATCCGCGCCTACCTGGGCAGCGGCGCCGGTTCGGTCCAGAAGGAGGCGAGCGCGACATGCTGAAGGTAAAGGAGCTCAACGTCTACTATGACGCGATCCACGCGCTGAAGGACGTCAGCTTCGAGGTTTCCGAGGGCGAGATCGTGACGCTCATCGGCGCCAACGGCGCGGGCAAGACGTCCATCCTTCACACGGTGTCCGGGCTGATCCGCGCCAGGAGCGGCAAGGTGCTGTTTATGGAAAAGGAGATCCAGAACGTCGAGGCCCACGAAATCCTGAAGATGGGCCTGGCCCAGGTGCCGGAGGGGCGGCGCATCTTCGCCCAGATGACGGTGCTGGAAAACCTGGAGATGGGCGCCTACGCCCGCAAGGACCGGGAGAACATCGCCTCCGGCATGGAGCGGGTGTTCCAGAGCTTTCCCCGGCTCAAGGAGCGCAGAAAGCAGCTGGCGGGCACGCTGTCCGGCGGCGAGCAGCAAATGCTGGCCATGGGCCGCGCCATGATGTCGCTGCCCAAGCTGATGATGATGGACGAGCCCTCCATGGGACTGTCGCCCATTTTGGTGGAGGAGATCTTCTCCATCATCCGCGAGATCAACAAGGGCGGCACCACGGTGCTGCTGGTGGAGCAGAACGCCCACATGGCGCTGTCCATCGCCGACCGCGCCTACGTGATGGAAACCGGCCGCATCGTGAAAAGCGGCGATGCCAGGGCGCTTCTCGACGACGAGGATGTGAAAAGGGCCTATCTGGGAACCTGAGGCCGCCCAAAAGCGAATCGCGCCGCCGGCTTTATGCCGGCGGCGCGATTCGCTTTGTGTCACAGGACCGCCCGTCAGCCCCGGCCGCGGCGGATGCCGCCGAAGATCAGCAGCAATAGACACGCGCCCGCGATGGCAATCAGGATGCTGCCGATGTTGAACCCCGTCACGCCCTCGCCGCCGAAGATGGCGGTGGAGATCCACCCGCCCAGCCCCGCGCCGACGATGCCCACCACAATGTTGGCCAGGGCGCCCATGCTCGCGTCCCGCCCCATGATCTTGCTGGCGATCCAGCCCGCCAGCGCGCCGAATATGATCCATAGAATGATGCCCATGGTTCATCCTCCTTTGATTCGCTCACCCTTCATTGTGTGCGGAGCGCCCCCGCGATATGCCCTTTGCAGGGGCCTTCCCTTTTATAGCATACCGCAAAATCCCCATGGGAAAACAATGTTTTTGAGGCAAAAAAACCCGGGCCGCAAGGCCCGGGCGCGGAGAAAGTCATTTTCCGGCGACGGACAGCGCGCCGACAAGAAGCGACGGGCTGCCAAAACAGCTGCCGCCGGGCTGGCCGAACTCAAGGTCGTTTCCGACCGCCGCCACCGCCCGCAGCAGCTCGTAGAAGTTGCCGGCCACGGTGATCTGATCCACCGGTGCGGCGGGCCGGCCGCCCTCGATCCTGTAGCCCTTGGCGGAGAGGGAGAAGTCGCCGCTGACGGCGTTGGCGCCGGAATGAAGGCCCTGCAGGTCCGTAATCAGAAGCCCGCCCTCGGCACGGCCCATCAGCGCGGCGAGGGATTCGTCCGCGGGCGCGAAGTAGAAGTTGGTGGGCGCCACGGCGATGGGGCTGGCGTAGCCGCGGGCCGCGTTGCCGGTGGAGGCCGTGCCGGCCTTGGCGGCGGTCTTGAGGTTGTGCATCAGCGTGGTCAGCCGGCCGCCGTCGATGATCTTCTTCGTCCGGGCGGGCACGCCTTCGCCGTCAAAGGGCGCGGAGGCAAAGCCCAGCGGGTTCAGCGGATCGTCCATCAGCGTCAGGAGGGGCGATGCCACCATTTCGCCTTCGTGCCCGGCCAGCTTGGACAGCCCCCGCTGGGCCTCTTCGGCGCTGAAGGCACCGGAAAACGCCGCCAGGAGCGTCAGCGCCGCGTCGGCGCGCAGCACCACGGGGTAGCGGCCGGAGTCCGTCGGGGCGGCGGCGAGAAAGTCCAGCGCTTCGCCGGCGGCCTCGCGTGCCAGGCGGTCAAGATCCGGCGCGCCGGCGCGGCTTGAGGCCACGCGGTAGGCGCTGCCGGCGCGGCCGTTTTCCCGGGCCACGCAGGACACATAGGCGCTCATGGCGTTATCGCGAAAGGATATGTCCAGCCCCTTGGAGTTGACGATGCGCCGGCTTCCGGAGGCGTAGACCACCGCGCAGCCGTCGGTGGACAGGCGCGGGTCTGCGTCCAGGGCTTTTTTCTCCAGCGCCAGCGCCATCGCCACCTTTTCGGCGTCGGGGATGGCCGCAATCGCCGGGTTGTACAGATCGAGGGCCGGGGTTTCGGCGCCGCCAAAGATGAACTGCGGGTCCTCCGTTTCAGTGAGGGTGGCGCTGGTCAGCGCGCCGCGAACCAGCATGTCGGCGGCGGCTTCGTCCAGCGCCTGGGTGGAGGCGTAGCCCATGCGTCCGCCGGACAGCGCGCGGAAGCCCAGCCCCGCCGCGGAGGACACATTGTAGGCGATCAGCTCGCCCGCGTGAACCGACGCCTCGAAGGAATCGCCGCCGGACAGGTAGGCTTCGTATTCGGAAAAGCCGGCGCCGCGGGCCTTTTCAAAGAGCAGTTTCAGGAAATCGTCCGTTCGCATATTACCGTCCTCCCACCGTCATCTCGGTCACGCGGATCAGCGGCTGCCCGACGCATACCGGCACCGAACCGCTGACGGAGCCGCACATGCCCTGGGCGAGCTTGAGGCCCCGGCCCACCCGGTCAATGCGCTGGAGCACCTGGCCGCCCCGGCCGATCAGCGTCGCGCCGCGCACCGGGCGGTCGATCTTTCCGTCCTTCACCCAGTACCCCTCGGACACCGCGAAGTTGAATTCGCCGGTGGCGGGGTTGACCGAGCCGCCGCCCATCTTCGCGGCGTACAGGCCGTCGCCCATGGTGGCGATGATCTCGGCGTCCTCGGATTCGCCCGGCGCGATAAAGGTGTTGCGCATGCGGGAGGTGGGGGCGAAGGCATAGCTCTGGCGGCGCGCGGAACCGGTGACGGGCATGCCCATCCGGCGCGCGCCGAGCCGGTCGATCATGTAGTTTTTGAGGATGCCGTTTTCGATCAGCACCAGTCGGCCCGTGGGCGTGCCCTCGTCGTCAATGCGGATGGAACCCCATTCGCCGGGCAGGGTACCGTCGTCCACCGCGGTGACCACGGGGGAGGCAATCTGCTGGCCCAGCTTTCCGCAAAATTCGCTGTTGCCCAGCGCCACCGAGGTGGCCTCCAGCGAGTGTCCGCAGGCCTCGTGGAAGATCACCCCGCCAAAGCCGGACTCGATGGACACCGGCATCACGCCCGCGGGGCAGACCGGCGCGTTCAGCATCACGAGGGCTGTGCGGGCGGCCGCGCGGGCGGCGGCCTCCGGATCGACGAGTTTTTCAAACATCTCGTACCCCATGTGCATGCCGGGCCCCTGAAAGCCGGTCTGGTTGCCCGACGCGTCGGCGGCCACCGCCTGCACGCCCAGGCGCGTGTAGGTGCGCCGGTCGGCGGCAAACACGCCTTCGGAGTTGGCGATGACCACATCCGCCTCCACGTCGGAGAGCGACGCGATCACCTGGCGGATGGCATCGCCCTCGGCCCGCGCGGCTTTGGAGGCGTCGTGCAGAAGGCGCGCCTTGCGCTCGCCGGGCACGTCGCCGGGCCGAAGGCGGACCGGGAAGGGCGCGGGGGCGGCCATGTCGCGAAGCGGCGCGCCCTCTCCCGCGCGCGCGCCGGAAAGCGCGGCGGCGGCCTGCTTTGCCGCGCGCACCAGGCCCTCCGGCGTCGTGTCGTTGGTGGTGGCGTAGTAGGCGGAGACGCCGGAAAATACGCGCACGCCCGCGCCGTGAGCGCGGTCGCTGGTCACGCTGTCGAGGCGCTCGTCCATCAGCATCAGCCGGTTTCTGCGGGTGTCCTCCAGATAGATCTCGGCAAAATCGCCGCCGGTTTCCAGGGCGGCGGCCAGCGCGCGCTCGGCCGCGCTTTTTGATAGCATGCGGTTTGTCCTCCTTGGATCCATTGTCCGGGAATGGTCATTGTATACCCCTGAACGCCGCCGGTCAACCGCTGAGCCGCGCCAAAGCGCGAACGGCCCACGGCACGGGGCCGCGGACCGCCGGGATTGTGCGGGGTCGCCCTAGTCGTCCGCGAAGCCTAATTACCGCGCTATGGCTGGATCTTTTCCTGTCCGGCTGTGTCGCTCTTCGCTTGACGTAGCGCCGCTGCGCCTGCGCTCCGGCTCTGTGCCGGGCAGAAAAATCTCTGCGCCCTATCATCGGTTCTTAGACTTCGTGGACTGCTAGGCAAACATCCTTTGCAGCGCCTCAAAGCGCTCGGCGGTGATCAGCGCGTCCCGGGTGGTGCCGCGCAGCTTCACGATGTAGGTCCACCGGCCGTAGGGCTGGATGGAGTCGATGTGGCTGAGATTGACGATGTAGGACTTGTGGGTGCGGAAAAATGCCGCCTCGGGCAGCCGCGCGACCAGTTCGCTCAGGGTGTCGCTGGTCACGTAGCGCTGCCCGTCCTGGGTGTAGAGCACGGTGGCGCGGTCTTCCCGCTGCACCAGCATCAGCGCGTCCAGGTCGACAAAGCTCACGCCTTCGCGGTGCCGCAGCATCATTCGCGCGGGGGTGGGCGGCGCCTTGATGGGCGGTACCGGCGGCGGACAGGCTTCCGGCGCGGTCAGCCGCAGGCGGGCCAGCCGCAGCGTCTCCTCGGCGCGCTCCACCTTGAAGGGCTTGAGCAGGTAGTCGAAGGCGTACACGCTGAAGGCGTCGGACATGTACTGCTCGTGGGCCGTCACAAAGATGATGATCGTGCGGGGGTTCTGATCCTGGATGGAGCGGGCGCACTCGACGCCGGTCATCCCGGGCATCTCCACATCCAGGATCACCATGTCGGGCTTTTCTGAATCGTACAGCCGGAGAAGGTCCTCGCCGTTTTCCGCTTCGCCCACCAGCTGGTAGCCTTCGGCGCGCCCGACGAGCCGCTTCAAAAGCAGCCGCATGCCTGGATCGTCGTCCGCGATCAGCGTTCGTATCGTCACCGGACTGCCCTCCAGACCCTACGCGCCTTGGGCCGGCCCAGGATCTCCGCCCACACCACGGCCTCCCGCAGCGCTGTATAATCGCGCCGCACGGCGAAAGCCGGATGGGCCGGCGCGGCGGGCTCATCCGATTCGGGCAGCACCGCCACCGCGTCGGACGACAGCTCGCCGGGGAGCGAGGCGCCCTCGTAGTCGGGCGCGCTCTCGTCCATCATCGGCGCGCTGCCCTCCATCATCCCGGTGCCATCCATCATGCTGGGGCCGGTCAGGCTGCCGGAAGGGCCGGTGGACTCCGTGGACACGCCCTCCGCTTCCTCCCGCTCGGCCTGGGGCTGGCCCGAGAGCATGGTCATGATCTCCTGCCAGCCCGCCTGCCCGTCGCCGGGCCGGGCCGCCGGAGTCAGCGGCGGCACGGCGGGCCGGGGCGGGGGCACGGGCCGGGCGCCGCCGCCGGCGCGCTTCGCGCTCTTTGTCAGCGCGCGAAAGACCAGCCCTACCACAAAGAGAATGAATAAACCTTCCATGATCGACCTCCCCGCGCCTACTTCTTGGGCGCTTCATCGGGCGCGGGCGCGCCGGAATCGGCGATGGACTCGCGCATTCTGGTGTCGGAGATCACGTTTTGCATCTGGTAGTAGTCCATCACGCCCAGCTTGCCCTCCTTGAGGGCGGCGGCCATGGCGCGGGGCACCTCACTTTCGGCCTCCACCACCTTGGCGCGCATCTCCTGCACGGAGGCCTTCATCTCCTGTTCGTGGGCGACGGCCATGGCGCGGCGCTCCTCGGCCTTCGCCTGGGCGATGCGCTTGTCGGCTTCGGCCTGGTCCATCTGCAGCTGCGCGCCGATGTTGCGGCCCACGTCCACGTCCGCAATGTCGATGGAGAGGATCTCAAAGGCGGTGCCGGCATCAAGGCCCTTGGACAGCACCGTGCGGCTGATCAGGTCCGGGTTTTCCAGCACTTCCTTGTGGGTTGCGGCGGAGCCCACGGTGGTGACAATGCCCTCGCCGACGCGGGCGATGATGGTCTCCTCGCCGGCGCCGCCCACCAGTCGTTCGATGTTGGCGCGCACGGTGACGCGGGCCTTGGCGCGCAGTTCAATGCCATCCTTGGCGATGGCGGCCACCACCGGCGTTTCGATGACCTTGGGGTTGACGCTCATCTTGACGGCCTGCAGCACGTCGCGGCCGGCCAGGTCGATGGCCCGGGCGGATTCAAACTCCAGCGGAATGTTGGCGCTCTCGGCGGCGATCAGCGCGTCGATCACGCGGTCGATGTTGCCGCCGGCCAGCACGTGGGCCTCCATTTCGTTGGAGGACAGCTTCAGGCCCGCCTTGGTGGCCTTGATGTAGGGCAGCACCACCCGCGAGGGGTTGATGCGGCGGAAGCGCATGCCGATCAGCGAGCCGATGGACACGTGGGCGCTGGCGGCCATTGCCGAGATCCAGAGCCCGATGGGGACGAAGGTGAAGAAGATGATCAGCGCGATGATGACCACGACTGCGATCAGGAAGGATGCGACCAGAGAGGTTCCAACCATGTCTGCAACTCCTTTCAGGTCCGGAGGGGGGACGCCCGCTTGAAAAACGGGACCGGCGTTGGCGCCGGCCCCGTCGGTGGATGCCGGTTAGCCGGCGATGCCCGAATCCGTCATGCTGCCCATGATCTGGGAGAGACCGGGGGTCTGAAGCAGCACGCCGTAGGCCTGCATCATGACGCCGTAGAGTTCGGTCTGCACCTGGGTCATCTCTTCTTCGCTGGCCTCGAGGGGGTTGATGCTCGTCTTGCCTTCGAAGTCCGCGTCGCCCAGCGGATTAAACGCGCCGGTTTCCATTAGCGCATCGCAGGAGAAGACGCCCTGGACGCCCTCGTCAGGCACGTTGAAAGTGATGGCCACGGCACCGGCCTTCTCGGTTTCGGTGGCGGTGGCGCCGTCGTAGGCGAAGCTGAAGTCAAAGGCCGCTTCGTCGGCGGTGCCGCTCATGCCGTAGCTGAAGTCGACGACGCCGTCCGCGCCCTTAAGCTTGTCAAAGGTCATGGCGACGGCAAAGGGATCTTCATCCTCGGCTTCAAAGCTCATGTCCATCCGGGCGCTGCTGGCGGTGGCGCCGTCCTCGCCGGGGGCGTCAAAGGTGCCGTCAAAGGTCATCGCCAGGGAGCCCTCGTCGTTCGGCACGGTGAAGGCCATGTTCATGCTCATGCGAAGGCCCGCGTCGGATTCCAGGGTGGAGACCTCCACCGGGAAGGAGACGGAAATGGGCGCTTCGCCCTCGGCGACGTCCTTTCCGGTGACGGTAACGGTGACGAGCTGCTTGATGGCCTTGGCGTTTTCATCGGCGAGCGACGTGCCGTCGGTCCAGACGGACATGTCCATCGTCATGTCGACTTCCGCCTTCTCCATCATGGTTTCCAGGCTGCCGGCCATGTCGTTGGGGTCCAGCGGAATCTTGTCGTCAACGGCCTTCTCCATCAGCGCGAAGTAGTTGATCATGTATTCCTTGATTTCGGGATCGGCCGCGAAGAGCGCGTCGTACATCCCGCCGATGGCGGCGGCGTCCATCGCGACGTCAAAGCGGTTCAGTTCGACCGCCTGGCCGAACAGGTCCACCGTTTCCACGCCCTTGGCCTCGGCTTTGAGGGAGGCCAGCACGGGAGCCATCATCTTCATGGAAGCTTCGGGATCGGCGTACTTGCGCAGCATGCCCACGTAGCCGGTGGCCAGGGATTTGATCTTGTCGATGTCCTCCGCGGAAAGGTTGGGCGCGTCGCCGTCGGCGGCATCGGCCAGGGCCTTCTGAAGGGATTCGAGCGGAATCTCAAACACGTAGGTTGAGCCGCCGATGATCGCCCGCAGGGTTTCCGCGTCCACGCCCAGGGACGCGTTCAGCGCTGTCTGGCCGCCGCCGGTTACGAGAATGTCCAGCCGGCCGACGCCGTCGTCCTGCGCACCGGCGCCGAGCTTGAGCGAGGCGCCGATGTCCAGGGGATCCTGGCCCGTCACTTCCAGATGGAAATTGCTCAACGTGAGCGCACCGTAGCCGCCCTCCGCAAAACCGATGGGCATGGCCAAAACCATCAGGGCCAACGCGAGAATCAGAATGCGTTTGATGTTCATTTGGTATCCTCCTCTATCTTATCCCCTCCATTGGGGCTGTTCGTAGGTTCATACCCCGGAACGGGGGGCCTCACGCACGGGGCTTACGACGATCCGATTGCCCTCCACCCGGTCGACGCGCAGCGGCCGGCCGCTTTCGATCCATTCGCCGTCGGACACTACGTTCAGGCGGACGCCGTCAAACTCCGCAATGCCGGCGGGCCGGAGCGGCGTGCGGGCAAGGCCGGTTCGCCCGACGAAGAAGTCCAGGTCCTTTTCGCCCACCGTGGGCACGGAAACCTCGTGCAGCACGAGCTTTGAATGGGCCAGACGGCCCTTTGAAGCCGAGCGGATCACCAGCGACAGCGCGATGCATAAAAGTGCCACAATCACGATGGTGATCACCAACGCCTCCGTCGCGCTCCTGGCAAAGAGCACCACACCCGCCATCAGGCTCAGGATCCCCAGAATGCCCGGCGCGCCAAAACCCGGAATGTGCATCTCCACCAGCACCAGGACAAACCCAAGGATCAGCAGGATGAACGCGGGCAGGTTCTGCAGGATAGGTGTAAACAACGTATCCATCGGCATCCCTCCTCGCAGTGTAATTCCGATCCTCTGGATACAGTATAGCGGATTCCGCCGGATCAGTAAACAGGAAAATGTCCAAACCATGCAAACTTGATCCCGAATTGACACTTTAGGTGCTTTTGCCCAGCACACCGGAAAGCGGGCTGATTGAAATATTTGACTTGATTTTGAAATAGTTTTGTAATATAATGGCCTGGGCGGATGCGCCCAAGGAGGTGTCCGATTGACGGGAAAGACGAAGCGCGCCGTTTTGGCGGCGATTGCCGGTATGCTGACGGCTATGTGCTGCGCGCTGCCGCAGGCGGCTCGGGCGGACGCGGCGGCAGTGCTGAACCGGGACGCGAAGCTGTACGAAAGGGCCAGCACATCGGCCCGGGTGGCGTTCAAGCTGTCCAAGGGGCAGACGATTCTGCTCCGCGCCACGAGCGGCGCGTGGTCCAAAGTCACATACCGGGGCAAAACCGCCTACATGGCCAGAAAGTCCCTCGGAAAAAAGAGCGCAAAAAAGCTCTACGCCGCGGAGGACATCAAGCTGAGAAAAGAGAACGACAGCGCATCGGACGCGCTGTGCCAGATCAAGGCCGGCGCGGTGGTCTACGCGCTGGACGAGCAGGGGAGCTGGTTTAAGGCGCTCCATCAGGGCTATACGGGCTTCGTGCCCAAGAGCGCGCTGGCCGCGAAAAAACCCAAGGCCACGAAAAAGCCCACCCCCGCGCCCACGCCCACCCCGGCGCCGGAGGCCGCCTATGCGAAGGCGAAGATCCGGCTGTACAAGCGCCCGTCCACGTCCAGCCAGACGGGTACGATTCCCAAGGGCGCGGCGCTGACCCGCTACCATTATAACAGCAAGTCCTGGGCCAAGGTGGGCTATCAGGGCAAGACGGGCTACGTGGCGGCCAAATACCTTCTGGAGGAGCCGCTCGCCACCCCCACCCCCAAACCCACGTCCACCCCAAAACCCACGCCAACGCCGGCCCCGACGCCCACGCCCAAACCCACGCCGGAGCCTTCGAAGTATCAAGAGCTCGCGCCGGGCGACACGGGCGACGACGTCAAAAAGCTGCAGACCCGACTGAAAGCGCTGGGCTGGTTTGGCGGAACCATCGGCGGAAACTACCTGACCCGCACCACCCAGGCGGTCAAGGACTTCCAGGGCGCCGCGAAGCTGGAGGCGGACGGCGTGGCCACCGCGAAAACGCAGGAGGCCCTCTATGCCTCCGGCGCGCCCCGGCAGACCGTGGAAGATTCCGGGGAGAGCACCGCCACGCCGGCATCCGGCAAGGTGGTGGCGCTGGACTGGTGGACCAGCGACATCCAGAGCATTTTCTACCGGGGCAGAACTGTGGTGGTGACGGATGTCCGCACCGGCCTCTCGTGGCGTGAAAAGCGGCTGGGCGGCACCAACCACGCCGACTGCGAGCCGCTGACCGCCAAGGACACCGCCGCGATGAAGGCCGCCTACGGCGGAAGCTGGTCCTGGGACAGGCGCCCGGTGTGGGTGTCCATTGACGGCGTCCGCTACGCGGCGTCCATGAACGGCATGCCCCATGGCAGCGGCCCGCTGGACAACGGCTTTGCCGGCCACCACTGCATCCACTTTGTCAACAGCCGGACCCACGGCACCAACCGCGTCGATGCGGCGCACCAGGCGGCCATCCGGGAGGCCACCGCCGCCCAGTAGAGAACCAGCAAAAAACCGTTCTTGTGTATTGCTTAGGTCCGGGGCCTTGCCCCGGGCCTGCCCATTGACAAACCCCTGCTGTGCGTAAGCGCAGCAGGGGTTTGTCAATGGGCTCGGAGCCCTACCGCTCCATCAGGCTGAGGGCCGCCCTGGCGCAGCAGTCGATGAGGGCGCGGGCGGCCGCTTCGGTATCCTCGCGGATGCCCACGTACAGCTTCACCTTGGGCTCGGTGCCGGAGGGGCGGATGGCGGTCCAGGCACTGCCCTCCAGCTCAAAGTACAGCGCGTCGCTGACGGGGAAATCGATGGGTTCGGCCTTCCCGCCCGCGGTGCGGGTGCCCGCCAGATAGTCCCGGACGGCCAGCACCCGAAGCCCCGCCACCTCGGTGGGCGGGTTTTCCCGAAGGGAGCGCATGATGGCGGCGATCTTCGCCTGCCCGTCCTTGCCGGTCAGCGTATGGGACAGGGTCTTCTCCAGGTACCAGCCGTATGTCTCGTACAGGCCCATCAGCGCGTCGTACAGCGTCATATCCTTGCTTTTGTAGAAGGCGGCGGTCTCCGCGATCAGCATGCAGGCGTTGACGCCATCCTTGTCGCGCACCTGGGTGCCGGAGAGGTAGCCGAAGCTCTCCTCGAAGCCGAACACGAAGGTGTGGGCGCCGGTATCCTCAAACCACTGAATCTTCTCGGCGATGTACTTGAAGCCCGTGGGCACGTCAAACACCTCTACCCCGAAGGAGGCGGCGATGGCGCGGGTCATCTCCGTGGACACGAAGGACTGAACCGACGCGGCATTCTTGGGCAGCGCCCCGCGCTCCGCCTTCTGGGAGAGCACGTAGTGAAGCAGCAGGCAGCCGATCTGGTTTCCGGACAGGATGTGCACCCCGCCCTCGTGGTCCAGCACCGCAATGCCCACCCGGTCGCAGTCCGGATCGGTGCCGAACACGGCATCGGCGCCCAGCTTTTCCCGCAGCTTCAGCGCCAGCGTGAAGGCGGCGGGGTCCTCCGGGTTGGGCTGGACCACGGTGGAGAAGGCCGGGTCGGGCAATTCCTGCTCCGGCACCACGAACACCTGGGAAAAGCCCAGCTCGCGCAGCACCCGCCGCACCGGCACGTTGCCGGAGCCGTGCAGCGGCGTGTAGACGATTTTGATCCGGGGGCCCATCTCGCGGGCCAGTTCGGGGTTGACGCACAGGCCCTCGACCATGGCAATGTAATCGTCGTCCACGGCGGGGGGGATGGTGACAAGAAGCCCCTTTTCGCGGGCCTCCGCCTCGGGCATCGGCGCGCACTCGTCAAAGGCGGTCTGGTCGATCAGCGCCTGGATGGCCTCGGCGCGCTCGGGCGCGACCTGGCCGCCGTCCTCCCAGTAGACCTTGTAGCCGTTGTAGGCGGGCGGGTTGTGGCTGGCGGTGATCACGATCCCGGCGATGGCGCCCAGGTGGCGCACCGTGTAGGACAAAACCGGCACCGGCCGGAGGGAATCAAAGAGCATCGCCTTCACGCCGGAGGCTGCCAGCGTCAGCGCCGCCTTCAGCGCAAACTCCGGCGAATACTTCCGGGAATCGTAGGCGATGGCCACGCCGCGTTCCGCGCCGCCGGGCGCGGCCAGGATGTACTTGGCCAGCGCACGGGTGGCCCTTATCACGTTCCAGGCGTTCATCCGGTTGAGCCCCGCCCCCAGCACGCCGCGCATGCCCGCGGTGCCGAAGGAGAGCGCCCGGTAAAAGCGGTCCTCGATCTCCGCGGGATTGCCGGCGATCGATTCCAGCTCCCGCCGCTCGTCCTCGCCCACAAAGCCCAGCCAGCGCCGGTATTCGGCCATATAGTCCATCGGCGTCCCTCCTTCAGCAGGCGGCCAGCTGCTGCTGCAGCCGCGCCAGGTGCACCTTCTCCTGCGAGATGACGCTGGAAAACGCCTCGCGGGTGAGGGGGTCTTCCGCCAGGTCGCGCAGTTCGGTGTAGAAAAGGATCGAGTTTTTTTCGGAATCGATGGCGGTGGTCAGGATGGCGGACAGGCTGTCAAAACCGCCGCGCCGGCCCACCTCCATCAGCCCGCCCGGGAACACCACGTCGGCCGCCACGGCCGACAGATACGCGTTCGTCTCGCCGGAGTAGCACACGGCGGGCCTGTCCCCCCGCGCCGCGCACTGCGCGGACAGCAGGCTGGAGAAATCCCGCTGATGGCACGACTCCTCCTTCGCCAGATCCTCCAGCATTTGGGCGATTTGGTTTGATGTGGTCAGCTTTGCCGCGCGGTGGTAGAATTCGACGCCCCGCCTTTCCATTTCAACCGCGATGCGCAGCCCCTCCAGGTCGCTGAACGGATGATTTTCCATCGGACAAACTCCCTCCTGCGGCGCGCCGTTTATCCACATTTTCCACAGGTTTCGATGGAAAACCTGTGGAAAACCGGCCCCGGGGCGCGCAGTTTCAGCCTTTTTGTCGAAGCCCGGCGGGCGCCGGGCTGTGGATAACTCGGGTTTTGGTGTGCATAGTCGGGCCCGCCCGGCTCCGGCGTGTAACCGGGAGAAGGGCGGGCGCGGTCATCAGGCCTTTTTGTCGAGAAACGCGTTGAGGTCGGCCACCAGCTGGTCCACATCCACGCCGTGCACCATGCCGGCCTGTTCAATGCTCTCGGCGGTGGCATGGGGGCAGCCCAGGCAATGCATGCCGTACTGCATGAAGATGGGGGCGGTGTTGCGGTCGAGGCGAAGCACTTCGCCGATGGACATCTGTTTGGTAATCATGGGGGTATTCCTCCTCGGGGTTAAAATTGGATTTCCATGCCGTCGTGGGCTACGATAAAGCCGTCGGCGGCTGCCACGAGCTGCCGGTGGCTGACATGGCTGTTGTGGGACACGTGGCTGAGCGCGAAGATCGCGCCCGGCCGCGCCGCGCCGCTCGCCGTCAGAAGGCGGCGCATGCGGTGGCAGTTGACAAGGCCCATGTGGTGGTCGCCGGTGTCTCCAAGGCCGCTGGTCAGGTCCATGGACACGAAGTCGAGGCCCAGCCCCGCCAGGTATTCCAGCGTTTCCGGCAGAAATTCGCCGGTATCGTGAGCGTAGAGCAGCTTTTTGCCGTCCCGCTCCACCACGTAGTTGAGGGCTTCCTCGCTGGGCTTGTGGTTGGCGCGCACCGCGGTGACGGTGTATCCGCCCAGTCGGAGGGGCTCAAAGGGCTTTGCGCGAAGGAAGGTCAGCCGCCCGCCGCCGGAGGGCTCGTGTTTTTTGACAAGCTCCGCCGCCAGCAGTTCCCCGCACTTTGCGTTGCCCACGACGGGCAGCGGCGGCGCGTCGCCCAGGCTGGCGTAGTGGGGCAGGCGGGTCATCAGGTCCCACACGGCGTAGTGGTCGGTGTGGGTGTGGGTGATCAGTACGCACGTCAGCGCCGAAAAATCCAGCCCGTCGCGGATCATCTGCCAAAAGGAGTCGGGCGGAAAATCCAGCTTCACCGTGCCGTCCACCAGCGCTCCGGAGCGGGAGCGGATCTCGGGCCCGCCGGCGGCGCGGGCGGCGCGGCAGGTTTCGCAGGGGCAGAACAGCGCCGGGATGCCCTCGTAAGCGCCGGTGCCCTGATAGCGGATCACCATGCCCGCGCCCTCCGCGCGCCGCGTGTCATTTGCAAAGCGCATTCCTCCGGTCGAAGTGGATTTCGCGCGGCGCGGTCAGATGACCACGCCCTTTTTCAGGATGATGTTGGCGTAGAGCGCGCTCTCGCCGGTGGCGACGCAGCAGTAGGCCTTGCGGGCGCGGTCGTAAAACGCGAAGCGCTCGACTTCCTCGATGCGCACCTCGCCCTCGTACTTTCCGATGATGCGCTTGTAATCCTCCCAGATCACCGGCACGGTGTCGTCCCCGGGCACCACCTGCATCAGCGCCACCGGGCGCTCTACAAAGGTGTCCAGCGGGAACAGCTGCATAATGGCGTCCAGAATCGCCGGCACACCGTGGCCGTCCAGCCGCACCAGCCGCTGCGCCATCGACGCCGCGGGAAAGTTGCCGTCGCCGATCACCAGTTCGTCGCCGTGGCCCATTTCCATCAGAATCTTCAGAAGCTCCGGGGAGAGAATTGGCGAAATGCCCTTGAGCATACCAACACGTCCTTCCATAGAATTGCATTCATTATTATAGCATGGACGGCTTTTCCGGGCAATGAAAATCTATTGATGGGAAAACCGCAGCCGCCGGCCGCGCGCGGCCGACGGCTGTACCGGCGGAAAAGAAACGGCATCCCCGAAGCGGAAACGCTTACTCCGCCGGCGCGGCGGGCGGGGTGCCGGGCGCGGGCGGCGCTTTTTTTCCGCCCGCCCACTTTTTGATGTCGGACACCAGTTGAGGCGCCAGCTCGATGATGCGGTCCAGCGGCGCGTAGGGCTGGGCGGGAAGCAGGCGCACCTGCTCGCTGCTCACCACCAGAAAGCCCACCGGCGACACGGACACGCCCGCGCCCGCGCCGCCCGCGAAGGGAAGGCACTCCGGCTGGCCGCCCTGCCCGGCGGCCCCGCCGCCGTTTTGCGGCGGAGCCTGCTTTTTGCCCGGAATTTCGTACTCTCCGCCGCCGGCCACGAACCCGAAGCTGACCCGCGATATGGGGATGATCGTCGTGCCATCGTTGGCGGTCACCGGGTCGCCGATGACGGTGTTGACGTCCACCATGTCGCGGATGTTCTCCATGGTGGCGTTCATAATGCTCTCGATCGCATGCCTTTCCACGTGTTGAGCCTCCCGGAAATTTCTAGCCGCGCCCATACGAGGGCGGCGAGCATAATATGCCCGGGTTTAAGCGTCACCATCCCGCGAAAGCGCGCCCGGACGGGCCCGCAGGAAAAATCCGGAAGCGCGCGCACGCGGCCCAGCGACAGCGCCGCCACCGCGCCGGCAATCAGCGCGGTCAGCGCGGCGTCGCCGGCGCACAGGTCGAGGCTGCCGCGAAAGCGAACGCGGCCCAAAAGCGTCAAAAGCGCCCGGATCGCCGCCCCGTCAAGGCGCGGAATGCCCCGGCGCGGCCGCCCCCCGGCAGGGACGGCGAGGGACGCGGGCGCCGCAAACACGCCAACGCCCACCCGCACGGCGCCCTGCCGCCGGGTGTCGATGTCGATCACCAGCAATACGGGCAGGTTGGCCGCGTAAAACAGTACGAGAAACGCCGCCCACACATACACAACCATGGGCGTAGCGTGCGCGCGGCGGCGGAAAAATATGCATTTTTTCGGGGGCTTGCGTCAGATCGTCAGCTCCACCGGACAGTGGTCGGAGCCGTGGATGTCCGGATGAATGGCCGCGCCCAGGATCCGGTCCCCGAGCTTTTGGGACACCACGAAGTAGTCGATGCGCCAGCCGGTGTTGGAGGCGCGGGCGTTGCCGAAATAGCTCCACCAGGTGTAGGCGTCCCGCCTGTCCGGATAGAGGTGGCGGAAGCTGTCCACAAAGCCGCTCGCCAGCAGCAGCGTGAACTTTTCTCGCTCCTCGTCGGTAAAGCCGGCGTTGCCGCGGTTGGACCGGGCGTTTTTGATGTCGATCTCCTGGTGGGCCACGTTGAGATCGCCGCAGAGCACCACGGGCTTTTCGGCGTCCAGCCCGACGAGGTAGGCGCGGAAGTCGTCCTCCCACCGCATGCGGTAGTCAAGGCGCGTCAGCCCCCGCTGGGCGTTGGGGGTGTAGCAGTTGACCAGCGTAAAATCGCCCATGTCCAGCGTGATCAGGCGGCCCTCGTGGTCGTGGGGCTCCACGCCCATGCCAAAGCGGGGCGCGCCGTGGGGCACCCGGGCGAACACCGCCGTGCCGGAGTAGCCGGGCTTCTCCGCGCTGTGGATGATCCGGTCATAGCCGGGCAGGGTGATGTCAATCTGCTCCTCCCGGGCCTTGACCTCCTGCAGGCAGATCACGTCCGCGTCCAACGAAAGCACGCTGTCGGCAAAGCCCTTTCCCGCGCAGGCGCGAATTCCGTTCACATTCCAGGAAATCAGCCGCATGGCCGTCCCTCCTCGCCAATCGAATTGATGGATACCGCGCCGCGTCAGGCCGTGGCCCGGGGGGCGTCCGCCTCCTCGCGGTAGGTGGGCACCAGCGCCTTGAGCGCGTCGCGCACCGCGGCGGGGTCCGCGCCGGCCAGGGTTTGAAGGGCCGTGAGCTTGGCTTCGAAATCCGGGTCCACCGCCACCGGGCGCAGCACGTTGATCTTTTCAAAGCGCGTGTTGTCCAGCGTTTCGGCCTCCTCGGTGAGCATCAGCTCCTCGTAGAGCTTTTCGCCGGGGCGCAGGCCGCAGTAGCTGATCTTGACGTCCACGTCGGGCTTCAGGCCACTGAGGCGGATGAGGTTCTTCGCCAGGTCCGCAATTTTGACCGGCGTGCCCATGTCCAGCACGAAGATGTTGCCGCTCTCGCCGATGGAGGCCGCCTGCAAAACCAGCTGCGAAGCCTCCGGGATGGTCATGAAGTAGCGGGTGATCTCCGGATGGGTGACGGTCACCGGGCCGCCCCGGGCGATCTGCTGCATGAACAGCGGGATCACGCTGCCGTTGGAGCCCAGCACGTTGCCAAAGCGCACCGCCATGAACCGGGTTCCGGACCGCCCGGCCATCCACTGCAGGATCATTTCGGTGACGCGCTTGGTGGCGCCCATGACGTTGGTGGGGTTGACGGCCTTGTCCGTGGACAGCGTGACCATGCGCCGGACGCCGTACTTGTCCGCGCAGAGGGCCACGTTGTAGGTGCCGAAGACGTTGTTTTTCACCGCCTCCGCCGGGCTGAACTCCATCAGCGGCACGTGCTTGTGGGCCGCCGCGTGGAACACCACCTCCGGGCGAATCTCATCAAACACCTGCTCCAGCCGGGCCATGTCCCGCACCGAGCCGATCAGAACCGTCAGCGGAATGGAGGCGCCGTACCTGGCGTTCAGCTCGTTGGCCAGCTCGTAGGCGTTGTTTTCATAGATGTCGAAGATCACCAGGCGCCGGGGTGAAAACCGCGCGATCTGCCGGCAAAGCTCCGAGCCGATGGAACCGCCGCCGCCGGTGACCAGCACCACCCGGTCCTTGAGGTAGGCGTTGATCGCGCCCATGTCCAGGTGGACTTCCTCGCGGCACAGAAGGTCCGTGATGTTGACGTCCCGGATCTCGCCGATTTTTTCGGTCTTGCCCGTCACGTCCCTGAGGGTGGGCACCAGCTTCAGCTTGCAGCCCGTCCGGGTGCAGATGTCCAGGATTTGCTTGCGCTGCGAAAGCGACGCCGAGGGAATCGCAATCACGATTTCGTCCACCCTGTATTTTTCCACATATTTGGGGATGTTTTCGGAACCCCTCAGCACCGGGATGCCCATAATGCGGGTGCCCGCCTTGGCGGGGTCGTCGTCCACCGCCACCACGGGCAGCCCCTCGCGAAAGCCCCGGGCGTTGAGCTCGCGGATCAGGCTCGCGCCGGCCCAGCCCGCGCCCACCACCATCACCCGGGAGCAGCTTTCCTTTTTCAGCGCGCGGTTCTTGACGCCAATCTGGTTGACCAGCCGGACGCCAAAGCGCTGCGCGCCGGCCATCATCATCAAAAGCAGCCACGCAATGGGGTAGACGGTCCTGGAGCCCATCAAAAAAAGGTTGGGCTTCATAAAAAGGTCCGCCACCATGCCCAGGGCCATCGTGGCACCCATGGTGAGCCCCGTGCCCATCATGATGTGCAGCGCGTCGCCCACGCTGGCGTAGCGCCACAGCGTGCGGTACATCTTGGTGATGGAAAAGGAGATCAACCCCAGCACCGTCATGATCGGCCAGAGGTTGGAATAGATCCGGAGCTGGAAGGGCGGGACGTTCGGCTCGTAACGCATCTGCATTGCCAACAGCATTGCCAGGTTGATGATCACAGCGTCAAACAGAATCTGCGCCGCGAGAAAGCCAATCGATCGGGCGCGGCTGCCGACAAAATCCTTGTTCATGGGCGCGGTTCTCCTTATGGCCCGGTCAGGCGTCGGTGAGGCCGGACGGTTGCGCGTACCATTATAGCACACGCGGACCGTGTAGGCAACCGGCGGCGCGCCGCCGAAAAGCGCGCAAAGCCGCGGCTTTTTCGCGGCGCCAACGCCGGGAAGCCGGTTCCGCGCCGCGCCGCGCGGGAGGCGTCACAGGGTTTCGAGCCAGTCGCCCAGGTCGTCAAGGTTGAGGGCACGGGCGCAGTGCGCCAGCCTCGCGCCGGCGTAGGGGCAGCCCTCGAGCCGCTCCGACAGCCTGGCGGAAAGGGTTTCGTCCATGGCGTCGGTGAACACGGTGACATCGGTAAGGGCGCCCTCCCGGACGGAGGCGTTTACCTCCACGCCGCCCCAGGGGAAGCGGGCGGAGAGGGTCAGGCCGCCCTCGGCGGGCCTGCCGTAGTTCCATTCGTCGCTTTCGTAGCGCGCGATGAGCGCCGGATCGATGGGGAGTGCGCCCGCGTCCTCCACCGGCGCGGCACCATACTCGGCCGAGAAGGCGTCGATCACCGCGCGGTGCATGGAATCCACCGTCACCGCCGGGGAGAGCTCGGAGAGGTTCACCACCCGCGCGGGCACGCTTTTGACGCCCTTGGCCTTCAGCTTGTCCTTGGATACGTTCAGGTAGCGGCCGATGAGGCCCATGTCCACGTTCACCAGCAGCGTGCCGTGGTGCAGCGCTCCGTCCTTCAGAATGCGGAAGGCGTTGCCGGAGAACTTGCGCCCCCCGGCGGTCAGGTCGTTGCGCCCGGAGGGCTCGGCGTCCACGCCCAGGGCGCGCACCGCTTCGAGGATGACCCCCAGCTGGCGCGCCACGTCGTAGTCCGCCCGGGGCACCAGAAAGGAGAAGTTCAGGTTGCCCATGTCGTGGTACACCGCGCCGCCGCCGGAGGACCGGCGCGCCAGCGTACCGCCCTCGGCGGCGAGCAGGTCCGCGCGGCACTCCGCGCGGGCGTTCTGCCCCGCGCCGATGACCACCGTGTGCCGGTTCTGCCACAGGTACAGGATCGCCTGGTCCGGAGGCAGCCTGAGCAGCAGCGCCTCCTCCAGCGCCAGGTTGCGGTGGGGGTCGGTGCAGCGGGTGGTGAGGATTCGCGTGGAACGGATCATGGGTGCCCTCCTGAGTGATATTTTCGGAACGGTCGGCGTCACAGCGCCTGGATCAGCGCCATGTAGCCGGGGATCGCGATCAATGAGCCCAGCGCGGTGATCAATACGCCGCCCGCGGCGTACTCTTCGTCGCCGCCGGTGGCGCGGGCCACGATGGGCGTTTGGGACATGACCGGCATGGCGGCCTGGATGATGAGTACGCCGCGCATCAGCGACGACGTGCCCGGAAAGAGGAGCGTGGTCAGAAGAAGAAGTCCCGGCGCCACGAGAAAGCGCCCCGCGAGCACCAGCAGGTAGCCCCTCTGCCAGCGGATCTTGCCGCCCCGGAGCATCCGCATCAGCACCATGCCGGTGAAGATCATCGAAAGCGGCGTCACCAGGTTGCCCACGTACTTCGCGGCGTCCAGGATAAAGCCCGGGAGCCGGACCCCCAAAAGGAGCAGCGCGACGGCGGCGATGAAGGTGGAAAGCGGCAGCGGCATCAGCTTTTTCACGCCCAGCTTCCCGCCCTGGCCGGAATCCGCGCGCATCCGGGCGTAGCCCCAGGACCAGAACATCGACGTGTTGGCAATGTAATACAAAAGCGCGTAGGGCAGGCCCGCCTCCCCAAACAGCGCCAGCGATACCGGTACGCCAATGAAGACGGAGTTGGAGAAGGTCATCATGCACACAAACACGCCGCGCCGCCCCTTCGGAATCCGGAAGGCGCGGGCGGCGCCCACGGCGACGAGGCCGGTCACCGCCAGCGACGCCGCCGAGATCAGGATGCCTCCGGCCGAGGTGATCAGCTCGTCCCGGGTGAACTGGGTGAAGATGTTGTGCACGATCAGCGCCGGCAGCCCCACCGACACCACCAGGCGGGCGATGATCTCCGCATGCTCGTCCCTCAGCCAGCCCAGACGGATCAGCGCCATGCCCAGCGCGATCATCAGGAAGATCGTCAGCACGATGCTGACGGCCGAGAGCACCATGGGTCAGAAGTCGACCTTTTCGGCGATGTAGGCCTCCAGATCCGATATGGGCAGGCGCTCCTGGGTCATGGTGTCGCGGTCGCGCACGGTGACTGCGTCGTCCTCCAGGGTATCGAAATCCACGGTGATGCACATGGGCGTGCCGATTTCGTCCTGGCGG
Source organism: Christensenellales bacterium (assembly GCA_040768845.1). Lineage (GTDB taxonomy): Bacteria > Bacillota > Clostridia > Christensenellales > Aristaeellaceae > JAEZHK01. The sequence goes on along the minus strand of JAXGME010000002.1, from coordinate 182,670 downwards.
CGGTAGCGCTTGCCGATGGAGCCGGTTTCGTCGTACTCGCACATGAACTTCCGGGACAGCATGGCGTAGACTTCGCGGGCCTTGTCGCCCAGCTTGTTTTTCTGCAGCGGCAGCACCGCCGCCTTGACGGGCGCCAGCGCCGGGTGCAGGTGCATGACCACGCGGCTGTCGCCGCCCTCCAGCGCCTGCTCCTCGTAGGCGTCGCAGAGGAACGCCAGCAGCGCCCGGTCCACACCCACCGAAGGCTCCACGCAGTAGGGGATGAACTTTTCGCCCGTGGCCGGGTCCAGGTACTCCATGGACTCTCCGGAGTGCTGCTGGTGCTGCTTCAGGTCGTAGTCGGTGCGGTCGGCGATGCCCCACAGCTCGCCCCAGCCAAAGGGGAACAGGTATTCAAAGTCCGTGGTCGCCTTGGAATAAAAGGCCAGCTCCTCCGGGTCGTGGTCGCGAAGGCGCAGGTTGGCCTCGCTCATGCCCAGGGACAAAAGCCAGTCCCGGCAGAAGCCGCGCCAGTAGGAGAACCACTCCAGGTCCTCGCCGGGCCTGCAGAAGAATTCCAGCTCCATCTGCTCGAACTCGCGCACCCGGAAGATGAAGTTGCCCGGCGTGATCTCGTTGCGGAAGGACTTGCCGATCTGGCAGATGCCGGCGGGCAGCTTTCGCCGGGTGGTGCGCATCACGTTTTTGAAGTTGACGAAGATGCCCTGGGCCGTCTCCGGACGCAGGTAGATTTCGGCGGCGGTGTCCTGGTTGACGCCCTGGAAGGTCTTGAACATCATGTTGAACTGGCGGATGCCGGTAAAGTCCTTCTTGCCGCACTGGGGGCAGGGGATGCCCTCGTCGCGGATGTAGGCCTCCAGCTTTTCGTTGGGCCAGCCGTCGGCCTGCACCCGGCCGCTGGTGGCCTCCTCGATGAGCTTGTCGGCGCGGAAGCGGGCCTTGCAGGCCTTGCAGTCCATCAGCGGATCGTTGAATCCGCCCACGTGGCCCGAGGCCACCCAGACTTCGCGGTTCATCAAAATCGCGCAGTCCAGGCCCGTGTTGTAGGGGCTCTCCTGCACAAACTTGCGCCACCAGGCGCGCTTGACGTTGTTTTTCAGCTCCACGCCCAGGGGGCCGTAGTCCCAGGTGTTGGCCAGGCCGCCGTAGATCTCGGAGCCCGAAAAAATGAAACCGCGGTTTTTGCAAAGCGCGACCAGCTTGTCCATCGTCAGTGCCGCCATCCGAATCATCCTCTATCCTATGATTTCTCCCGATTGTACATCATGATACCAGCAGGTTTGCGCCCCGCGCAAGCCGATCATGTTAATTTCTCGGGCCGGAACCCTTGTTAAATTCGGCTTGGCAACAATTGCGCGTGGAAATTTTCCTTAACATATGGTATACTGTCAAAAAACTATGCTTTTTTTGCATCGCGGCCGCGCCTTTTTGCGTCGAATAGGCGCGGGATGAGACGCGCGACTTCAACGGGAGGTCTAGTACCTATGAGGAAATGGGCTCAATGCTTGGCACTGGCGTTCTTGATGGCGGTGTTGACGGGCCTTCCGGCCGCGGCCGAGGGGGATGGCGTCACCACCTATCGGGCGATGCTCATCGGCATCGACAACTACGCGTCCAGCGCGCTGGTCGGCTGCGTGACCGACGCCAACCGGATGTGGGCTGCGCTGCAGACCGCCAACGAGGCGGGCGCCATCTATCAGCAGCCCAAGATCCGCACAAACCTCAAGGCCGCGGAGCTCTCCAGCTTCCTCAGCGAGCTGACTGCCTGGGGCGTGGACGACGACGACGTGACATTCTGGTACTTCGCGGGCCACGGCTACATCAGCGACAAGGACGTGGCCTCCATCGTGGGCACTGACGCCAAGACGCTGCGCATTGACCGCCTCAAGGCCGCGCTGGACGAGATCCCGGGCACCAAGATTGTGGTGCTGGACTGCCGCTACGCGGACTCCCTGATCGAAAAGGGCGGCGCCACCGCCAAGGACGTATTGCAGAAGTTCAACGACAACGTGACCAACATTTTCCTCAGCGATCCGGAGCACTACTTTGTGCTGTCCGGCGCGACGCTGGCCTCCTCGGTGACTGCCGTCAGCGGCACCACCGACGCCCACGGTCTGGTGACCTACTACCTGACCCGCGCCTGCGGCTACGACTACCAGGCGCAGCAGCCCGGTGACCTTGTGGGCGACGCGGACGGCAACGGCGCGGTATCGCTGGCCGAGGCCAAGGCCTTCATCGACGGCGCGGTGGCCGCGGAGAGCGGCGCGCCCCAGGTGCAGGTGGCCGTCAGCCCCGCGGACAGCGGCTACCCCGTGCTGGCCCGGCGCGCCAACACCGAGGTGCTCAAGGTGGACATGGACCGGACGGCCGCGGAGGTCGCAACCAACTATACCCTCCAGCTTCAGGCGCAGGTTTCCCCCGCGAACGCCACCCGCCCCGGCATCACCTGGGCCTCCAGCGATCTGGGCGTTGCCACGGTGGACGAAGGCGGCCTGGTCACCGGCGTCCGCGCCGGCTCGGCGCGCATCGTGGCCATGTCCGACAACGGCCTGACCGCCGCCTGCGATGTGACCGTGCGGGACGTCACTTTTGCCGAGAGCATTGCACTGGATATTGAAAAGCTGGTGCTGGGCGAAGGCACCAGCCGCCAGATGAAGCTGATCCTCATCCCGGCCGAGGCCGATGAGGCCGTCACCTGGACCACCGATGACCCCACCGTCGCAACCGTAGACAAAAAGGGCAACGTCAGCGCCAAGGGTCTGGGCGACGCGGTGATCACCGCCACCACCGAGCGGGGCATTGCCGCCGCCGCCAGCGTCCGGGTGGTCAACAAGGGCAAGGAAGTCACCGCCATCCAGCTGGACAAGCAAAGCGTGGAGCTCTACGAGGGCAACGCGCTGCAGCCGGAGTACAAGCTGGAGCCCAAGAACCCCGAGGACGACACGGTCACCTGGACCAGCAGCGATCCCGCGGTGGCCTACATCAACGCCAGCGGCCTTCTGGTGGCCGAAAAGCCGGGTACGATCACGCTGACCGCCACCGCCTCCAGCGGCGTCACCGCCGAGATGCAGGTGACCGTCAAGGGCGCGGAGCTGACCATCTCGCCCGACCCTGTGACGCTGAAAAAGGACGGCACCCAGAAGCTGACCGCCAAGGTGCTGCCCTCCGGCCTGATCCTCAACACCACCTGGAGTTCGGCGGACCCCGCCATCGCCACCGTGGACGGCGAGGGCACCGTGACCGCCGTGAGCAACGGGCTGACCACCGTCACCGCCTCGCTGGACAGCGGCGTCACCGCCTCCGTATGGGTCAGCGTGGTGGACGTGCCCGCCAAGAACATCCAGATCAACAAGGGCAAGCTGAAGATGACCGTCGGCGCCGAGCAGGAGCTCAAGGTCAAGGTCACGCCCGCCAACGCCACCATCACCCAGGCCTTCTGGTCCTCCAGCAACGAGACCGTGGCCACCGTGGATGAAAACGGCAAGATTACCGCGCTCACCCCCGGCAAGGTGGTCATCACCGCCCGGACCCACAACGGCAAGCGGGCTAGGTGCCTTCTGCAGGTGGAGCCGGTGGCCCTCAAGTCCATCAAGCTCAACCAAACCTCCGCCACGCTGACCGCCGGCATGGACGGCCAGGACACCCTCCAGCTGACCGCCGACACCAACCCGGTGTCCGCGGGCGTGGGCGCCGTCAAGTGGGCCTCCAGCGATAAAAAGGTCGCCACGGTGGACGAAAACGGCCTGGTCACCGCGGTGTCCTCCGGCAAGGTGATCATCCGCGCCTCCTCCGGAAAGGTCAAGGCCGACTGCAAGATTACCGTCACCGGCAACGAGGCGATCTACAAAAAGCCCGTCACGGAGAAGGAAAAGAAGGTTTATGTCAGCGCCCGTCACATCTACTACAAGGGCGGCAACCTGGTGGTGGAAGTTTACTTCGCCAACAAGAGCGGCAAGACCGTGAAGCTTCCCTACGCCGGTAAGCTGATCCTGACCCTTCAGGACGGCCAGGTTATCGAGCTCCGGGACATCGAGCGGGGCAAGAACCAGTTGATGAACGGCAAGATGGCCGTGGCGGACTACAAGTTCAGCCTGGACGAACGCCCGGAGCTGGACGGGTTGGATCTGCGCGGCGCCGCCGCGACCATCATGACGGAGGCGGACGAAGCCGCGGCGGGGGACGCCGCCCTGGGCGGCGACGCTGCCCCGGACGGCACCACGACCCCGGACGACACCCTGGACGACGCGTCGGGGACCTCCGAACCCGTCTGAGACATCCGGATTACGCGACGGGCGCGCCATGAGCGCGGCCCGTCAGACCATCATCAAAGCCCCCGTTATGCTTTAATCGTTCCCGGCGGCGTGCACGCCGGGAACGGGATGGCACCATCAGTGCGCACACTGGTGGCGCTATCCGTACCTTTGGTCAGTGCGCTGCCCGGAAATTCCAGAGAATTTCAGGCGCACGCAGACCCTTTCTCATCGCATCGAAAAAACCGCGGGGTTTTTCGGTGCTTTGGCGGGCCGCGCCATGAGCGCGGCCCGTTTTCCATCGAAGGGAGGCGGTCCCCGTCAGAATCCTGACCTATACCGTGCCGCCGGAGGAGGGCGGGCGGCTTTTGCGCCGGCTGGTGCGGGGGCGGATGGGCTTCTCCCAGCACGTGTTTTCATCGCTGAAGGTCCGGGGCGGCGTTTTGGTGGACGGCGCGCCCGCCCGGGCGGATCAGGCGGTATGCGCCGGGCAGGTGATCTCCGTTGTGATGCGCGACGAGGCCTCCGGCATACCGCCGGATTTCGTCCCCGTGGACGTGGTCTATGAGGACGAGGACATGCTGATTGTTTCAAAGCCCGCGCCGCTGCCCTGCCAGGCCTCCCCGCGGCAGGAGGGCATGGCGCTGGAAAACCGGCTGGCGGCCCGCTTTGGCGAGCCCTACGTGTTTCGCCCGGTCAACCGGCTGGACAAGGGCACCAGCGGGCTGATGGCGGTGGCCAGGCATCCCCACGCGCAGATGCTGCTGAGCCGGATGCTCCACGGCGAAGGCTTCATGCGGGAATACCTGGCGGTGACGGTGGGCAGGCCGCCCCGGGACGAGGGTGCGGTGGATGCGCCGATTGCCAAGGCGCCCGGCGCCACCGTCCGGCGGCAGGTGTCGCCGGAGGGCAGGCCCGCCCGCACCCGCTACCGGCTGCTGGCGGAGCGGGGCGGCCTGGCCCTCGTGCAGCTCCGGCTGGAGACCGGGCGAACCCACCAGATCCGCGTGCACATGGCGCACCTGGGCTGCCCGGTGTGGGGCGACTTTCTCTACGGCGAGGAGGCCGCGTGCCTTCCGGGCCGCTTTGCGTTGCACGCCTTCCGCATCGCCCTCGTCCACCCGATGACCGGCGCGACGCTGAAATTTGAGGCTCCGCCGCCGCCGGAATTCGGAAACTGGCCGGTGCTGGAGGGGAAGATTCCCCCGCTGTGAGGGGTCAACGGGGCGCGGCGCAGTCCCTGCCCCAGCCGGCGGCCAACGCGGTGGTCAGCGCCTGCACCAGGTACGACCACAGCGGCCGCCGGGCGGGGACCGGGTAGCCGGCCTCGTCAAAAGCCATGCAGCCGAGGGCGTGGGCGACATCGCAGGTCTGCGCCGTGAACACCCTGCGCTCCGGGTGGTAGAGCAGCGCCCCCACGGGGTCGTTCCGGGTCACGTAGTTGACGGCGCGCTCGCGAAGGCGCGCCTTTTGCGCCTCGGTCAGCTGGCAGCGGGCGAAGCCCTGGCCGTCAAATGCCACGCACTCCGCGCCGGCGTTTTTCGCCACCGCCAGGCCGTACAGCGCGTTGTGGGCGCCCTTGGAGTGCCCCGTCAGCACGAGCCGCCCCTCCGGGAAGCGGTTGACAAACGCCTCCACCGCCGGGTACTGGTTCGAGCCCACCAGCGGCGCCAGAAAGTTGTCCGACCAGTCCATGATTCCCGAAAGCGACGTGTGGGACTCGGTGGGTCGCATCGCCGCCACGCGGCCCGCCTCCGGCGAGGAAAAGGCGTAGGCGGCGAAGCCCGGCTGGGTCTGGTCCACCCGGCGGGCGATGAGCACCATCGGCCCCACCACCGGGTCCTGTGTGATGGCCTCGAGGGGCTGCCGTCCGTAGGGCGGCAGCTCCCCGTTTTCGTCGAGCAGCGATTGCGCCAGGGACGCGGCCGTCCTGCCCAGCGCCCCGTCGCCCACGGGAAAATCGTAGTATGCCAGCTGACACAAAAGCGAAAGCTGCCAGGGCGTCATCCGATGCACCTCCCAAATCCGCGCGTCCGCGCGCCGCCTTCCATTCTATGACGCGGGGCGAATGCCGGTTCGAAAACGGCGCATACTCGCTTTGGAGGCGATAAAGGATGAAGATGAAGGCCCGGATGAACGCGCTTGTCCGGTTCTGGAAGGCACGGGGGTTTTATCTGACGGCGGCGCTGTGCCTCGCGCTGGTGGCCGGCGCGGCGGTGTACGCCCGCGGGCGCATTGCGCCCGCCCCGTCGGCCGCCGCCCCGATCCCCGCCGCCGCGGCCCTCGCTCCCGCGCCGACGCCCGCGGCCACCTCCGCGCCCGAACTCGCCTGGCCGGTTTCCGGGCGGGAGATTCTGCGGGCGTACCAGCCGGAGCCCGCGTGGTTTGCGCCGCTGGGACAGTACGAAACCCACCCGGGCGTGGACATCGCCGCCGGGGCGGGCGAGGCGGTCCTGGCCGCCGCCGACGGAACCGTGACCTTTGTCGGGTACGACCCGCAGCGGGGGTATCTGGTGGAAACCCGGGCGGAGGACGGGCTCGTCCTCCGGTACGGCAACCTGGCGGGGAAGTTCGCGGTGACGGCGGGCGAACGGGTGCGGCGGGGGCAGGCCGTGGGCACGGTGGGCGAAAGCGTGCCCGCGGCCGGCGCGTTTCCGCCCTTTCTGCACTTCGAGGCGTTTCGCGGCGGCGCGCGGGTGGCACTACCCTAGTGGAGGATGCATAGTATGGCACGGATTCCCCCGAAAGGAGCGAAGAATCGTGTCATATGTTCTCAATCAAAGGCGTCGCGGCGGCTGCGGCCATCGGGGCTGCGGTCACCGGGATTGCGGCCACCGCGATTTTGACTGTCACGGAGGCGACGATCACCGCCGCAGGCCCTGCAGGGATTTTGACCCCCGGGGCTGCTGCGACTGCGCCACGCCGCCGGACTGCTTTGAAGGCGAGTTCTTCCGCGATCCGATCTATCGCGGCCCCTGCCCGCCCGATCCCGAGCCCTGCGACCGCGACTGGGCCAACAACATCTACGCCTGCTGCACCCAGAGCGGCGTTCTCGCCGTGCACGAGCCCGGCGGACGGCTGCCCCTCGAATCCACCTGCAGCTACACAAGCGGCGCGTTTCTGCACTGCCGCGGCGAGTTCCGGCTGGTCTGCGGCGGCGTCTACCTGGTGTTTGTCAAAATCATCGTGCCCGCCAACGAAACGCTGACCACCCGGCTGTGGCTGGCCGTGAACGGCGAAGCCGTTCCCGGCACCGCCATCGACATCGTCAAGACCACCACGGGTTCCTCCGCGTGCTACGCGTTTGACGCGGTGGTATCCGCCGATGCGGATGACGTGCTCTCCATCCGATCCTCAAACGCCTTCCGGATTGCCGACGACAGTCTGCTGGCCTCCATCACCCTGCTGAAGGTGAATTGATCCGCCCAGAACCCCGCCCGAAAGCCGGGCGGGGTTTTGTTTGACCCGGACGCCCTGCTGGGATACAATAGGGGCACCGGGGGGTGGAATGGATGCGGACGGTTGTCACGGCGGAGGGAATGCGCGCGCTGGAGGCGGCGTGCTTTGGGCGGGGCGTCCGCTCCGTCGATGTGATGGAGCGGGCCGCCGGCGCGGTGGCGGATGATCTTGCGGAACGGCTGGGATGCCGCGGGCTGGTTTATTTTGCCTGCGGGCCGGGCATGAACGGCGGGGACGGCTACGCCGCGGCCCGGCTGTACGCCGGAAAAGGCGGCCGGTCGGTGGTGATCCCGCTGGGGGAGGAGGCGCGCCTCAAGGGCGACGCGCTTCTCAACTGCGTGCGCGCCCACGAAACGCCCCGGGTGTGGTTCCGCGGCCCCGACGCGCCCGGCGAGCGGCCGGACGCCTGGGTGGACGCGCTTTTTGGCATCGGCCTTGCGCGCCCGCTGGAGGGCGCGGCGGCGGCGCTGGTCCGGCGCATGGCGGCTGACCGGCGCCTGGGCAGCCTGGTGGCGGCGGTGGACGTGCCCTCGGGGCTGGACGCCACCACGGGCCGCGCGCCGGGCGAGGCGGTGATGGCCGACGTCACCATTACATTTGAACATTTGAAGAGCGGGCATATTCTGTCCGCGGGGCCGGAGCACTGCGGCGAGGTGCTGGTGCGGCCGGTGGGGCTGTCCGGCGACGTGACGGACGGGGCGCTTCTGGTCGAGCGGGCGGACCTGGCGGGTGCGCTGCCCCGCCGCGCCCGCGAGAGCCACAAGACCACCTTCGGCCATCTTCTGCTGGTGGCGGGCTCGGTGGGCATGGCGGGCGCGGCGCTCCTGGCCGCCCGCGCGGCGCTGCGCGGCGGCGCCGGGCTGGTCACCGTCGCCTGCCCGGAATCCATTGTGCCCATTTTGCAGCTGGGCGCGCCGGGGGCGCTGTGCCTTCCGCTGTCGGAGTCGGAGGGCGTGATCGCGGAAGCGGCGCTGCCCCGGCTGGCCGCGGCGCTTTCCGGAAAGACCGCCGCCGCCGTCGGGCCGGGGCTGGGCCGCGCCCACCCCGGCGCGGTGCGGCTGGTGCTGGAATCGGGGCTGCCCGCCGTGTTGGACGCGGATGCCCTCAACATCCTGGCGGAGCACCGGGCGCTGCGCTCGCTGATCGCGCCCCGGCACGTCCTCACGCCCCATCCGGGCGAGGCGGCGCGACTCCTCGGCGCGAAGCCGGAAAACCTGATCGAGGGGGCCCGCGCCCTTCGGGCGCTGGGGGCGGTGGCCGTCCTCAAAGGCCCCGCCAGCGTCATCGCGGGGGAAAAGCTGTATCTGAGCGCCTCCGGCACCCCGGGCATGGCGCGGGCCGGCAGCGGCGATGTGCTGACGGGCCTTGCGGGCGCGCTCTTGGCCCAGGGGCTGCCGCCGGAGAAGGCGGCCTGGGTGGCGGACGAGCTGCACGGGCTGGCGGGGGAGAGGGCGGCGGAGAAGTACGGCGTGGTGTCGATGGGGCCGCAGGAGATCATCGACAGCCTTCCGGAGGTCATGGGCCTTGCGCTGTGACCATCCCATCCGGCGGGCGGCCGGGCGCGCCCGGGTAGACCGGGGCGGCGCGCTGTACCTGGCCCGGGCGCCGGCCGAGGGCTTTTTGTGCGAGCCGCGCGGGGACGGCTGGGCGCTGACGCCCGGCGAGGCGCTGGTTCGCGCCTTTGCCGCCTGGGCGCTGCCCCGCGCCGGGGACGATGCCCTCGTCCGCGCGCTTTTGCCGGTCGGCGGCGGGGCGGAGGACGCGCCGCTTCTGCTGGAGGGGATCAAGCTGATCGATCTCGCCGCGCCGGAATCCGCCCTGGCGGCCTACGAAAGGCGGCTGCGCCGGCGCGCGGCGGTGCGCCTCCGGGAAAAGAAGGGCGGCGGGCTGCTGGCCCTCTGCGCCGCCTGCCTTGCCATTGCGCGACAAGGCTTAACCAAACAATAACCGCGTTAATCTTCCCGCTCTTGCGAGGGGAGGAATTCCTATGCTACAATGCTCTATCCATCCTCATGGAAAGCGAGGTACGGACATGGAATATCAAAAAATGACCGAGGATCAGATCGTCGAATCCGTCACGGGCAAGCTGCAGCGCCACTTCGGATGCGAGCTGGCGGACGCCACGCCCAACCAGATATATCAGGCGGTGGCCTCCACCGTCCGGGACGAAATCATGCAGCGCCGGGCGCTGTCCCGGGGTGTGCGCAAGGCGACCAAGGCGAAAAAACTCTACTACCTTTCCGCTGAATTTCTGGTGGGCCGCGCGCTCCACAACAACATGATCGCGCTGACCAACGAGCGCAACTACCTGGAGGCCTTTCAGCGGCTGGGCATCGACAAGTCGCTGATCTTTGAGCAGGAGCCGGAGCCGGGCCTCGGAAACGGCGGCCTGGGGCGCCTGGCGGCCTGTTTTCTGGATTCGCTGTCCGCGCTGAAGCTGCCCGCCATGGGCTGCACCATCCGCTACGAGTACGGCCTGTTCCGCCAGAAGATCGTGGACGGCTACCAGGTGGAAATGCCGGACAATTGGCTGGACAACGGAAACCTGTGGGAGATTCCCCGGCCCGACCAGGCGGTGGAGGTCTACTTCGGCGGCACCGTGGAGCAGTACGTGGACGGCATCGGCCGCACCCGTTACCGCCAGACCGGCGGCTACACCGTGGAGGCCGTGCCCTATGAAATGCCGGTGCTGGGCTACGATTCCACCATGGTGAACATGCTCAGAACCTGGTCGGCGCGATCGCCCAAGACCATCGACATGCCTTCCTTCAACCGCGGCGAATACGTGCAGGCGGTGGAGCAGAAGGAGCTGGCGGAGGTCATCTCCAAGGTGCTCTATCCCGAGGACAACCATACCGCCGGCAAGGAACTGCGGCTCAAGCAGCAGTACTTTTTCTCCAGCGCGTCGGTGCAGTACGCGGTCAAGGACTTCATCAAGGTGCACGGCCGCGACTGGGAAAAATTCTCCGACAAGGTGGCCATCCACATCAACGACACCCATCCGGGCATGGCGATTCCCGAGCTCATGCGCATCCTGATCGACGAGCACGGGCTCAACTGGGAGCGCGCCGAGGACATCGCCCGCAAGACCTGCGCCTACACCAACCACACGGTGCTGCAGGAGGCCCTCGAGCGCTGGCCCGAGGAGATGGTGGAGCGGCTCTTGCCCCGCATCTACATGATCCTGAAGGAGCTCAACGAGCGCCTGTGCAAGAAGCTGTGGGATGTCTACACCGGCCAGTGGGAGCGCATCGGCCGCATGGCCATCATCGGCTACGGGCAGGTACACATGGCGAACCTGTGCGTGGCCATGTGCCACACGGTCAACGGCGTCAGCCAGATCCACGCGGACATCCTCCGGCGGCAGACCTTCCACGACTACTACCTGATCGAGCCCGACCGCTTCCTGGGCATCACCAACGGCATCACCCACCGCCGCTGGCTGATCCAGTCCAACCCGGGGCTTTCGGACCTGATCGACGACGCCATCGGCGACGCCTGGCGCAAGCATCCGGAGCGGCTGAGCGATCTCACACCCTTCGCCGACGACGCCGCCTTCCGTCAGAAGTTTGACGCCGTCAAGTGCCAGAACAAGCAGGCGCTGGCCGCCTACCTACGGCGGCACCAGGGCGTGAGCGTCGACACCTGCACGATCTTTGACGTACAGGCCAAGCGCCTTCACGAGTACAAGCGTCAGCTGATGAACGCGCTGGGCATTCTGATGCTCTACGACAAAATCGACCGGGACCCTTCTTTCGCCATGCCGCCCGCCACGTTTATCTTCGGCGCGAAGGCCGCGCCGGGCTTCTACCGGGCCAAGCTGATCATCCGGCTGATCAACGCCATCGGCGACCTGGTGGCCAGGCATCCCCGCGCCTCGAAGCTGATCAAGGTGGTGTTTCTGGAGAACTACTGCGTGTCCGCCGCCGAGGTTCTGATGCCCGCCACGGACGTGTCCGAACAGCTGTCCACCGCCGGCAAGGAGGCCAGCGGCACCGGCAACATGAAGTTCATGATGAACGGCGCGGTCACCATCGGCACGATGGACGGCGCCAACGTGGAGATCTACCAGTCCGTGGGCGCGGACAACATCTACATCTTCGGCCTGTCGGCGGAAGAGGTGGAGAGCGGTTACGCCACCTACCGTGCCAGCGCCGTGTTTGAAACCAATGCGGAGGTGCGCCGCGCGCTGACGATGCTCATCGACGGCACGCTGTCGCCGGACAACCCGCACCTGTTCCAGGAATTGTACCATGCGCTGCTCTTTGGCGACGGCGGCGGAATGGCCGACCCCTACTTTGTGCTCAAGGACCTGCCGGACTACCTGCGCACCCGGCAGCGCCTGGCGCGGGACTATCTGGACCGCGACAAGTGGCTGGCGATGGCGGTGCGGAACGTGGCGGCTTCCGGCGTGTTCTCCTCTGACCGCACCATCGCCGAGTACAACGGCAAAATCTGGCGGCTGAAACCCCTGGCGCTATGACGCTTTACCACGATTCCCAGGACGAGGCCTTCCGGACGCCGCCGGGAGCCCTCGCCGCGGGAAGCCCGGTGACGCTGCGCCTGGCCGCCGAGGGGGCGGCCGGCGTCCGGCTCCGGCTGTGGTGGGCGGGCAGCGCCACCGTGGTGCCGATGGCGAAAAACGCGGAGGGCCTGTACGAGGCGCGCTACCTCATGCCCGAAACGCCGGGCCTTCTGTGGTACTATTTCATGGCCGAGGAGGGGGGCAAAACCGTCTTTTACGGCAACGCGCCGGACTGCCTGGGCGGCCCCGGCGCCGTCTGGGACCATGAGCCGCCGTCCTTTCAGATTACGGTGTACGATCCCGCCTACGAAACCCCCGGATGGATGCGCGAGAGCGTGATCTACCAGATCATGGTGGACCGCTTCTTCGCCTCGAAGCCCGTCTCTCAGCGCCGGCCCCCCGACCACGGCCACTGGCATGAGGACTGGTACGAGCCGCCGGAGCAGCGCATCGTAAACGGCGACAACGCGGCGGACGACTTCTTCGGCGGAGATTTGGAAGGCGTCCGGCGGAAGCTGGACTACCTCGAGGGCCTGGGCGTGGGCGCGATCTACTTCAACCCCATCTTCCGCGCCCGATCCAACCACAAGTACGATACCGCCGATTACATGGCGGTGGACCCGTCCTTTGGCGACGAGGCGGCCTTCCGCGCGCTGTGCCGCGACGCGAAGGCGCGGGGCATCCGCATCGTGCTGGATGGCGTGTTTTCCCACACCGGCGCCTACAGCCGCTACTTCAACCTGGACGGAACTTACCCCGTGGCGGGCGCCTGTCAGTCGAAAAAGTCGCCCTACGTGTCCTGGTACACGTTTAAAAAATGGCCCGAGGCCTACGACTGCTGGTGGGGCGTGCGCACGCTGCCCAACGTGCGCGAGATGGACGAGGGCTACCTGGACTTCATCATCCGCGGTAAGGACGCCGTGGCCGCCCACTGGCTCCGCGCGGGCGCGGCGGGATGGCGGCTGGACGTGGCCGACGAACTGCCCATGCCCTTTCTCCGGCTTTTGCGCCGGCGGGTCAAGGGGGAGGACGCCCAGGCCGCGCTGATCGGCGAAGTCTGGGAGGACGCCTCCAACAAGGTGTCCTACGGCGAAATCCGCACCTACTGCGCCGGGGACACGCTGGACAGCGTGATGAACTACCCGCTCCGGGACGCGCTGCTGGGCTTCATGAACGGCGAGATCACCGCCAGGCAGCTCTGCCGCCGGGTGAACCACCTGAAGGAGGTCTACCCCAAGGCATTTTTCTACGCGCTGATGAACCTTCTGGGCAGCCATGACCGGCCTCGGGCCGTCAATGTCCTGTCCGGCGCCGGGGATCAGAGCCCGCCCCGCGAGGGGCGCTCCGCGAAGAAGCTCACCGCCGCCCAGTACGCGCTGGGCCGGCGCCGCCTGATTGCGGCGTGGCGCTTCCTGTGCGCGTTGCCGGGCATGCCGTCCATGTACTACGGCGATGAGGCGGGGCTTCAGGGCATGGCGGATCCCTTCTGCCGGGGAACCTACCCCTGGGGGCGCGAGGATGGTTTGCTGGTGGCCGAGATCGCCGCGGCCATCGCCCGGCGAAACGGGAGCGCCGCCCTCAAAACCGGCGAAATGGCGCTTGTCGATGCCGGCGAGGACGTGGCCGTGGTCATCCGCCGCGTCCATGGCGGGCGGGACGCCTTCGGCAACGCCGCGCCCGACGGGTGCGTGCTGGCCGCCCTCAACCGCGCCGACGCGCCCCGGCGCGTCGAGATCGGGCACGCCTGGCTGAGCGGAAAGCTCACGCTGGAGCTGCCCCGACAGTACTGCCTGATGCTGGATAACCCATAAATCCACCCGCCCGGACTGTGCTTTGAAAGGAAAGGAAACTCCATGAAACTGGCCGTTTTTTCGGACATCCATGCAAATCTGACGGCGTTTCGCGCCTGCACCGCCTTTGCCGACCATTTGGGCGCGGACGGCTACGTGCTGCTGGGCGACTACGTGTCCGACTGCCCCGATCCCCACGCCACGCTGGACCACATCAGGGCCATCTCCGTAAAAAAGCCCTGCTACGCGGTGTACGGAAACCGCGAACAGTACCTGTTTGATCACGAGGCGAACCCCGACGGGGACGGCTGGTGCGTCTCCTCGCAGACGGGCTCGCTTCTGTACACCTACCGCCACCTGACCACGGAGGACTTCCGCCTGCTGCACGAGATGCCCCGCAAAAAGCGCATCGAAATCCCCGGCTGCGCGCCCATCCTGGCCTGCCACGGCGCGCCGGATTCCATCAACCAGCTGATCTACCCCGGCACCCGCGACGCGGACAGGCTTCTGAAGAACCTGGACGAGGCGGTGCTGCTGGTGGGCCACAGCCACATCCAGTACCGCTACGAGGCCTTTGGCAAGCAGCTGGTGAACCCCGGTTCCCTGGGCCTGCCCATGAGCCAGGGGCTGACCAAGGCCCAGTTCGCGATGCTGACCGATCAGGACGGCCGCTGGCAGGCGCGCATGCTCAACGTGCCCTACGACAGCCGCGAGGAGCTGGCCCGCTTTGAAGGCAGCTCTCTGGGCCAGATGGGCCTGATGTGGACCCGCGCGGTGCGCCGGCAGATTCAGTCCGGCGGCAATGTGACCTACGAGCTGCGCAAGCTGGCCGACCGCATCGCCCAGGAGATGGACCTGGCCGGGACCCCCGAGGCCTGCTGGGAGGAGGCCGCCCGGCGGCTGGAGCTGGTTTAGGACCGGCGCGGCGCAAAAGGCCTTTACATCCCCCGGAGGCCGTACTATAATGGTGCCTATACCGACCGAAAGGATGTTTTTCATGGCCGACACCATCCGTTCGCTCTACCGCACGCCGCCCAAGGCCGATCAGCCTTCCGTCCGCGTCAGCGGCTGGGTGCGCACGATGCGCGAGAGCAAGGCCTTCGCCTTTATTGAGCTGAGCGACGGCACGTTTTTCAAGCCGCTTCAGCTGGTGCTGGAGGAGGAGCGCTTGCCCGACTACCGGGCGCTGACCCGCGCCATCGGCGTGGGCGCCTCCGTCGAGGCCGAGGGCACGCTGGTATTGACCCCCGGCGCAAAGCAGCCCTTTGAGCTGAAGGTGGACGCGCTCACCGTCATCGGCGTCAGCCCCGGCGACTACCCGCTGCAGAAAAAGCGGCACACGCTGGAGTACCTGCGCACCATCGCCCACCTCAGGCCCCGCGCGAACCTCTTTCAGTGCGCGTTCCGCATCCGCTCCATCGCCGCTCAGGCGGTGCACCGCTTTATGCACGATCGGGGCTTCGTCTACGTGCACACCCCCATCTTCACCGGCAGCGACTGCGAGGGCGCGGGCGAGATGTTCCAGGTGACCACGCTCAACATCGCCAACCCTCCCCGCACCGACGCCGGCGCGGTGGACTTTGACAAGGACTTCTTCGGAAAGCCGGTATCGCTGACGGTTTCGGGCCAGCTCAACGCCGAGGCCTTTGCGCTGGCCTTCCGCGATGTGTACACCTTCGGCCCCACCTTCCGCGCCGAGCAGAGCTACACCGCGCGCCACGCGGCGGAGTTCTGGATGATTGAGCCGGAGATGGCCTTCGCCACCCTTCGGGAGGACATGCTCTTTCAGGAGGACCTGGTCAAGTATCTGATCGGCGCCGTGCTGGAAGAGGCGCCGGAGGAGATGGCCTTTCTCAACGGCTTTGTCGATCCGGGCCTCATCGAGCGGCTCATTGCCGTGCGCGACGCCGATTTTGCCCGCGTCAGCTACACCGAGGCGGTGGAGATCCTGAATAGCTGCGGCGCCGCCTTCGAGTACCCGGTGTTCTGGGGCTGCGATCTGCAGACCGAGCACGAGCGCTACCTGACCGAAAAGCACTTTGGCCGGCCGGTGTTCGTCACCGACTACCCCAAGGAGATCAAGGCCTTCTACATGCGCATGAACGACGACGGCAAAACCGTCGCGGCGGCGGACCTTCTGGTGCCGGGCATCGGGGAGCTGTGCGGCGGCAGCCAGCGCGAGGAGCGCGAGGACATCCTGCGCGGGCGCATCGAGGAAACGGGCATGAACCCCGAGGACTACTGGTGGTACCTGGAGCTGCGCAAGTACGGCTCGGTGCCCCACGCGGGGTTCGGCATGGGCTTTGAGCGGCTCATCATGTACCTGACGGGCATCGGCAACATCCGCGATGTGCTGCCCTTCCCGCGCACCACCCGGAACGCGGAGTTCTGAGGCAAGACAACCGCATAACAGACAGTTCGAGGCCCTCCTGTCTCTAAACAAAACCAGGTGGAAGGCGCCGCCAGGCGCTTTCGATAGGGGCGCTTTTTGCGCCCCTCAATTTTGGGCCGCCCTCAAGGCGGCCAATTTTTTTGGGAGGTACCGCCATGAAACCTGATCTCCGGTTCCTGATCCGCGCCGCGGTAATCGCCGCGCTCTACGCCGCCCTGACCCTCATCCTGGCGCCCATCAGCTACGGTCCGCTGCAGATGCGCGTTGCCGAGGCGCTGACGCTTCTGCCCATCCTGACCCCCGCCGCCGTGCCGGGGCTGTTTATCGGGTGTCTGGCGGCCAACCTCCTGGGCGGCGCAACGGCGCTGGACGTGGTGTTCGGCTCGCTGGCGACGCTGGCGGCGGCGCTGATGACCCGACGGCTGCGGGAAAAGCCGGTCCTCGCGGCGCTGCCCCCGGTGCTTGTCAACGCGCTGGTGGTGGGGGCGGTGCTGGCGCTGGCCTACAACCTGCCCTTCTGGCTGACGGCGCTGGAGGTGGGCGCGGGCCAGCTGGCCGCCTGCTTCGCGCTGGGCCTGCCGCTGTACTGCGCACTCCGGCGATTGCCCGCCCGCATCTGGTAGATGCGACAAAATTCTTACGCAATATGTCGGCCGCGTTTGTTAATTGTTTCCCGGAAGGCTTGAAATCGTAACAGAAATGAAATATAATGGAGGCGATCTACGGGCTGGAAGGAAGGTGTGCGTTTGAGCATGAAGGCTTGGATGAAGCGGCTTTTGGTTGCCGTTGCGATCCTGGCGTGCGCGGGGCTGATCCATCAGACCGCCGCGGATGCCGCGACGACATACAAGGCGAAATCCGCCTGCAAGCTTTACAGCAAGATATCCTCGAAGGCCAAGACGCGCAAGGTGACCAAGGGCCGCGCGGTCAAGGTGTACGCGGTCAAGGGCAAGTGGTGCAAGGTGACGGTGAGCGGCGTCAAGGGGTACATGCTGAAATCCTCGCTGACAAAGAACGTCAAGTCAAAATCCAGCTCCAGCTCCAGCTCCATCCGTACGCTGAGGAGCGGAAATTCCGGCTCTGCGGTCAAGAAGCTGCAGCAGCAGCTGGCAAGGCGCGGCCTCATCAGCAAGAGCGCCGTCAACGGGCGCTACGGCTCCGTCACGGTCCGGGCCATCCGCCAGTATCAGATGATGTCGGGCCTTTCGGTCTCCGGCACGGCCACCACCGCGACGATCCGCAAGCTGTTCTCCTCGAATAGCCGCCGCCCCAGCGTGACGGCCACCGCCTGGTCCAATTACTCGATGAGCAAGATCTTTCCCGACGGTGGCCTGGCCACCATTGTGGATCTCAATACCGGCGCGCGGCTTCGCATCCGCCGCGTAGGCGGCCACAACCACTTTGACGTAGAGCCGGCCTACGCCTCCGACACGGCGGTGCTTAGGCGCATGTACGGCGGCACCTGGTCCTGGAACAGCCGCGCGGTGCTGCTCATCGTCGGGGGGCGCTATATTGCCGGCGCCATCAACGGCATGCCCCACGGCGCGGAGATCAGCAAGTCCAACAACTTCAACGGTCAGTTCTGCCTGCACCTGAAGGGCAGCACCACCCACGGCAGCGGCGATTCCAATTCCGCCCACCAGTCGAACATCCGCCGGGTATACAATTACTTCAACTGATTTACGCAGGGTCCCTGCGTCCTCGGCTGTGCCGCGCCCCCGGCTGTGCCGGGGGCGCATTTCAATCATTTAATTTGACAGAATTTCGCGCAAGGCGTACAATGAAATGTGAAATTTTGACGATGAGGAAGATTTTTCATGAACATTTCGCACTCCTCCGAGCTGCGCCGGCTGTTTCTCAAATTTTTTGAATCCAAGGGCCACGCGGTGATTCCGTCGGCGTCGGTGATCCCCGAAAACGACCCGACGGTTCTGTTTACCACTGCGGGCATGCATCCGCTGGTGCCCTACCTTCTGGGGGCCAAGCACCCGATGGGCACGCGCCTCACCGACGTGCAGAAGTGCATCCGCACCGGCGACATCGAGGATGTGGGCGACGCCAGCCACCTGACGTTTTTTGAGATGCTGGGCAACTGGTCGCTGGGGGACTACTTCAAAAAAGACGCCATTGCCTGGAGCTGGGAATTTCTGACCAGCCCGGAATGGCTGGGGCTGGACCCCGACCGCCTGGCCTTTTCGGTGTTCGCGGGGGACGATGCCGTGCCCCGGGACGAGGAAGCCGCCGCCCTCTGGCGCGCCCAGGGCGTGCCGGAGGAGCGCATCTTCTACCTGCCCCGCAAGAACAACTGGTGGGGCCCCGCCGGCACCACCGGCCCCTGCGGGCCGGACTCCGAGATGTTCATCATCACCGATAAGGCGCCCTGCGGGCCGGACTGCTCGCCCGCCTGCGACTGCGGCCGCTACCTGGAAATCTGGAACGACGTGTTCATGCAGTACAACAAGCAGGCCGACGGCAGCTATCTGCCCCTCGAGCAGAAGAACGTGGATACCGGCATGGGCCTTGAGCGCACCATCGGCGTGCTGACGGGCGCGAAGTCCGTCTATGAGACCGATCTCTTTACCGGCATCCTGGGCAAGATCGCCGAGCTGTCGGGCAAAAAATACGGCGAAGACCCGGAGACCACCCGATCCATGCGCATCATCGCCGACCACGTGCGCACCGCAACCTTCATCATCGGCGACGACCGGGGCGTCACGCCCTCCAACGTGGACCAGGGCTACGTGCTCCGGCGGCTGATCCGCCGCGCGGTGCGCCACGGCATGAACATCGGCCTGCCCGTCGGCGCCACGTCGAAGATCGCCGAGGTCATCGTGGGCCAGTACGCTTCCGTGTATCCGGAGCTTGAGCGCAACCGCGCCCACATTCTGGAGCAGTTTGATCTGGAAGAGGATCGCTTCCAGCGAACGCTCCGGCAGGGCATGCGTGAGTTTGACAAGCTGATCGCGGAGATCGGCCGCGTAAAGGGCGCGGTGGACGCCTTTGAGGCGGGCCTTGCCGCCGACCCGAAGGCCGCCGCGGAGGGCCTCGCCGCCCAGCTGCGCCCCACGCCGGAGAACCAGAGCGTGATCGCGGCGCTGCGTTCGGACGGCGCCGACGGCCCGGGGATCGCCCGGGAACTGCGCGCGCGCCTTTCGATGATCGACGGCCGCGCCGCCTTCAAGCTCTACGACACCTACGGCTTCCCCATCGAGATCACCACCGAGATGGCCCGGGAAAAGGGCCTGACGGTGGACGAGACGGGCTTTGCCGAGCGCTTCCGCCAGCACCAGGAGAAGAGCCACGCCGGCGCGGAGCAGCGCTTTAAGGGCGGCCTGGCGGACACCACCGAGGAGACGGCCAAGCTGCATACCGCCACCCATCTTCTGCACGCGGCGCTTCGCAGCGTGCTGGGGAGCGATGTGGCCCAGAAGGGCAGCAACATCACCGCCGAGCGGCTGCGCTTTGACTTTTCCTTCCCCCGCAAGATGACGCCGGAGGAGGTCAAGGCCGTCGAGGACATGGTGAACGGCTTCATCAGGGCCGGCGGCAAGGTGGTCTGCGAGGAGATGACTGTGGACGAGGCCAAGGCGGCGGGCGCCATTGGCCTGTTTGAATCCAAGTACGGCGAGCGCGTCAAGGTGTACACCATGGGCACCTTCAGCAAGGAGATCTGCGGCGGCCCCCACGCGGCGGACGTGGCGGACCTCGCGGGCTTCAAGATCCTCAAGGAGGAATCCTCCTCCGCGGGCGTGCGCCGCATCAAGGCCGTCATCGGGAAATAACACCAGGGAGGGCTGTGCCATGAAACACCTGTCGGAAATGAGCTTTGCGGAACTGCTGGACCCGAAGGGGTACGATTGCCCTCATTGCGGCAAGCACCACACCACCGGTCTCAAGGCCCTCGAAACGGGGCGCGGCGCCGTGAAGGCGCTGCCCGGCATGCTGAAGGCGCTGGGCATTGAAAAGCCCTTCATCGTGTGCGACAAAAACACCCACGCGGCCGCGGGCGAGGCGGTGGAGGCACTTCTGAAAGAGGCGGGCGTCCCCTACAAGCTCTACATGCTCACTGCGGACCATGTGGAGCCGGACGAGTTTTCCGTGGGCGCCATCGTGATGGCGATGGACCCTTCCTGCGACGGCGTCGTGGCCGTGGGCAGCGGCGTCATCAACGATTGCTGCAAGGTGGTGGCCCATGCGGCGGGCAAGCCCCAGGTGGTGGTGGGCACCGCGCCGTCCATGGACGGCTACGCGTCGGACTCCTCCTCCATGCACGTACATTCCGTCAAGTCCACGCTGTACAACGCCTGCCCCGTGGGCATTGTGTGCGACAGCGAAATCATGAGCCAGGCGCCGATGCGCATGCTGTGGGCCGGCCTGGGCGACATGATCGCCAAATACGTGTCCGTGTGCGAGTGGCGCATCGCCAACCTCATCATCGGGGAGGAATACTGCGAGGAGATTGCGGGGCTGATGCGCGCGTCGGTGAAAAAGATCGTCGACAACGCGCACCGGCTTTCCTCCAGGGACCCGGAGGCCATCCAGGCGGTGGCGGACGGGCTGGTCATGTCGGGGGTGGCGATGTCGTTTGCGCTGTCCTCCCGGCCCGCGTCGGGCCTCGAGCACTACTTCTCCCATATGTGGGAGATGATGGGCATGGAGCGCGGCCAGAAGGCCGACCTGCACGGCATCCAGGTGGGCGTGGGCACCCGGCTGACGCTGGGCCTTTATGACTGGATCAAAACCCTCACCCCGGACCGGAAGCGCGCCATGGACTTCATGGCCGCCTTTGACCCCGTGGCCTGGGAGGCGATGGTCCGCCGCATCTTCGGCGCCACCGCGCCGCAGATTCTGGCCATCGAGGCCCGCGCCAGGAAAAACGATCCCGACAACCACAAAAAGCGCTATGACGCCATCGAAGCGCATTGGCCCGAGATTCTGAAGATCATTGAAGAGGAACTGCCCGAGACCGATTCGATCGACCGCCTGATGCGCGAGCTTGAAATGCCCCGGGTGCCCAAGGATCTGGGCATCTCCGAGGAGGACGCCAAGGACGCCTTTACCGGCGCCCGCGAGATCCGCGACAAGTATTTGTCCTGCAGCGTGCTGTGGGACATGGGCCTGACCGAAGAAGCCCGGGCCCGGGTTCACGCGGAGTAGGCATTGGTAAGAAAGCGCGCCGGGGGATGCCCTCCGGCGCGCTCTTTTGCGGTTTTCAGGGCGCGGGGCATCGCTCCTCGCCCTTTGGCAGGGTGACGATCACCTCCACGCTGGAGGGGGTATCCACCACGCGGCTGACCGCCCGGACGCCGACCCGGTTCAGCGAGCGCACGGTGGAGAGCAGCGCGTTGACGAACATGCGCTGATCTCGGCAGTAGATGCGCACCCGCCGGGGCTTCGGAACGGCGCGGCCCAGGCGCTCGACGGCGCTCTCCAGCGCGCGCACGCTCATGCCCTCCGCCGCGGCCCGCTCCACCAGCATCCGTTGCGCGGTTTCGCCCGGCGCGCCCAGCAGCGCCCGCGCGTGGCGCTGGCCCAGCGGCGCGTCCCGCAGCGCGCTCAGCACGGCGGGCGGCAGCGTGAGCAGCCGCAGAAGGTTTGCCACCGCGCTCTGGCTGCGGCCCAGCCGCTGGGCCACCTCCCGCTGGGTCAGCCCGTAGCGCAGGATCAGCCGCTGGCAGGCCTCGGCCTCGTCCAGGTAATGCAGGTCCTCCCGCTGCAGGTTTTCCACCAGCGACAGAATCGCGGCCTCGCCGTCGGAGGCCTCCACCACCAACGCGTCTACGGTGCGCGCGCCCAGCTTTTTCAGCGCCCGCATGCGCCGCTCGCCGGCGATCAGCTCATACCCGCCGCCCACGGCCCGCACCATCGGCGGCGACAGAAGCCCGTCCCGCTGGATGGATTGGGCCAGGGCGGCGATGGAATCCTCGTGAAAGCGGCTGCGCGGCTGCTGGCCGGACGGCGTCACCGCGTCGATGGGCACCCGCCGGATCACGCGGCGCAGCGTGTACTGCTCCATCTCAGGCCCTCCAAACAAAAATCCCGCACTATATATGCGGGAGGGCCGGGCGCAAGGCGCGTTCGACGATCATTTCGCCGTGACAGGGACAAGGGGGCTGAACGGGTACCAACCCGCGCGCCGGCGCGCGGCCGCGCGTCGGAGCCCGGCTATTTCGCGTATTCGCGGATGGATTTGAGTACGTTTTTCAGGCCGTTGGCCGAGGGCTCTTTTTCCATCGCGTCGATGAGGCTGCCGCGGTCCTTGTAGACATCCACCACCTGCGCGCGGAGCGTGTCGGGCGTCATATCCTCCTGGTAGAGCACCCGGGCCAGCCCCCGCGCCTCGAAGGAGCGCGCGTTCATGATCTGGTCGCCCCGGCTGGCGGTCCTGGGGTAGGGGATGAGCAGCGACGGCTTTCGCAGCGCAAGAATCTCCGACAGCGTGTTGGAGCCCGCGCGGGAGACGATCAAGTCCGCCGCCGCGTAGGCGTGGGGCATCTCCTCCGTCAGGTACTCCTTCTGGCAGTAGTTGGCCGTGCCTTCCAGATTGGTGTCCAGGTTGCCCGCGCCGCAAAGGTGCAGCACCTGAAAACCGGTGGTGAGGCCCGGCAGCGCGGCGCGCAGCGCGCGGTTGATGGACTGGGCGCCGCTGGAGCCGCCCACCACCATCAGCACCGGCCGGTCGTCGCGAAACCCGAAGAGTCGGAGCCCTTTTTCGCGGGAGCCCTGAAACAGCTCGCTGCGAAGGGGCGTGCCCGCGTACAGCCCCTTGGCGCCCGCCGCGGCCGCGGCCTCCGGAAAGGTGCACAGAAGCTTTTTCGCAAAGGGCATCGCCAGCTTGTTGGCCAGCCCAGGCGTCATATCGCTCTCGTGGAGCAGCACCGGAACGCGCAGCGCCGCCGCGCCAAAAACCACCGGCACGGAGACGAAACCGCCCTTGGCAAACACCAGATCGGGGTGCAGCCGGCGCATCAGCGCCAGCGACTGGCCCGCGCCCGCCAGGACTTTCAAAGGGTCCGTGATGTTCTTCAGGTCAAAGTAGCGGCGCAGCTTTCCGGTCGCCACGTGGTGGTAGGTCACGCCCTCAACGGGTTCGACCAGCCTGCGCTCAATGCCGTCGACGGTGCCGACGTAGTGCACGTCCCAGCCCTCCTTGAGGAGCGAGGGGATCAGCGCCAGGTTGGGCGTCACGTGGCCCGCGGTGCCGCCGCCGGTCAAAACGATGCGCTTCAAGAGCGAACCACCTTTCGAAAGGTCCCGATGCTGCAATTATAGCATGCCGCCGGCAAAATGCCTTGCAGATGATGTTAAATGAGCTTTTGTTATTTGCGAATTCGCCTCTTTTGGATTATGATAGAGGAAGACGAAATCAAGGGGTGAAGCCGGAGATGTACCAGGCGCTGTACCGCACGTGGCGGCCGGAGAAATTTGAGGACGTGGTGGGGCAGGAAGCCATCGTGCGCACGCTGGTCGGGCAGGTGGAGTCGGGCCGCATCGCCCACGCATACCTGTTCTGCGGAAGCCGCGGCACCGGCAAGACCACCACGGCCAAGATATTGGCCCGCGCCATCAACTGCGCGCATCCGCTGCCCGGCGCCGACCCCTGCGGCGAATGCGACGCGTGCCGCGCCATAAAGGAAGAGCGGGCGATGGACGTGGTGGAGATCGACGCCGCCTCCAACAACGGCGTGGACGAGATCCGCGACCTGCGCGAGAAGATCCAGTACCCGCCCTCCGCGGGCCGCTACAAGGTGTACATCGTGGACGAGGTGCACATGCTCTCCGCCGGCGCGTTTAACGCGCTTTTAAAGACGCTGGAGGAGCCGCCCGCCCACGCGGTGTTCATCCTGGCCACCACCGAGCCGCAGAAGCTGCCCGCCACCATCCTCTCCCGCTGTCAGCGGTTTGACTTCCGGCGCATCCCCGCGCGGCTCATCGAGGAACGGCTGAGACAGGTGATCGCGGCCTCCGGCGGCACCGCCGAGGACGAGGCCGTGGGCCTGATCGCGCGGTCCGCCGAGGGCGGCATGCGCGACGCGCTGAGCCTTCTGGATACCTGCATGTCGGACGAGAAGCTCACCGCCGCCCGGGTGCGGGAGGCGCTGGGCGCCTCCGGGATTGAGGCGATGTACGAGTTTGCGGACGCGCTGATCGCCTCCGACGCCGGCCGCGCGCTGACCCTGATCGGCCGGGCGATGGACGCCGGGCGGGACGCGATGGTGCTCGCCCGGGAGATGACCGCGCACCTGCGCGCGCTGCTCCTGGCCCAGATGGTGCCGGAGGGGCTTGAGGACCTGCTCGAATGCACCCGGGAAGAGGCCCGGCGGCTGGCGGCGCAGGCTTCCGGCGCCAGCGCCGAAGGGCTGACCCGGTGGATGGAGCTGTTCATGCGGGCCGAGGGCGACATGAAGTGGGCGGCCCAGCCCCGCAGCGCGCTGGAGCTGGCCGCCGTGCGCTGCTGCCGTCCGGAGAAGGAGCAAAGCCCGGAGGCGCTCGTCGAGCGGCTTGCAAAGCTCGAGGCACTGCTTCAGAACCGCGCCGCCGCGCCCTTTGATCCAGCGCCTGCGCCCGCCGCGCCCGCCGCACCCGCGCCCGCCGCGCCGCGTCCGGCGGCGCCAAAACCCGCGCCCGCTGCGTCCAATCCCCAGGAGGCGCCCGGCGCGGAGGGCTACCGCGCGGCGCTCGACATCGTGGCCAAGGAGCAGCCGCCGATTTTCGGCATGCTCAAGGACGCGGCCTTCCGCGGGGTGGAGGGAGACAGCGTGCTCCTCGAGCTTCCCCGCGCCCGGGCGTTCTACCGGCAGATTCTGGAAAAGGACGACAAGAAGGCGCTGATCGACCAGGCGCTGGCCCGGGGCTTCGGAAGGCCAGTGACGGTCCGGTTCGTGCAGGGCGGCGAGGCCGCGCCCCGGGCCGGCGACAGGCGCATTCTGGAGCAGGCCTACGATGTGTTCGGCCGCGAAAAGGTGAGCGTCCTGGACGAATGACCGGGGAGAAGAAGGGTGCTATGCTGAAAAAACTTCTGGACAAGAGCCTTTTGTACTTTCTCCTGATCGGCGCGGGCAATACGCTCCTGTCGATGCTGATCATGTTCCTTTTGTATGAAAAGGCGGGGTTTGGCTACTGGGGCGCCAGCGCCACGGCCTTCGCCGTCACCAGCGTGCTCAGCTTTCTGCTCAATAAGCGCCTGTCCTTCCGCTACGAGGGGCGGGTGTGGGCGGCGGCGCTGCGCTTTGCGCTGGTCATCGCCGGGTGCTATCTCATCGCCTATTCGCTGGCCCAGCCCGCCGCCGCGTGGCTGATGCGAAGGCTCGCGGGCGGGGCGTTCTCCGCCGCCGCCATCGACCGGGTGGCCCTCGTCGCGGGGCAGGTGATCTTCACCGGGCTCAACTACTTCGGCCAGCGATTCTTCGCCTTTCGGCAGGGGGATTCCGCCTCCCGCCCGTTCAGCGGCGCGCCGCGCAGATAGGCGGAGGCGAAGGCGATCAGCGTAAGGAGCGATACGGCCGCCATCACGCCGAAGGCGGCCCGGAGCCCGATGGCCTGGGCCACCAGCGCACCCCCCATGTTGCCCGCCACCCGCGCCACGCCGAAGCCGGACACCGCCAGCAGCATCTGCCCGCGCGCGCGCAGCGCCTCCGGCACGGTGAGGCTGATGTACTTGGCCATGGACACCGTCATCACGATGAACCCCCAGCCGTGGAGCACCTGGGACGCCATCGCCACCCACACATTGTCCGTCAGCGCCAGCACCGCCCAACGGGTGGTCAGCGCCGCGGCGGAGATCAGGAGCAGCCGGCCGGCCCCCAGCCGGTCAAACAGCCTGTCCCCCGTCAAGAGGAACACCGTTTCGCTGCTGGCGGACAGGAAAAACGCCCAGCCCAGCAGCGCCGGACTGCCCCCCGGCAGCGAAGTGAAGTACACCGGAAAGAACACGTAGAAATAGCCCATCGTGATCTGCAAAAGCGTCGTCATTCCGATCAGGCGCATCAGCCGCCCGTCCTTCAACAGCGCCTTCATTGACGCGGACGCATCCTTCTCGCGGGCGTGGCCTGCGGCGTTTGGCAGCCAGTACGTAGAGGCGAAGACCGCCGCCAGCATGAGCGCCGTCATATAGGGCATGCGCTCCAGATGACCGTTGATGAGCTTTCCAAACAGGATCGAGGCCGCCGCGAAGGCGTAGGTGCCCAAAAGCCGGATGCCGCCGAAGGGCTGGCCCCGCCGCTGCAACGCCTCCAGGATCACCGAATCGCCCATCGGCTGGATGGCGGGGTAGCTGGCTGCGAAGAGGCTCAGAACCGCGAACAGAAACCAAAAGTCGTCGCGCGCCGGCATCAGAAGGATGGCCCCCGCCGCCAGCGCGCACATGGTCCGCAGCACGCCGTTGCGGCTTCGGGCGCGGTCGCCCAGCGCGCCCCAGGCAGGTTGGGCCACAAGGCTCACCACCGGCACGGCGCTCATCAGAAGGCCGATCTGGGCGCTTCCCAGCCCCTTGCCGGCAAAATATACGCTGATAAAGTTCTGGTAGACCGAATTCGCCGCGTAATACGCCATTAAAAACAGCGAAAAGCGCCACGGATACGCACCTTCGCGCGACATCTGGCTGCCTCCTCCCGCCCGCGCGCCGGCGCGGGGTTCATTGGGTATTGTATCGCATTTGGCGCGGGATAAAAGCGAGTTTTGGAAAAACATTTGCACGTCCGCCGCGTTTGGTTGTATAATGGATGGGAGAATGATTTGGGGGACACTATGCCGATACAACTGATTGCGTCGGATCTGGACGAGACACTTCTGAATAAACAGGCGGAGCTGACCGGGCGGACGCTGGCGGCGCTGGGGCGCGCGATGGACGCGGGGGCGCGGGTGGTGCTCGCGTCGGGGCGCATGGTCGGCGCGATTCGGCGCTATGCCGATGCGATCGGCGTCAACGCGCCGGTGATCGCCTTCAACGGCGCGCTGATCTACGACACCCGCGAAGGCAGGGCGCTTTCCGCCCGGGAGATCCCGGTCGAGGACGCCCGCGCCGTGGCGCGGGCCGCGGAGGCCCGGGGCATCTACGTTCAGGCGTTTACGCGGGAGGAATACTTTTTTGAGCGCGCGGGCGCCCTCAGCGACCTGTACGCCCGGGGCATCGGCGGCATCACCGGCCGCGCCGTGGGCGCGAAGCTGTCGGCGTGGATCGATGCCCCGATGTGCAAGCTTCTGATGATCGCGCCGCCGGAGGAGGCCCAGCGCCTTTTGCGTGAGCTGGCTCCGGCGTTTTCCGGCCGGATGGAGCTGGCGCTTTCCAGGCCCAATTACCTGGAGTGCACCGCGGCGGGCGTCCACAAGGGCGCGGCGCTCGAAGCGCTCTCAGGCATGCTGCGCATCCCGCGGGAAAGCGTGGCCGCCTTTGGCGACAACCAGAACGATCTTTCCATGCTGCGCTGGGCGGGCAGCGGCTACGCGGTGGCCAACGCGCCGGAGGCGGTGCGCGCCGGGGCGCTTCGCGCCCCCGCCAGCGACGAGGACGGCGTGGCGCGGGTGATCGAGCGCCTCTTGGACGAGGGCGCCATCGCGCCCGCCCCGAAGGAGTGAGCCTATGGTACCTGTCAAGGAATTCGTCGAAAATCTGGGCCTTGAAACCATCTCCGCCGGGAGTGCGACGGAACTGGCCATCGAGAGCAGCGACATCAACCGGCCCGGCATTCAGCTGACCGGTTACTGGGCCCACTTCGCCCATGAGCGCCCGCAGATTCTGGGCAAGGTGGAGATGAGCTACCTCTTTTCGCTGGACGGGGCCACCCGGCGCGAGCGGCTGCGGCAGTTTTTCAGTTATCCGATTCCCTGCGTGATCGTGTGCCACAACATGCCGCTGGTGGAGGGGCTGGCGCTGGCCGCCAAGGAGCACGACGTGCCCCTTTTTTCCACCCATGAGGACACCACGCAGCTGGTGCTGAAAATCATCAACTTCCTCAACAACTATCTGGCCCCGCGCATCACGCAGCACGGCGTATTGGTGGATGTGTTCGGAAGCGGCCTTCTGATCACCGGCGAGAGCGGCGTGGGCAAGAGCGAGGCCGCGCTGGAGCTGGTCAAGCGCGGACACCGGCTGGTGGCCGACGACGTGGTGGACATCCGCCGCATTTCGTCAAACCGGCTGGTGGGCGAAGCGCCGGAGATGATCCGCTATTTTATGGAGATCCGCGGCGTGGGCATCATCGACATCGCAACCATGTATGGCATCGGCTCGGTCATCCGCTCGAAGTCCATCGACATGGTGATCCACCTGGAGCTGTGGCAGGAGGACAAGGAGTACGACCGGCTGGGCCTCGAGGAGTGCTTCACGGACATCCTGGGCGTATCGATTCCGCGGCTGGTGCTGCCGATCCGGCCGGGGCGGAACCTGGCCATCGTGCTGGAGGTCGCCGCCCGGAACCAGCGCCTCAAGCAGAACGGCTTCAACGCCGCCCGCACGCTCAACGAGCGCCAGATCGAGCGCATGCGCTGCGCGCTTTCCGAATCCGGCGACGCAGACTGATACACGGAGGGGACGCGCATGATCTCCATTGGCATTGACCTGGGCGGTACGTTCATCAAAGCCGGCGTCGTGGACGACGCGGGCAATATCCTCATCAAGGGTTCAAGGCCCACCGGCTCGGAGCGCGGCCACGAGGCGACCATCCGGGATATGGCCCAGCTTTCGCTGGAGCTGGTGGAGGCGCGCGGCCTTTCGATCGGGGACATCGACTCCGTGGGCATCGGCATTCCCGGGGTGATCGACGAGCACGGCGTGGTCCCGCTGCTTACCAACCTCTTCTGGCACGACGTGAAGCTGGTGGAGCGCATGCGCGCCTACATCGACAAGCCCGTCTTTGTGGCCAACGATGCCACCGTCGCGGGCTTTGCCGAATCCGTCGCGGGCGTGTCAAAGGGCACGCGCTCCAGCGTCTTTATCACCCTGGGCACGGGCCTGGGCGGCGGCGTGGTGATCGACGGCAAGCCCTTTGTGGGCGCCCACGGCGTGGGCAGCGAGATCGGCCACACGATGCTGGTGCTGGGCGGCGTACTGTGCACCTGCGGCAACCGGGGCTGCTGGGAGCGCTATGCCAGCGCCACCGCGCTGATCCGCATGGGACGCGAGCGCATGTCCGCCGATCCCGAGGGCATGATCGCCCGCGAGGCCCGCGGCGACGCCGACAACGTCACCGGCAAGCTGGTGGTGGACTGCGCCAAGGCGGGCGACCCGGGCGCGGCGGCCGTGTTTGACGAATACGTGTACTACCTGGCGGCCGGCCTGGCCAACATGGTCAATGTGTACGATCCGGAGGTCATCGCGCTGGGCGGCGGCGTGAGCGCCGCGGGCGCGTTCCTCCTGGACGCGGTGCGCAAAAAGCTTCCGGAACTGATCTTCTACAAAACCATGCCCTACGCGCGGGTGGAACTCGCGACGCTGGGCAACGATGCCGGGCTGATCGGCGCCGCGCTGATGGCGATGCGCGCCGAAAAGCCCGCGTGACCCGAGAAAGGACAAACAAACACAAATATGATCAATTTTTCTGATGTGAAGGACAACCCCGTCGTTCATACCTACATTACGGCGGCAAACGACGCGCTGGGCGTGATCGGCTATACCGAGCACGGCCTGGCCCACGCCACCAAGGTATCCGGCTGCGCCGCCTCGGTTTTGAAGCGCTACGGCGGCAGCGAGCGGGAGGTGGAACTGGCGCGCATTGCGGGCTACATGCACGACATGGGCAACATGATCAACCGCGAGTATCACGCGCTCACCGGCGCCACGCTGGCGTTTCAGATTCTCAATTCCATGGGCATGCCGCCGGAGGAGATCGCCGTGGTGTGCGCCGCCATCGGCAACCACGACGAGGGCAGCGGCCAGTCGGTCAACCGGGTGTCGGCGGCGCTGATCCTGGCGGACAAGTCCGACGTGCGCCGCTCCCGCGTGCGCACGCCCGGCGAGGACGGCTTTCGCGAGGACATCCATGACCGCGTCAACTACGCGGTGACCAAGTCCTGGCTGGAAGTCTACGACGATCGGGACGAGATCTGCCTCAAGATCACCATCGACACCTCGATCTGCCCGGTGATCGAATACTTCAAGATTTTCACCACGCGCATGTTCATGTGCAAGGGTGCGTCGGAGTTCCTGGGGGCCAGGTTCTCGCTGACGATCAACAATACGGTGCTGATGTAAGGAGCGAACGGATGAAAAAGGTGCTGTACTTTTACCTGGCGGGCTGTCCCTTTTGCCGCCAGGCGGACCGGTGGATGGAGGAAGTGGTGCGGGAACACCCGGAATACGCGGCCGTGGAGGTCCGGGCCGTGGAAGAGCGCGGGGAGCGCGAATTTGCCCGCGGATTTGACTATTACTTCGTGCCCACCTTCTACGTGGACGGAATCAAGGAGCACGAGGGCGTGGCCACCAAGGCCGTCGTCGAATCGGTGTTCAAAAAGGCGATGGAATAACCGCGGGCGGCCCGCCCGCGCAAAGAAGCCGGCCGGAGCGCACGCTCCGGCCGGCTTCAAGGCTTCAAACGCTATCGCGCCTTGGAAAGGGCCACGGCCTCCCGGATCCAACCCGCCAGCTCGGCGTCCAGCTGGCCCGGGCGGGAGAGGATCGTGTGGTGGACGCAGCGGCCCGGATAGGGCTCCACGATCTCCACAAACCGGGGCGAGTCAATCCTCCGCCGCAGCCGGAGCGTCAGCACAAGGTAGACGGCGGGGCGGCCCGCCACCGCGCGGATCGGCAGCCACGCGTAGCCGAAGGCGCGGGGCGACCCCAGCGCGATGCCGGAGGACTGGACGGTGCAGCGCCCGTCCCCGGACGATGCGCAGACGTCAAGCAGCGCGTCAAAGAGCTTCCGGGCGCCGGGCATCCGCTCAAAGTACCCGTCCACCGCCGGATCGTGCGTCACGGGCATCCTCCTCGGGCCTCGTCCTCGCTCAGCGCGCGGCCGTCCACCTGAAGGCACAGGCCGGGAATCCCAAAGGCCTTGAAATAGGCCTCCTCCTGCGGAATCCAGTCCGCCAGGAAGCGGTGGTACAGCTCGGGGTTGCGCGCCTTCAGGCGCGCTTTTTGCGTATTGGGGTCCACCGACAGGAACAGCTTGAGATCATAGTCCAGCCGGATCTCCGGGTGCAGGCAGTAGGAGCCCTCCACCACCGATACGCGGGCGGGGTTGACGCGCCGGGGCGGCAGGTATTCGCCCGTCAGGCAGTCGTAGGGGCGGAAGGTGAAGGGCTCGCCCGCGGCCAGCGGGCGCAGCGCCGCCGTCAGCCGCTCACCATCGATGTTGGCCACCGGCGAGCGCACCCCCGCCGCCTTCTGCGCCTCGGAGAGAAAGAAGTCGTCCATGTGCAGCACCGACGCGCCGTAGACCGACGCGATCAGCTGCGCGAGCGAGCTCTTGCCCGAGCCGCAGCGCCCATCGACGGCGATCAGCACCCGGGGCCGGTCGTCCAGGGCGTCCATGGCGCGAAACACCGGCATCAGCCGCTGGAATTTGGCCAGCACCACCCGATAGGCGGGGCGGTAGGCGCGGCGGTACGCCTCGCTGTGGCGCACCGGCGGGCAGCCCCTGGCGCGGTAGGACGCCACATAGCCGACGGCCTCCGGCCATGCGGCGGCGAGGGCGTCCAGCTCCGCCTGAAAGCGGTCGTCCCGGGGCGGCCGGCCGCTGGCGTAGAACATGCCCGCCGCCGTCAAAGGGCGCGGAAACTCCGGCGACGCCAGGCACATCCGCGCATACCCCGCGCCGATGGGCTCAAACAGCGCGGCACCGGGGTCCCCGCGGACGAGGGCCATCTCCTCCTCAAGGCGCGAAAGCGCGCTTTCGCGGCTGGCAATCATGTGGCCAGGTCCGAAAGCGCGCTGGTAGATCAGTTTTACCGCGTCCTGCGGCTCCATGAGCGGGTAGCGCGCCCGGTGGACGCGCAGCATGTCAAGCATGGGTTCCTCCGGATCTTGATTAGGCCGGAATCTCTCCGGGCATCAGCTTCGCGCGGCGCAGCGCCAGAATGATCAGCGGCACCAGCACGATCTGAATGATGATACCGGGCAGCGCGAAGGCGAAGGCGCCGGTCAGGAAGGCCTGGAAGCCAAACTCCACCCCGGTGGCCATCATCACCCAGCGCACAACGCCCCAGACGATCCGGCCGCCCAGCATCGCGCCCAGCAGCGAAACGTAGAGGCACGGCACGGTCTTGGGCAGCGCACGGTACAGAAGGCCTGTCAGCGCGCCGTAGGCGGCCAGCTCAAAGGCCATCGGGATGGCCGTGGTCACCGGCGGCATGCCCACCAGCACCATGCGCAATAGCGGCGTGACAAAGCCCACCATGAGGCCCCAGGGCCAGCCGCAGATGAAGCCGCACAGCAGGACCGGAATGTGCATCGGCAGGAATGCGGAACCCATTTGGGGCAGGTTGGCCGTCAGAAACGGCAGCAGAATGCCCAGCGCCAGAAACAGGCCCGAAAGCGTCAGAGAACGGGTATTCTTCATGAAGCACGCCTCCCAAAATCAATGGGCGAAACCAGCCCCTTCATGGCGCCGGGTCCGCTGGGAGTCGGCTTCATGCCGACCGTTTCCAAGTTATTGTATCAGATGGGGACGGAATATGTCAAGTCGCGCCAGGGCTGATTTCAGCGCGCGGATATGGGTATAATTACAATATAATACGAAGGGGGATGCTGCTATGAGGATGTCGGGCAGGCTTTCCAGGGCCGCGCGGGAGACGATCCCATATCTGTGGCTTGCGGCGGTGCTGATCTTCGGGCTGTTCCTGCTGATCTACCCGATGACGACGGCGGGCGTGGTGCTGTCCGTGGCGGGGACGATCTTCGTCATCGTCGGCGTGGTCCGGATCGTGGAATATTTTTTGCTGGATGTGCGCGAAGTGCTGGGCGGGTGGATGTTCGCATCCGGCGTGGTGTGGATTTTGGGCGGCGTGCTGCTCTACGTCGTTCCGGAGGCGCTGATCGCCTTTATGCCGATGCTGTTCGGGCTGGCCCTTCTGGTGGGCGGCGCGGTGAAGCTGCAGGGCGCCTTTGACCTGAAGCGCATCGGCAGCGCCCACTGGTACGTGCCGCTGATCGGCGCGGCGCTGTCCGCCGTGATGGGCGTGGTGATCATCGTCAACGCGGTGGGGCTCGGCTCGGTGCTGATGCGGGTGATCGGCGCGTTTCTGATCTTCGAGGCGGCGCAGGATGCCGTATACCTGTGGACGTCCGGCCGGGCCCGGAAGGAATACCTGGCGGGGCCCCGCCCGTAAAGCCCTTCCGGACAAAAGCGCGGGCCCGAGGTGAAAACCTCGGGCCCGCGCTTTGCCGCGATCAGTACTTTTCGCGCTTTTCGTAGTGGGTGTGCAGCAGGCGGTGCGCCTTGTGGCTGTTGGGCTTTTCCAGGTACTCCGCGTACAGCTTCTTGATGGACGGGTTTTCGTGGGACTTGCGGATGGGCTTGTTCTCGTCCTCCTGATAGAGGGCCCGGGCGCGCAGCACGCGGGGATCGGTCTTTTCGCGCTGCAGGGCGGTGACGATGGGCTGGCCGCCGCCGTTGACGCAGCCGCCGGGGCAGCCCATGACCTCGATGAAGGTGTAATTCTTCTTGCCTTCGCGCACCTGGTCCAGCAGCATGCCGGCGAGGCCCGTGGAGCTGGTGACGGCGATCGAAATCGGCGTGCCGTTGAGATCGATGGTGGCTTCCTTCACGCCGGCGATGCCGCGGCAGGCGGTAAAGTCCACGTCCTCCAGGGTCTTTCCGGTGACGACCTCGTAGGCCGTGCGCAGCGCCGCCTCCATCACGCCGCCGGTGGCGCCGAAGATGACGCCCGCGCCGGAGGAATCGCCCAGCATGTCGTCAAAATCGCCGTCCGGCAGGTTCGCAAAGTCGATGCCGGCCTGCTTGATCATGCGCGCCAGTTCGCGGGTGGTGATGACCACGTCCACGTCGGGCATGCCGTCGTGGCCCAGCTCGGGGCGCGCCCGCTCAAACTTCTTGGCGGTGCAGGGCATGACCGAGACGACCACGATCTTCCGGGGATCGATGTCGTTCTTCTCGGCAAAGTAGCTCTTGATGATGGCGCCCTCCATCTCGTGGGGCGATTTGCAGGAGGACAGGTTGGGGATGAAGTCCGGGTGGAAGGTTTCGCAGTACTTGATCCAGCCCGGCGAGCAGGAGGTGATCATCGGCAGCACGCCGCCGTTGGTGAGCCGGTCGATCAGCTCGTAGCCCTCCTCCATGATGGTCAGGTCCGCCGCGAAGTCGGTGTCAAACACGCGGTCAAAGCCCAGCCGCCTGAGCGCCGTGGCCATCTTGCCGGTGACCAGCGAGCCCATGGGCATGCCAAACTCCTCGCCAAGCGCGGCGCGCACCGCCGGCGCGGGCTGCACCACCACAAACTTGTCCGGGTCGGAAAGCGCGTCCCACACCTTCTGGGTGTCGTCCTTTTCGGTCAGCGCGCCGGTGGGGCACACCTCGATGCACTGGCCGCAGTTGACGCAGGCGGTGGCGCCCAGCGGCATTTCCCAGGCGGACTCGACGGTGGTTTTAAAGCCGCGCTTGGTGGGGCCGATGACGCCGATGTTCTGGATCTTTTCGCACACGGCGACGCAGCGCCGGCACAGCACGCACTTATTGTTGTTGCGCACGATGGAGGGCGACACATCGTCAATTTTGTGCTCGATCATCGTGCCGGCGAAGCGGTTTTCATCCTCCACGCCGTATTCGTTGCACAGGCTCTGCAGCTCGCAGTTGGTGGAGCGCACGCAGGAGAGACACTTTTTGTCGTGGGTGGAGAGCAAAAGCTCCAGATTGATTTTGCGGGCCTCGCGCACGGCGGGGGTATTGGTCTTGACCTTCATGCCCTCGCTGGCGGGCAGCACGCAGGCGGCCGACAGCGCCCGGGCGCCGGTATCCACCACGCACATGCGGCAGGCGCCGATTTCGTTGATGCCGCTCAGATAGCAGAGGGTGGGGATGCGAATGCCGACGGATGTGGCGGCGTCCAGCACGCTCGTTCCCTCGGGAACGGAGACGTTCACGCCGTCGATCGTCAGATTGATCATTTTGGTGTCCATGGCGGCTCCTCCTTACTTCTTCGAGATCGCGCCAAACTTGCACTTTTCCATGCAGGCGCCGCACTTGATGCACAGATTCTGGGAGATCACGTGCTTTTCCTTGACCTTGCCGGAGATCGCGTTTGCCGGGCAGACGCGGGCGCACATGGTGCAGCCGACGCACTTGGCCGGGTCGATCTCGTAGCTCAGAAGCTTCTGGCACACGTGGGCGGGGCAGCGCTTTTCGTAGATGTGCGCCTCGTACTCGCCCCGGAAGTGGCGAATGGTGGAGAGCACCGGGTTGGGCGCGGTCTGCCCCAGGCCGCAAAGCGCGGTATTTTTGATGGAAACGGCCAGCGCCTCCAGCTTCTCGATGTCGCCCTCCTCGCCCTTGCCCTCGCAGATGCGGTTCAGGATCTCCAGCATCCGGCGGGTGCCGACGCGGCAGGGGGTGCACTTG
This sequence comes from Christensenellales bacterium, assembly GCA_040768845.1. Lineage (GTDB taxonomy): Bacteria > Bacillota > Clostridia > Christensenellales > Aristaeellaceae > JAEZHK01. Next base: position 146,746 of record JAXGME010000002.1, on the reverse strand, counting down.
CCGCAGCTCTCGTCCACGGTGAAGTCCAGGAAAAAGCGCGCGATGTCCACCATGCAGTTGTCCTCGTCCATGACGATCATGCCGCCCGAGCCCATCATGGAGCCCACGGCGATCAGGTTGTCATAGTCGATCTCGGTGTCCAGAAGCGCCGTCGGAATGCAGCCGCCGGAGGGGCCGCCGGTCTGCACGGCTTTGAACGCCTTGCCGTGGGGGATGCCGCCGCCGATTTCGTAGATGATCTCGCGCAGCTTGGTGCCCATGGGTACCTCGACGAGGCCGGTGTTGTTGATCTTGCCGCCCAGCGCAAAGACCTTGGTGCCCTTGGAGCGCTCGGTGCCCATCGACGCGAACCATTCCGGCCCGTTGAGGATGATCTGGCACACGTTGGCGTAGGTTTCGACGTTGTTGAGGATGGTGGGCCGGCCGAAGAGGCCCTTCACCGCAGGGAACGGCGGGCGGGGGCGGGGCTCGCCGCGCTCGCCCTCGATGGAGGCCATCAGCGCGGTCTCCTCGCCGCAGACGAAGGCGCCGGCGCCCAGGCGGATGTCGATGTTGAAGTTGAAATCCGTGCCAAAGATATTGTTGCCCAGAAGGCCGTAGTTTCTCGCCTGCTCAATGGCGATTTTGAGCCGCTTTACGGCGATGGGGTACTCCGCGCGAACGTAGATGTAGCCCTGATCGGAGCCGATGGCGTAGCCCGCGATGGCCATGGCCTCCAGCACCGCGTGCGGGTCACCCTCGAGGACGGAGCGGTCCATGAACGCGCCCGGGTCGCCCTCGTCGGCGTTGCAGCACACGTACTTTTTGCCGGCGGGCTGGGCCGCGGCAAAGGACCACTTGCGGCCGGTGGGGAAACCCGCGCCGCCGCGGCCGCGAAGGCCCGAGCGGTTCATGATGTCAATCACGTCGGCCGGGGTCATTTCCTTGAGGACCTTGCCCAGCGCCTTGTAGCCGTCAAAGGCGATGTATTCGTCGATGTTTTCCGGGTCGATCACGCCGCAGTTGCGCAGGGCGACGCGCTTTTGCTTTCTGTAGAATTCCACATCGTCCAGCGCCTTGACGCCGCCGGTGGGCTCCACGGACTCTTTATACAGAAGGCGGGTGACGATGCGGCCCTTCACCAGGTGCTCGGCCACGATTTCGTCCACGTCCTCCAGCTTGATGTGGCTGTAAAACGCGCCCTCGGGGTAGACGATGACCACCGGGCCGGCCTCGCACAGGCCGAAGCAGCCGGTGCGCACCAGCTTGACCTCGTGGGTCAGGTTGTCTTCTTCCAGCAGTTTTTCAAAACGCTCATGGAGCAGCGCGGAACCCGACGACGTGCAGCCGGTGCCCCCGCAGATCAGAACGTGGGAACGGTAAAGATCCATAGGTGATTCCTCCTCAATCGCTGGGGCCTATTCGGCCGCGCCGATGGTATACTCGTCCACGGGCTTGCCGTTGACGATGTGCTCCGCCACGATGCGCGGCACCATCTCGGGTTTGACCTTGACGTAGGTGACCTTGTCCTGCCCGGGCAGCGTAATTTCCACCATGGGCTCCAGGCGGCACATGCCGATGCAGCCGGTCTGCGCCACGGTGACGTCCAGCAGGTTGCGCTTGCCGACCTCGTCCAGGAAGGCCAGCATTACCGGGCGCGCGCCGGCGGCGATGCCGCAGGTCGCCATGCCCACCACCACGCGGGTGCCCTGGTGTTCGCGCCTGAGGTTGACCTGGTCTAGGGTCTTCTGGCGGATGGCCTCCAGTTCGGCTAAGGATTTCATGTTTGGCACCTCCAAAAAGTGTTGATGAATGAATCGTCGCGGTCTTCAGTCTTCCACCCCGGCGATGCCCTCCGAAAGGAAGGCGTCCAGCCAGGCCAGGATCTCGCCGCCGGAGAGCGGCAGGCCGCCCAGCGCTTCCCGGATGGGGCGGGTGTCAAAGACAAACGAGCGGTCGTCGATCCGGTAGTCGAGCACGAAGTCCGGCGTTTCCGGGCTTCCGGCCACGAGGGAGAGCATCGTCCCCTTCAGGTCCCCGAGCGGTGGCAGGTCCACATGGGAGGCCTGGAAAGTTGCGGTCAGCGTCGTGCCGGCGCCCGCCTCGCTCTCCAGGCGGAACGTGCCGCCGCACGTCAGCGCGCACTGCTTGAACATCGGAATGCCCAGGCCCACCTTCCGCGTGGTGCGCGTGGTGGCGAAGGGGCTCTCAACCCGGTTTCGCAGCGCCTCGTCCATCCCGCAGCCGTCATCGGAGATGATGATCGTCAGGGTGTCGGAAGCCCTGTCCAGCCATACGCAGACGCGCACCAGCCTGGCGCCGGCCGCCACTGAGTTTTGCACCAGATCGAGGATGTGCAGCGCCAGTTCAAACATATTACATCGCCCGGTATTTTTCGACAATGGCCGGAAGGTCATCCGGCACCAGGCGCCCGTACACGTCGTCGTTGATCATGATGACCGGTGCCAGGCCGCAGGCGCCCAGGCAGCGGGTGTCCTTCAGCGTAAAGCGGCCGTCCCCGGTGGTTTTGCCCACCTGAACGTCCAAAAGGGAGATCAGTTTGTCCATGATCGCCTTTGCGCCCTTGACGTAACAGGCGGTGCCCAGGCATACGCCCACCACGAAGCGGCCCCGCGGTTCCAGCGCGAACTGCGAATAAAAGGTGGCCACGCCATAGACCTCGCTGAGCGTCACGCCCAGCCCGTCGGCTATGTGGATCTGGACCTCTTTGGGCACGTAGCCGTACAGATCCTGAGCACTCTGAAGCGTCCGCATCACAGCGCCCCGCTGACCCTTGTTTTGCGAAATGACTTCGTCAAGCTGGGTCAGTTTCTCCTTGTTCTCGAGAAGCGACATGGATCAAGAACCTCCCTTGCTATAAATCGAGGCCATCGTCCGCATGGCCTTGACAATCCACCAAGGCGCATTGTATCACAAATCAGCACGGCTGCGCAATCGTCCAGAGGCCGAATGAGTAAAATTATACTTAAAAGAATAAGAAAAATTAACGACAATTGCGTCCGAAAGGCCGGATGAGGAAGAAATGTTAAATGTGCGTTTCGCGGCGCCCGATGCCCGACGGGCTCGCGCACGTCGAAACCAGTGTAACCATTTTGGCGAAAAAAAGCGAATATTCTGGTTACATGACGCTTTTTCCCGAGGCACCCCGCCTGGCGGCCGCGCCAAAAATCCAGCAAATCCGGGGGTTTTTAAAGGACACAAAAAAGGTTACGCGGCCCAAAACCGTGTAACCTCTTTATTTCCGCATTTGCGGCGGCGCCGCGCGCCATTTCAGACACCGGAGGTATTATACCTTGAATGCGGCGTTTCGTCAATATGTGAAGCGCTTGAAAAGCGGCCCGCGGTGTAATAATGCGTCGAGGCCGCGCCTCAGCGCGCGCAGTGATGATATTTAACACGTTTTTTGGGTGGAGGGGGCTTTATTCTGTGCTATGATATATGGGATGATGACCAATCTCTTTATTATGGAGGGATCGTGGGATGCAAACCCTGCTGGCAAGCCTGTTCAACGGTGTTTTGTACCTGTTTTCGCTGGGTGGAGTCAAGATGCTCATCATGTTCGCAATTGCGGGCATCCTGATTTATCTGGCCATCAAGAAGGACTACGAGCCCGCGCTGCTTTTGCCCATCGGTTTTGGCGCGATCATGGCCAACCTGCCGCCGATTCTCGGTGCGATGTCTTCTGCCGTGCTGGGCACGGAGGCGGAGCCCGGCTTTCTGAAGGTGCTGTTTGACGCGGGTATTGCCAACGAGCTGTTCCCGATCCTGATCTTCATCGCCATCGGCGCGATGATCGACTTCTCGCCGCTGATCAAGGACCCGTCGATGATCTTCTTCGGCGCGGCGGCGCAGTTCGGCATCTTCGGCACGTTTCTGCTGGCGCTGTTTCTGGTGGGTCCGATCTTCGGGGAAACCGATCCGCACATGATCGCCAAGATCTCCGCGGCCATCGGCATCATCGGCGCGGCGGACGGGCCGACGACGCTGTACGTAGCCAATTACTTCAAGCTGGAAAAGTTCATCGCGCCCATTTCGGTGGCGGCCTACAGCTACATGTCGCTGGTGCCGATCATCCAGCCGCCGGTCATCCGCGCGCTGACCACCAAGGCCGAGCGTCAGATCCGCATGGTCTACCCCTCGGGCGAGAACCGCGTGTCCAAGACCACGCTGATCCTGCTGCCCATCGTGGTGACGGCGGTGGCGGGCATCATCGTGCCGATGAGCGTGCCGCTGGTGGGCTCTTTGATGTTCGGCAACCTGATCCGCGAGTGCGGCGTGCTGGAGCGGCTGAGCGAGACGGCGCAGAAGGAGCTGGCCAATCTGGTCACGATTCTGCTGGGCCTGACCATCGGCTCCACCATGGTGGCCGACCGCTTCCTGCGCTTTGACACGCTGCTGATCCTGGCGCTGGGGCTTCTGGCCTTTGTGTTCGACACCGCCGGCGGCGTGCTGTTCGCCAAATTCCTGAACCTCTTCCGCAAGGAAAAGATCAACCCGATGATTGGCGCCGCGGGCATTTCGGCCTTCCCGATGAGTGCTCGCGTCATCCAGAAGATGGCCAAGGAAGACGATCCGTACAACTTTGTGCTCATGCAGGCGATCAGCGCCAACGTGTCCGGCCAGATCGGTTCGATCGTCGCCGGCTCCATCTTGATTACGCTGGTCACCATGATGATTGCCGGATAAGGGGGGAATGCGGGTGTTTGCCAATATGAGCATGTACGAGGGCGGGCTGATTGTCGCGCTGCTCGGTCTGGGGTGCACGTTTCTGGTGCTGGTGCTGGTATACTTCCTGGTCAGGCTGCTGAAAAGATTCTGACGGCTGCGCGGGCGGCGGGGCGAAGGCCCCGCCGCCCGCTTTTTGGGGGGATTACGGAAAGACCACCTGAACCAGAATCATGTACACCGCCGTGCCGCCGAAGATCGAAAGGAGCGCGTTTTTGCGCCACAGGTGCAGCGCCGTCACCACGGCGCAGGCCACGACTTCGCAAAGCCCAAAGGGCGGAGCCGTGAAGTCCATCCCCTTCAAGCAGTAGACCACGAGAAGCGACAGCATGGCCGGCGGCAGCGCGCGGCCCAGGTATTCGATGGCGGCGGGCGGCTTGCGGCCGCGCCCAAACACCCAGAAGGGGAGAAACCGCGTCAGCGCCGTGGCGGCGGCCATCAGCGCGATGGCGAGGATGAGTTTCGGCCCGTGGGTCATGGCCGCACCGCCCCGCTCCGGTTCATCCGGGCCTCAAAAAAGCCGCGGAAGAGGCCCAGCGCCGCCAAAATGATGAGAAGCGCCACCGGCATCATCAGGTTCTGCCCGCCCAGCGCCAGCCCCGCCGCGCCCGCCAGCGCGCCCAGCGCGAAGGGTTCCCAGGTGCGGACCTTGCGCGCAAGGTCCAGGGTCAGCACCAGAAAGAGCGCCGTGAGCATGAAATCCAGACCCTTGGTGTTGATGTGGATGAACGCGCCCGCCAGCGCGCCCAGCGCCGTGCCGGCCACCCAGTAGAATTGGCTGAGGACCGTCACCAGCGCCAGATACGGCCGCCTCGCCTCGCCCGACGGGAGCTTCGCGCCCACCAGCAACGCGTAGACTTCGTCCGTCAGCGCGAAGATCAGGTAGGGCCGCCAGGGGCCCGCGTCCCGGAAAAGGTCCAGCAGCGACAGGCCGTAGACCATCTGCCGGATGTTGAGAAAGAACACCAGCGCGAACATCGTCAGAAGGGGCGCGTCCCGGGTGAAGAGGGTCACGGCCAGATACTGCGCCGACCCGGCGTAGACAAACGCGCTCATTGAAAGCGAAACGCCGGGCGCGTACCCCGCCGCGGACATCATAAAGCCGAAGGCCATGCCCAGGGGAACGTAGCCAAAGAGCACCGGCAGCGTGTCGATAAGCGCCCTGGTCCAGAGCTTGCGGCGCATATTTTTCACCTCCATCGGCGCATTTTTATGCATTATAGCATGCGGCGCGCGGCCTGCGGCGAAAAAACGGTTAAAACTTGACACCCCGCCCGGGGGAACCTATACTTTGAGCGGAGGTGACGCCATGACGCGCTCAGACCTTAGGGCGGCCCGGAGAGCCGCGCAGGCCCATCGAAAGGACAACGCCCGGGGCGCGGACCCGAAGGAGGGATGTCCGTGAGGGCGGAGCGCGTGTGGTTTCGCGGCCTGCCGCCGGAGGGCGCGAGGGTGGAGCGGCTGAACCTGGCCTTTTCCCGCCTGCCGCCGGCGCTTTCCGGCGCGCGGCTTCTTTTTGTTTCCGATGTGCACGCGGGGTTCACGTTTCCCGAACCGGCGCAGCGGCGGCTGATCGCGCAGATCGAGGCCCTTGAGCCCGACATGATTCTCTGGGGCGGCGACTTTGCCGAGACGCGCCGGGGCGCGGAGGCGCTGTTTGAGAAAATTGGCGGACTCGCGCCGAGGCTGGGCATGGCGGGGGTGGTGGGCAACAACGATCGCCGCGCCTTCCGGGGCGCGATGGACGGGCTCTGCGCCCTGGCGGAGCGCGCCGGGGTCCGCCTTCTGATCAACGGGGAATGGACGCCCGCGGAGGGCCTGACCATCCTTGGGCTGGATGAGGACTACTACGGCACCCCGGACGCGGCCACCCTGGCCGGCGGGGAAGGGGCGTGGCGGATTCTTTTGTCCCACTCGCCCGTGCCGCTGGAGGCGCTGCTTGGCGGCGCGCCCGTGCCGGAGCTGATCCTGTGCGGCCACACCCACGGCGGCCAGATGCGCCTCGGGGGCCGGACGCTCTACGACCTGGGCTTTGAAGGCGTGCGCCGGGGCCAGCGCTTTTTTACCGTCCGGGGCGTACTGCGGGAGGAAGGCGCGGTGGTGGTGGTGTCGGCGGGCCTTGGCTCGAGCAAGATTCCGATCCGGCTTTACTGCCCGCCGGAGATCCAGTTGATCACCCTCGCCGCTCCGTGACGGGCGCGGCATCCTCCAAAAAAAACGCGCGCCCCCTTCACGGCTGAAAGGGGCGCTTCGCATTGGGAATTTCAGGGAATGTCCAGGCTGGATTCGCAGTCCTCGCCGCTCTTTTGGCAGTTCTCGCAGATCATCGCGCCGCAGCGCGCGCATTCGGTCATGGTCCGGGCGTCGGCCGTGCGCCTGCAATGGCCGCATTCGATCATGGACATGCTTTCAACTCCTTCGATCGTCCAGTATGCCCCCGGCGCGCCCGATTCATGCGCGCTGCAACATTTTGTCAGTTGCATAAGTCTAATCCCCTGAATTGTCATCCGGCAGGATGTGTGCTACAATGTGCCCGAACGCGCCCGCGCGTCGAGCGGGCCGGGAGGAGCGTAAAGCGTTGGCGGAAGCAAAGGACGCGCCCATCATCACTCTGGACGCGGTCACGAAGGTGTACACCATCGGCACCACGCGGCTCAAGGCGCTGGACGAGGTGTCGCTGGACATCTACCCTGGGGAATTCTGCTGCATCGTCGGCCGCTCCGGCTCCGGGAAGTCCACGCTGCTCAACATGATCGCCGGGCTGGAAAAGCCCTCAAAGGGCCATATCCGCGTGGCGGGCAAGCAGATTGACCGGATGAACGAGTCCAAGCTGGTGCAGTTCCGGCTGGACAACGTGGGTTTTGTGTTTCAGCAGTTCAACCTGTTTGCCACCCATACGGCGCTGGACAACGTGGCCATGCCGCTGATGTACAAGGGCGTGCCCCGGGACAGGCGATTGCGACAGGCGCGCAAGATGCTGGATCTGGTGGGGCTGACCAGCCACATGGCCCACTTGCCCACCCAGATGTCGGGCGGACAGCAGCAGCGGGTGGGCATCGCGCGCTCGCTGGTGACAAAACCCAAAATTCTGTTCGCGGACGAACCCACCGGAAATCTGGACCTCAAGACCTCGCGGGAGATCCTGCGGCTGATCCGCTCGGTCTGCCGGGAGCGGGGCACCACGCTGATCATGGTTACCCACGACGCGGAGATCGCCGAATACGCGGACCGGGTGGTGCGCCTGCTGGACGGCCGCGTGATCGAAAGCACGCGGCAGGAAAGCCCCAAGGAAATCACCCTTGTACACACGCTGCCGGACGGCACCGTGATCGAACTGCCGGAAGGCGAAGCCGGGGTACGGAGCGCGGCGGACGCGCCCGCCCGGGCATGAAGGAGGACTTCCCCATGACGAGCCAACGGGTTAAATCGCTGATTCTGGCTTTTTTGATGGCGCTGACGCTCGTGGCGCCGCCTTTCGCCGCCGCCCTCGCGGAAGCGGCCGCCGCGCCCGAAGCCGCCGCAGAGAGCGCCGCGCCTGAAGCCGCCGCGCCCGAAGCGAGCGCCGCCGCGCCGGAGCAAACCCCCGCCAGCGGCAAGAAGACCAAGCAGTACAAGGTGAAATTTGTCGACGCGGTCACCGGAAAGGCGATCGGCGATACCCAGCGCGTAAACAAGGGCGAGGCCGCCGTCGCGCCGGAAGTTCCCGATCACGCGGACCTGGGCTTTCAGTTCGCCGGCTGGAGCAGGGACTTTTCCTCCGTCGGCAAGAACATCACCGTAACGGCCCGATACGCCTCGCTGCACCAGGTCGTCCCCGGCGACTTTGACACCGCCACGGCGACGCCGGGCGGCGCGCTGAAGCTGGCGCTGCCGGTGATCTTCAAAAATGCCCTCACCCGCGACGAGATCTCCTCCAACACCCTGGCAAACGGCAGGGGGACGGGCTACGACGCCGAGCGGGAGATTCGAGATTACGATCAGAAGGCCCTGGCCGGCCAGGGGATTGAGTGGATCCGCGTGGATCTGAACCTCTCCGGCACGCCCCTTAAGGGGGATAAGGACGCGCGCTCCGCCTATGTGCTGCGCTCGCTCAAGGACAGCAAGAAAAAATACGGCGTCCCCAGCGGGCAGCCCGTCAACCGCGGCTTTGCCACCTTCGGCAAGATCAAGGCCCGCGCCGACGCCGAGGGCGGCAGCTATACCCTCAAGGGCACCATCGTATGGCGGCTCAAGGGCACAAAGGTGGACAATGAATTCCCCTTTGAGGTCAAGCTGAAAATCGGCGGAAAGGCCGAGGCCCAGCCGGAGGACAAGACCCAGCCGGAGGGCACGGGCCAGCCGGGTGATGAGGCCCAGCCGGAGGGCACGGCCCAGCCGGAGGACGCGGAGATTCTGGTGGCCAATCAGGCAAAACCCGGCGTGGAATCGGTGATCCAGATTCTTGGGCCGGAGGATGCCGAAACCGCCGCGCCGGAGGAGACCGCCGCGCCGGAGGAGACCGCCGCGCCGGAGGAGACCGCCGCGCCGGAGGAGACCGCCGCGCCGGAGGAGACCGCCGCGCCGGAGGAGACCGCCGCGCCGGAGGAGACCGCCGCGCCGGAGGGGACCGCCGCGCCGGAGGGAACCGCCGCGCCGGAGGGGACCGCCGCGCCGGAGGAGCCGCGCCGGAGGGGACCGCCGCGCCGGAGGAGACCATCGCGCCGGAGGGAACCGCCGCGCCGGAGGGGACCGCCGCGCCGGAGGGAACCGCCGCGCCGGAGGGAACCGCCGCGCCGGAGGAGAGCGCTTCTCCGGACCCGGCCGCGTCCCCGGCGGCCGCCGCCCTGCTGGGCGACGCGCAGGGGATTGCCGCCAAGTCGGCGGATCTGTTGTCGAAGCCCCTCAACGAAGGGGATGAAGACGCGGAGGCGGGCGACGAGGACGAGGAAGGCGAGGAAGGGGCCGAAGGCGCCGCCGCCGCGGGATATACCGCCACGTTCATTGACTTTGACGGCTCGACGATCTTCACGACGACGGCGAAGGAGGGCAGCATTCCCTCCATGCCCGGGGGCTACCTGCAGGACAAGTCGCCCATCCGCAAGGTGGACGGCACCTGGAGCCGGTTTTCCGGCTGGACCCCGGAGCCGTCGGAAATGACCCGTGACGCCACCTATATGGCGCAGTATGCGGGCCTGGGGAAGGAGCCGCAAACCACCTACAAGGACAGCTTTGACGGCGCGGATCTGGGCACGGATCAGGCCGCGGCGGAGACCGCCGCCAAAGCCCACGCGAACCTGGGTTACACCTTTTCCGGCTGGAAAGAGGAAGCCGTTCTGAGCGATGCGGACGACCTTATGGTGACCGCCACCGCCCAGTACGCCGTGACATCCGTCGTCGCCGTGGTTCCGCGCTCGTTCCCGGCGGGCAAGCCCAAGGGATCGATCACCATCGCGCTGCCCGTCTCCTACCAGTTGGGCAAGGAGGGCGACCCCGTGTACAGCGACGCGCTGGCCGAAAGCGGAAAGCGCGCCGAGAAATACACCGGCAAGCAGACCCCCGCGGACTTCAACCAGTCGGCGCTCTCCGGCATGGGCGTCGAGGAAATGTACATTGAACTGGACGCCTTTGACGGAAGCGATCCGGTGACCGCCGCCAGCCTGCCGCGGTCCTACGTGGTGAAGGGCGGCGAGAACCAAGGCTACGCGGCGTTTGACGGCATCACGATCAAAAGTTCCGCCACCAACGGCTTCTATACGCTGACGGGCGTGCTCTACTGGAAGATGCGCGGCGCCACCCTGACCAACAGCGTCCCCTTCTCCACCCAGATCCGGGTGACGGGCGCGTCCTCCTCCTCCGGCGGCAGCAGCTACGGCGGCGGCAGCAGCACCTCCGGCAGCGAAAAGCCCCAGGCCAAGCTGGTGGTGGAGGCCATTACCACCGATCCGCTCAGCCCCAAGGCGGGGGACAGCTTTGATGTCGTGCTGTCGCTGAAGAACACCTCCGCCGACCTCTACGTGCAGAACATCGAGCTGACCTATACCTCCGAGGAGGACGCGCTGATGCCCGCCGGCGGCTCCAACAGCGTCTACATTGCCCGGATCGACAAGGGCGAATCCTACGAGCAGCGCCTGCCGGTCAAGGCCAGCCCGGAGCTTGCCAACGAGAACATCAAGGTCGATCTGGCCATGGACTACGAGGACAAGAAGCTGACCGCGCTGACCGCGACCCAGTCGGTGATGGTCAAGGTGGCCCAGGTGCAGCGCATCCAGCTGGACCAGCTACAGCTGCCCGCCACCGCGCCCACCGCGGGCGACAGCGCGGAGCTGTCGCTGGGCATCTTCAACCTGGGCCGCACGGTGCTGTATAACGTGACCGCGAAGGTGGTTTCGGACAACCCCAACCTGATGGCCGGGCAGTCCTTCTTCGGCGGCAACATGGACCCGGGCACCTCCAAGACCGCCGAGCTGGAGGCCATCCCCGTGGAGGCGGGCCAGTATAGCGGCTCCGTCCAGGTGACCTATGAAAACGCCATGGGCGAGGTCTTTACCGAAACCAGGCCCTTCAGCCTCAACGTCGCCGCGCTGGAGGAGATCGACTACGGCGAGGGGGATTACGACTACGATATGGAAACCCCCGCGCCCGAGGCGCCCTCGGCGGCCCAGATCATGCAGTATCTGCCGCCGTGGCTGTACGCCGCGGTGGGGCTGATCCTGCTCGTCGTGATCCTCGCCATCGCCATGTCGGCGCGCCGCCGCCGCAGGAGGATGTTCGAAGACGATGAGATGGATTGACATCCTTTCCTCGGCGCTGCAAAACCTCCGGCGGCGCAAGCTGCGCAGCGCGCTGACCATGCTGGGCGTGGTCATCGGCACGGCCGCCATCGTGGTGACCATTTCGCTGGGCTACGGCGCGGAAAAGACGCAGATGGCGGCGCTGGAATCGGCCACCAACCTCAGGATGATCCAGGTGTACCCCAACTACGGTTATTCGGACACCGGCACATCCGCCAGCGGCCGGCGCATATCCACCATCAACGACGGGGTGCTGCGCCAGATCCGGGCCATTAAAGGCGTCACCGCGGTGACGCCGGTGGTCAGCCTGTACTCGGGCATCAATTTCACCTTCAGCGTGGGCAAGCGGCAGAATCCCACCATGCTGATGGGCGTGCTGCCCAAGGACTTTGCGAAGATGGTGAAGCTCAAAAGCGGCCACTTCTTTTCGTCCACCACCTCGACGGCGGAGTTCATCATGTCGGAGATCAGCATGCTGGACTTCCGCAATCCCGATGCGCCCGGCGAGTACGTGGACATATACACGCTGCTGATGGAGGGCAAGGCGCTGCCGCTTCCCCCGGTCAACTGGCTGAACGAGCGCTACACGCTGACCATGAGCTGGGAGGTTATCGACGAGGACTCCGCCTCCACGGATGACGAGCCCATCATCAAGACGAAGGAGATCAAGGCCCGCATGGTGGGCATCCTGCCCGCCGACATCAACGACATGACCTATGGTTACGGCGCGGTGGTCAACCTGAACTGGCTCAAAAAGCTCTACCGGGACAACAAGCAGCTCTTCAAGGACATGGGCGTGGACAGCATGGACAAGTACGACACCGTGTACGTGCTGGTGAATTCCGTGGACGATGTGCAGGACGTGTCCAAGGACCTGATGGAGCTGGGCGTGGGCTACTACAGCCCCATGGAATGGGTCAACACCATCCGCAAGCAGATTCAGGCCATGCAGGCGTTCCTGGGCTTCATCGGCGCGATTTCGCTGCTGGTGGCCGCGCTTTCGATCGCCAACACGATGATGATGTCCATCTACGAGCGCACCCGCGAGATTGGCGTGATGAAGGTGCTGGGCTGCAAGCTTGGCAACATCCGCGTGATGTTTCTCAGCGAGGCCGCCTACATCGGCGTGTTCGGCGGGGCGATGGGCCTCATGGTCAGCTACCTGCTCAGCTACGCGCTCAACAATGTGGAGGCGCTGCAGCGGCTGGCGGGCAGCATCATGCAGTCCGGCGACATGTTTACCCAGGAGGGCGCGACGGTTTCGATCATTCCGTCGGCACTGGCGCTGGGCACCTGGCTTTTTGTGGTACTGATTTCCATCGGCTCCGGCTTTTATCCGGCGCAGCGCGCCACGCGGCTGTCGTCGCTGGCGGCGATCCGCAGCGCGGACTGACGCGCCGGGGCGCGTCGGCCCTTCGGGGCTCTGCGCCCGCCAGAGCTGCGGCCAACGGGTTTGCATTTTGGATGGTTTCGGCATTGGATGGACATACTGTCACGCGAGAGGTGATGGTATGTCCTTTGGTTTTATCCTGCTGATCGTGGTCGCCATTCTGGTGATGTTCGGCGTGGGCCAGCGCGCGCTGGACAGGCTCCGGCTCACCGACAAGCAGGCGATGCTGTTTGTGGCGCTGATCATCGTGGGCGGCATCCTTCCGGATATTCAGCTGACGCCGCTGTTCGCCTTCAATATCGGCGGCGCGCTGATCCCGCTGGCGCTCTCGGTGTACCTGATTGTCCGGGCGGATACCGCCTGGGAGAAGTGGCGCGCGCTGATTGCCGCAGTGCTGGCGGGGGCGGCGGTATTCGCGCTGGGCCGCTTTCTGCCCGCGGAGCCGGAGCAGACCCAGATTGACCCCAACTACCTGTACGGCATCGCGGCCGCCGTGGTGGCGTACGTGTTCGGCCGGTCCCGCCGCGCGTCCTTTGTGGCGGGCACGGTGGGCGTGATGCTGGCGGATACCGCGCAGGCGGTGATCAACTGGAGCCAGGGCATCGATCAGGCGCTGGTCCTGGGCGGCGCGGGCGCCTTTGACGCGGTGATCATCGCGGGGGTGCTGGCGGTGCTCCTGGCCGAGCTCGTCGGAGAGCTGATCGAGCGCGCGATGCGCGGCGCGCGTACGGGGGAGGAGAGGGAAAAATGAAACGGCTGACCGCTCTGGGGCTGATCCTTTTGGTTTTGATGCCCGTTCCGGTCCTGGCGGAGGAATACGAGTACCAGGACGACGTGGTGTACCGCATCTACGACGAGGGCGGCGCGTACCTGACCTCCTACGCCGGCAAGGTGTACGCGGACGACGAGTACATCGCTTCGGACGACAGGCTCTTTATCGTGACCGCCGTGGACGACGCCATGCTGACCGCCACCGCCAGTTATGTGGGCGTTGAAACGTACGAGGCGCGCATCGAAACCCAGTCGGTGTTTTCGGGCGCCGCCGCGGCCGCGGCGAGCCCCGCCGCATCGCCGGAAGCGCAGACATCCCCCTCCGCTTCCGGCGAGGGCAAGAAGGTTGTGGCCATGTACTCCACCCACACGGACGAATCCTACGAGCCATCCGACGGGACATCCTCCAAGACGAAGGGCGCGGGCATCCTGGACGTGGGCAACGCGCTCAAGGAAAACCTCGAAAAGCTTGGCGTTCAGGTGGTGTACGACGAAACCAGCCACCTGCCCCACGACGCCGGGGCCTACCGCAGATCCCGCCAGACCGCCGAGGAGCTTCTGAAAAAGCAGCCCGACGCGCTGATTGACATCCACCGGGACGGCATTCCGGACCCCGGAGAGTACAACGACACCATCGACGGCGAGCAGATGACCAAGGTGCGGCTGGAGGTGGGCCGGTCCAACCCCAACGCGGACGCCAACCGCAGCTTTGCCAAACAGATCAAGGCCACCGCCGACAAGATGTATCCGGGGCTGGTCAAGGACATCTTCATCGGCAAGGGCAATTACAACCAGGAGCTCTATCCGCAGTCGGTGCTGCTGGAGTTCGGCACCCACTCCACCAGCAAGGAGCGGGCGGTCCGGTCCACCGAGCCGATGGCGAAAGTCCTGGACCAGGTGCTGTTCGGCGGCACGGCAAAAGCGGAAGAAAATGTACAGCAAGGGAACAAATCCGCCGGGAAAGGCGTCTTATGGTTGGTGGGCGGCTTTATTGTCGCCGGGATTCTCTATGCGCTGGCCGCAACCGGGACTTTTTCCGGCATAAAGCGCAGGCTTGCCCGCGGCGCCAGCGAGGTGACGGGCGGCACCATCGGGCGCAAGCCCGACGATCCCAAGGACCCCAAATAAAACATGACGGTTGCGTAATAGTTTTGTAACCGTATGGATGCACAAGCGGGGATTTGCTGTGGTACAATGGTGCGTAGCGGACGAATGGTACGACCGGGCGGAAGAGAGGGGATCGCATGAAAATCCGCAAGAGTGTGCTTTGGTTGGTTTGCCTGGCGCTGGTCGCGTCTTTGACGCTCGCGCCGCTGAATGCGCTGGCCGCGAAGGGCAGGATATATAAGTCGACCGCGAGCGGCGTTCGCATCCGCGAAAAGCCGAAGTCCGGCTCCGAGATCATCGGCAAGCTCAAGAAGGGTGAGAAGGTCATCCATCTGAGCACCAAGAACAACTGGTGGCGCATCAAGACGTCCAGCGGCAAGACCGGATACGTATTCCCCTCGAACCTCAAGTACTACCGCACCTACGACGTGGGCAAGATCTACCGGGCCAGCGCCTCCAAGGGCATCAAGGTCTACAAAAAGGCCACCACGAAGGCCAGCGTCAAGGGCACGCTGACGCGCAAGTACAGCGTGGTGCTGCTGGCCAAGTCGGGCAACTGGGGCCTGATCCGGGTGATCAAAAACGGCAAGGTGGGCTACGTACCGCTGAAGAATCTGACCGCCGCATAAGCTGTGTTTCGTTAATAATGGCGGCCTCCGCGCCCATGGGCGCGGGCCGCCATTGCATTGGGCGCGCCCTTTTCTGTTTGTAATCCTCGCGGAAGAATGCTATAATAACTCCGTCGATGCGGAAATACTTCCGAGAAATGGAGAGGGCGCATGAAGGCTTACAACATCGCGGTGGCGGGAACGGGGTACGTGGGGCTGGTGGCGGGCGTATGCTTTGCGCACGTGGGGCACCGCGTCACCTGCGTGGACGTGGACGAGGCGAAGGTTGCGCGAATGCGCGCGGGCGAGTCGCCCATCTATGAGGAGGGCCTTGAGGAACTGATGCGCGAGACGATCGCCGCCGGGCGCATCCGTTTCACCACCGATTTTCAGGCGGCCTACCGCGAGGCGGACGCCATCTTCATCGGTGTGGGCACCCCCGAGCAGCCGGACGGTTCGGCCAACCTCACCCACATCGCCACCGTCGCGCGCCAGATCGCCGAGAGCGTGGAGAAGGACTGCCTGGTGGTGGTCAAGTCCACGGTGCCGGTGGGCACCAACGACAAGGTGGAGCAGTTCATCCACGATTTTCTGGCCCACGACGTCCGCGTGGAAGTGGCGTCGAATCCGGAATTTCTGGCCCAGGGCACGGCGGTGCGCGACACGCTCGAGGCGCAGCGCATCATCATCGGCACGAAGAGCGAGGCCGCGGAGCGGACGATGCGGGAGATCTACGAGCCCTTCGGGCTTCCGATCGTATCGGTGGGCCGCCGCAGCGCCGAGATGATCAAGTACGCCTCCAACGACTTTCTGGCGCTGAAGATCTCCTACATCAACGACATCGCCAACCTGTGCGAGCTGGTGGGGGCGGACATCACCGAGGTCGCCCGCGGCATGAGCTACGACGAGCGCATCGGCAAGCGCTTTCTGAACGCGGGCGTCGGCTACGGCGGCAGCTGCTTCCCCAAGGACACCAAGGCGCTGCGCTTTCTGGCCCGGCAGTGCGGCTACCGGCTTCGCACCGTGGATGCGGCGGTGGAGGTCAACGAGGCGCAGAAGACCGTGCTGTTTGAAAAGGCGTGCCGCAGGCTCATCACCTTTGATCACCTGAAGGTGGCGGTGCTGGGCGTGGCGTTCAAGGCCGGCACCGACGATCTCCGGGAGGCGCCCTCCATCGACAACGTGCAGAAGCTTCTGGACGCCGGCGCGATCATCCACTTTTTCGATCCCGCCGCGGCCGCCGCCTTTGAGCGCCGGTTCCCGGGCAGGGTGTTTGCGGAGCGGACGCCCGAGGACGCGCTCTCCGGCGCCAACGTGTGCTTTGCGTTCACCGAATGGCCGGAGGTCCGCGCCCTTGCGCCGGAGATCTTCCGGCGCCGGATGCGCACGCCGCTGGTCTACGACGGGCGCAACCTCTTTGACCCGGCGCGCATGGCCGCCGCCGGCGTCGAGTACTACTGTGTGGGCCGGTCGGGCGTCGCCCCGGCCGGAAGAAAATGAACCAAGCGGCGCGCGCGCGCGTCAGATAGAGTAAATCCTGCCATCATCGGCTGGGAAACGGAGGGATGAGGGTGCTCGCAGCCGTCAATACGGGTTTGAAGGCTTTTTTCCTGTCCGGCGGGATCAACCTGATTCTCTACGTCCTGCTGGCGTCGGTTTTTCTGTACGGCCTGATCCGCGCCATCGCGCCGCTTTCCGGCACGCGGCAGGCGCTGGGCCGCGGCGTGCGGTCCCTGAAAAAGGGCGACAAGGCTCGCAGGTCCTGGCGGGAGGAGAGCTTTCTCGGTCCCGCCTTCGAGGCCCGCTGGAGCGCGTTTCTGAAAAACCAGGTGTTTCTGGAGGAGCACTTCGGCGGCTCTGCCCAGGTGGAGGATTATATCGGCGAGGACGATGCCTGCCCGCCGGGGGCGGTGGCGCTGGCCGAGTCCATTCCGGGAATCATGATGTCGCTGGGCTTTCTGGGCACGCTGATCGGCCTCTGGCAGGGGTTGCCCGGCGCGTCCGATATGGACCAGATGCTCTCCGCCGTCCGCGGCGCCCTGGCGCCCGCCATTACGGGCGCGGCGCTGGCGGTGCTGTTTTCGGTGGTCTTCCGCGCGTCGATGAGCGGCGTCCAGAGCGCCCTCGCCGCTTTCTACGACGCGCTGGCGCGCCACGCGCTGACGCCGCAGGTGGACCCCGCCGCCCAGACGGCGCTCGCCCAAAGGGAGCAGGCCAACCGCATCCAGCTGCTGGCGGACGACATTTCCGGCAAGCTGGCCGACCGCTTTGCGGCGGCGATGGCCAGGGCCGTGGAGCCGATGACGGACGAAATGCAGCGGTTCACCCAGTCCGCCTCGCGGGAGCAGGTGCGCGGCGTGGACGCGCTGGTCAGCCGCTTTGTGGGCCTTCTGGATGAGCGCATGGGCGGGGGCATGGAAAAACTGGCCCAGACCATCGACGGCCTGACAAAGAACCACCAGCAGATTCAGGACGACCTCAGGCGCGCCGCCGACGGCATGGCGCGGGTATCCCGGGATATGTCCGAGGCGCAGCGCGCTTCGGAGGAGATGGTGGAAAAGTTTGACGGCTACCTGACCCGGCTGGGCGGCGCCCAGGCGATGGTGGAGGAGGGCTACGCCCGCATTGCCGCCAACGTGGAGCACCTGGAGATCGTCGCGCGGCAGCAGAACAACTACCTGCTGTCGGTGGGCAAGCTGCAGACCGAGTGGTCCCGGGCGATGACCGGCTTCCAGGCTGCGGCGGACCAGTTCGCCAAGGTTTCCACCGACAATACCCTCTCCGCCAGCCAGGCCATGAACCGGGCCGCGGAGGAACTGAAAAAGTCCGGCGAGGCGCTGACGCAGGCGCACCAGGCGCTGTCCGCGGGCGTGGCGCGGGACCTGGATAAGGCCTACGGCGCCTTCTTTCAGAATGCCGGCAAGGCCACGGATCAGCTCAACTGGCTGATGGAGAACATCAAGGCCACGCTGGCCCGGCTGCCGGATCTGCTGGATGACACCGCCGCCATCTACGCGGGGCAGGCCGACCGGCTCACCGAGGCGCTGCGCCTGGCGCAGGCCGCGCTGGAGGACGCCGTTGACCGCATCGGCGCCTACGGAGGGCGATGACCATGCGCGGGCGAAGGCGCGCGCCGGGGGGCCTGCCGCTTGGCGCGCTGATGGCGCAGGTGGTGGTGGTGGTCGCCGTGGTGCTGGTGTTTGGAGCCTACCGGCAGCAGGGAGAAAACGTCCGGACGGCGGAGGAGGCCGCGTCCTTTCAGGCGCAGCTCAACCGCCAGGAGGCGGAGCTTGACCAGCGCCGGTCCGCGCTGGACGGGCGCGAAAAGAGCATCGAGGCGGGCGAAGCGTCGCTGACGGAGGCGCAGGGGGCGCTGGAAGCGGACCGGCTGCGGATCGAGGCGGACCGGTCCGCGCTCGAGGGCGATCAAAAGGCCCTCGCCGAAGGGCAGCGGGTGCTGGAGGAGGCGCGCAAGGCGTTTGAATCCGCGCAGGCGGATCTTGAGGCCCGGCAGTCGGGCCTTGAGGCACGGCTTCAGGACTACGAGGCGCTGCAAAAGGCGGTGGACGACGCGCTGGGCGCGCGGGGCCGCATCGCCTCGGCGCTGCGGTCGGCGTTCCTGTCGGCGGGCGTTTCTGCCACGGTCGATTCAAAGGGCGGCGTGGCGCTGGACGCCGGCGCGCTGTTCGCGGACGGGACCTCGACGCTGGACGCCGACGGCCGCGCGGTGCTGGACCGGCTCTTGCCCGCCTGGTACGCCGTGCTGCAAAGCGAGGGCGTTTCGGCGGTTTCGGTGGAGGGCTACGCGCCTCTGGGCGACGGGGAGGCATCCAGCCTGGCCGAACGCCGGGCGAGGGCCGTTTTGGAATATCTGGCCCGGACGCCCGCGCTGGACGGGGCGTCGCGGGCGGCGCTCGCCGCCGTGGGGCTCTCGGGCACCCGATCCGGCCCGGAGGGCGACGGCCGCGTCGTGCTCGGGTTCTTCCTGAACAACGACGCGCTCCGCGCGGCCAGGGCCGGATGAGCACGACCCCCGCATCCCCAAGGGAAGCCAGCTGAAATGGAGCGTTCTTGAGTGAAGTACATTCGCCGGACTCTGTGGTACATTGCGTCGCGCCTTCTGATCTTCAGCGTGATCGCGTCGGTTCTGATCCTCGCGTTCTACCTTTCGATGAACGCGTCCAACATCTACATCCTGCTCAGCGACGGCATGCGCCAGCGCACCCAGGTCATCCTGACGCGGGAGGAGCCGGAGTCCCTCAACAGCTTTTTTCGCGCGGATTTCCTGAAGAGCGACGAGGCGCTGGCGCTGGGGCTGTCCAGCCAGTCGCCTTATGTGAACTATAAGATCAGCGATTTTGAGTCGAGCGTCAAGCTGGAGTGGATCTGGAGCTGGCCCTGGGAGGATACCGCCCAGGCCACCATCGTCTACCGCGTGCCGGTGATCCACGGCAGCGTGGTGTCGGGCAAGACCGCGCTGGTCAAGTCGGGCGTGCTTACCAGCACGCCGCCGGTCTGGCAGGGCGGGCGCTACAGTATGACCCTTTACCGGGTGAACGGCCAGTGGAAGATTGCCGGCATGAAGCAGACCCAGATCATTCTCGAGCCGGAGCCCACGCCCGCGCCCACCCTTTCGCCGCAATGATCCTCACCCGCGCGCTTGGCGAGGGCGCCGGCCTCTGCCCGATGGCCGGCGTCACCGACGTCACATTCCGGCTGATCTGCCGGGAGATGGGCGCGGCCTTCTCCACCACGGAGATGGTCAGCGCCAGGGGGTATCTTTTGAGCCCCGGACACCGCGCCGCCGCGCAGCTTCTCATGCATGCGGAGCACGAAGGGCCGGTGGGCGTGCAGCTCTTCGGTCGGGATCCAACGGCCATGGCCGAGGCCGCGAAGCGGCTCTCGGACCAGGGCTTTTCCTTTGTGGACATCAACATGGGCTGTCCCGCGCCCAAGATCGTGTCCGGCGGCGAGGGCGCGGCGCTGATGAAGGAGCCGTCCGTCGCCGCCCGCGTCGTCGCCGCGGTGGTCCGCGCCACCCGCCTGCCGGTGACGGTCAAGATCCGCTCCGGCTGGGACGCGGACCACGTCAACGCGCCCGAGATGGCGCGCATTGCCGAGGGCGAGGGGGCCGCCGCCGTCACCGTGCATGCCCGCACCCGGGACCAGTTTTACGCCGGCCGGGCGGACAGGGGCGTGATTGCCGAGGCGGTCCGTGCGGTAGATATACCGGTAATCGGCAATGGCGACATCGCCTCCGGCCGGGACGCTGTGGACGTGCTGCGTCAGACCGGCTGCGCCGGCGTCGCCGTGGGGCGCGCCGCCCGGGGCAACCCCTGGGTCTTTTCCGAGATCGCGCAGGCGATGCGGGGCGGAGACTGGCGGCCGCCCACGATCCGCGACCGGCTCGAAATGGCGATGCGCCACCTGGACATGCTGGCCGCCCTCCACGGCGAGGAGCGCGCGGTGCGCGAGATGCGCGGCCACGTGGCCGCCTACGCCCAGGGCGCGAAGGGCTGCGCGAAGCTGCGCGGCCGCGTGATGACGCTGACCACCGTGGAGGATGTGCGCGGGGCACTCCTTGATTTTTTGAACGAAGGTTGATCGATGCAGATGCGATTTTCGCCGCTTTTCAGCGGCTCCAACGGCAACGCGATTTACGTGGAGATGGGCGACGCGCGCATTCTGATCGACGCGGGCGTCTCCGGCACCCGGGTAGCCGGGGCGCTGAGGGCTCAGGGCGTCGCCCCGGAAATGCTGGACGCCATCCTGATTACCCACGAGCACTCCGACCACGTGCAGGGCGCGGGCATTCTGTCCCGCCGGTACGACATCCCGCTCTACGCCACCCGGGGCACCTGGGCGGCCATGGCGGACAAGCTGGGCCGCGTGACCCCCTCCAACGCGCGGGAGGTGCGCGCGCTGGAGGATTTTTACATCGGGCGCATGAGCGTCATGCCCTTCCGTCTGCCCCACGACGCGGCGGAGCCGGTGGGCTACTGCGTGTCCGCCCTTGGGCGGCGGATCGCGGTGGCCACCGACATCGGCAAGCTATCGGGCGAATGGCTGGAGGCGGTCATGAAGTGCGACCTGGTGCTGCTGGAGTCCAATCACGATGTGGACATGCTCAAGGCCGGCCGCTATCCCTATGAGCTCAAGCGGCGCATCCTGGGCAGCCACGGCCACCTGTCCAACGAGGACGCGGCCCGCGCCGCGGTGAAGCTGGCGCAGTCCGGGGTGGGGCACATCGTGCTGGGGCACCTGTCGGGGGAGAACAACTTTCCGGAGTTGGCGCTGCGCACGGTGCACGACGCCCTCGAGGCCCAGGGCATCCGCCCCGGCGTGGACATCGGCCTTGACGTGGCCCGGAGAAACGAACCCAACGGCGTCTATACCCTCCCCGCGGAGGGCGGCCGCCTTGCCGGAACGGAGGGAATGCCCTTTGTCTGGTTTTGATCCAAACCACCTGGAGGACGGGGACTTTCGCTTTTGGGCGCGCCGTCCGGCGATTCTTTCCGCCAACGCGCTGTACCTTCTGGCGGCGGCGGGCATTCCGCTTCTGTCGGTCGTCCTGGCGACGCTGATGGGCCTGATGGGCGTCCGGGCGACGGACGAGGCGCTCCTCACCCCTACGTCGCTGATCTACTATCCCTTTCTGATCGGGCTTCCGGTCTTATTGTACGCCCTCCGGCACGACGGCGTGGTCCGCGCGATGCGGCTGAACCCGCTGGCGCCGGGCATGGCCGTGGTAAGCGTGCTGGCGGCGCTGGCCGGCGTGATGGTGGCGCTGTCGCTGGGGTCCCTCTGGACGCTGGCGCTGGAGGGGATGGGCGCGCGGTTGGTGGACCAGTCGCTGCCGGTGGCGAAGACGACGGGCGCGCTGCTGATGCTGGTGATCTCCGGCTGCGTGATGCCGGGCATCTTTGAGGGGCTCCTGTTCCGGGGGCTCATCCTGAGCGCCTGGGAGCGGCGCGGCACCAAGTACGCGCTGGTGGTTTCGACGATGCTGTTTGCCGCGCTCCACGGCTCCATTCTGGGACTGCCCACGCAGATCGTGCTGGGCTTTGCCATCGGATACCTGGTGATCAATACCGACTCGTTGTACGCCGGCATGATCTACCACACGGTGCACAACGCGGCATTGGTGGCGCTTTCGCAGGTGCAGGCGCAGCGGCAGACGGCGGACGCCCTGGGGCAGACCCTCTACGAGAGCGTGGGCGGCACGGCGGGCGTGATGCTCCTGGCGCTGCAGGCGCTGGTCTACGGCGGCGTGTTCTGGGCGATTCTGGCGGTGTCCGGCTGGCACCGGGAAAGGCGTGGGAGGACATTCGAGCAGATCGCGCGGGTCGACCGCACGCCCCTCAAGTGGCAGGAACTGCTGGTGCTCCTGGCCGGCCTCATCACCGTGGGCGCGATGTACCTGCTGGACGTCCTGCAGATGGCGCGGGTGTACTAGATGAACGTTTTGATCGTCGCGGTCGGCAAGCTGAAGGAAGAATGGCAGCGGGCCGCCTGCCGCGAATATCTGAAGCGGCTGACGCGCTACGGGAATTTCGAGGTAATCGAGGTGCCGGATCAGCCGGAGCCCGACAGGGCGTCCCCGGCGCAGGTGCGGCAGTTGGTGGAAAAGGAAGGGCGGGAGATTCTGCGCCGCCTGCGCCCGGAGGACCGGGTGGTGGCGCTGTGCATCCGGGCGGACGCGCCGGATTCGGTGGGGCTGGCGAGGCGGCTCGAGGGCTGGGCGGACGGGCGGCGGCTGGCGCTGGTGATCGGCGGTTCGCAGGGGCTGTCGGAGGCGGTGCTGGCCCGCGCCGACGCGCGCCTGTCCTTTTCCAACCTCACCTTCCCCCATGCGCTGATGCGGGTGATCCTGCTGGAACAGCTCTACCGCGCCCAGCGCATTCTCTCAGGGCAGAAGTATCACAAGTAGAGGGGCGCAACGCCGATGGATTTTTGGGCTGGGGCGGGAAGGTTTGCATATCTGGCGCTCATGGGCGGCGGGCTGACGCTTGCGGCCATGCTGGGCGCGGGCGGCGCGGCGGCGCTGGCCCGGGGCATGGTGGCGGACGCGGACAGGCGCCGCATGGCGGGCGCGGCGCTCGGGCTGTGGGCCGCGGCCTCCGCGGCGGTTCTGGCCGGATCGTGGTTTGTGTTGCCGGACGCGCTGGCGCCGATGGCGGCGGGCTGCGCCCTGGCGTTGATGCGCCTGCTTGCGGCCCTCGGATTCGACGCGCGCGCCGCGCGGCCCCGGAAGGCGGATTTTTCCGCGCTGCTCCAAGCCGGTGGAAGGCCCCTGGCCGCGGCGGCGGCGTTTTTGATCGCGGCCTCCGTTGGAGGTTCGCTGCCGGGCGCGGCGCTGTGCGCGGCGCTTCTTTTGCTGCCGAGCGTGGCGCTGCGCCGCGAAGGGGCGGACGCCGCCCGCGCGGCGGGGCGGTTGACCGCGCTGGCGCTTCTGATGGCCGCGCTGCTGGCGCTTCTCCCCGGGCGGGGCAGGGCGCTGGCCGGGCTGGCCGTGGCATTTCTGGCGTCGGTTTCGCTGACCGCCGGGCCGAAGGCCCTTTTGCACCTGCCCTCCGCGCTCTACGAGGCCTACCTGCCCCTTCGGGCCTGGTGGATCCGCCGCAGGGCCTCCCGCTAGGCTCGGCTTCCGGGATAAAGCGCCGCCCGCGATTCTTCGCGGGCGGCGCTTTATTCATGGAGGTCACACCCCCGGGCGGGCGGACCGGGGCGGCTCGCCGGGCGGTTGGGGCAGCACCACGCGCATGCGCGTGCCGATGCCTTCGCGGGAGAGCACCTGAAAGTAGCCGCCGTGGCTGTCCACGATCCACTTGGCGATGGACAGCCCCAGCCCCGCGCCGCCGGACTTGCGGCCCCGGGCCGGATCGGAGCGGAAGAAGCGGTCGAAGATTTTCGGCACGTCCTCGGCCTTGATGCCGATGCCCTCGTCCGTCACGCTGAAGGCGGGCGCGCCCTCCTCCAGCCCCACTTCCAGCAGGACACGCCCGCCCTCCGCGGTGTACTTGACGGCGTTGTCCATCAGGATCCGGGCGGCCTGCTTGATCAGCGCCTCGTCGCCGGTGACCGCCGGCGCGCCCTTGGCGCGGAAGGCGAAATGGTGGGCGGCGTCGATCATCCGGTATTCGTCGCACACCTCGGACAGGGTTTTCGCGAGGTCAAAGGGCGCAAAGGACAGGGTGTTCCGGCCGCTGTCGCCCCGGGCGAGGAACAAAAGCTGCTCCACCAGCCGGTTCATGCTGCGGGATTCCGCCTGAATGGCGGAGATTCCCTCCTCCAGGATGTGCTCGTCGGTCTTGCCCCAGCGGGCGAGCATGTCGGAATACCCCTGGATGACCGCGATGGGCGTGCGAAGCTCGTGGGAGGCGTCGGACACGAAACGCGTCTGCTCCACGTAGGATTCGTGTACGCGGCCGAGGAGGCTGTTGATGGCTTCCTCCAGCCCCTCGAGGTCCCGGTCGCCGGTTTTGAGGCGTACACCGCGGGCGGAGGGCGCGAGTCCGGCGATGGCGTCCTCCAGGGAATGCAGCTTGTCGGCGGCAAAGCGCTCGCTGGAGATGCGCTCGGCGGCACGGGTCATCTGCCGGACGGGCTTCATCATGCGCTCGGCGCTTTTGCGGCCGCCGCCCCACTGAAAGAGGAACACCACGCCCTGAGCCGTCAGCATCAGCGAAAGGAAGTGCCGGAGCGTGACGAAGTACGCGCCGGCGTCTGCCGAGCCGGACGCGCCCTCGGGCGTGACGAATTGGTATCGCGCTTCGTCCAGCCGCCGGTAGAAGGGGCCGTCCGCCCGGACATCCGAGAAGGAACGGCTGCTCATGAGCGAAAAGCCCGCGCCGGAGCCTTTCTCCGCCCGGTAGCAGAAGGCACCCACCGCGATGGCGACGAGCAGGATATCCGCCGCCAGCATGGCACCAATCAGCCGCATGAGCCACATGCGGCTGATGCGGCGCACCGAGCGCGAAGCGCGCGCCTTTTCCCGATCCTTCCGGCTCATGCTTCCGGCTCCTTGATGGCGTAGCCCACGCCGCGCACCGTATGGATCAGCTTGACGCCGCAGGCCTCGTCCAGCTTGGCGCGCAGGTAGCGGATGTACACGTCCACCACGTTGGTTTCGCCCATGTATTCGTAGCCCCACACCCGCTCGAGGAGCGTCTCCCGGGTCAGCACGATGGACTTGTGCTCAAGCAGCGTCATCAGAAGCGAAAACTCCCGGTTGGTGAGCTCGAGCTCCCGGGTGCCGCAGGTGACCAGCCGCCGGGCCGCGTCCAGGCGGACCGGGCCGCAGGAAAGGAGCGGCTGACCCGCATTCGCGCCGCGCTTTCGCAGCGCAGCGCGAATGCGGGCCAGCAGTTCCTCGATCTGAAAGGGCTTTGTGATGTAGTCGTCCGCGCCCATGTCCAGCCCGGACACCTTGTCCATCACCGCGTCGCGGGCGGTGAGCATGATGACGGGGGCGTTTGAGCTCTTCCGGAAGCGGCGCAGCACCTCCAGCCCGTTCAACTCGGGCAGCATGATGTCCAGCAGCATCAGGTCATAGCCGCCGCTCTCGGCCATCTCCAGCCCTGCGCGGCCGTCGTGGGCCTTCGCCACTTCGTAGCCCTCGTGGGTCAGCTCCAGCTCCACAAAGCGGGCGATGCGCTCCTCGTCCTCGATCAAAAGGATCTTTGCCATATGCCTCCTGCCCCTTGACCGCCCGCATCGGGGCCGGCCAAGGGGTTGGCCGGCCCCGCAGGGTTACGGCTTGTCGTTGGTTCCGGTTTCCTTGCGCACCTCGCTGACGATGTTGTCGGCCACCTCGGAAGCCTTGTCCATCACGCGGTTGACCGCTTCCACGCCCGCGTCACCCTTGAGCGTGTACTTGAACCCGAAGAACAGCCCCACGATCAGAAGCGGCACCGTGATCCAGAAGCCGAAGATCAGCAGCAGGATCAGCACCATCAGCGGCAGCTCAAACAGCGCCTCGTCCCTGCGGGTGAACACCACAAAGTAGCGGCCCAGCCGGTTGACGCCGGCGGCGATTTGGCGGCCCACGCGGCCCGCGCGCTCACGGCGGCGGTGGCTGTCGCGGTCGTCCCGGGGTTCGCTGCGGGTGGAATAGTCCGCGCCGCCCGCCACCTTGCCCTGATTTTCCAACAGCACCAGCGCGTCCAGCAGGTTCCAGTCGGCGGCCTCCAGCGCGGCCTTGGCCTCCTCGTAGGATACGTTGGCCTTTTCGCGCAGTTTCTCAACCATTTCGTAATGATCCATGATTTTCCCTCCGTTTTGTCCGTTTCTTTCCTTGTGACGGGATCATCATAGCATCCGGAGATTAGCGCGTCCTGACAGCATCATTAGAATGAGATTAGAATGCGGACAGGGTTTCCACATTTTGCGCGGGGCTACGGTTCCGCGGCGACCTCCGCCGCGGCCTCCCATTCGTCGAGAAGCGCGGCGAGATCCTCCTGGGCGGCGCGGTGCTCCCGGGCCACCAGCTCGCCGCCGCCGTCCTGATAGGTGGCGGGGTCGCCCATCCGCGCCTCCAGAAGCGCGATGGATTCTTCAGCCCGGGCAATTTTCTCCTCCAGGTCCGCCACGCGCCGCTCCAGCGCCTTCCTGGACTCCCGGCGCAGCCGCTCCCGCCGCTTCTGCTTTTCCTGCTCGGTGCGGGTGAGCCCGGCGGATTCGTCCGCCTCCTGGAACGCGGCGCGGCGCTTTTTGTCCAGATAGTCGTCGTAGTTGCCCAGGTACTCGTCGGCGCCGTCGGCGCGCATCTCCACCACGCGGCTGGCGATCTTGTTGATAAAGTAGCGGTCGTGGGAAACGGTCAGGATTGTGCCGGTGAATTCGGACAGCGCGTGCTCCAGCACCTCGCGGGAGTCCATGTCCAGGTGGTTGGTGGGCTCGTCCAGGAGCAGCAGGTTGTCCCTGCGGAGCATCAGCTTCGCGAGGGCCACGCGGCCCTTTTCGCCGCCGGAGAGGGTGGCGATGGGCTGGAACACGTCGTCCCCGGTCAGGAGAAACAGCGCCAGCGCGCCGCGGATCTGGTCGGGCTGCATGTAGGGGAAGTCGTCCCACAATTCGTCCATGGCGGTCCTTTCCGGGTGCAGCTGGGACTGCTGCTGATCGTAGTAGCCAAGGTCCACGTTGGCGCCGTAGGCCACGGTGCCCTCGTCCGGCGCGCGCCGCCCGGCGAGGATGTCCATCAGCGTGGTCTTGCCCACGCCGTTGGGGCCGATGATGGCCACCCGGTCCCCGGCGCGCACGGTCAGGTCTAAGTGCTGAAACAGCGCGCGCCCGCCAAAGCCCTTGGAGAGATTGCGCACCCGCAGCACTTCGTCGCCGGAGCGCCGCCGGGCGGTGAACTGAAAGCGCACCTTCTTTTCGCTGACGGGCTTTTCCACCCGCTCCATCTTTTCCAGGCGCTTTTCGCGGCTCTCGGCAGCCTTGATGGATTTTTCGCGGTTGTAGGAGCGGTAACGCTCGATGATCGCCTCCTGCCGGGCGATCTCGGCCTTTTGCATTTCGTATTCCTTCATCTGACGGGCCAAGGCCTCGCCCCGCTTCACCAGAAACTGGTCGTAGTTGCCCTCGTACTGGGTCAGCCGGGTCATGGAAAGTTCCGCCACCGAATCGCACACGGCGTTGAGGAAGTAGCGGTCGTGGGAGATCAGAAGCACCGTGCCCCGATACTTTTTGAGCGTCTCCTCCAGCCATGCGGCGGCGCCGAGGTCCAGGTGGTTGGTGGGCTCGTCCAGCATCAGGAGGTCGGGCTGGGCCAGCAGCGCCCGCGCCAGACAAAGCCGCGTCTTTTCGCCGCCGGAAAGGGAGGCGGCCTTCTGGTCCTGCCGGTCCCGGGCGAAGCCCAGCCCCGCCAGCGTGCCCTGGATGCGGCTGGGCCATTCGTAGCCGCCGTCCGACTCAAATCGGGCGGTGAGGCGCGCGTATTCGCCCGACAGCCGCTGAAAAAGCGCCCCGTCCGCGTGGCTCTCCGCCATTTCCCGCTCCAATTCGCGCAGGCGCGCCTCCTGCTGCTTGAGCGGGTCGAACACCCGCGCCAGCTCCTCCCACACGGTCAGGTCGTCCAGAATGTCGGCCTGCTGCGTGAGCAGGCCCACGGTGGCGCCCTTCATCAGCGAAACGCTGCCCTCGTCGGGGGCGATGTCGCCCGATATGATTTTTAACAGGGTCGATTTCCCGCTGCCGTTGACGCCCACCAGGCCCATCCGCTGGCCCTGCTTGAGCGTCAGGCTGACGTCCGACAGCACGCGGTTCATGACAAAACTCTTTCCAATCCCCTGAAGGGACAAAAGCACCATGCGCATTCACTCCCAAGTCTGCATTATAACAGAAACGCGCGTTTTAGGCAAAGAAAATGCCGCGATTCGGGGTTTTGATCGGAAGCGCGGCGTGGTATAATGGAGATTACGGAGGGGATGGGCATGCCGTTTGTCGCGGTGGTCACGGGCGGATCGAGGGGCATCGGCGCGGCGGCGGTGGCCGCCTTTGCCGCGGCGGGGTATCGCGTGGCGTTTCTCTACCGCAGCGACGACGAGGCCGCCCAGGCCGTGGCCGAGAAGACCGGCGCCATGGGGGTCAAGGCTGATGTGGCCCGCTCCGCGGACGTAGAAAAAGCCTTCGCGCGGGTTCGCGCGGGGCTCGGGGGCGTGGATGTGCTGGTCAACAACGCCGGAATTTCGGAATTCCGGCTGTTTGACGAGATTTCGGACGACGACTGGCGCAGGATGCTGGCGGTCAATCTGGACGGCGCGTTCTACTGCGCGCGGGCGGCGGCCCGGGAGATGATCGCGCGAAAGCGCGGATGCATCCTGAACGTTTCGAGCGTGTGGGGCGTATCCGGCGCCTCCTGCGAGGCCCACTACGCCGCGGCGAAGGGCGCGGTGATCGCGCTGACCAAATCCCTCGCGCAGGAACTGGGGCCCTCCGGAATCCGCGTCAACGCCGTGGCGCCCGGCGTGATCCGGACGGACATGAACGGGGCGCTGGACGACGAGGCCATCCGGGACCTGGAGCAGCGCACGCCCCTCGGACGGCTGGGGGAGCCGGAGGAAGTGGCGGCGGCGCTGGTCTTTCTGGCGGGGGCGGCGTTCATCACCGGACAGGTGCTGGGGGTGGACGGCGGATTCCGGTGATCCTCAGGGCATGAGCTTTGCGGCGTACTGCCGCGCGAGGCGCGCGATCACCTCGCCGTTGGTGAGCCGGGTTGCGTCCGGCGCGCTGCCCAGGGTGCAGGCCGTCCGGATGGCGTGGCGGATCGCCCGCTCCACGTTGCGCTGGTCCGTCTGAAAGGCGCGGGCGACGGCGGGGTAGATCTCCGTGGTGATCCGGCCCGAAAGGCTTTCCATCCGGGCGGCCATCGTGACGGCCAGGTGCAGGTAGCGGTGGCCCGCCGTGCCGGGCGTGATGCCCACGGACGCCAGCAGCGGGCTGACCGGGTCCTCCAGGTTGCCGACGGGCGAGGCCAGCGTTCCGACGTCCTCAAAGTGCACGCTGTCGCGCACGCGGCTGACCAGCACCGCGGGGTCCACCGGCTTGATCATGTAATAACAGGCGCCGAGGCTCATCGCCTGGCGGATGAAGCAGTCCCGCGTCAGCTCCGACAGCACGACGACGCGGATGCCCAGCTTGGCCCGGAAGAGGGCCTCCATCAGCGCGAAGCCGTCCAGCACCGGCATGACAAGGCCCGTGACCATCACGTCCGGGCGCGCGGTGAGCGCGGTTTTGAGCGCTTCGGCGCCGTCGTAGGCCGTGGCGACGACCTCCAGGTCGTCCTCCCGCTGCAGGGTGTCCCGCGTGCCCTTCACGAAGGCGGCATTGCTGTCGACAAGCATGATTCGGACGATGGACATGGATGCGCCTCCGTTCCCAAGAATGGATATCAGTAAATTTAATTATATCTCAAAATGTGAGAATATAAAAGATTAATTTACTGACCATAAGTGCGTATATACGTAAATAGTCATCTTTTTTGAAGGCTGAGTTGTGTTAACAATTGGCGAAGGCGGACAAAACGCCTTTGCTCCGGAAGGGAGTGCGACATGACGGTTCTGATCGACGGGCGTCCGGTGGAGGCTGCGGAGGGCGCGCAGTACCGTGACCTGATCCAGAGGCTCTGCCCCGAGGCGCCCCGGCGCGTGCTGGGCGTGAGCCTCCGGGGCAAGACGCTGCCGCTCAGCGCCCGGGCCGAGGCGGGCGCCGCGGTGGAAACGCTGACCTATCAATACGAAGAAGGCGCGCGTATTTACGAGCGGTCGGTGCGCTTCGTGCTGCTGCTGGCAATCCGGGAGCTGTTTCCGGAGGTCCGGGTGCGCATGGAGAACAGCACGCAGACGGGGCTGTACGCGCGGCTGACGGGCGTGACGCTGACCGCCGCCATGGTCCGGCAGATCGAGGACCGGATGCGCGCGCTGGTGGCGGCCGACATGCCCTTTGAAAAAAAGGTGATCACCCGGGCCGAAGCCATTCGCTACTTTGAGCGCGAGGGGCAGATGGACAAGGTGCAGCTTCTGAAATACCGCCCCTTCGAGCACTTCCAGCTCTACAAGTGCGGCGAGATGCTGGAGTATTTCTACGGCGAAATGGCGCCCTCCACCGGCTACACGCCGGTATTCAAGCTGGACTTTTACATGCCGGGGCTGGCGCTGTCGCTTCCGGACCCGGCGGACCCGGCCCGCCCGGCCGAATTCCGCGATCAGCCCAAGCTGATGCGCTGCTTTGACGAATCCTCCCGCTGGGCGGAGATCCTGGGCTGCGAAAACGCGGCCGACCTCAACGAGATGATCGCCGGCCGAAGGCTGCGCGAGTTCATCCGCATCAACGAGGCGCTGCAGGAGCGCTCGATCAACCTGATCGCTGACGAATTTCAGAAGAGCGGCGCGCAGCTGATCCTGGTGGCGGGGCCATCGTCCTCGGGCAAGACCACCTTCGCCCACCGGCTGCGGATCGTGCTGCAGGCCCGGGGCTTCAGGCCCTACAAGCTGTCGCTGGACGACTACTACATCGACCGGGAGAAGATCCCCGTGGACGAAAACGGCGAGGTGGACCTCGAGCGCATCGACACCCTGGATCTGCCGCTTTTCAACGAGCAGCTGGTGCGGCTAATGCAGGGGGAGACGGTGGAGGCGCCCTCTTTTGACTTTCCCACCGGCCGGCGTTTGGAGCGAAAGCACGCCGTGCGCGTCGAACACGGCCAGCCGATCCTGGTGGAGGGCATCCACGCGCTCAACGACCAGCTCACCAGCGAAGTGCCCCGAGGCAGCAAGTTTCTGATCTACGTCAGCGCGCTGACCACGCTGAACCTGGATGACCACAACCGCATTCGCACCACCGACGCCCGCCTTCTTCGCCGCCTGGTGCGCGACCACAACTTCCGCGGCGCCACGCCGGAGGATACGCTGGCCATGTGGCCCTCTGTCCGCCGGGGCGAAGCCAACTACATCTTTCCGCACCAGGAGAAGGCGGACATCATGTTCAACACATCCCTGGTGTACGAGCTGCCGATTTTGAAAAAATACGTCTATCCGCTGCTGTGCGACATTCCGCCGGAGAGCCCCCACTTTACCCGCGCCCGGTCGCTGGTGAAGTTTCTGAACTACATCCAGACCGCCGACGTGGAGGATGAGATTCCGCCCAACTCCATTTTGCGGGAGTTCATCGGCGGCTCCTGCTTTTACCGGGAGGACGACTGATGGAGACCATTTTCTGGGAGGATGGCGCGCCGGTCATTCTGGACCAGACGCTTTTGCCGGCGCGGGAAGACTACCTGCGCATCGAAACGGTGGAGGCCATGGCCGAGGCCATTTGCCGCCTCAGGGTGCGGGGCGCGCCCCTCATCGGCGTGGCGGCGGCTTACGGCATGGCCCTTTCGGCGCGGCGAAACGCCGCAGCGCCGGATTTTCTGGGCGCGGTGCGCGCCGACCGCCTGCGGCTCATGGGTACGCGGCCCACGGCGGTCAACCTGTTCTGGGCGCTGGACCGGGCCATGGCGGAGATCGAGGGCGCCTATGCCGCCGGCGGCGCGGCGGGCGCGGCGGAGGCCGCCCGCGGTCTGGCGGACCGGATGAAGCGCGAGGACGCGGCCGTCAACCGCACCATCGGCGCCCACGGGCAGGCGCTGATCGCGGATGGGGACGGCATCCTCACCCACTGCAACGCCGGCGCGCTGGCCACCGCCGGCCATGGCACCGCGCTGGGCGTGATCCGCTCGGCGGTCGAGGCCGGAAAGCGCGTGCACGTCTACGCCGACGAGACGCGGCCGCTTTTGCAGGGCGCGCGGCTGACGGCGTGGGAGCTGCAAAAGGACGGCATCCCGGTGACCGTCCAGTCCGACGGCATGGCGGCAGTGCTGATGGCGGCAGGCAAAATCCAGCGGGTGATCGTCGGCGCGGACCGCATCGCGCGAAACGGCGACACGGCCAACAAGGTGGGCACCTACGGCCTCGCGGTGCTGGCAAAGGCCCATGGCATTCCCTTTTACGTGGCCGCGCCCAGGTCCACCATCGACCCGGACATCGCCTCCGGCGCGCTGATCCCCATCGAAATGCGCGATCCGGACGAAATGCGTCTTTTCCAGGGCGTCCGGTCCGCGCCGGAAGGCGTCGACGCCTTCAATCCCGCCTTCGACGTGACGGGCGCGGCGCTCATCGCGGGCATCGTCACCGAGGCGGGCGTGCTGCGGCCGCCCTACGGGGCGTCCATCGCCCGCGCCATGGAAATCCCGGTCTGACTGCATAAATCCTCCCGCAACGCGCAAAATATGGGCGCAAGGGAGGGTTCTTCATGAACGGTATGAAAAAAGGTTTGCTCTTTCTGATGCTGCCGGTCGCGCTCAGCCTGGCGCTGGCGGGGTGCTTCCGCACGACCACCGATGTGTCGCCCACCGCCACGCCCGTGCCGCTCGTCACCGGCATGCCCGGCGCGACGGACCTTGCGGGCGGCACGATGATGCCCGGATCGACCCCGATGCCCGGTTCGACCATGTCGCCCGGCCAGCAGTTTGACTGGGCCACCCAGGCCACCACCATCGAAAGCCGGATCAACATGTTCTCCGAAATCCAGGAGAGCAGCGTCGTAACCAGCGGGAACACCGCGCTGGTGGGCGTGGTGTTCACTCCCCAGTACAAGGGGGAGATGACTCAGCGCATCCGCGACATGATCGCCGGCGAGGTCATGGCCGCCGACCCCAGCATTCAGGTGGTGGCGGTGACGGCGGAGGCCCAGGACGTGGCCACCGTCAAGCAGCTGGCGCAGCAGCAGCGCTCCGGCGCCAGCGCGGACCAGCTCAAGACCGAGGTGGAGAAGATCGTCCGCAACGCGACCACGCTGCGCTGACGAAAATCCAGAGAAAAAGCGCCGGGCCTTCCGCGTTCGCGGCGGCCCGGCGCCTCTTTGCGCGCCCGCCCCTATGCGCCGAAGACCTGCCGAGCCCGCTCCATCCGCGAAATGACCGGCACCTCGAAGGGGCAGTTGGCTTCGCAGGCGCCGCAGGCCACGCATTCGTCCGCCCGGTGCCCGAGCGCCAGGTAGTGGGCCCGGACGGTGCCGATCTCGTCGCCCAGTTCCGCCAGGTCCAGGTATTTCATGACCTGGGCCACGTCAATTTCCGACGGGCAGGGCAGGCAGTGGTTGCAGTACATGCACTGTCCGGCGGGGGAGAAGCGCATGCGGCTGAGCGCCCGCGCGTAGTCGCGCTCCGGCCCGGGCGTGGTTTCGTAGGCCGCGGCGGCGCGCACCTCCCCGGGCGTTTTGCAGCCCACCAGCACGCTGGCCACGGCGGGCCGCGTCAGCGCGTAGTGCACGCACTGGGGCGCCGTCAGCGCCGTGCCGAAGGGGGAGCGGCGCGCGTCCAGCAGCGCGCCGGAACCCAGCGCCTTCATCACGGTCACACCCACGCCCCGCGCCTCGCAGGCGCGGTACAGCTTGACCCGCTCCGGCCGGGGCGTGAAGGCCTCAAAGCCCGAATAGGCGTCCCGGCTCATCAGGTCCTCCACCTCGGCTTCCGGCGGCATCGCGTCATAGGCCGGATTGACGGAGAACATCAATACGTCAATCAAACCGGTTTCGATCATCTTCAGCGCCGTGACCGGATCGTGGGAGCTCATGCCCACCGCCCGGATGACGCCCTCCTGCTTCAGCTTCCGCGCATAGTCCAGCATGCCGCCCTCCAGCACCAGGTCCATGTCCGCCTGGGTGTCCACAAAGTGCAGCATGCCGATGTCCATGTAGTCCGTGCGCAAAAAGGCGAGCAGGTCCTCAAAGAAGCGCCGGTACTGCTCCGGCTTTCGCACGCGGCAGTACTGCCCGTCCACCCATCCGGCGCCGATGTGGCCCTGGATGTGCATGCGCACCCGGCGGCCGGAGAGCGCCCGGCCCAGGTCCATGCGCACCTGGGGCTGGGACATGAAGACGTCCATGAGGTTGATGCCCTGCTCAAAGGCCTCGTCCAGCACGGACCGGATGGTGGAAAGGGGCTTGTCCTGCAAATGCTCGCAGCCCAGGCCGACCTCGCTGACCCTGAGGCCGGACGCGCCCAGCGGCCGGTAGATCATTGGCGTTCCCTCCCGAAGCAAAATGGCTACAGGTTCATCGCCCGCTTGACCGCGGAAAAGCAGTCCACCGCGAAGGCCAGATCCTCGCGGGTGTGGGCGGCGCTGACCTGGGTGCGGATGCGCGCCCTGCCCTGGGGCACCACCGGATAGCTGAAGGCCACCACGTACACGCCCATGTCCAGCATGCGGGCCGCAAATTCGGCGGCGACGCGGGCGTCATAGAGCATCACCGGCACGATGGGATGGGTGCTCTCCGGCACGTCAAAGCCCCGGGCCTTGAGCGCGCCGCGGAACCAGGCGGTATTTTCCGTCAGGCGGCGCCGCGCGCCGTCGCTCTCCTTCTGCATGTCCAGCACCTTGAGGGTGGCGGCGCACACCGCCGGGGCCAGGGTGTTGGAAAAGAGATAGGGCCTGGACTTTTGCCGAAGCAGCGCGACAATCGCCCCGGAGGCGGCGGTGTAGCCGCCCGACGCCCCGCCCATCGCCTTGCCGAAGGTGCCCGTCAGGATGTCCACGCGGCCCATGACGCCCGCGTATTCCGGCGTGCCCCGGCCGTTTTCGCCCATGAAGCCCACCGCGTGGCTGTCATCCACCATGACCAGCGCGTCGTACTTTTCCGCCAGATCGCAGATGCCCCGGAGGTTTGCCACGAACCCGTCCATCGAAAACACGCCGTCGGTGGCGATGAGGCGGATGCGGGCGGAGGCCGCCTCCTTGAGCTTTTCTTCGAGGTCCGCCATGTCGTTATTTTTATAGCGCAGCCGCTTCGCCTTGCAAAGGCGCACGCCGTCGATGATGGAGGCGTGGTTCAGCTCGTCGGAGAGGATGGCGTCCTCCGGCCCGAGCAGCGCCTCAAAGAGCCCGCCGTTGGCATCGAAGCAGGAGGCGTAGAGGATGGCGTCTTCCATGCCGAGAAACTCCGCCAGATGCGCCTCCAGCTGCCGGTGCAGCCGCTGCGTGCCGCAGATGAACCGCACGGAGGACAGGCCAAACCCCCATTCATCGTAGCTGGCCTTCGCCGCGGCGATGATCTCCGGGTCGTCGGCGAGGCCCAGATAGTTGTTGGCGCACAGGTTGAGAAGGCCCTTCGCCTTCGCGGTGTCGATGCGCGCGCGCTGCGGCGAAGTGATGATCCGCTCGCTTTTCATCGTACCCGCGGCCTCGATGTCCCCGAGCGCCCTCTGAAAGTACCCCAACGCGGTTTTCATGGTTTACGCCTCCCAGTCCAAAATCACCTTGCCGCTGTGCCCGGTATTCATCGCGGCAAAGCCCTGCTCAAAATCTGAAAAATGGAAGCGGTGGGTGATGAGGGGCGTCAGGTCCAGCCCGCTCTCCACCATGGCGGCCATCTTGTACCAGGTTTCGTACATCTTGCGGCCGTAGACGCCCTGCAGCGTCAGGCCCTTGAAGATGACCTCGTTCCAGTCGATCTGGGCGTCCCTGGAGAAGATGCCCAAAAGCGCCACCTTGCCGCCGTTTCGCATGTGGTCCAGCAGCTGATGCAGCGCCTGGTCGCTGCCGCTCATCTCCAGCGCCACGTCAAAGCCTTCCACCATGTGGTGGGCGCGCATCACCTCGCCCAGGTCGTTTTGCCCCACGTTGATGGCGAAAAGGCCCATCTTCCGGGCCAGATCCAGCCGGTATTCGTTGATGTCGGTGATGATCACCTGGCGCGCGCCGTTCTTTTTGCAGATGGCCGCCGCCATGATGCCGATGGGCCCCGCGCCGGTCACCAGCACGTCCTCGCCCACCACGTCAAACTGCAGCGCGGTGTGGGTGGCGTTGCCGTAGGCGTCAAAGAAGGCCACCACCTCCTCCGGCAGCGCCTCGTCGATGGGCACCACGTTTTTGGCCGGAAGGCAGAGGTATTGGGCGAATGCGCCGTCGCGGTTGACGCCCACGCCCACGGTGTGCTTGCACCACTGGGCATTGCCGCCGCGGCAGTTGCGGCAGTGGCCGCAGGTGATGTGGCCCTCGCCGCTGACCCGCTGGCCCGCCTTGAGCCCTTCGACCCCTTCGCCCAGGGCCTCGATCACGCCCACGTACTCGTGGCCGATGGTCAGCGGCGGGACAATGTGCCTCTGGCTCCATTCATCCCAGTTGTAGATGTGCAGATCGGTGCCGCAAATGGCGGTCTTGCGAATGCGGATCAGCACCTCGCCGTAGCCGACCTCCGGAATCGGAACCTTTGTCAGTTCGAGCCCTTTGCCCGGGCGCGCCTTGACCAGCGCGTACATTTCGCCCCTCATGCGTGCAACCCTCCTCGTTTACCCGCGGGCAGGAATCAATTCCCAGCCCCAAGTATAGCACGCCCCGCCCGGAACGTCCACCGGAAAGTGGCGCGGGCGGGGCGGGGGCGTTTTTACTTTCTTCGCTAGCAGGTACCGGGGCGCTCCGTTCCGTACAGCACATCAATCCGGTGCTTTTTGAAAAAGTCCATGTACCGGGCGGGGGGCTGGCGGTCCGTGACCACGGTGGAAACCCGCTCCAGCGGACAGTAGGAGATCATGGCGTCGTGGTCAAACTTGGTGTGGTCGGCCATCAGCACGATCTTTTCACAGTTGGAGGAGATCACGCGCTTGATCTCCGCCTCAAAATACGTGGTGTTGGTCAGCCCCCGCTTGATGGATACGCCCGTGGCGGCCATCACGGCGATGCGCACCGACAGCGTGCGGATGGAATCCAGGCTGGAGATCCCCACAAAGGCACCCAGCGACGCGTTGTAGATGCCGCCCAGCGAGATCGTGTTGAGCTCCTTGAGGCGGCTGGCCTCGTTGATGGCGATCAGGCTGTGGGTGACCAGCGTCAGCCCCTTTTTGGCGCCCAGGTGGCGGATCACGTTGTAGGTGGTGGAGCCGGAATCAATGAAGACGGTGGTGTTGTCGGGGATGGCCGCGGCGGCCAGTTCTCCAATCAGGCGCTTGCCCGGCACGCTCATCTGAAAGCGCCGCGGCATGGAGATCAGCGAGGCGCTCGTGCGCGCCGCCGCCCCGCCGTAGACCTTGGAAACGTGGCCCCGGGCCTCCAATTCGTCCAGATCACGCCGGAGGGTGTTGATCGAAACCTCAAAGTGCCGCTTGAGATCGGATATGGTAACTTGCTCATTTTGCAGAATGTACTGCTCCATGGCGTCCAGACGGGCGGTTTTCATAAAAATCCCTCGATATGCATGCGGAATTTTTGTGTATCATAGCATAATCATTGAAGCCCTGTCAATCCGTATGAGATTTTGTGTTGAGAAAATAACACAATAAACCAATCATTTTGAGTAACTTCACCATTTTCTATTGACTTTACAAAGCACTCTGGATAAAATGATGACAACGTTGATCATGGGGCGGGCGCCCCGATTTTAGAGGATAGCCGGCGGCGGGCCCCGCCCCGGAGATCAATATCGGAACGGAGGGAAACCCATGAAAAAGACTTTCGCGATCCTGTTGGTTGTGCTCCTCTCGATAATCGCCTTTGCTCCCGGCCTTGCGGAAGGCACCATCGCCGTCAACCTCAAGACCCTGTCCAGCGAGTACTGGCAGAACGTGAAGGCCGGATGCGACGCCGCGGCGGCTGAACTGGGCGTGACCATCGACGTGCAGGGCGCGGCGGCGGAGACGGAAATCGCCGAGCAGGTGGCCCAGCTGGAGACCCAGCTGGCGTCGAACCCGGCGGCCATCGTCATCGCTCCGCTGGACGGCGACGCGGTGATCGGCGTGCTTCAGTCCTCCGGCTACACCGGCCCTGTGATCTTCTGCGACACCGACTGCGCCTATGAGCAGAAGACCTCCTTCGTCGGCACGTCCAACGAAGAGGCGGCCTATACCGGCGGCGTGTACGGCGTCAAGATCAACGGCGACAAGACCGGCGCGGTCATCATCTACGGCCAGGAGGGCGACAACACCTCCAACCTGCGCAAGGCGGGCTACGAGCGCGCGCTGAGCGAGGCGGGCATTACGCCGCTGGCTGAGCTCTCCGGCAACAACACCACCGACGGCGCCACCAAGGTCATGGAAGACCTGCTCAACTCCTATCCCGACCAGATCAACCTGGTGCTGTGCATGAACGACGATACCGCCATCGGCGCGCTCAACGCCATCGAGGCGGCGGGCGCCGAGGGCATCAACGTCATCGGCTTTGACGGCAACGCCAGCGCCGTGGAGCTGATCGCCGCCGGCAAGCTGACCGCCACCGTGGCGCAGCAGCCGGTGCTGATGGGCGATCTGTCCATCCGGACCGCCGCCAGCGCCGTCAAGGGCGATAAGGTGGACGAGCGCGTGGTGGTCGACACCGTCATCATCGACGCGTCCAACGCCGCCGAGTTCATGAAGTAATCCGGGCGCCGGAACGGCCTTCTGCGGACGACCCGGCGCACCCGGGTCGTCCGCAGGTCCATCCGAACCCCGGCCCCGGCATCAGGAGGTGGCTGAATGAACGAGTACGTCGTGGAGCTCCGGCATGTGACCAAGAAATTCCCCGGCGTGGTGGCGATGCGGGACATGCACATTGGCATTCGTCCCGGCGAGATCCACGGGCTGATCGGCGAGAACGGCGCCGGAAAATCCACGCTCATCAAGGTGCTCACCGGCGTCCACGCGCCCGAGGAGGGCGAGATCTTTGTGG
Source organism: Christensenellales bacterium (assembly GCA_040768845.1). Taxonomy (GTDB): domain Bacteria; phylum Bacillota; class Clostridia; order Christensenellales; family Aristaeellaceae; genus JAEZHK01. The sequence goes on along the minus strand of JAXGME010000002.1, from coordinate 107,199 downwards.
ACGGCAAAAAGGTGAACTTTACCAGCCCCGTCAAGGCGCGGGAGCACGGCATCGCCTGCGTGTACCAGGAGCTGGGCATCGTGCCCATGCTCAGCGTGGTGGACAACGTATTCATGGGCCGGAAGGTGAAAAACCGGCTTGGCCTTCTGGATTATCCGAGAATGCACCGGGAAGCCCACGAGGCACTGGCCATGCTGGGCCATCCCGAAATCGATACGCGCAGGGAGTGCGGCAAGCTGGGCATCGGCCTTCAGCAGATGGTGGAGATTGCCAAGGCGGTGTCGCTGAACGCGAAACTGCTCATCATGGACGAACCCACCTCCTCCCTGGGGGAGCAGGAGGTCCGCCAGCTGATGACCACCGTCCGCAGGCTTCGGGAAAGCGGCATCGCGATCCTCTTTGTATCCCATAAGCTGGAGGAGCTGTTTGAGCTGTGCGACCGCGTCACCGTGATGCGCGACGGCGAGCACATCCTGACCGAGGACATGCGCGGCATGACGAACGACCGGTTGATCCGGGCGATGGTGGGGCGCACGCTGGAAAACCAGTTCCCCAAGGTGCCCGGCGTCAAGGGCGAATGCTACCTCAGGGTGGACCGCCTGAGCGAGGCGGGCGTGCTCCGCGACGTGAGCTTTGAGGCCTACGGCGGGCAGATTCTGACCTTCGCGGGGCTGGTGGGCGCGGGCCGCACCGAAACCATGCGCGCCATTTTCGCCGCGGACAGGGCCGACGGCGGCGACATCTACATCAAGGGAAAAAAGGTATCCATCAAAAGTCCCGGCGCCGCCATCCGGCACGGCATCGCCTTTCTCACCGAGGACCGGAAGGGCCAGGGCTTGGTGCTCAGCCAGTCGGTCAAGACCAACATGATCCTGGCCAACATGAAGCGGTTCCAGCGCGGCCCGCTCCTGAAAAACCGCCAGATTGATCGCGACAGCCGCGCGCTGATCAAGACGCTGCGCATCAAGACGCCCTCGGTCAACGAGGTGACCATGCAGCTCTCCGGCGGCAACCAGCAGAAGGTGGTCATCGGCAAGTGGATCAACTGCGACGCCGACATCTACATCTTTGACGAGCCCACCCGGGGCATCGACGTGGGCGCGAAGGTCGAGGTCTACAACGTGATGAACGACCTGGTGCGCCAGGGCAAGTGCATCATCATGGTTTCGTCCGAGCTGCCGGAGGTGCTGGGCATGAGCGACCGCGTGATCGTCATGCGCGGCGGGCGCATCATGGCGGCGCTGGACCGCGAGAGCGATCACTTCAATCAGGAAGACATCATGCGCGCCGCGTGGGGAGGAGAGGTCGGATGACGAACGCCACAAGTACCGCACCGAAGAAAAGGACCGGCATCGGCGACATTTTAATGAGACTGGGGCCGCTGATGGTCCTGGCGATCCTGTTTATTGTGTTCTCCATCGCGCTTCCGGACAAGTTTCTGCGGGTTTCCAACCTCATGAACATCCTGAAGCAGACATCCATCAACTGCCTGATCGGCTCGGGCATGCTGCTCACGCTGATCACCGCGGGCATCGACCTTTCGGTGGGCTACAACACCATCCTGGCCACCTGCGTCATCGGCGTGCTGATGCAGAATTTCGGCATCACCAACCCCGCGGTGCTGATCCTGAGCGCCATCCTGGTTTCCACGCTGGCGGGGCTTGTCAACGGCGTACTGCTGACCCGGCTGGACCTGCCGCACCCCTTTGTGTCCACGCTGGGCATGAAGTACGTATTCTGGGGCCTGGCGCTGCTCATCACCAGCTCCAAGACCATCGGCTTCACAAACAAAGGCATCGATCCGGTGCTGTGGATCGGCAAGGAGACCATCTTCAGCTTCGGGTTTCCGGTGAGCTTTCTTCTGATCCTTTTGATTTACGCCATATTCCACGTGTTTCTCAACCACACCGCGCTGGGCCGCCAGATCTACTGCGTGGGCGGCAACCCGGAGGCGGCGCGCATGTCCGGCATCCGCTCGGAGAACGTGTTGACCATCGTCTATACGATTTCGGGGCTCATGTGCGGCATCGCGGGCGTGGTGCTGGCAGGGCGGCTCAACACCGCCAACACCGCCTCGGCCGCCACCTACGATACCGACGCCATCGCCGCGTGCATCATCGGCGGCGCGTCCTTCCGGGGCGGCAAGGGCACCATCTGGGGAACGCTTCTGGGCGCGCTGCTCATCTCCGCCATCCGCAACGGGCTGAACCTGTTCAGCGCGGGCAACGACATCCAGTACATCGTCATCGGCTCGGTGATCATCGTGGCGGTAACCATCGACGTGACCCGCGGCAAAATCGAGGCGCGCGCCCGCAAGATGGCGACCGCGTAGGAGGGCAGCATGTTTCAGAGCGACAGGGTTTTCCTGGGCATCGCGCCCATCGGTTGGTGCAACGACGACATGCCCGAGCTGGGCGCGGAGAACACGTTCCGCCAGACCGTCAGCGAAATGGCGCTGGCCGGCTTTGCCGGCACCGAAATCGGCAACAAGTACCCCGCCGACCCCGAAGCGCTCCGGCGGGAACTGGATCTGCGGGGCCTTAAGGTCGCCTCCCGCTGGTTCAGCTCGTTCCTGCTGGACAAGCCCTACGCCGAGGTGGAGGCGGATTTCCTCCGCGCGCTGGACTTTCTTTCCGCGGTGGGCGCGGCGCGCGTCAACGTGTCCGAGCAGAGCGGCTCCATCCAGGGCCGGCCGGACGTGCCGGTGCTGGACGGCAGAAAGCGCGTGATGGACGAGGGGGAATGGGCCCGCCTCACCGAGGGGCTGAACCGGCTGGGCCGGGCGGCGACGGCGCGGGGGTTCAAGCTGTGCTTCCACCACCACATGGGCACCGTGGTGGAGAGCGCCGCGGAGACGGACCGCATGCTTCGGGAAACCGATCCGGACCACGTGTTTCTGTGCTATGACACCGGCCACTTCGCCTTCGCGGGGGAGGACCCGCTGGCGGTGCTCCGGGCGCACGCGGGCCGCGTGGGCCACGTGCACCTGAAGGATGTGCGGCGCGCCGTGGTTGACCGGGTGCGCCGGGAGGGGCTGAGCTTTCTCCAGGCGGTCCGGGCGGGCGCCTTCACCGTGCCCGGCGACGGCTGCGTGGACTTCAATCCCATCTTCCGGGAGCTTTCCGGCGCGGGCTACGAGGGCTGGCTTCTGGTCGAGGCCGAGCAGGATCCGGCGAAGGCCGACCCGCTGGAGTATGCGCTCCGCGCCCGCGCCTACATCCGCGGGCACGCGGGGCTGTAAAGGAGGCAGCATGTACATTCAAAAGGACATCGGCCCGGGCTACACCCCCCTTCTGACGACGCCCGGCGAGGACGCGGGAACGGGGATGGACGTGGGGCTTCTGGCGCTGGAGGACGGCGCCCGCTGGGAATTTTACGAGCCGGAGAAGGAAACGGCGCTGCTCCTTCTGCGCGGCCGCGTGCGCTTCGAGTGGGGCGACGTCGACTGCGAGGCCTGCCGCGTGCATCTGGCCGAGCGGGCGGACGAGTTCCGCCACGATCCCTGGTGCCTGCACGCGCCCCGGGGCATGCGCCTCAGGGTGACGGCGCTGCGCGGCGCAGAAATCTACGTACAGCGGGCGTTTAACGCCGGGGATTTCCCCGCAAAGCTCTACGGACCGGAGGACGTGATGGTGCAGCACGCCGGCGCGAACGGGGAATTGGGCGGCGCGATGCGCCGGGAGATCAAGACGCTTTTCGACTACGAGAGCGCGCCCTGGTCCATGATGGTGCTGGGCGAGGTGCTGAACTACCCCGGCCGCTGGTCCAGTTATCCGCCCCATCATCACCCGCAGCCGGAGGTGTACTTCCACCGCTTTGACCGCCCGCAGGGCTTTGGCGTCAGCTTCGCCGACGGCGAGGTATACACCTCGCGGCACAACGGGCTGACCGCCATCCGATCGGGCTTCCACAGCCAGGCCGCCGCGCCGGGCTATGCGGAAATGTACGTGTGGGGCATCCGGCACCTGCCGGGAAATCCCTGGGAAAAAACCCGCATCGACGAGCCGGAGCACGTGTGGCTTCTGGCGGCCGACGCCGACCAACACATCCTTTCGCCGGAGGGCAACTGATATGAAAACGGTACGGCTCACCATGGCGCAGGCGCTGGTGCGCTTTCTGGAAAACCAGTATGTGCGCTTTGACGGCGAGGAAACGCGCTTCGTGCGGGGCGTCATGATGCTGCCCGGCCACGGCAACGTGGTGGGGCTGGGCCAGGCACTCCAGCAGGAGCGGAGGGGCCTTGAGCTCTATCAGGGCAAGAACGAGCAGGGCATGGCCCACGCCGCCATCGCCTTTGCCAAGCAGAAAAAGCGCAGGGAGATCTTCGCGGTCACCTCGTCCGTGGGGCCGGGCGCGGCCAACATGGTCACGGCCGCGGGTACCGCCACCGCCAACAACATTCCCGTCCTGATCCTGCCCGGAGACGTGTACGCCTGCCGGCAGCCCGACCCGGTGCTGCAGCAGATCGAGCAGACCCACGACCTGGGGCTTTCCACCAACGACGCCTTCCGCCCCGTGTGCCGCTATTGGGACCGGATCAACCGGCCCGAGCAGCTGATGAGCGCGCTGCAAAACGCCTTTCGGGTGCTGACCGACCCGGCCGACACCGGCGCGGTGTGCCTCGCGCTGCCCCAGGACGTGCAGGGCGAGGCTTGGGACTATCCGGAGCGCTTCTTTGAGCGGCGCGTGCACGAAATCGAGCGCCGGCCGCCGGCCCCGGAGGCTGTGGCGCGGGCCGCGGCGCGCATCCGCGCCGCGAAGCGGCCCATCCTCGTCTGCGGCGGCGGCGTGCGCTATTCGGAGGCCCACGAAGCCTTCCGCGCCTTTGCCGAGGCCTTTGAAATCCCCTTCGGGGAGACCCAGGCGGGCAAGTCCGCCGTTCCCTGGACGCACCCGATGAACCTGGGCGGCATCGGCGTCACCGGCTGCGGCGCGGCCAACGAGCTGGCCGGCCGGGCGGATTGCGTCATCGGCGTGGGCACCCGCTTTACCGACTTTACCACCGCCTCAAAATCGCTCTTTGCGGAGGATGCCGCCTTTGTGGCCATCAGCGCTTCGCCCTTTCAGGCGATGAAGCTGGACGCCGCGCCGGTGGTGGCCGACGCCAGGGCGGCGCTGGACGCCCTGACCTCCGCGCTTGAGGGATACAAAAGCGGCTGGGGCCGCGAGATCGCCGGCGCGAAGGCGCACTGGGCCGAGGAGCTGGAGCGGCTGGACGGGCTTTGCTACACCGGGGCGGACTACGTGCCGGAGGTGAACGACCAAAACGCATCCTCCGCCGGGAAGTTCGCGCAGGACCTGGGCGCCGGACTCACCCAGACCGAGGTGCTGGGCGCGCTGAACCGGCTGATCGAAAAGGACGCCGTCGTCATCGGCTCCTCCGGCAGCCTGCCGGGCTGCATGCAGCGCATGTGGCGGCCGGAGGTGCCCGACACCTACAACATGGAGTACGGCTACTCCTGCATGGGGTACGAGATCTCCGGGGCGGTGGGCGTCAAGCTGGCCATCGGCGCGCGCCAGGTGTACTCCATGGTGGGCGACGGCAGCTTTGTGATGCTGCATTCGGAGCTGCTCACCGCGGTGCAGGAGCGCATGAAGATCAACATCTGCCTGTTTGACAACGCCGGCTTCGGCTGCATCAACAACCTTCAGGTGGGCCAGGGCAACGACACCATGGCCACCGAGCTGCGCTACCGTGAGGGCGCGGGCCACCGCGGGAGCTTCCTGAACGTGGACTACGCGAAGATCGCCCAGGGCTACGGCGCGGCGGGCTATTCCATCCGCACCCTGGCCGACCTCACGGCCGCGCTGGAGGCCGCTCGGGCGATCACAGACAGACCCGTGCTCTTTGACATCAAGGTGCTGCCCAAGTCCATGACGGGCGGCTACGGCGCCTGGTGGCGGGTGGGCACGCCGGAGGCATCCGAAAACCCGCGCTGCCGGGACGCCTGGCAGGAACACCTTCAGCACCTCGCGGGCGCGCGTCAATACTGACAGATATAGAAGGAAGGGTTCACCATGGACAGAAAGCTGAGAATCGGCGTCATCGGCGCGGGGCGCATCGGAAAACTTCACGCCGCCAATTTGGTCAACCGCGTACCGGAGGCGGAGCTTGCCGTCATATCGGATGTGTATTTGCCCGCCGCCCGGGAACTGGCGGATGCGCTGGGCGTCGGAGCCGCCACGGCGGACTACCACGACATCCTGAACGATCCCTCCATCTACGCGGTGTTCATCTGCTCGTCCACCGATACCCACGCCCGGATATCCATCGAGGCGGCGGCGCAGGGCAAGCACGTCTTCTGTGAAAAGCCCATCGACCAGGACGTGAAAAAGATCGAATCCGTGCTGGAGGCGGTGAAGGCCGCCGGCATCAAGTACCAGGTGGGCTTCAACCGGCGGTTTGACCGCAACTTCAAGCGCGTGCGCGAGGTGGTCGCCTCCGGCGGCGTCGGCGACGTGCAGATCGTCAAGGTCACCTCCCGCGATCCCGCCGCGCCGCCGGTATCCTACGTCAAGTCCTCCGGCGGCATCTTCGCGGACATGACCATCCACGATTTTGACATGGTGCGCTATCTGTCGGGCAGCGAGGTGACGGAGGTGTCCACCTTCGGCGCGTGCTTGGTGAACCCGGAGATCGGCGAGGCCGGCGATATCGACACCTGCATCATCAACCTTCGCTTTGAAAACGGGGCGCTGGGCGTCATCGACAATTCGCGCCAGGCGGTCTACGGCTATGACCAGCGGGTGGAGGTGTTCGGCTCCAAGGGCATGATCTCCGCCGAAAACGAAACCGCCAACAACACCACATGGTACACCGCCGAGGGCGTGATGAAGGAAAAACCGCTGTGGTTCTTCCTCGAGCGCTACAATGACGCCTTCATCCAGGAAGAGACGGACTTCGTCACCGCCTGTCTGACCGGCGCGGACACGCCCGTCAGGGCCGTGGACGGGCTCAAACCCGTGAAGATCGCCATTGCCGCCAAAAAATCCTGGGAACTGGGCGGCGCGCCGGTGAAGGTGGATTGAATGCTGAAACGGGAGGCTTTCGCATGAGAAAAGTCAAAGTGGGCGTCGCGGGCTACGGCACCATCGGCCAGCGGCTGGCCGACGGCGTGGCGATGCAGGGCGACATGGAACTGGTGGGCGTGGCGGATCTGGCGCCCACGCTCTCCATTCGCGCGCTGAAAGAAAAGGGCATGCCTTATGATCTGTATCTGGTGGACGGCGCGGACAGGGCCGCCTTCGACGCGCTGGACATCCCCGTGGCGGGTACGTTTGCCGACCTGATCGGAAAGGTGGACGTGATGCTGGATTCGTCGCCCGGCGGCGTCGGCGCGAAAAACAAGGCGCTTTACGAGGCGGCGGGCGTCAAGGCCATCTTTCAGGGCGGCGAAAAGAACGCCGTGGCGGATGTGTTCTTTCACGGCTACGCCAACTATGAAAAGGGCATCGGCGCAGATTATCTGAAGCTGACTTCCTGCAACACCACCGGGCTCATCCGCGCCGTGGATGCGCTGGACCGGGCGGCGGGGGTTTCCCGGGTGGCCATCACCATCATCCGCCGCGTGGCCGACCCCGGCGACTACCATCGGGGGCTGACCAACGCCCTTCAGATGGACAAGGCGCCCTCCCACCAGGCGGTGGATCTGATGACCATTATGCCCCGCGTGGCCGCCACCGGCATCCTGGTCCACACGCCGGTCACCCACGGCCACATCATCACCGTGGTGGCCAGCGGCATCGGCGGCCGGAAGATTTCCCGCGAACGGGCGCTGGCCGCGTTCGAGGCCCATCCGCGCATCCGCGTGGTGTCCATCGCCGACGGCTTTATGGGCAACGCCAGCTTTTTCAAGTACGCCCGGGACCTGGGCAACCCCCGCGGCGACATGTATGAGATCGGGCTGTGGGCCGACAGCGTGGTGGAGTCGGGCGACGACATCATGTTTGCCATCAACATCCCTCAGGAGTCCGTCACCATCCCGGAGACCATCGACGGCATCCGCGCGGCGATGAAGATGCAATTGACGCGGGAGGAAGGCACCCAAATGACCAACGAATACCTGCGCATCGGCCGCTTCAAAGCCTAGCGCGGGGTGGCGGCACCGCCCGCAACGGAGGAATATCCATGCACTTTGGAATCCGCACGATGGACGAGTTTGACCTGGAGGGCAGGACGGTCATCTGCCGCGTGGACATCAACCAGCCGGTGGACCGCCGGACGGGCACGCTTCGGGGCACGCAGCGCATCGAGGCCTGCGTGCCGACGCTGCGGGAGCTGATCGACCGCCGCGCCAGGCTCGTGGTGCTGGCCCACCAGGGCAGCGACATCGAATACCAGAACTACTTTACCACCGCGCCCCACGCGAAGGTGCTCTCGGAGCTTCTGGGCCGGGAGGTGCGCTTTATCGACGACGTGTGCGGCCCGGCGGCGCGCGCGGCCATCCGCGCGCTCGAGCCCGGCGAGGCGCTGCTGCTGGACAACGTGCGCTTCTGCGCCGAGGAGCAGACCCTCTTTGAAAAGCACCTGCGGCTGACCCACGAGCAGCAGGCTGAAACGGAGGTCGTAAAAAAGCTGGCTCCGCTGGCCGACCTGTACGTCTGTGACGCCTTTGCCGCCGCCCATCGGGACCAGCCGTCGCTTTGCGGCTTTGAGCAGGTGCTGCCCAGCGCCATGGGCCGGCTGTTTGAGCGGGAGTTCCGCGTGGTATCGGAGCTGATGGAGCGTCCCCGGCGGCCCGCGGTGTTCGTGCTGGGCGGCGCAAAGGTGGCCGACGCCTTTCAGATGCTGGGCGCGGTGCTGGGCGGCGGCGCGGCGGATACGGTGCTGACGGGCGGCCTCGTGGCCAACATCCTCCTGGCCGCGAAGGGCGAGGCGATCGGCCGGGGCAGCCGCGAATTCATTGAAAAATCGGGCTACGGCGCCTACATCGAGGACGCAAAGCCCCTGATCGCGCAGTATGGCGGGAGAATTCTGCTGCCCGAAAGCCTCGCCTACCTGGAGGGCGGGGCGCGCCGCGAGGCGGCGCTTTCCGATCTTCCGGAGGATGCGCTGGCGCTGGACATCGGCAAAGGCGCGGCCCAGGGCTACGCGCGCGTCATCAGGGATGCCCAAACCGTCTTTGCCAACGGCCCCATGGGCGTATTTGAGCGCCCGGAAACCGAGGCTGGCACCCGAATCGTGTGGGAAGCGCTGGGGAACACGGGCGCCTTCACCGTGATCGGCGGCGGCGACAGCGTGACGGCGGCCCGGAAATTTGGCGTGGCCGAAAAGCTGGACTATGTGTGCACCGGCGGCGGCGCGCTGATCCGCTTCCTCACCGGCGAGGAACTGCCGGTGGTGAGGGCGCTGCGGCACGCGGCCGCGGCCTTTCCCCCGGAAGGAGGAACCCATGCGCCTTGAATTTGGCTTTGGCAGCGGCGTGCAGGCGGTGGAAGCGCCGGATCAAAACGTCGTGGGCGTGCTGACGCCCAACGCGGTGCAGCTGGGATCAACCGGCGCAAACGCCGTGGCGGAAGCGCTGAACGCCCCCATCGGCTCGCCCCGGCTTCGGGACAGGGTGCGCCCGGGGGAGACCGTCGCCATCATCACCAGCGACGCGACCCGCCCCATGCCCACCGCCCTTGTGATGCCGATGCTCCTCGATGAACTCTACGCCGCCGGCATAGGGCCGGAGGACATCATGCTGGTGTTTGCCCTCGGCAGCCACCGCCGTCAGACGCCGGAGGAGATGCAAAAGCTCGCCGGGGTGCGGGCCTATCGGGAGATCCGCTGCGTCGATTCCGATCCGGAGGACTGTGTGCACTACGGCGTCACCAAACGGGGCACGCCCGTGGATATCACCCGCGCCGTGGCGCGGGCCGACCGGCGGGTGCTCTTGGGCAACATCGAATACCACTATTTTGCCGGGTACTCCGGCGGGGGCAAGGCGCTGATGCCCGGGGTGTCCACCCGGGGCGCCATCCAGCGCAACCACTCGCTGATGACCAACCCCGACGCCTGCGCGGGAAAGCTCGACGGCAACCCGCTGCGGGAGGACATTGAGGAAGCCGCCGCCATGGTGGGCGCGGACTTTCTGCTGAACGTGGTGCTGGACGAGCACAAAAAGATTGTGCACGCCGTGGCCGGCGATGTGGTGAAGGCCCACCGGGCGGGGTGCGCGTTTCTGGACCGCTTCTACCTGAAGCCGATTCCCGCGCGCGCGGACATCGTGCTGGTATCCCAGGGCGGCGCGCCCAAGGACCTGAACCTGTACCAAACCCAGAAGGCGCTGGACAACGCCAAACACGCGGTGAAGGACGGCGGCGTGGTGATCCTCATCGGCTCCTGCCGCGAGGGGATGGGCGAAAAAACCTTTGAGGCGTGGATGACCGGCGCGCCCTCACCCGATTCGATGATTGAGCGCATCCGGCGGGATTTTCAACTGGGCGGCCACAAGGCGGCGGCCATCGCCATGGTGCTCCGGCACGCGGACATCTACCTTGTCAGCGAGATGCCGGAGGACTTTGTGCGGCGGATCTTCCTCACGCCCTTCCCTTCGGCCCAGGCGGCCCTCGACGCGGCGCTGCAAAAGCTGGGAAACGACGCAAGCATTCTTGCCATGCCCTACGGCGGTTCGACGCTGCCCAGGGCGCGGGATTGATCCGAGGAGGACAAAATGAAGACCGAACGCGAGCTCAGGGCGCTGGCGGCGCGCATCCGCATCGGCGCGGTGGAGGCTTTCAAGGCCCGGGGGTTTGGCCATGTCGGCGGCGCGCTCAGCGTGTGCGACCTTCTGGCCGTGCTCTACGGCGACGTGATGCGCTTTGATCCCCGGAACCCCGGCTGGCCCGAGCGGGACAAGCTGGTGTGTTCCAAAGGCCACGCGGGGCCGGCGGTCTACGCCGCGCTGGCCGTCGCCGGGTTCTTTCCCTACGACGAGCTCAGGACGCTCAACCAGCCCGGCACCCGGCTGCCCAGCCATTGCGACCGGCTGAAGACCCCCGGCGTGGACATGACCACCGGTTCCCTGGGCCAGGGCACGTCGCTGGCGGCGGGCATGGCGCTGGGCGACCGGCTGAAGGGCCGAAATAGCCGCATATACCTGATCGTCGGCGACGGTGAGCTGGACGAAGGGCAGGTGTGGGAGGCCGCGATGTTTTCCGCCGCCCGGGGCCTTGACAACCTGATCTGGTTTATCGACGACAACAAAAAACAATTGGACGGCTGCTGCTGCGACATCCTGGAGCACTTCGACATCCGGAAGAAGTTCGAAGCCTTCGGCTTTGATGCCCGGCGCGTCCCGGGCGGCGACGTGGGCGCGATCCGCGAGGCCATTGCCGGGTGCGCCGCGCACGGCGGCAAACCCCACGCCATCGTGCTGGACGGCGTCAAGGGCGCCGGCATCCGCGAGGTGGAGGAGACGGAAGCCAACCACAGCATGAACGTGTCGCCCGAAACCTGCGACCGCTGGATCGAGGCGCTCGGGGCGGAGCTTCGGGCGCTGGAAGGGGGGGAGGGCGCGTGAACGCGTTTCGCGGAGAGAGAGACCCCCGGGCGTTCAAGGACGTGCTGGGTGCCACCATCACCGATATTCTGGAAGAGGACCCCGATGCCATCTACCTGGACGCGGACCTGATGAGCTGTATCGGCACGGCAAAGTACGCCTGCCGGCGGCCTGACCGGGCCATCCAGTGCGGCATTGCGGAGGCCAACATGATCGGCGTGGCTTCGGGGCTGGCGGCGGCGGGCTTCCGCCCCATCGCCCACACCTTTGGTCCCTTCGCGTCCCGGCGCTGCTTTGACCAGGTGTTTCTGTCGGCGGGCTACGCGAAAAACGACATCACCGTCATCGGCACCGACCCGGGGGTGTGCGCCGCCTTCAACGGCGGCACCCACATGCCCTTTGAGGACATGGCCCTCTACCGGGTGCTGCCCGGCGCCACCGTCATGGACATCACCGACACCGTGATGCTGGAATCCGTTCTCCGGCAATGCCAGAACCGCCCCGGGGTGAAGTACCTGCGGGTGGGGCGCAAAAACGGCTGGAAGGTGTACGAGGCGGGCGCGGAGTTTGCCATCGGCCGGGCCGTGACGCTTCGGGAGGGGCGTGACGTCACCCTCGTCGCCTGCGGCATCATGGTGGGCGAGGCGCTTACGGCCGCCCAAACCCTCGCGGCCGAGGGCATCGACTGCGCGGTGATCGACATGTTTACCGTAAAGCCGCTGGACGCGGAGGCGCTCCTCGCCTCGGCGGGAAAGACCCGTGCGGTGGTCACCGCCGAAAACCACAACCGGGTGGGCGGGCTATACGCCGCGGTGTGCGAGGCGCTGGCCGGCCGGCTGCCGTTGCCGGTGGAGTACGTGGCCGTGGAGGACGCCTTTGGCGAAGTCGGCCCGCAGGATTACCTGCAAAAGCGCTTCAGACTGACGGCGGAGCACATCGCGGAAAAGGCGCGGCGCGCGCTGGCGCGAAAGGACTGACGCCAAGGATACGGCTTTTCCGGGGCTCCGCGAAAGGGCGGAGCCCCGCGCCTTTGCGCCCCGGTTTAAAATCCGGGGTTTTTTTGATATTTGGCGGAATGTATGCTATAATCAAAATGATGCACAAAAAATGATGTTCCCGCTATGCCGGGCAGCCGCCCGAAAGGAGAGATCCCCTTGCCGAAGCTGCCGCGCGGCTTTCTGACCGAGGAAGAAAAGAAAAACCGCCCGAAGATCACCAAGGCGCTGCTTCTGCGCATCGCGTCCTACCTGAAGCCCTACTGGAAGCAGCTGCTGCTGGTGTTCTTTACCATCATCACCTCCAGCGTGCTGGGGCTGTTTCCGTCGATCATCACGGGCCGCATCGTGGACGAGGCGGTGATCGGTCACGACATGAAAATGCTGATCGAGCTGATGATCCTGGCGGGCGTGACGCTGGTGGCCTCGCAGGTGATCGGCGTACTGGAGAGCTACGTCAATATCTGGATCTCCCAGCGGATCATCTACGACATGAAAAACGAGATGTACCGGCACCTGCAGGGCATGCCCCACGCGTTTTTCACCACCGAAAAGCAGGGCGACATCGTGACCCGCATGAACGGCGACGTGGGCGGTGTCAGCACGGTGCTGTCCAGCACGCTGTCCAACATCCTCTCCAACATCACCATCGTCGTGACCACGATGGTGGCGCTGTTTTCCATGAGCTGGCAGCTGGCGCTTCTGGGCATTCTGGCGATTCCGCTTTTGATCCTGCCCACCAAGGAGGTGGGCAAGACCCGCTGGCAGCTTCTGTCCAAGGGGCAGGCCAAGCAGGACGAGCTCAACCAGATCATCAACGAAACGCTGTCGGTCAGCGGCTCGCTGCTGACCAAGCTCTTCACCCGCGAGGACAACGACTACGAGCAGTTCAAAAAGGTCAACGAGGAAGTGACCCTCTGGACCATGCGGGAGCAGCGCTCCGGCAAGTGGTTCAAGATGATGATGAGCATGTTCTCCCAGGCGGGCCCGCTTCTGATCTACTGCGCCGGCGGCTTCATGATCCTCAAGGGGCTGGACCCGAACCTCAGCGTCGGCGTCATCACCTCCACGGTGGCGCTGGTCAACCGGCTGTACCGGCCGCTGCAGAGCCTCACGGACGTGCAGGTGGACATCACCCGCTCCATGGCGCTCTTCACCCGCATCTTCGATTATCTGGACCGGAAGAATAACATCCTCAACAAGCCCGACGCCGTGCAGCCTCCGCTGGAAAAGATGGACATCCGCTTTGACCACGTGCAGTTTGCCTACGCCCCGGGGCTTGAAATCCTCCGGGACATCGACTTTACGCTGCCCGGCGGCGAAATGTTCGCCATCGTCGGGCCTTCGGGCGCCGGCAAGTCCACGCTGGTCAACATGATTCCCCGCCTGTACGATGTGACGGGCGGCACGGTCCGGATCGGCGGCACTGACGTGCGCGACATTGACCTCACGTACCTGCGCGCCGGCATCGGCATGGTGACGCAGGATACCTACCTCTTCAACGGCACCATCGAGGAAAACCTGCGCTGCGCCAAGGAGGACGCCACGATGGAGGAGCTGGAGGCGGCCTGCCGCGCCGCCAACATCCACGACTTCATTGCCGCCCAGCCCGACGGCTACAAGACGCGGGTGGGCAACCGGGGGCTGAAGCTCTCCGGCGGCGAAAAGCAGCGCATGTCCATTGCCCGCGTGGTTTTGAAGGACCCAAAGATTCTGATCCTGGACGAGGCCACCTCGTCCCTCGACTCCATCAGCGAGAGCCACATCCAGGACGCGCTGGACGCGCTGATGAAGGGGCGCACCTCCATTGTCATCGCCCACCGGCTGTCCACAGTGCTGGCGGCGGATCAGATTCTGGTGCTCACCGACGGCGAGATCAAGGAGCGCGGCCGCCACGACGAGCTGATGGCGATGCACGGCATCTACCGCGAGCTGTTTGAAACCCAGTTCCGGCGCGCCATTGACATGCACAACGAGGCCGCCAACTGATTGCGCGGCCCGGCCCCAAAAGCGCGGGCGGCCCCGAAGCTTCGGGGCCGCTTTTGTCTTCCTATTCGATGCAGATCACCCGGCCTGCGGTAAAGTCCCGGGGCGCCATGGCAGGGTTCAGGCGAAGCAGCGCGCCGGGGGAGGTGCGCGTCCGCGCGGCGGCCCGCTCCAGCGTATCGCCCCGCGCCAGCGTATAGGTCCGGCAGCCGCGGGAGCCCGCGGGCGGCGCGCAGTAGCGCTGGCCGGGCTGCGGCTGGTCGGAAAGGGAGGGGTTGGCGGCGCGCATCGCGCGGTAGGAAACGTCGTAGCGGACGAGGAGGTCCTCAATCCGCTCGCCCGGCTGCACGGTGCCCCGGCGGTACCCCGGCGCGCAGGGCGGCTCGGGCGCGAGGCGCGGCATCTGCGGGGGCCGGGGTGCGGGCCTTTGGGGCTGGGGCGCGGGCGGCGGCTGCGCGGGGCCCGGCCCGGCTCCGCGCGGGACGCAGAGCACCTGCCCCGGCTGGAGGCGCAGCGGGTCCACCAGCGGGTTCTGGGCGATCAGCGCCCGCTGTGTGATGCCCAGGCCGCGCGCGATGCGCTGCAGCGTGTCTCCCTCCCGCACGGTGTAGGTATCCCCCAGCGGACAGACGCTTCTTTCCATAAAAATCCCTCCCCGCTCAATAGCCTATGCGCGGGAGGGATTGTGCTTGCGCTCAGAGGCCCAGGATTCTTTGGTCAGGCAAAGGGCCCCTTGCCGGGGCGGCGGGTCTGGATCTCGTCGATGAGGGCGGTTTTCCGCGACAGCATGAAGACCGCCAGCTCCGCGATCTCCTCCGGCAGGATCAGCGCGTCGGGGTCGAGGTCGGGCCGCACCCGCCAGGCCATGTCCGTCAGCACCGTGCCGGGGCTGAGCATCATGACCCGCACGCCGTCTGCGGCCACCTCCGCCGCCAGCGCCTTGGTGAACCCCAAAAGCGCGTGCTTTGACGCGCCGTAGGCGCTTTGCAGCGGGTAGCCCTTGTGGGACACCACGGAGCCGATGTTGAGAATCGCGCCCCGGGCCGCCTTCAGGTGTGGAAGCGCCGCCTGGCACATCCAAAATGGCGCGCGGGCGTTGACGGCCATCACGCGGTCGTACTCCTCCGGGGTGATGTCCTCGAAGGGCTTTGACAGCACCTCGCCGGCGTTGTTGACGAGGATGTCCAGCCGGCCGAAGCGGTTGACGGCCCGCCTGACGCACGCCGCGGGGCAGCCGTCCTCCGTCAGGTCCCCGGGAAGCGGGACGGCCTCCGCGCCCGCGGCGCGGACGATTTCACAGCTCTCTGAGAGCCGCTGGACGTTCCGGCCGCAGAGGGCCAGGTTTGCGCCGCCCGAAGCCAGCGCCGCCGCCAGCGCGCGGCCGATGCCGCCGCCCGCGCCGGTGATCAGCGCGGTTTTTCCGGCAAAGGGCTTCATGCGTTTGCCGCCTCCTTTGCCAGCGCGCGGGAAAGGCGCGCCAGGCCATCCAAAATGTCCGCCTCCGTCACGTCCAGCACCGGGCGGAAGCGGATGGTGCGGGTGCCGCTGGTGAGCAGCAGCATCTTTTCTTCCTCGTAGCAGCGGCGCACGACGCGCCGGGTGGTTTCTTCGTCCGAGAGGTCGATGGCGGCCATCAGCCCCAGTCCCCGGGCCTGGGAGGCGACGGGATGCTCCTTTGCCAGCGCCGCAAGGCCCTTTTGCAGCGTTTCACCCCGGGCGGCGGCGTTTTCCACCAGGCGCTCCGACTGGATGACGCCGATGGCCAGCGCGCCCCGGAGGTAGTCGATGGCGTTGCCGCACCAGGTGCCGCTGATGCGCGAGGACACGCGAAACACGTTGTCCGGAACCTCGTCGATGCGCGGGCCCGCCGCGATGCCGCACACCTGCGCCTTCTTGCCGAAGACCAGGATGTCCGGCCGGGCGCCAAAGTGCTGCCAGGCCCAGTTCTTTCCGGTGAGGCCCATGCCGGTCTGCACCTCGTCGAAGATCAGCAAAAACCCGTGCCGGTCGGCCAGATCGCGCAGCCCCCTGAAGAAGGAGGCGCCCATGTGCCGGTCGCCGCCCTCGCCCTGCACCGGCTCCACGATCAGCGCCGCGGCCTCGTCCGGGTGGGCGGCGCACCAGGCGTCGATTTCGCCGAGGCACTTCGCCACTCGGGCTTCATAGCCCGGGTCGTCGGGAAAGCGGCGGATCGGCGGATCAAACATCGGCCAGTCGAAGCGCGGGAAGTGCAGCGTCTTTGCGATGTGGGGCGAGTCGGTGGCGCTGAGGGCGTAGCCGGTGCGGCCATGGAAGGCGCGCCGGAAGTAGAGAATCTTGTCCGCGCCGCCGGGCGCGCCCTTGGCGATGTTCTTTTTCGCCTTCCAGTCAAAGGCGGCCTTCATCGCGTTTTCCACCGCCAGCGCCCCGGTGTCGATGAGGAACAGCCGCCGCATGTCCTCCGGCAGCATGGAGGCAATCCGCTCCACAAACCGCGCGTAGGGCACGGAATAAAAGTCCGGATTGGAGGGTTTGAACACGCTGTAGCGCACAACGTCCTCCCGGAAGGCGTCGCCCTTCAGCGCCGGGTGGTTGTAGCCGATGGGCATGGAGGCGTAGAAGGTGCAAAAGTCCAGGTACGCCTCGCCGGTGGCGAGGTCCACCACGTGGGAGCCGTGGGAGCGGTCAAAGTCCGGCAGCAGGCGGAAGCCGTCGGTGAGAATGTACTGCTTCAGCGTCGGAAGAATCTGATGCGCTTTCAATGGAGGCGCCTCCTTTCGTGGGTCAGTCCAGCCGGAAGTCGATGCCCTGGGAGAGGGGCAGGTCCCGGGAGTAGTTGACGGTGCAGGTCTGGCGCCGCATGTAGGCCTTCCAGGCGTCGGAGCCGCTTTCGCGGCCGCCGCCCGTTTCCTTTTCGCCGCCGAAGGCGCCGCCGATCTCCGCGCCGGAGGTGCCGATGTTGACGTTGGCGATGCCGCAATCCGAACCGGCATAGGACAGGAAGGTCTCCGCCTCCCGCAGGTCGTTTGTGAAGATGGCGGAGGACAGGCCGTGGGCCGAATCATTCTGGATTCGGATGGCTTCCTCGATGCCGCCCGCGTAGGGGATCAGGTAGAGCGCCGGGCAGAAGTTTTCCTCCCGGAGGAGGGGCATGCCCGGTTTCATGGCCAGGATGGCGGGCCGCACGTAGCAGCCGGAGGGGTTGGGCAGCACCTCGCCGCCGGTAATGAGCCGCCCGCCCTGGGCCACGGCGCGCTCAATGGTGTTCCGGAACAGCGCCACGCCGCCCTGGTCGATCATCGGGCCGATGTGCACGGCCTCGTCCAGCGGATCGCCCACCCGCAGCTTGGCATAGGCATCCGCGAGGCTGGCGGCGGTCTTTTCAAACACGCTTTCGTGGATGATCGCCCGGCGGATGGTGGTGCAGCGCTGCCCGGTGGTGCCCGCCGCGCCGAACACGACGCCCGGCACCACCAGACGCATGTCCGCGGAGGGGGCGACGATCACCGCGTTGTTGCCGCCCAGTTCCAAAATGGTGCGGCCGAATCGGGCGGCCACGGTTTCGGACACATGCCGCCCCACGCCGGTGGAGCCGGTGAAGGACACGAGGCTGACCCTGGGGTCGCGCAGCAGCGCCTCGCCCACGCTCTTTCCTCCGCCCACCACCAGGCTGAACACGCCCTCGGGCACGCCGTTTTCCTTCAGCACCTCGCCCAGAAGCTCCATTACCATCACCGCGCACAGCGGCACCTTGCCGGAGGGCTTCCATACGACGACGTCGCCGCACACCGCCGCCACCATCGCGTTCCAGGACCACACCGCCACCGGGAAGTTGAACGCGCTGATCACACCCACGACGCCCAGCGGATGGTACTGCTCCATCATCCGGTGGCCGGGGCGCTCGGAGGCGATGGTGAGGCCGTAGAGCTGGCGGGACAGCCCCACCGCGAAGTCGCAGACGTCGATCATCTCCTGCACCTCGCCCATGCCCTCCTGCAGGATCTTGCCCATCTCCCGGGACACCATTTCCCCCAGCCTGCGCTTGTTTTCCCGAAGCTTCAGCCCAAACTGGCGCACAATTTCGCCCCGGCGCGGCGCGGGAACCGCGCGCCACGCGGGAAAGGCCGCCGCCGCAGCGTCCAGCACGCGGGAAAGGTCGGCCGGGGTTGCCTGGCGCACGCGGCCCAGCACCCCGCCGTCCACCGGCGACACGGAGGGCACCGCCTCGCCTTCCGCAAACCATTCGAGCCCCGTGCAGGCGCCCGGGATCACTCTGTTTTCCAGCATGTTTGCACCTTCCTTCCAAAAATGGCGCGCGCCGGCCGGGCATCTTCGCCCGCGCAGCGCGCAAGTTGTCGTCTGTGGCGCGCGGGGCGGGCGTCTTCGTCCTTCGGGCGCGCCGGAATGCGCGCTCCAAGCCTCGTGCGTTGATCTGACGCCATTGTACCACATTTACAGAGAAAATGGAAGACGGGCCACCTGTTAAATGCATAATATGTATAAATATACATTTTTTGATTGGGCAATATCCGGACATAAGGCGTAAATATCCCATAAAAGCGCACGCATAGTGCGCTTTTATGGGGATGCCCGCCCGGGGGCACACGACATTTTGTGCGGATAATGAATGGCCGATCCGGCGCGGCCGCGCGTCACACGCCGCTGGCGCCGTAGTTGGCCAGCACGCGGGCGGAGGGGTCGTTGACATTGCAGCCCGCCCAGCGGCGGTTGGGCATCCAGAAGTCGTCCACCATCCGCGCCTGGCCGGGGTAAAAGGACTCGAACAGGTCGCGGTACAGCAGGCTCTCCTTGGTAAAGGGGGTGGCGAAGTCGTACTTCGCGGCCCCGGCGGCAAATTCCGCGTCGGTATACCGCGCTTCGGCGAAGGCCTTGAGGTCCTCGACCATGGAGTGGCCCACCGCGTCGCTGAAGGCCGCCTTGTCGCGGTAGAGGATCGAAAGGGGCAGCCAGTCGCCCTCAAAGGCGCGGCGCAGCAGGTACTTGCCCATCTTGTAGGTGTTCATCTTGCGCCGGGGGTCGATGGCCATCACATAACGCACGAATTCCAGGTCGCCGAAGGGCACCCGCGCTTCGATGGAGTTGACCGAGATGCAGCGGTCGGCGCGCAGCACGTCGTACATGTGCAGTTCGCGGATGCGCTTTTCGGACTCCCGCTGGAAGGCCTCGGCGTCGGGCGCGAAGTCGGTGTACTTGTAGCCGAAGAGCTCGTCGGAGATCTCGCCGGTGAGCAGCACCCGCACGTCCGTGTGCTCGCGGATGTACCTGCACACCAGGTACATGCCGATGGAGGCGCGGATGGTGGTGATGTCGTAGGTGCCCAGGAGCCCTACCACGCGAGGCAGCGCCTCCAGCACGTCCTTTTCGGAGATGATGACCTCCGTGTGCTCGCTGCCGATGTAGTCGGCCACCACGCGGGCGTACTTGAGGTCGATGGCGTCCACGTCCATGCCCACGGAAAAGGTGCGGATGGGTTTTTGGATCAGCCGCGCGGAGATGGCGCACACCAGGGAGCTGTCCAGTCCGCCGCTCAAGAGGAAGCCCAGCGGCGCGTCGGCGTCCAGCCGCTTTTCCACCCCGGCGATCAGCCGGGTGCGGATGCCCTCGCAGAGGGTTTCGATGTCGGCGTCAAAGTGGGATTCGACATGGGCGATGTCCGCATAGCGGGTGATTTCGCCGTTCACCGCGTAGCAGCCCGGTGGAAAGGGGAGGATCGTCTGCACCAGCCCCACCAGGTTCTTGGGCTCGCTGGCGTACACCAGCGACCCGTCCGCCAGGCGGCCGTAATACAGCGGGCGGATGCCGATGGGGTCCCGCGCGGCGATGAGCGCGTCTTTTTTGGAATCGTAGAGGATCATCGCGAATTCCGCGTCCAGGTTCTTGAACATGTCCAGCCCCTGCTCCCGGTAGAGGGGCAGCAAAAGCTCGCAGTCGCTGTCGCTCTCAAAGGCATACTTTTCGGACAGCGCCTGCTTGACGGGGCGGAAGCCGTAAAGCTCGCCGTTGGCCACCACCATGTCGCCGTCCAGCGCAAAGGGCTGCATGCCGCGCTCCGTCAGGCCCATGATGGCCAGCCGGTGAAAGCACAGCCAGCCGCGCCCGGCCTCCTCCACGCGGGACATGTCCGGCCCCCGGGACGCGCTCCGGCCAAAGGCCTCCAGCATGGCTTCAAAGGGGATGCTCCGCTTTTCAAAACCCATGATCGAACACATAAAAAACGCACCTCCGAATTTTCGCGCGGCCCGTCCTGAATATTTCAGGACGAATTGCCGCCAATCCGTGGTGCCACCTGATTTACCGCCGAAGCGGTCTCTCCTAAGGCTCAACAAAGCCCGTGCGGTTGTAACGTGCCGCCTTCACGTCTCCTCTACTGGCCCGGGGGCGTTCGATTTGCCGCTACGGAGTGTTCTTCCCCGGGATGCACGTGCGGGATTCCCACCGTCGCCCGCTCTCTTGGACAGCATCTCCCCGGTACTTTTCTCCATCATCGCATTTGGTATTCGATTATGGCCCGTATCTTACCACGGAAGCCCGCCGATGTCAAGCGAAAATTTTTGAAGCTCACAATTTCAATCCTGCACATTTCGGGCAAGATGCGCGGGCGTGGCCGAAAAGTTTGCAATAATTTTATTCCTGGTTTTCATTTCTACATTGACAGGTCGGTTTTCAGCGTGCTATAATCGGCCATCAAACGAGCGACGGCGCTCTTTTTCAATGCCCGTTGCCCGGGAATATGCAAGGAAACGAGGAGTCGGCGCATGGCGAAGTATACCAGGGACGACATCGTCCGGATCGTGACCGAAGAGGACATCAAGTTCATCCGGATGCAGTTTACCGACATCTTTGGCCAGCTGAAGAACGTGGCCATCACCGCCTCGCAGATCGAAAAGGCGGTCAACAACCAGATCATGATCGACGGCAGCTCCATCGAGGGCTTTGTGCGCATCCACGAATCGGATCAGTACCTGCGCCCGGACCTTTCCAGCTTTGTGGTGCTGCCCTGGCGGCCGCAGCACGGCAAGGTGGCGCGGCTGATCTGCGATGTGTACAACCCGGACGGCACGCCCTTTGTGGGCGACCCGCGCAGCGTTCTGAAGCGCATGCTGGCGAAGGCGGCGTCGATGGGGTACGCCTTCAACGTGGGGCCCGAGTGCGAGTTCTTCCTGTTCCAGACCGATTCCGAGGGCAGGCCCACCACCCAGACCGGCGACGAGGCGGGCTACTTTGACCTGGGTCCGCTGGATCACGGCGAGGGCACCCGCCGCGAGATCTGCCTGGCGCTGGAGCAGATGGGCTTTGAGATCGAGGCGTCCCACCACGAGGTGGCCGCCGGCCAGCACGAGATCGACTTCAAATACGCCGACGCGCTGTCCGCCGCAGACAACATCATGACCTTCAAGCTCACCGTCAAGACGCTGGCCCAGAAAAACGGGCTGCACGCCACCTTCATGCCCAAACCGCTCTTCGGCGTCAACGGCTCCGGCATGCACACCAACATGTCGCTTTTCAAGGATGGCAAAAACGTGTTCCACGATCCGTCGGACAAGCGCGGCCTATCCAAGGAAGCCTACAGCTTCATCGCGGGCCTGCTGGCCCACGTGAAGGGCATGTCCGCCGTCACCAACCCGCTGGTCAATTCCTACAAGCGGCTGGTGCCCGGCTACGAGGCGCCCTGCTACCTGGCCTGGTCCGCCAGCAACCGGAGCGCGCTGATCCGCATCCCGGCCGCCCGCGGCCAGTCCACCCGCGTGGAGCTGCGCTGCCCCGACCCGGCCTGCAATCCCTACCTGGCGCTGGCGCTTTGCCTTGCGGCGGGCCTGGACGGCATCGAGAAGGGCATGACGCCGCCGCCGGAGATCACCGAGAACATCTTTGAAATGTGCAGCGGCGAGCGCTGCGAGAAGGGCATCGACAACCTGCCGGGCTCCCTCAAGGAGGCGCTGGAGGCCCTGAAGCAGGACGATCTGATGATGGATGCGCTGGGCCCCCACGCCAGCGTCCAGTACGTCGCGGGCAAGGAGGCGGAGTGGAACGACTACCGCACCCGCGTCACCAACTGGGAGATTGAAAAGTACATCGTCACCTATTGACGCGGACGCGCGCCATGGATTCGGTCCGCGGAAGGGGGGACGCGCATGAACCGCCTCATCGTCGCCTTTGAGGGCGAAAAGCAGTGCAATCTCGTCCGGGAAACGCTGGAGAGCGGCGGCATGCCGCCGAAGATGGTGTGCCATACGGGCGCAGAGGTGCTGCGCGCCGCCCACGAGATGGGCCGCGCGCTGGTGGTCTGCGGCTACAAGTTTCAGGACATGACCGCGGACGGACTGGCCTACGACCTGGGTCCCGCGTCCATCGTGCTGGTCGTCGCCAAGAACGTGCAGCTGGATTTTTGTGAAAACGAAGCCATCTTCAAGCTGCCCGCGCCCTTCTCGCGGAGCGAACTATTGACCTCCGTGTCCATGCTGCGGCAGCTGGCGGAAAAGGCGCAGGCGAACCCGCCCCGCCGTACCGCCGGCGAGGAGGCGCTGGTGGGCGAGGCCAAGTCGATCCTGATGCGCACCGGCATGACCGAGTCCGAAGCCCATCGCTACCTGCAAAAGCGCAGCATGGAAACGGGCGAGCGGCTGGTGAGCGTCGCCCGGCGCATCGTGCAGAAGCCGCCCATCTGACCCGTGTGAAAAGGCCCGCCCCGGATACACGGGGCGGGCCTTTTTCTGTCGGGCGCTACTTGACGGCCTTCGCCTTGAGGGCGTCGATGGCCGCGCCGTTGTCGGTCAGCTCAATGGAGAAATTGAACTCGCGGGTCTCGCCGGGGGCGAGGGTCGGGAGCATGCCCGCGGCGCGGGCGTCCGCGCGGCCCAGCACGCCCGCGGTGGTGGGCTCGAGGCCCAGCGCGTAGTCACCCGCGTGCATGCACTTCCATTGGCAAAGGAGCGGCAGCACCCGGTCGTCGTAGCGCACGACGGCGGCGATGCCCAGCTTCGGATTGTGGAGCATCGCAAAGGCCTCGCCCTCGGGCTGGGTGTGGAAGAAGCACTCCTCCGGGCGGCCGACCTCCGGCGCCTCGATGAGGGTGTACTTGGAGAAATTGGCTTTTGCGATTTCGTCCCGGGGCGTCACGGTTTTTGAATTGGCGTAGACGCGGGCGCCCTCGTCCAGCAGCGGATAGCCGAAGTTGATGTGGTACACCAGCATCAGCGGCTGCTCGGAAAAGCCCTGGTTTTCGACGACGTCCTTCACGCGGATGACGCTGCGCTCGGTGTCGATGGTCATTTCGCGCTTCAGCAGCATGTTCTCGCCGAACACGCGCGCCTGGCGCACGCTGCCGGAGAGGCGCAGCTTTTTCTCGTCGCCGTCATAGAAGCTCTCCGCCACGACGCCCTTGGCGGGGGTGTTGTCGTAGGGGCCGTGAAGGCCCAGCGCTTCGCCCTCGTCCTCGCAGGGCGCGCCGGCGTAGGTGATGCCGCAGGTGGTAAGCAGCCCCGCGTAGAACTGCCGCAAAAAGCCCGCCGCGCCGTTTTCCACGTAGAAGGCGGGGGCGCGCAGCCCCGTGACCGACGAAAAGCCCACCGGAACGCCCTTAAAGGACGCGTAGGGAATGTCAAGGCCCCGGTCCGCCGCGACGGTCAGGCTCAGACCCCGGCCGTTTTTCGCGCGGAAGGCTTTTACGCCCCGGGCGGGGCCGTCGTCATAGGTGAACGAGGAGATGCCGCAGAGGGTGTCGAGATTGCCGACGTACTTCCGAAGCTCGAATTCCTGGCTTTTTTTCAAGGTGCACGCCTCCCAATATCCGCATTTCTGACACGAATTATATCTCTTTTGGCGGCTGGCTGTCAATCTTTACAGGGTTTCGCAATTGTGCTATGCTACATACGAGAGGTGAGCCGTTTGACAAGCGAAAAAGAGGCCCGCGGGTTTTTTCCGGCGCTTAGGCGCAACTGGGCCGCGGTGATGATGATCGTTCTCGCCGCGTGGATGATTGCGGCAGGCGTGGCGGCGGGTGAGGCCGGCCAGGTCTTTCAGAAGGCGGCGCGAATCTGTTTGGAGTGTATCGGCCTTGGCTGACCGGAAAAGGCCCAAGAGCCGGCGGACTCTTTTCCAGCTTGCGTGGGCGGCACTCACCAACGGCTACGCGCTGGGCTTTGTCAACGGGCGCATCTTCTCCGGCTGGAGCAAATCCATCTGCGTGCCGGGGCTCAACTGCTATTCCTGTCCGGGCGCGCTGGGCGCGTGCCCCATCGGGTCGCTGCAGGCGGTGCTCGCGGGGCGCGGCAGCTATTTTTCGCTCTACGTGGTCGGTTTTCTGCTCTTTGTGGGCAGCGTGTTCGGGCGCTTCATCTGCGGCTGGGCCTGCCCCTTTGGGCTGCTCCAGGACCTGATTTACAAAATCCCGCTGCCCAAGAGGTGGAAAAAGAAGAACCTGCCCGGCCACAGGGGGCTGGTATGGGTCAAGTACGCCGTGCTGATCCTCTTTGTGATTCTCGGCCCCCTCGTGCTGGTGAACGAATTTGGCCTGGGCAGTCCGCAGTTCTGCAAGTGGCTGTGCCCGGCGGGCACGGTGGCGGGCGGGGCGCTTTTGGCCGGGAACGAATCGATCCGCCCGCTGGTGGGCCTGAGATTCCTCTGGAAGATTGCCCTCGCGCTGGTGATTCTCGTCGGCGCGCTGGTATACTACCGCCCGTTCTGCAAGTATCTGTGCCCCCTGGGCGCCTTCTACGCGCCGTTTAACCGCATTGCGCTGATGCGCCTTTCGGTGGATGAAAACGCCTGTGTCCATTGCGGCGCCTGCGAGCGGGTGTGCAAGATGGGCGTCAACCCGCAGATCAACCCCAACAGCCCGGAGTGCATCCGCTGCGGCGACTGCGTGCGCGTCTGCCCCACCCACGCGATCCGCCTGGCGAACGCCCGGAAGTGTACTGGAGGAGAAACGAGTGCTGACCGACATTGAAATCGCGCAGGCCGCGCAGCCGCTTTCGATCGGGGATATCGCCCGGGCGGCGGGCATCGACGAAAAGCATGTGGAGATTTACGGCCGTGGCAAGGCCAAGATTGATCTGGGTTTTCTCCGGGAGAGCCGGAAGCCGGACGGCAAGCTGATTCTCGTCACCGCCATCACCCCGACCCCCGCGGGCGAGGGCAAGACCACCACCACCGTCGGGCTGGCCGACGCACTCCGGCGCACCGGGCGCAGGGCTGTGGCGGCGCTTCGCGAGCCGTCGCTGGGCCCGGTGTTCGGCGTCAAGGGCGGCGCCGCGGGCGGCGGCTACGCGCAGGTGATCCCCATGGAGGACATCAACCTGCACTTTACCGGCGACTTTCACGCCATCGGCGCGGCCAATAACCTTTTGGCCGCGATGCTGGACAACCACATCTATCAGGGCAACGCGCTGAGGATTGATCCGCGGCGCATCGCTTGGCGCCGCTGCGTGGACATGAACGACCGCCAACTGAGAAGCGTGGTGGACGGCCTGGGCGGCCGCGTCAACGGCACGCCCAGGGAGGACGGCTACGACATCACCGTGGCCTCGGAGGTCATGGCGGCGCTGTGCCTGGCAGACGGCATGACGGACCTCAAGGCGCGGCTGGGCCGCATGATCGTGGGGTATACCTACGATGAGACGCCTGTCACCGCGGGCGATCTCAAGGCCGAGGGCGCGATGGCGGCGCTGCTTCGGGACGCCGTCAAGCCCAATCTGGTGCAGACGCTGGAGCATACGCCCGCCTTTGTGCACGGCGGCCCCTTCGCCAACATCGCCCACGGCTGCAACTCCGTGCTGGCCACCCGCATGGCGCTGAAGTGCGGCGACTACGTGGTGACCGAGGCGGGCTTCGGCGCGGATCTGGGCGCGGAGAAATTTCTGGACATCAAGTGCCGCGCGGCGGGCCTGAAGCCGGACGCGGCCGTGCTGGTGGCCACCGTGCGCGCCCTCAAGATGCACGGCGGCGTCCGGAAAGACGCCCTCGCGGCCGAGAACCTGGCGGCGCTGGAGGCGGGCTTTGAAAACCTCGCGCGCCACGCGGAAAACCTGCGGGGGGTGTTCGGCCTTCCCGTGGTGGTGGCCGTCAACCGCTTCCCGACGGACACGCCGGCGGAGCTTGAGCTTTTGATGGCAAAGTGCCGCGCGCTGGATTTGCCGGCGGCGCTCAGCGAGGTGTGGGAAAAGGGCGGCGCGGGCGGTGTGGCGCTGGCCGAGCTGGTGGCCGCGCAGACGGCCGGGCCGCTGGAATACTGCTATTCGCTGGATCAGTCCATCGAGGAAAAGATTGGCGCCGTCGTGCGGCGCGTGTACCGCGGCGCGCGGGCCGAGTTCAGCCCCGAGGCGAGAAAGCAGTTGAAGAAGCTGGATGAGATGGGTTTTTCCGGCCTGCCGGTATGTATGGCCAAGACGCAATACAGCTTTTCCGACAGGCCGGCGCTTCTGGGCGCGCCGGAAGGGTTTGAGGTTGCGGTGAAAGCCCTTCGGGTGTCGGCCGGCGCGGGCTTCATCGTCGTGCTCACCGGCGACATCATGACCATGCCTGGCCTGCCCAAGGCCCCGGCGGCCGAGCGCATCGACGTGGACGAGGACGGGCGGATCTCCGGCCTCTTCTGAAGCGGGGGCGCCCCTTTTCGACAGCCAAACGCCGGAACCGACGGGCGGTTCCGGCGTTTGTGCGTCCAAATGTGGATAATATTGTAAATTTACCCGTACAGGGCTGGAAGGAAGGGGCTTAAATGGGCTATAATAGACCATAACCGGCAATGATCCGCTATATTTCCGATCGGAATGAGGAAGGTTTTTATGTCTGACCGCAAGGCGGCCGGGCAGGCGGCCCGATCGCCCGAATCCCGCGTCGCGCGGCGCAAAAAGGCCCGTCAAAGTTGGTGGGCCGGTCCTGTTTCGGCCGCGCTGGCCTGCGTGCTGGCGGTGGTGGGGCTGAACGTCGGGCAGCGGCTGGGCGCTTACCGGAGTTTTCTTGAAAAGCGCGCGCTGGTGGACCGGGCGACCTTCTACCCGGGGCTGACCATCGACGGCGTGGACGTCAGCGACATGGACTACGCCACCGCCCTGGCCTATTTCCAGGCGCTGGACGAGCAGCACCGCAGCGCCTATTTTGTGGAGCTCACCTTCGGCGACAAGAAGTGGACGCTGGAATCGGACGCCTTCGGCTATTCGAGCGATTACAGAAAGATTCTGGACAGCGCCTGGGCCGTGGGCCGCTACGGTTCCTTTGAGGAGCGCTATGTGGCGGCGTCCCGCGCCTCGGGCGAGTGGTCGCGGGACTATGTGATCAGCCGCACCATCGACGAGGGCAGGCTGCTCGGGGTTCTGACGCCCATCGCCACCGAGCTCACCCAACCGGGGACCAACGCCCGGGTGACGGATTTTTCGATCACCAAGCTCAAGTTCACCTTCGAGGACGGAACGGTGGGCTACGTGGTGGACGCGGACAGGCTGATGCGCCAGGTGCTGGACAAGGTGGATTCGGGCGGCGGACAGATGGAGATCGTCCGCGACGAGATCGATCCGCCGCTGACCGCGGAGGAGCTGTCCAGGCAGTTCGGCAAGATTGCCTCCGCCACCACCAACGCCTCGTTCTCCAACAGCAACCGGCTGACCAACATCAAGGTCGCCTGCAAGACGGTGACGGGCACCGTCGTGCAGCCGGGCGAAACCTTCTCCTTCAACAAGGCGCTGGGGGAGCGCACCACGAAAAAGGGCTACAAGCCCGCGGGCGCGCTGGAAAACGGCATGCACACGCAGCAGGTGGGGGGCGGCATCTGCCAGGTGTCCACGACGCTCTTTAACGCCGTCGCCAAGGCGGATCTTGAGATCGTCGAGCGGTCCCCCCATTCGATTCCCTCGGTGTACGTGGACCTGGGCAAGGATGCGGCGGTCAACTGGCCGAACCAGGACTTCAAGTTCAAAAACAACGGCCTCTACCCGGTCTACATCGTCGCCACGCTGGGCAAGGACAAAAAGGTGACCTTCAGCATCTACGGAAAGGTGCTGGACGACGGAGTCACCGTCAAGGTGGTTTCCAAAAAGACCGGAACCTACAACCCGAAAGCGGACAAGATCATCGTGGATTCGTCGCTGGCGCCGGGCGAGCGGGTGGTGGTGGAGTCTGCCCGCAAGGGCTACACGGCGGATACCTATCGGGTTTACTACGATGCGAACGGCAAGGAGATCAGCCGCAAGCGCCTGTTCAAAAGCACGTACAGGTCAGCCGGTGCGGTCATCCGGGTCGGAGAATAGGAGGAAGACCATGCCCGTCAGAATTCCCGACAACCTGCCCGCGGTGCAGGTGCTCCGCGATGAGAATATATTTGTCATGACGGAGGAGCGCGCCTCCACCCAGGACATCCGCCCCCTCCGGGTGGCGATCCTCAACCTGATGCCCAACAAGGAAGTCACCGAAACCCAGCTCTTCCGCGTGATCGGCAACACGCCGCTGCAGGTGGAGGTGACGCTTCTGCACACCGCCACCCACGAGAGCGTCAATACGTCCAAGCTGCATCTGGACGCCTTTTATAAGACATTTGACGACGTCAAGGATGAAAAATTTGACGGTCTGGTCATCACCGGCGCGCCGGTGGAGATGATGCGCTTTGAAGATGTGGACTATTGGGGAGAGCTGACCCGCATCCTGCGCTGGGCGGAAAAGCACGTGTTTTCCACGCTCTACATCTGCTGGGCGGCGCAGGCGGGGCTGTACTATCACTACGGCATTCCCAAGTATCCGCTGGGCATGAAGTGCTCCGGCGTGTTCCCTCACAAGGTGCTGGCGCCGGGACACCCGCTGATGCGCGGGTTTGATTCCGTGTTTTACGCGCCCCACTCCCGGCACACCGAGGTGCGGGCGGAGGATATTCTGGCCGTGCCGGAGCTGACGCTCCTGTCCGTCAGCGACGAGGCGGGCGTGTACATCGCGTCGTCGCCGCTGGGCAAGCGCGTGTTCGTGACCGGCCATTCCGAGTACGATCCCAACACGCTGCGCACGGAGTACGAGCGGGATCTCAAGCGGGGCATGAAAAACGTGCCCGTGCCCTGCAACTACTTTCCGGAGGACGACCCCGCCAGGGAGCCGGTGGTGGTATGGCGCGCCCATTCGAACCTCCTGTTCCAGAACTGGCTCAACTACTGCGTCTACCAGGAAACCCCCTACGACGCGGAGAAGATCGGCAGCTGAATCCGCCGGGATCCGCGCGGGCTGAAAACATGGTAAATTTTCAGATAGGGGTGTTGACGAAGGCCCTCGGGTTTGGTATAATAATCTGCGTCGCCCGAGCGGGCTTGGACGAACCCCAGCGGGGTGTAGCGCAGTTCGGTAGCGCACGTGCTTTGGGAGCATGGGGTCGCAGGTTCAAATCCTGTCACCCCGACCATCTTCAAGCCTGCGCGATTGTGGCCTCTTGGTCAAGCGGTTAAGACACCGCCCTTTCACGGCGGTAACAGGGGTTCGAGTCCCCTAGAGGTCACCATGGACGCACCGGCGTTGTTGGCAATGTCGGTGCGTCGTTCCTGAAAGCGCGGGCCTTTAGCTCAGCCGGTTAGAGCAGTCGGCTCATAACCGATCGGTCCGGGGTTCAAGTCCCTGAAGGCCCACCAATTTCTCGGGCCGATTCTGGCCCACATGGTCCGGTAGTTCAGTTGGTTAGAATGCCAGCCTGTCACGCTGGAGGTCGAGGGTTCGAGCCCCTTCCGGATCGCCAAAGGAAAGCGCCCATCGCAGGATGGGCGCTTTCCTTTACAAGCCGCCCGCGCGGCGATATAATAGGGCACATCAACCACGGGGAGGAACGCCATGCCGCGCGTCGAAGGAGTCGTGGAGGAGATCGTGTTCCGAAACGATGTAAACGGGTTTTCCGTGCTCTCGGTCAAGTCCGGCCGGGAGCGCTTTGCCGCGGTGGGCGCGCTGGCCTATGTGGTGGCGGGGGAGCGGGTGATCCTGGAGGGGGACTGGGTGGACCATCCGGAGTACGGCCGCCAGCTAAAGATCGTCTCCTGCGAAAACGTGGAGCCGGAAACGGTGGGCGGCATCGAGCGGTATCTGGGCTCCGGGCTGATCCGGGGCGTCGGACCGGTCACCGCCAAGCAGATTGTGAAGCATTTCGGCGAGGACGCGCTGGCGGTGCTCGACGCAAATCCGGAGCGGCTGGGCGAGATCCCCGGCATCGGCCCCAAGCGGGCGCGGACGATCGCCCGGTCCTACGCGGAGCAGCGCGCCGCGCGGCAGGCGCTGGTGTTTTTGCAGGGCTACGGCATCAGCCCCGCGCTGTCGATGAAGATCTTCCGCGCCTTTGGCGAGCACACCCAGGCCGCGGTGCGGCAAAACCCCTACCAACTGGTGGAGCGGGTGGAGGGCATCGGCTTCAAGACCGCCGACGCCATCGCGCATTCTCTGGGCATCGAGCCGGAATCGCCGGAGCGGCTGGGCTGCGCGCTTTCCTATGTGCTGGAGGAGGCGGCCGGCGTGGCCGGCCACATGTACCTGCCCGGGGACGCGCTGCTTTGGCAGACCGCGCTTCTCACCGGCGCGCCGGAGGCGCTGATCGAGCCCCGGCTGCGGTCCCTGGCGCTTCAGGGCCGGCTGGTGATGGCGCCCGCCGGCGGGCGGGATGTGGTATACCTGGCCAGGCTCTACGACGCGGAGGCGGAGGTCGCCCGGCGGCTGGCGCTGCTTCTGAAAATGGCGCCGCCGCCGGCGGAGGCGGAGGGCATCGATCGGTACGAGCGCGCGTCCGGCGTCACGCTGGGCGCGGAGCAGCGGCAGGCGGTGGCGCTGGCGGTTTCGGGTGCGGTGACGGTGATCACCGGCGGGCCGGGCACCGGCAAGACCACGGGCATCCGCTGCATCATTGAGATTTTGTCGCGGCGCGGCTCCGTGGCCCTCGCGGCCCCCACCGGGCGGGCCGCCAAGCGCATGACCGAGGCCACCGGCGTCAGCGCCAGCACCCTTCACCGCCTGCTGGAGTACGGCGGCGAGGAGGGCGTTTTTCAGCGGGATCAGGACAACCCCGTGGACGCGGACGCGGTGATCGTGGACGAGGTCAGCATGGTGGATACGCTTTTGATGCGCTCGCTTTTGAGGGCGCTCAGGCCCGGCACGCGGCTGATCCTGGTGGGCGACGCGGACCAGCTCCCCTCCGTGGGCGCGGGCAACGTGCTGGGCGACCTGATCGAGAGCGGCGTGGTGCCCCTCGCGCGGCTGACCGAGATCTTCCGCCAGGCGCAGGAGAGTATGATCGTCGTCAACGCCCACCGCATCAACAGCGGCGAAATGCCCCTGGCCAACGGAAGGGACAGCGACTTCTTTTTTGAGCGCGTCGACGGTGCCGACAGGATCGCTCAGACGGTGCTGGCGCTGGTGTCCAGGCGGCTGCCCGGCTATCTGGGGGTCGATCCGGTGCGCGCCATCCAGGTGATGGCGCCGATGAAGAAGGGCGAGGCGGGCGTCTACCGGCTGAACCGGCTTTTGCAGGACGCGCTGAACCCCGAGCGCCGCGGCATGGGCTGCCTCGTCCGGGGCGACGCGGTGTTTCGCCCGGGCGACAAGGTGATGCAGATCAAAAACGACTACCAGATCGCCTGGACGCGGGACGGCGAGGAAGGTCAGGGGGCCTTCAACGGCGACATCGGCTATGTGGAATCCGTGGACCCGGAGGAGCGTGCGCTGACCGTGCGCTTTGACGACGACCGGGTGATCGAATACGGCGAGTCGGATCTCGACGCGCTGGAGCTCTCCTACTGCATCAGCGTGCACAAGAGCCAGGGCAGCGAATTTGACGCGGTGGTGTTGCCGCTGATGGCGGGGCCGCCGGTGCTTCTGACCAGGAACCTTCTCTACACCGCGGTCACCCGTGCAAAGCGCCTGGTGGTGGTGGTGGGGCGGGAGGACGTAATGCGCAGGATGGTGGAGAACCGGCAGGTTTCGAGGCGTTACAGCGCGCTGGCGGAGCGGCTGCGGGCGCTGTCGGGGGATCGGTGATGGGCTGGGCGAAGCTGGCCCTGGCGCTGATGCTCGAGGCGCTCTACCCCTCCCGCGCCAACTGCATGGGCTGCGGAAGCCCCGCGGGGGCGGACGTGGAATGGCTGTGCGCGGACTGCGCGCGGCTTGTGAGGCCTGTGGCCGATTTTCCCGGCCTCCACTGTCCGCGCTGCGGGCGTCCCCTTGCTGCGGGGCGCGGGCCGCGTGCCTGCCCGACCTGCGGCGATTGGCCGGAGGGGGTGCTCTCCGCCGCCCGCTTTACGTACCCCTACCGCCGCCCGGTGAGCGGCATGATCCGCCGCATGAAGTACGGGGGCGTCGCCCGCATGGCGGACTGGATGGCCCGGGCGATGGAGCAGACGGTCCGGCGGGAGCTGCCCCCCGGGGCCGTGGACGCGGTGGTGCCGGTGCCGATGCACCCGGCGCGCCTTCGGGTGCGGGGCGTCAACCAGGCCGCGGTCCTGGCCCGCGCGCTGGCCGGGCGGTTGGGTGTGCCGGCGGTTGAGGCGCTTCGGCGCACTCGGGACGCCGCCCAGCAGGCGCGGCTGACCGGTGCCGCGCGGCGCCTCAACCTGGACGGCGCCTTTGCCGCGTCGGCCGACGTCCGGGGCCGGCGCCTGCTGTTGGTGGACGATGTGCTGACCACCGGCGCCACCGCCCTCGCCTGCGCCCGGGCGCTTCGCGCGGCCGGCGCGGCGGACGTGTGGTTCATCGCGCTGGCCGGGTCCGTCGACCGGGCGCCGCGGCGGAAAAAGTAAAAAAATGGGGCAATGCCGTAAAAATGTGGTTAAAGAAACGCTTGCTTTTGCCCGTGGAATGCAGTATAATGTTTGACGGTTGCCGATAGGCAGGTCTGTGGTTGAGAATCGATGCCAGTCGCAGGCAAAACGATCCACGTAACCCGGGCAAAGTCCCGGTGAGCATGGTGCGGCTTAGAGGTAAGTCCGGCCAGCGTCAACGCTGAGAGGATCAGTAGTGGGGGGCGTCACCGCCCATGAGCGAGCATCCCGGCCGGCGGGTGTGGGGGCAAAGACCAGGTCAGCTGTCCTTGGCAACCAACATATTGATCACAGGGGGAAATTCCAATGTACGAGGACAAGACGCTGGTTTGCCGGGATTGCGGGAATGAGTTCGTGTTTACCGCCGGAGAACAGGCTTTCTACGCGGAGAAGGGCTTCCAGAACGAGCCCACCCGCTGCAAGGCCTGCCGCGACGCCCGCAAGGCCAGCCGTGGGACGCCGGGTGAGCCCCGCGAGATGTTCGAGACCGTGTGCGCAGAGTGCGGCAAACCCACCCGTGTTCCCTTTGTTCCCAAGAGCGACCGACCGATCTATTGCAGCGAGTGCTTTGCCGCCCGCCGTCAGTAGTTAATCATTCAAACAGCCGCCGCGCGATACGCGCGGCGGCTCAGAACATCAACGAAGGCGCGCGGTCCGCAAGGGCTGGGCGCTAATTTTGTGTGGAGTTGGCAAAAACCAAAAGGAAAAAGCAAGGCGTAAGTCGAATACCTAGGAGGGACGAGCACAAGCGGGAGGGCGGAGAAGATGCTGGAAGGAAGAAAGGCAGACGGTCAGAGGGAATACGAGATTGTGTTACTGGAAGAGCCAGTACCGGAAAACCATCCTTCCTGACCGCGGCGGTTCAAAACATGAAGAGGCTGGCCAGGACCTTCTTCATCCGGCTTTCTCCCTTGTACATTGCACTCATTCAAACAGCCACTCTCCGGTTCCCCTGGAAAGCGGCTGTTTGTTGATGGCCTGACCGGGCCGGCCTCAGGCCGGCCTGGTTTTTCAAAGGTCGATTTCGATCCGGTAGCGGAGCATCCACTCGTTGACGGTGACGAGGTACGCCAGCATCTGCGGCCCCGCCATCAGTTGGCCGAACCAGGGGGTGGCGGCGGGGGAGAGGTCGCCCGAGGCGAGTTTTCGCACCGCGTCGGCGCTGACCACCGCGAGAATCGGCGAGGAGGCGTCCGCGAGCATTCCCATCGCGGCCTCCCGGACGAGGGCCGTGTACAGCGGGTGGCGGGTCTTGGGGAAGGGGCTCTTCCGGCGCATGGCGAGCGATTCCGGCAGGAGGTCGCGCATCGCCTGCCGCAAGAGTCCCTTCTCGACGCCGCCGGTATTTTTGAGCGCCCAGGGCACGTTGTACACGTACTGCACCAGCCGGTCGTCGCAGTAGGGCGTGATGACGGGAATCGGGCTCATGCGCAGCGCGCGCTCCTGCAGGTTGGGCATGAACCATTGGAAGCACAGGCTGTGGAGTTGCCGGAGGCGCGCCTCCTCCGGTCCATCCGAGCTCAGGCGCGGCAGCGCGGCCACCGCCTCGTGGTAGCGCGCCGACGCGTATTCCGCGAGGCGCAGCTTTTCGCGCACCCGGGGCTTCAGAACGCCCTCCCGGAGGGCCAGATCGCCGGACCAGGGGAAGCCCTCCGCCGCCGCCGGGTCGGCCCGGTGGAACCAGGGATAGCCGCCGAACACCTCGTCACCGCACTCGCCGGAGATCACTGCCGGGTGATCCTGCGCGATGCGGCGGGCAAAGAGCATCAGCGCGGAATCGATGTCCGCCATGCCGGGCAGCCCCCGGAGCGCCAGGGCTTCCCCCAGCGTTTCCACGAGCGAATGCTGCGGGAGGACCACGCTCTGATGGCGGGTGCCGATGTGGGCCGCGGCCTCCCGGGCGTAGGGCTCGTCGCGCTCCGGCTGAAAGGCGCCGGGGGCGAAGTATTCCTCGTTGCCCTCGTAATCCACCGAATAACTGGCCACCGGGCGAGTGGCGCGCCGCGCCAAAAGCGCCGTCAGCGCGGTAGAGTCCAGCCCGCCGGAGAGCATCGCCGCGGGGGACAGGGGCAGCGCGTCCTCCACCGCCTGCTCGCACAGAAAGCGCACGGTTTCGACGGTGACAGCTTCACTGTCCTCGTGGGGCCGGGGTTCCAGCGCAAAATAGCGCCGCACCTTGTGACCGTGGGCGTTCGCGGTCAGCGCGCAGCCCGGCGGCAGCGCGAACACATCCCGCAGCGGCGTGTGTCCCGGGGTGCGCGCGGGGCCGACGCCAAAAAGCTCGCACAACCCCTCGCGGTCCACAATGCGGGTGGCCACGGGGGATTCCAGCAGCTTCGCCGGATGGTCCGCGAAGGCCATTGATCCGCCCCGGTACGCGTAGAATACCGGCAGTTCGCCCATGCGGTCGCGGGAGAGGATCAGCCGTCCGGCGTCCTGATCGATCACCGCCGAGACCACCGGCCCGCCCAGCCGGGACGGGTATTCCTCGCCCCAGAGCCGGTAGGCCGCCAGCACCAGCGCGGAAAGGCTGCCGTCCACGGGCCGGATCCCGCTGGCGGAGAGTGCGGCGGAGAGCGCGGCGCCGTTTCGCAGCCGCCCCGCGCCGCAGGCCACGGCGCCGCCGTCCGACGCACAGTCCGCCGCCGACAGCGCGTGGCGGCCGATGATGTAATAGGGCGCCTCGCGGCTGGCCAGCATGGCGCGGGGATCGCGCGCGTAAAACAATCCCATAAACTGCATAGCATCATCTCCCAACCGTATATCCTATGCGCGGGGCAGGCCCGAGGTGCTTGCCACGGGGCCGGAAATGATGATATACTTACATTTAATGAAACCTACGAAGGGGGTGTTCGGGGTGCGCCTGACGGTTTTTGGCGTGAACGGGCCCTATCCCGCGCCGGGCGGCGCCTGTTCCGGGTATCTCGTCTCGTCGGACGACGAAAAAACGCATCTGCTGCTGGACTGCGGAAGCGGCGTCCTTTCAAAAGTGGCCCAGTGGCCCACCCTCGAAAAGCTGACGGCCATCGTCCTCAGCCACCTGCACTTTGACCACATGTCGGACATGCTGCCCATGCGCTACGCGCTGGAGTTTGCGGGGATCAGCCTGCCCGTCTACGCGCCCGGGACCCCCGCGCCCCAGGCCGCGCTTTTGGCGGGCGGCCGGTTTGACCTGTTTCCCATCGAAGATGTGTCCATCGGGCCGTTTCGCGTTTCGTTCCTGCCGGCACGGCACCCGGTAGAAGCCTATTCCATTGCCGTCGCGGACGGCGACAGGAAGTTCGTCTACACGGGAGACACCAACACCAACCCCGCGCTGGCGCTGTTTGCCGACGGCGCGGACCTGTTGCTGGCGGACGCGGGGCTTCTGACCGCCGACTGGAGCCCGCGCGCGCCGCACCTTTCGGCGGCAAAGTGCGGCGAGCTGGCGGCCGAGGCCCGGGCGAAGGCGCTGATCCTGACCCACCTGTCGCCCAGGTACGATCCGGAGCGGGTGCTGGAAGAGGCGCGCGCGGCCTATCCTGCCGCGCTGTTGGCCCGGCCGGGCATGGCCGTTTCCGTGTAAGCGTGTTTACGCGCCTGGCGCGCCGCCCGCTGGTGCCCGCCGCGCTCAGCTGCCTTGCCGGCGCGGTGGCGGGGGCCGCGCTGGATGTGCCCGCGCTCGCCTTTGGCGTCGGGGCGGTGGCGGCAGGCGCCGCGGTGTTTTGGAAGCGGGGGACGGCGGTCTTCGCCGCGCTGATGCTGCTCTTCGCGATGGAGGCCGCGTATCTGATGCAGCGGCCGATGCCGGCGGAGCGCGAGGGTGCCTTCCTCACCGGAACGGTGTGCCTGCCGCCCTCGTGGGACGGTCGGCGCACCGTGCTGACGCTTGCGGACGCCGCGCTGGCGGGCGAGCCCATCGCCTGGAAGATGCGCGTCTACGCCTACGAGGAAGTCCCTGCCGCCCTGGGCGACCGGATCACCATGGAGGCGGACACGTGGCGGCCCTCGGGCCAAATGAACCCTTACGGGTTTGACTTTGACGCCTGGTGCCGCAGAAAGGGCGTGGCCTGCGCCACCATGCGGCCGGGCACCGCGCGGGTGAGCGCGGGCGGCCTCTCCGGGATGACGGTGCTCCGCGCCGTCCGGGCGCGCATCGCCTCGGCGATTGACGCCGCCTTCCCCGCCGATGAGGTGCCGCTGGTCAAGGCGCTGGTGCTGGGCGACCGGAGCGGCCTGCTGGAGGAGATGACCGACGATTTCCGCGATGCGGGCATCGCCCACATCCTGTCGGTCAGCGGGTTGCACATCACCTGCCTTGCGGCGGCGCTGGATAAGCTGCTCAAAAGGTGCCTGTCGCGGCGGGCGGCGTTTTTTGTGGTGGCGCCGCTGATGGCGGCTTACGCGCTTCTGACGGGATTTTCCGGCCCCGTGGTCCGCGCCGTGGTGATGTACCTGGCCTTCCGGCTCGCGCCGCTGACCGGGCGGCCAGGGGACAGTCTGAGCGGTCTGGCCGCGGCGATGCTTCTGATGCTGGCGGCGAACCCGCTGGACGCGGGGGACGCGGGGTTTATTCTGTCCTTTGCGGCGATGGCCGGGCTGATCCTGCTCTCCCGGCCGCTGGACAGGCTCCTCCGTGTCGCCGCGGTGCCCTGGGCACCGCGCGTTCTTCTCCGGGCGTTCACCGCCAGCGTCGCGGCGACGGCTGCGCTGGTGCCCGCGCTGATGAGCCTTTTCGGCACGCTTCAGCCCTATGGCCCGCTGGTCAACATCCCTGCGGTGCCGCTGGCGACCCTTTCGCTGCCGCTGACGTTTCTGGCGCTGCCGGTGGCGATGGTCTGGCCCGCCGCGGGCGCGGTGGCCGCATGGCCCGCCGCCATGATGCTGCGGGGGATGACTTGGGTTGCGGACGTTGCGGCGGGGCTGCCCCGCGCCTCCGTTCCGGTGGGGCAGATGTTCTGGGGATTGGGCCTCGCGTGGGGGTTGGGGATCTACTGGATTTCCGACCACGCGGGGCTTTCGGCGGGGCGAAGGCGCGCGGCGTTTGTGGTGTTTCCGGCGGCGCTGGCGCTGTCGGCGCTGTTTAACGTCTGGTCGGTGCCGGGCGGCCTGGCGTTTGACTTTCTCGCCGTGGGGAACGCCGACGCGGCGGTGGTATACGCGGACGGCGAAGCGTATCTTGTGGATGCGGGCGAGAAGGACGGCGCGGCGGCGGACTATCTGGCCAAGACGGGCCTCGATCTTCGCGCCGTGTTTCTGACCCATCCTCACGACGATCACATCGGCGGCGCGGGGGCCGTTCGGGCGCTGTACCCGGACGCCACAATCTACGTGCCGGAGTGCTGGGACCGGCTGGAGGGCGTACTGGAGGCCCAGGCGCGGTCGGGGCTTGACGGCCCCTTCGTGCCCCTTGGCGCGGGGGACGTGGTGCCGCTGGGGCAAAACGCCGCGGCCCGCGTGCTGTACCCGCCCGCGGGCATCACCCCGGCGGACGCAAACGACGCCTCGCTGGTGCTTCTCATCACCTCCGGCGACGCGTCGGCGCTCTTGACCGGTGATCTCACGGACGCAACGCTGCTGCCGGACATTCCGGATGTGGATCTCGTCAAAGCGCCCCACCACGGCGCGTTCATCAAGGGCGCCGAATTCCTGCTGCGGGCCTCCACGCCGGGCGTGGTGGCGGTTTCCGCCGGCGGCGGCGCCGGACATCCGTCCGAAGCGCTGATGGAGCGCATCCGCAGCCTGGGCGGCGCGGCGTACCGCACCGACCGCCATGGCATGGTGCGCGCCCGCGTGCTCGAGGGCGGTGCGGTGGCGGTCAGCCCATTCATTTCCGTTGAGGAGGAACCATGACAAGGCAGGCGCTGTTTCAGGCGATTGACCGGGGCGCGTACGAAAGCGTATACTTTTTTTACGGCCCGGAGGAATGGATCAAGGAGAGCGCGGTCCGGCGGCTGCGGGAAAGGCTGCTGCCGGCGGGGCTCGAGGAGCTCAACGAAACGGTGATGGAGGGCGGCGGCGCGCAGGCGATCATAGAGGCCGCGGAGACGCTGCCGGTGATGGCCGAGCGCCGGCTGGTGCTGGTTCGGGACTTTGCGCCGCTGATGGGGGGCAAGGCCCGATCGGAGCAGGAGGAGGCGCAGCGCGTCCTCGGCTGGCTGAGCGCCGCGCCGGATACCGCCTGCGTGGTGTTTTTTGTGCGCGGCGCGGCGGACATGCGCAAAAAGCTGTCCTCGGCGCTGGCGAAGCTGCCCGGGGCGGTGGCCTTTGAACCGCTGGACGATGCGGAGCTGTACAAGTGGGCGAACGCAAGGTTAAGGAAATGCGGCAAGAAGATCGACCGCGCGGCGCTGGACAGCCTGGTCTTTCTCGCCGGGCGCGCTCTGACGCGGCTGGACGGCGAACTGGGCAAGCTGGTGGCCTACGCCGGAGAGCGGGAGTCGATCGGCGCGGCGGACGTGGAGCAGTTGGTGGCGCCGTCGCTGGAGAGCTCGGTGTTCCGGATGATCGATTTTCTGATGGAGGGCAAGGTCTACGACGCCCACCGGATCTATGGCGCGCTGCTGCGCACGGGCGAAAACCGGGTGGGCATCCTGGCGATGCTGACCCGGCAGATGCGCATGCTGACTCACATCCGGCGGCTGAGGGCTGAGGGCGTGCCGCTGCGAGAGATTGAGGAAAGGCTGTCGCTCAACCACTATGCCGCCACCCGCGCCCAGGCGCAGGCGGCGCGGGTGGACGCCGGGAAGCTGGAGGAAATGTACCGGGCCTGCGCCCAGGCGGATTACGACATCAAGCGCGGCGCGCTTCGGGATCAGGCGGCGGTGGACGCGCTGATGCTGCGGCTGGGTCGGGGAGGGGCATAGGATGGGCGTTGTGACGACGGTGCTGCCGGTGGCCGTGATGATCCTCGCGGGCGCGCTGGCCCGGCGGACGGGCATCGTGAAGCGGGAGGGCGTCGGCGCGCTGCAGGCGCTTGTGATGAAGGTGACGCTGCCGGCGGTGCTCTTCGGCGCGTTCTATCGGGCCGGCTATTCGGTCAGCATGCTGGCGGTGGTGGCGCTGATGTTCGGCCTGTCGCTGGTGGGCTGGGCGCTGGGCGCGCTGGCCCGCGGGAAAATCCCGGGCGCGTCCGGATACCTGCCGTTTCTGACCACCGGGTTTGAGGCGGGCATGATGGGCTACGCGCTGTACGCGATGCTCTACGGCCAGGCGGCGATCCGCTCCTTCGCGGTGATGGACCTGGGCCAGGTGCTGTTTGTCTTTACCGCCTACATGGCCCTTCTGGGGGCGCAGGAGGGCGACCGCCGCCCGATGGGCGCGCGGCTGGCGGAGCTGGCCAAGTCGCCCACCATTCTGGCCATCGCCGCGGGCGTGGCGCTGGGGGTGACGGGACTGGGCGACAAGCTGTACGGCTCCGCGCTGGGCGCGCCGGTGCAGGCGGCGGTGGACTTTGTGGCAGGCCCCACCGGCGCGGTGATCCTGTTTGTGATCGGCTACGGGCTGGACTTTGGCGGCCTCAAGTGGCGCGAGGTCGCGCTGACGCTGGGCGTGCGCGTCGCCGTCACGGGGCTGATGCTGGGCGTGATGCTGCTCGCGCTGGCGGCGCTGGCGCCGGGAGATCATCTGCTGGCGGGCGCCGCGGTGCTGATGTTCGCGCTGCCGCCGCCCTACGTACTGCCCATCGTGTCCAAAGACGCCTCCGCCCGGGGCTACATCACGTCGGTGCTGTCGGTTTCGACGGTCCTTTCGCTGATGATCTTCGCGGTGATGGCCGCGCTGGTCAGCTGAGTCGGTAGCCCGCGTCCGAAAAGTCGCAGGCCCCGGCGTAGAGGGCGGCGAGGGCCTCCACCGCCGCCTGCTCGGCCGCGCCGAAGCGGGCCGGGCGCGGGCTGTCCAGGTCCATTACGCCCAGGATGCGCCCGTCCGCGCGGATGGGGCACACCAGCTCGCTCCGGGACGCGCCGTCGCAGGCGATGTGGCCCGGAAAGGCGCAAACGTCGGGCACCAGAAGGGTTCGCCCCTGCAGCACCGCCGTGCCGCACACGCCGCGCCCCACCGCGATGCGAAGGCACGCGGGCCTGCCCTGAAAGGGGCCCAAAAGCAGCGCACCGTCGTGCAGAAAGTAAAACCCCGCCCAGTTGAGGTGCGCCATCTCCCGGTACACCAGCGCGGAAAGGTTCGCGGCGTTGGCCAGCGGGTGGCGCTCGTCTGCCATCAGCGCCTTCGCCATGTTCAGCATATCCCCGTACAAATGAATCCCCCTCTTTTGCTTCGCGCGTTGCGCGCGGAAGCGCGTTGTGCTAGAATAATCCTTGGCGCGGACGCGCCGGAAATGTGTCGGGAAAGAGGCGGGCGCATGGGCACAATACTTGATTACCTGAACTGGCGGATGGACGTGCCGCTGCGCGTCGCGCCGTTCAACCCGGTGGACAACCTGATTCTGAGCGTGCTCTCCTACCTTCCGCTGAAGGGCTGCGAGGGCAAGACCATCGCGGAGGTTGCGCCGGCGGTATGCGCCCAGGAGCAGAACCCTTCCTATCGGGAACTGATGCGGCGGATGGGGCAGGGGGCGCGCTTTGGCGCCATGCGCCTCGTCTCCTTTTGGGACCACTTCAGCGAGGAAGAGGAAAAGCAGTTTGCCGCGGTGACGGTCGAGCTGGGCGACGGCACCAGCTACGCGGCCTTCCGCGGAACGGACGTCACGCTGGTGGGCTGGAAAGAAGACTTCAACATGGGCTTTGCGGACGTGGTGCCCGCCCAGACTGAGAGCGTACGCTATCTCAACGAGGTCGCGGGCCTGGTGGACGGCGCGCTCAGGGTGGGCGGCCATTCCAAGGGCGGCAACCTGGCCGTCTACGCCGCGCTTTTTTGCGGGGACGCCGTGCGCGCGCGCGTCCGCGAGGTCTACAACAATGACGGTCCCGGCCTGACAAGGCGTATGCAGGAAAGCCCGGCCTATTCCGACATTGAGCCGCGCGTCAAAACCTATCTGCCGCAGACTTCGATCATCGGCATGCTGATGGAGCACTCGGAGAGCTACCAGGTGGTGCGCAGCGAGGGCTTTGGCATCATGCAGCACGACCCCTTCACATGGCAGGCCGTACGGGAGGACTTCATCAAGGAAGGCGGCCTCCGGGCGGGCAGCCTGTACGTGGACAAGACCATCAAGCAGTGGATGTCCACGGTGTCCGTGGAGGACCGGCGGGCCTTCATCGAGGCGGTGTACCGCATCCTTTCCTCCACCGGCGCGAAGTCGGTGAACGACCTGATGGCCGGCTGGCGCAAAAACCTGGCCGCCATTCTGACGGAAACCTCCGGGTTTGATCAGG
Source organism: Christensenellales bacterium (assembly GCA_040768845.1). Lineage (GTDB taxonomy): Bacteria > Bacillota > Clostridia > Christensenellales > Aristaeellaceae > JAEZHK01. Next base: position 64,672 of record JAXGME010000002.1, on the reverse strand, counting down.
ATACGCGGCGGCTCCTCAGGCGGGTGGTGGGGCTTCTGTTCGCGGCGGGCGCGAAGAACCTGGTGCCCATCGGCCAGACCAGGGAACGAGATCCCCACGAAGCCCCGCCGCCGGAGGACGCCGGGTTCGGCGCCGGGTAAGTGCCCTAACGCGCTATCGGTTGGCCAGTTCCTCCGCCAGCGCCTCCAGGCGGCGCATTCGCGCACTGACGCCGGACTTTCCCAGCGGCGGGTCCATTAGGCTCCCCAACTCCGCAAACGAGGCGTCGGGGAACCTGAGCCGCAACTGCGCCAGCGCCGTCAGCTGCGGCGGCAGGAGCGCGAGCCCCAGCTTTTTGTCGATCCATTCGATCATGCTGATCTGGCGCTGGGCAGCCTCCACCGTCTTTTCCAGATTGCTGCTGTCGCAGTTGACCTGGCGGTTCACCTCGTTGCGCACGCCCTTGAGGATTCGCACGTTTTCGAGCGCCAGCACCGCCACGTGGGCGCCCAGAAGCGTCAGCAGGGTGGCGATGTGCTCGCCGTCCTTGAGATAGGCCACGTACTGGCGCTTGCGGGCGCTCACCCGGGCCGGAAGCCCGAAGCCCTCCATCAGCCGGGCGGCGCAGCGGGCCATCTCCCCGTCGGACACCGCGATCTCCATGTGGTAGGCGTGCTCGGGGTTGTTGATGGAGCCGCCCGCCAGATACGCGCCGCGAAGCGCCGCCACGCGGCAGCAGTTGCGCCGCAGCATGTCGCCGTGGGGCGTTTTGCGGATGCCCAGCGGCGCGTTTTTGTCCGTCAGCTTCAAAGCGGCGATCAGCGCCTGGGCGTCCTCGTTCGAAAAGGACAGCATGTAGCGCGCGCGTCCGCCCAGTCGGTCGGTCTTGACCGCGCGCAGCTCGCCGGTGACGCCCAGCCACTCCTTGGCCATCAGAAAATACCGGCGCGCCACGGCGGCGCTCTCGCTGCCGAAGGTCAGCTGGTAGCGCCCCGCGCCGCGAAAGGAAAGCGCGCCGCAGGAGAGGGCCATGGCGGCCATCTCCGCTCGCGCGCAGCAGTCCTTTTCACAGGCCGACCGCGCGAGCTCCTCCCGCACGTCCGATGAGAACGACATTTTCAGCCCCCCTCCCGCGCCATCAGCCGGTTTTCAGTCATCTTCCCCCAGAATGCGCACCTCGCACTCCAGCGCCACGCCGAACCGCGCCAGAACCTCCCGCTGGATGTGGGCGATCAGCCGCGTCACGTCGCGGGCGGTGGCGCCGCCCACGTTGACGATAAAGCCCGCGTGCAGCGTGGAAACCTGCGCGCCGCCGATGGTAAAGCCCTTGAGCCCCGCCTTTTCGATCAGCGCGCCGGCAAAATGCCCCTCCGGCCGCTTGAACACCGAGCCCGCACTGGGCAGCGCCAGCGGCTGCTTTTCCCGGCGGCAGGCGTTGAGCTCAAGCATCCGGGCGCGGATGCGCTCCGGGTCGCCCGGCGACAGGCGGTACCGGGCCTCCAGCACCAGCGCGCCCCGTTTCAGCACGGCGGATTTCCGGTAGCCGTACTCCATTTCGTCCGCGCTGAGCCAGACATCCCGGCCGTCCAGCCAGACCCGGGCCTCGGCCAGCACTCCGGCCATATCGCACCCGTAGGCGCCGGCGTTCATCGCCGTCGCGCCGCCCACGGTGCCCGGAATGCCCGAGGCGAATTCCAGGCCGGTCAGCCCCGCCGCCAGGGCCGCGTTCGCCAGCCTGGCGAGGGACGCGCCCGCCTGGGCGGTTACGGTATGATCTTCGACCGTCACGGTGCCCATCGCTTCGGTGGAGAGCACCAGGCCCCGGATGCCGCCGTCCCGCACGATCATGTTGGAGCCGTTGCCCAGCACCAGGCAGTCCGCGCCCATCTCCCGGGCGGTGGCAAGGGCCATGAGCGCCTCCTCGGGCGTAACCGGCAGCGCCAGTACGTCCGCGGGCCCGCCCAGGCGGAACGTGGTGTGGTTCGCCATCGGCTCGTCGCGGCGCAGGCGCTCCGGGGGCAGCGCCCGCGCCAGCGCCTCGTATAGACTCAGCACCCAATCACCCCTTCGCACCTATCCTACCGCGCCCGCGCTCATTCTATGAACACGTAGTTCGCCTCGCGCAGCATCGCCTGCGAGTGGGCCACGATTACGATGTCCGGCTTGTAGGCGCGCGCGTAGTCCTCGATGGTGCGCTGGCCCTTTCGCATGTCCACCGCCAGCACCTCGTGGACGGTGAGCGCCAGGTAGTCCACCAGCGGCGTGCCGAAGGAATCCTTGGAGATCAGGATGCGCCCCGTGGACACCTTATCGTTGACGTACCAGTTTTCCGCGTCGTGGTTGCCAAAGACGCTGTACAGGTTGGACACGCCGTTTTGCTCCGCGTCGTCGATGAGGCTCCAGTTGAGCAGGTCCGAAAAGCTGCCGGAGGCCTCCTCGGTGTTGCTGCCGTTGACGGTCTTTTTGCGGAGCATGGTTTCATAGGTGGGTTGGGTCAGCGCGAAATCGTCCGGCTCGATGAGGCTCGGCCCCAGGCGCTCGCCCACCTGTCCCATGTGCATGCGCAGGTAGTAATCGGTTTTGAAGCTGTCCGCGTCGTAGAGCGCGGGGTCAATGGAAAGGCCCATCTCGCTCAGCTTGGCGGCGGTGGCCCGGAAGGTGGCGAAGATGTTGGGCGTCGCGCAGTGCTGATCGGTGCGGTAGATGGCCTGATCCAGCGTCAGGCCCGCGTCGCGGTAGACCTCGCGGCTGTCGACGACCGGGATGGACGCCGCCCGCAGCCCCGTCACCAGCACGTCTGCCATCTCCACGTTGGTGTCGGCGACGCCGTCGGGCAGCATGCCGTCCTCGTACAGGTAGGCGTGGGGGTAGACGTAGAGCATCGGAATGCCCATCTCCTCCAGGTTGTCCCGGAGCTTGACCATCTTCTCGATGTCGTCGGAAAAATCGGTCTTGCCCATCAGGTCGTAGAGCTGGCCGGTCTTGAGCTTGACCATGGTGGTGCCGCCCAGGCTGAACATCTGCTTGCCCAGCGCCATCTGCAGGCGCAGGTTGAGGTGCTCGAATTGGTCCTTGCCCAGAAGCGTCCGGTTGATGGTGGAATTCAGCGAGCTGATGCGGGCGGAAACGCCCGCCAGCGGCTGGCCTTCCTTCAGGTAGTTGGTGTAGCCCTTCGTGACGCTGTAGGCGAATTCCTTCGCGTGGAAGGCCAGGGTTAGGCCGCCGATCAGGGTGATCGACAGGACCAGGACGGCGGCCAGCGCGCGGTTGATCTGTTTGAGTAGCATCGCCAGCCCTCCTTAGAAGTTGAAGTAGATGAACGGGTTGTAGCCGCCCATCACGATGTAGCTGAGGGAGATCACAAACACCGCCACGATGCCCAGGGCGCTGAGGATCTCATACGTCCGCTCCGGCACGCGCAGCTTTTCCCGGACGTATTTGCCCACCGGGAGGCCGATGAGAAGCGCCAGCGCGACAAACACGCCGTACTCCCGCACGTAGAGCGACGCGGTGGCGTCCCAGAAGCCGCTGGCGTTCACGCCGTACATCACGCCGATAAAGCCGGAGGCGTAGCCCAGGCTCGTGGCGCGGATCATCACCGTGATGGTGGTGACCGCGATCATCGCATAGAGCATGCCCATCGGGTGCCTGTCCAGCTTTTTCGAAAGGCCCGTCAGCCGCTCGAAGGCCAGCAGCACGAAAAAGCCGATGCCCCAGACGATGTAGTTCCAGGACGCGCCGTGCCACAGGCCCGTCAGCGACCAGACCACGAACATGTTGAACAGCAGCCGCCACACGCTCTTGACCCGGCTTCCGCCCAGCGGAATGAACAGGTAATCCCGAAACCAGCTGCCCAGGCTGATGTGCCAGCGGCGCCAGAACTCGGTGATGGAGCGGGAGATCATCGGGTAATTGAAGTTCTCCAGAAAGTGGAAGCCGAACATCCATCCCAGGCCGATGGCCATGTCGGAATACCCGGAGAAGTCGTAGTACACCTGCCACAGGTAGCCGATGGCGCCCAGCCAGGCCGCGCCCACCGAAAGCTCCGACGGCGCGTGGGCGAAAGCGCTGTCCACCAGAAGCGCCAGGCTGTTGGCCAGGATCACCTTTTTCCCCAGACCCACCATGAACCGGCGCGCGCCCCGGACAAAATCATCCCCGCTTTCGGTGCGGTCGCCGATTTCGTCGGCGATGGTCTGATAGCGCACGATGGGGCCCGCGATCAGCTGCGGGAAGAAGGAGATGTACAGGCACACGTTCATAAAGTTGCGCTGCACTTTGCCGTCGCCGCGGTATACGTCGATCACGTAGGACAGCGCCTGAAACGTGAAAAAGGAGATGCCGATGGGCAAAATGATGTCGGGCACCGGCAGGTGGGCGGAAAAGGCCCAGTTGAGGTTTTTCAGGATGAACATCAGGTACTTGAACGCGCCCAGGAGGGTGAGGTTGCCGATGATCGCCGCGGTGAGCCACGCCTTTCCGCCGCGGCGGCCGCGTCGGGCGTCGATCTGAAGCGCGCACAGCCAGTTGAAAGCGATGGACAGCAGCATCACAAACACAAACCAGGGCTCACCCCAGGCGTAAAAAAAGAGGCTGACGATGGTCAGGAAAAAATTGCGCACACCGCGGCTCCGGAGCAACCCGTAGTACACAATCAGCACGATGGGCAGAAAAAAGAACAGGAATTCCGAACTGGAGAAAACCACCGCATCAACCCCCAAAGCTCGTATGATCGGTCCCCCGGCCCACAAAAAAGCGGGGGCGGGATCAGCCGCCCCCGCACGGGTAGAGGATTACTTTTTCTTGGCCTCGTATTTCTTGATCAACTTGATGTTGTACCACTCGGTGTTGTTGAGCTTGCTGGAGGAGTATCCGCCGGCCTTGTACCACTTCTGGTTGTTGAAGTAGTTCTTGTAGAAGGTGGTCTTAAACACGTAGCCGTGGCGGGCAAGAATCTCGTTGCGGGCAATCCCCAGGCGCTTTTTGGTCAGCTTTTTGAGCTGGCTGTCGGTCAGCTTCTTGGAGCTGGAGTTCGGGAAGATGTAGGAGTTTTCGGTGGCGCCCGAGTTCGAAGAGCCGGAACCCGAGCCCGAGGACGAGTTGGAGCCGCTCAGGAGGCCGTACTCGATCTCCATGGACTTGATCAGATCCATGTTGTACCACTCAATGGAGTTGAGCTCCTTGGTGGAGAAACTGCCGGGCTTGTACCAGGTCTTATTCTCGAAGTACTTTTTGTACTTGGAGGTCTTGAACTTGTAGCCGTGGCGCGCGTAGATCTCGTTGCGGGCGTAGCCCCACTTGGACTTGGACACCTTGAGGACCTGTGAGCGGGTCAGCTTCTTGGTGGAGGAATTCGGGAAGATGTAGCCGCTGCTGGTGGCAGAGGAGCCGGAGGAGCCGGAGGAATCGGACGAATCGTCGTCATCGTCGTCGGTGTCGCCGGTGTCATCGCCGGTGTCGTCGGTGTCGCCGATTTCGTCCCCGATTTCGTCGCCGGTATCCTTGGCGTCAAGGGCGGCGTTGCCGGTGGACAGCGTGATTGCGGCGGAGCCGTCCAGCGGCACCTCGGTCAGCGTGCCGACGGAGTGCTCATACACGTAGGCGGCGTCGCCGAACACCGTCAGCGAGGTGTACAGTTCCGGCGCCATCAGCACCTGGCCGTCACCGCCGGTGAGCGGGTAGAGCGACACGTCCTGCGCGGTGTAGACCACCACGCCGCGGTTGGTGGGGAAGAAGTCCCAGTCGTAGTCCAGGTTCATTGAGGTGAGCTGGCCCGTCTGAATGTTGTAGCGGTACAGCTTGCCCTCCAGCCACATGTCGTCGTTGGAGCCCATGGCGTAATTGTCTTCAAGGCTGTGGAAGTAGAGGTAGTCGCCGGCCGCCTTGAGGTCCTCCACGCCCTTGTCCATCACCAGCTCAGAATTGGAGCCGGAGGTGGTCATCGAGTAGAGCTTGCCGCCGGAGATTGTCAGCGTGTTGCCGCCGGATACTTCGCGGGTGTAGGTGGCCATGTCGTCGCCCGAGGCGTAAAAAATCACGTCGTCGATGATGACGTATTCGCTCAGCGCCAGCGGGCAGACTTCGTCCATGTCGCCGGCCACGGGGTCGACCACGTTGAGCTTATTGTTGACCAGGCAGTAGAGCATGCCGTCATACCATGCGGCGTGCTTGACCGATACGCCCGTTTCAAATTCGACCAGCGAGGACACCGTGCCGCCGTCGATTTTCCGGAGGGAAAAGGAGGTGCCGTCCCCGGAGAGGAAGTAGGCGTTGCCGTCGGAACCGATGATCAGGTTCGACAGCGTCTGCGCGGTGAACAGCTTGGCCATGCTGCCGCCGGTGCCGGACAGCGAGTAGAGCGAATAGTTGTCCCCATCCTGGAGGATGGCGTACAGCGCGCTCTCCGTCTGACCCACCGTACCGCCCTGATCGGATGTGCCGGTGGCCGCCCATGCGGCCAGAGGCAGAGCGGCCACGAGCGCAAGCGTGAGGATGACCGCGCCCAACCATTTCAATTTGCTCATTGCGTTCCCTCCTAAAAATGTCCGCGAATCCGCGCTTCGTTTTAGACGTAAGGATCCTGACAATTGTTTCCGCGGCCCTGGCGTTCGGTGAGCGCCGCCTCGTCGACGGTGATCAGGCCGCGATCGCAATCGAGGGTGGCGGTAACGCCCAGCGGAACGGTCACCTTCGGGCTGCAATGCCCGATCATGTATCCGGAGAGCACCGGCTTCCCGCAGGGCAGCACCACGTCCTCGATGACCTGGCGGATGGTGAGGCTCCTGTCCGGGTATTCCGGCGGGCAGTCCGTGAAGCCGCCCAGCACAATGCCCGCGCATTGGTCGAATTTTCCGGAAAGGCGCAGCGTGGTCAGCATCCGGTCCAGCCGGTGGACGTACTCGCCCACGTCCTCCAGCACCAGAATCGCGCCGCGGGCGTCAATCTCCCAGGGCGTGCCGTTCAGCGCGGCGACGAGGCACAGGTTGCCGCCGGTCAGCCTGCCGGTGACGGCACCCCGGCCCAGGGCTTCCACGGGGTGCCCGGGCGGGTTGGGCAGCGGGCCCAGGGGCTCGGCCAGGGTCAACGCCCGCCAGAGGCCCTCGCGGGTGAAGGCGTCATAGTCGGGGGCGGCCCACTCGGTGGAGGGCATCGGCGCGTGCATCGTGACCAGGCCGGATTTCTGGCCGTAGGCGATGTGCAGCGCGGTGATGTCGCTGTACCCGACGAGGAGCTTGGGGTGCTCCGCCGCCAGGCGGTAGTCCAGCCGGTCCAGGATGCGCGGCGCGCCGTAGCCGCCGCGGATGCAGACGATGGCGTCCACGGCGTCGTCCGCGAACATGCGGTTGAGATCGTCCGCGCGAAGCGCGTCCGCCCCGGCCAGGTAGCCGCGGGTGCTCCGGCAGCTTTCGCCCACCACCACATCAAACCCCATGGCGCGGGCCGCCGCGACCGCCGCGTCCACGCCGTGCGCGTCCCGGGGCGGGCTTGCCGGCGCGACGAAGCCCAGCGTGTCGCCGGGCCGCAGCGCTTTGGGCTTTCGCATGCCGCTAGCCGTTGACCACGAACATCATGAAGCGGAGCACATCCATGAAGTCGCGGGATTCGTATTCCACCGTCCGGGGGCCGCGGCGCACCGCGCCCGGGTAAAAGCCGCCCTTCCGGGCCGTCGGGTGCTCCCGGAAGGAGACCGTCATCCGGACCGATTCGGGCATCGGGAACATAAAGCCCTCCCGGGGCATTTCCAGCGCCGCGCGCACGGCGCCCCGGATCATTTTGACCGCGGCGGCGGGATGGGGCGAAATGGTGCCGCCGCCGAAGCCGTCCACCACGGGCACGGTCAGCGTCACGGGGTTTTTGGACTTCATCCAGTTGCACAGCGCCTGATCCCCGGTCACGCAGTACACCGGAACCCCCAGGTGGGCGGCGATCAGGCAATTGATGTAGAGCTCCGACGCCGGCTCACCGTTGATCAGGAACTCATAAACGCGCGTATTCATGGTATGGGCCAGCGGGTTTGCGTCGCTGCCGACGTTTGAGTGGTAGCCGGTGAACACCACGCCGTCAAAGCTCCCGTCCAGCCCCGCCATCATGCACAGCGGGTCCGCGCCCCAGCCCCGGAAGATGCGCACGCACTCGGGCAGCAGGTTCGGGTCGATGTTGCGGGCGGAGTCGTGGGCATCCTTGACGAGGATTTCCTTCCAGCCGGCCTCCAGCGCGCCCTCGCAGGCCGCGGCAACCTCGCGGCTCATCTGCAGGGCAAAGTGCGAATAGAGATCCCGGCCCTTTTCGGTTTCATCCCAGTGGGCGATGCCGCAGGTTCCCTCAATGTCCGCGGATATGAAAAGCTTCACAAAAAGTCCTTCCTCTCCATGGCATACCGAAATTATAGCAGAAGGGCCCCGCATTTACAACCACATATTTTGCCCTGCCGTGTCGCGCCCTGTCGAAGCGCGCCGCCGCGGGGGAAAACCGCGGCGCAGCCTTCACAAACCGCGGGGCTTCTGGTATAATCTGACCAAAGGCCATGAAACGGAGGGGAAGCGCATGCTGCCGGAGAAAATGTTTGCCGTCGTGGCGCGCGACAGGGGCGATTACCGCTACGAAGAAGTGCCCGTGCCCAGGGCCGGCGCGGGGGAACTGATCCTTGAAGTCGAGGCCTGCGGCGTGTGCGCGGGCGACATCAAGTGCTACGAGGGCGGCGCGCGCTTTTGGGGCGGCGGCGGCAACCCCGCCTACGTGGAACCGCCCTTCATCCCCGGCCACGAGATTTTGGGCCGCGTGGCCGAGGTGGGGCCGCTCTACGATGGCCCCTTCCGGCCTGGCGACCGCATTGTCACCGAACAGTTGGTGCCCTGCGGCGAGTGCCGCTACTGCCGCGAGGGCAAGTACTGGCTGTGCGATCCCCACAACGTCTACGGCTTCAAGCATCATCTGAACGGCGGCTTCGCAAAATACGTGCGGCTGCCGAAGAACGCCCGGAACTACGCGGTGCCGGAGGATCTTCCGCTGGAGAAGGCGATCCTCATCGAGCCCTTCGCCTGTTCGATGCACGCGGTGGACCGCGCCAGGATCGAACCGGAGGACGTGGTGGTCATCGCCGGCGCGGGCACACTGGGGCTGGGGATGATCGCGGCGGCGGCGCGGCTCAAACCCCGCGCGCTGATCGCCATTGATCCGGTGCCGTGGCTGAGGGCGCTGGCCCTCAAGCTGGGCGCGACCCACGCCATGGGGCCCTGGACCGAGGACGGCGTCGCGCCCCTCATCGCGGAGATGTCGGGCGGCACGGGCTGCGACGTGTACATCGAGGCCAGCGGCCACCCCTCGGCGGTGAGCCAGGGACTGCAGCTGATCAAAAAGGGCGGGCGCTATGTGGAGTTCAGCGTGTTCAGCGCCCCCGCCACGGTGGACTGGTCGCTGATCGGCGACGCGAAGGAGCTGGACATCTACGGCGTCAGCCTGAGCCCCTTCTGCTTTGAGCGGACGATCGCGGGCATCGTCGACGGCAGCCTGGGCACCGAGGGCATCGTCACCCACGTGCTGCCGATGGGCGACTTTCAGAAGGCGTTTGAGATCAGCAAAAAGCGCGAGGGGCTGAAGATCGCGCTGGTGCCTGGCGCATAAGGAGGGAACACGGTGGACGCCAAGGACGAGATCATATTCCAGCAGCTGGAGGTCATCCAGAAGCTGACCCAGAACAACCTTCGCAGGATCGCGGACGATCTGTGGGGCGCGCCCAGCCTGGCGCCGGACCGCATCCGGGCGGCGGGCAAGCCGGCCGCGCCCGCGTCGGAAAAGCCGGACGAGCCGGAAAAACCGGCCGCGCCGGAGGCCGCCGATGCCGCGCCCGCGCCGCCGGTCGAGGCGGAGAAGGAGGCGCAGCCGCCGGAGGACATCGCCGCGCTGAGGGAAGAGCTGGGTGGCTATATCGGCCTTGCCAGCATCAAAAAAGAGGTCGGCAACCTCATCAACATGGTGACCGTCCACAAGATGCGCCAGGCCCACGACCTGCCCACGCTGGATATGTCGCTGCACATGGTGTTCTCCGGGAACCCCGGCACCGGCAAGACCATGATCGCCCGGCTCATGTCCCGGGTGTACCACAGCCTGGGCATCCTTTCCAAGGGGCACCTGGTGGAGGTGGACCGCAGCGGCTTGGTGGCCGGCTACGTGGGGCAGACCGCCATCAAGACCGGCGACGTGGTGAAAAAGGCGCTGGGCGGCGTGCTGTTCATCGACGAGGCCTACGCCCTCAACGGCGGCGGCGAAAACGACTTTGGCCAGGAGGCCATCGATACGCTGCTCAAGGCCATGGAGGACCACCGGGAGGATCTGGTGGTGATCGTCGCGGGCTACGACGCCCTGATGGATGCGTTCGTCCATTCCAACCCCGGCCTTGAATCCCGCTTCAACCGCTACCTGCACTTTGACGACTACTCGCTGGACGAGATGATGGCGATCTTTGAACTGCAATGCCGGAAGAACCAGTACGAATTGGACGAGGCCGCCGGGGCCTCTGTCCGCGCGCTGATCGAGGAGACCAACACCAATTCGATCGCCTTTGGCAACGCCCGCGGCGTGCGCAACATCTTCGAGCGGGTGCTGGTGGAGCAGGCCAACCGGCTGTCGGGGATGGAGTGCCCCACCCGGGAGGACCTGATGGCCATCACCGAGGCGGACGTCGAGGCGCTCAGGGCGCGCCCGTCGGACGATCCCGAACCCGCTCCCACCTGAATCCGGCCTGAATTGAGCGGCCCGGCGCGAAGCTTCGCGCCGGGCCGCTCAATTCAAAGTCTACTTATACAGTCCGTAGGTTCTGCTGACATCCTGCACAAAGAGGATGCCCTTGCCGGGCTCGTCGATTTTCATCTCCCTGCGGATGGAGTCGATGATGGCCTCGGTCTTTTCCGCCTCCGAGAGGATCAGCACCATCTCCTTCTCCGGCTCGATGTCCATGGCGAAGAGCTTGCTGGTTTCATGGATGCCCGAGCCCCGCGCCTTGAGGATGGTGCCGCCCTTGGACCCGGCCTTGACCGCCGCCGCGATGACGTCCTCCGCGCTGCCGCGCTCCACAATGGTGGTGATGGCGTGATACATGTGATTTTCTTCCTTTCCGCTCGTCCGGCATTCCAAGCCCTCGCAGCATTTCGCGCCGATGGCGACGTTCACGCCGGTGGAAAACGCAATGCCGTGGTTGGGCTTTTCAAATTCAAAGTCCCGGTTCAGCTTCTCCATCGCCTCGAAGGCGGTGTTCCGCTCGGCGACCATGAAGACGATCTCCTTGCGGATGTCGGAGAGACCCAGAAATTCCAGCACGCGGCTGTTCACGGTGCCCTTTCCCAGCAGCACGGTGCCGCCGCGTATGCCGTGTGTCTTGGCCTTGTGCAGCACCTTGCTGCCCAGCCCGAAGTTGACGATCACGCAGATTCTCTCCAGCGCGAGGGTCCGGATGCTAGATGTCGCTTCCATCAATGCCTCTCCTTTTGGATTTTCGCTTGAATACCATGCCGAGTATCTGAAGCGCGATCAGCGGCGTCAGCGCCACCATCGCGATCATCCCGAACCCGTCGACAATGACGTCCGCGCCCTCGATGGCGTCCGCGGCGCCCTGGGCAAAGGCCAGGATGAACGTGGCGGTCATCGGACCGGAGGCGACCCCGCCCGAGTCAAAGGCGATGCCGACAAAGAGCTTGGGCACGTAAAAGCTCATGGCCAGCGCAATGGCGTAGCCGGGCAGCAGGTAGTGCCAGAGCCGGATGCCGGGCACCAGGATGCGCAGCATCGAAAGCGCCACGGAAAAGCCGACGCCGATGGCCAGCGTGATCAGCACAACCCTTCTTTGCACGTAGCCGCTGGTGACGTCCTCAATCTGGTGCGTCAGCACGTAGACCGCCGGCTCCGCCAGAATGGTGACGCAGCCCAGGAGAAAACCGATCGTCACCAGCGGCACCTTGCTGTCCAGCGACGCCAGCCTGTTGCCGATGATCCGGCCCACGTCCATGAACCCGCCGTTGACCCCGACGAGAAACAGCACCAGCCCGATAAACGTGAAGCCCCCGCCCACCATGATGCGCCGGACTGTTCTCCGGGGCAGTTTGAGGTACACCGCCTGAAGGATCAGAAACACCGCGAGGATGGGCGCCAGCGCCACAAAGGTTTCACCGGAGATGCTGCGCCAAATGCCGGAGAAGGGGCCCATCAGGGAATCCGCCGCCGCGGGGGCATATTCGAGGCCGGCGGTGACCACGTCCTGCTTGGCGATGATGCTCACGATCATGACCGCTAAAATGGCGCCGGTGGAGGCGATGGCGACCAGCCCGAAGCTGTCCTTTTCGGAGGCCTTGCTGTCCTTTTTCATATCGGAAACGCCCACGGCCAGGGCGAGAATAAACGGAACCGTCAGCGCGCCGGTGGTCGCGCCGGAAGCGTCAAAGGAGATCGCGAGGAATTCCTGCGAGGTAAAGAAGGAGAGCGCGAAGACGCCCAGGTAGATGATCAGCAGCATCTTGTACAGCGGAAAACCGTAAATGGTGCGCCACAGGCCCGCGGCCAGCAGCACCGCAATGCCCACGGAAACCACCACGACCGTGCTCGCCTTGGAAACGAGCCCGTTTGTCACGTCGGACACCTGGCCGGCCAGAATGTGCAGATCCGGCTCCGCCACCGACACGATAAACCCCAGAATCAGCCCGGCAATCAGCACGATCCAGAGCTTGTTTGTCTTTGCAATGCCCGAGCCCAGTTCGTTGCCGATGGGCGTGATGCCGATCTCCACGCCGAACAGGAAAATGGACAAACCCACCGTCACCATCGCCGCGCCGATGAGAAACCGCGCCAGCGACGCGCCCTCAAGGGGCGTCAGCGTGAAGTGCAGGATCAGCACGATGGCGGTGATGGGCAAAACGGACAGCAGCACCTCTTTAATTTTTGACACGAGCACACTCAATCACATCACTGTCCTTTCATTTCTATGCGCTCCGGATAGAATTGGAAGAAACCCCGCATCCCTCCTTCGGGCCGGCGCGCGCGGCGCCCGGACATCCATTTTTACGGTAACACGAAGGCAACGGTTGTGTCAAGAGAAAGCGGGCCGGGCCGCGGGGGGGCGGCCCGCCCCGCGGCCGGCAGGGGGTGCGTCAGGCGGTTTCGATCTTCGCCGCCGCGGCCAGCCCCAAGCGTTCGGTGGCGGCCTCGCGCATCTTGTACTTCTGGATCTTGCCGGCGGCGTTCATCGGGAACTCGGTCACAAAATCGATGTAGCGGGGGCACTTGTGCTTGGCCATGTGGCCGCGGCAGTAGTCCTTGAGCGCCTCGGCGGTGGCGTTCGCGCCGTCTTTTAAGATGACCTCGGCCAGGATCTCCTCGCCGTACTGCTTGTCCGGCACGCCAATCACCTGCACGTCCTTGACGGCGGGATGGGTGTAGAGGAATTCCTCGATTTCCTTGGGGTAGATGTTCTCGCCGCCGCGGATGATCATGTCCTTGATGCGGCCGGTGATCTTGAAGTTGCCGTCCGGCAGGCGCCGCGCCAGGTCGCCGGAGTGCAGCCAGCCCTCGGCGTCGATGACGGCGGCGGTGGCCTCCGGCATCTTGTAATAGCCCTTCATGATGTTGTAGCCCCGGGCGCAGAATTCGCCGTCGGTGTTGTCGGGCAGCTCCTCGCCGGTTTCCGGGTCCACGATCTTGCATTCCACGGCGAACATGGCGCCGCCCACGGTGGATACGCGGGTCTCCACGGAGTCGGTGGTCTTCGACATCGTGGTGGCGGGGGAGGCCTCGGTCTGGCCGTAGGTGATGCAGATTTCGGACATGTTCATCTTATCGATCACGTCGCGCATCACCTTCACCGGGCAGGGGCTGCCCGCCATGATGCCGGTGCGCACGTGGGAGAAGTCGGTCTTTTCAAAGTCCGGATGCTCCAGCATGGCGATGAACATGGTGGGCACGCCGTGGAACGCGGTAATCCTCTCCCGGTTGACGCACTCCAGCGATACCCGGGGCGAAAAGTAGGGGATGGGGCTCATGGTGGTGCCGTGGGTCATGGCGGCGGTCATGGCCAGCACCATGCCGAAGCAGTGGAACATGGGCACCTGGATCATCAGCCGGTCCTCGGTGGACAGGTCCATGCAGTCGCCGATGGCCTTGCCGTTGTTGACCACGTTGTAGTGGGTCAGCATCACGCCCTTGGGGAAGCCCGTGGTGCCGGAGGTGTACTGCATGTTGCACACGTCGTGCACCCGGAGCGACCGGGCGCGGGCGGTCACTTCCGTGACGGGCACGCTCTCGCCCAGGTCGATGGCCTCGTCCCAGGTGAAGGCGCCGGGCAGGTCGCACTCCACGGTGATGATGTTGCGCAGCCGGGGCAGGCGCCGGGCGTTCAGCGTGCCGGGTTGCGCGGTTTCCAGCTCCGGGCACAGCTCGCGCATGATCCGGACATAGTCGGAATCCTTGTAGCCGGCGATCATCACCAGCGTGTGGGTGTCGCTCTGGCGCAGAAGGTACTCCGCCTCGTGGATCTTGTAAGCGGTGTTGACCGTCACCAGCACCGCGCCGATCTTGACCGTCGCCCAGAAGGTAATGAACCACTGGGGCACGTTGGTGGCCCAGATGGCCACGTGGTCGCCCTTTTCCACGCCCATGGCGATGAGAGACCTTGCGAAGGCGTCCACATCGTCCCGGAACTGGGCGTAGGTGCGGGTGTAGTAGTGGGTGGTGTAACGGAAGGCGTACTGGTCCGGGAACTCCCGCACCATGCGGTCCAGCACCTCCGGAAAGGTCAGCTCGATCAGGCGCTCCTTCTTCCACACGTACTTGCCGGTGCCGCGGGCGCTCAGCTGCAGCATGTGGTCCTCGAAGTAGACCTGCATGTACTGGGCGAAGTGGGGAAACACGATGCCCGGGTCGGTCAGGTCCGGCGCCCAGCGCTTGACCCATTCCAGCGACACGTAGCCGTCGTAGCCGGCGTCCTTGAGGGCGTCCAGCATCCCGTAGACGGGCAGGTCGCCCTCGCCCATCATGCGGTAGCGCACATGGCCGTCCTCCATCACGGAGTCCTTGGTATGGGTGTAGCGGATGCGGCCGCCCAGGTTTGCCACGGTGTCGCGGGGCGCCTCGCCCATGAAACGGTAGGGATGGTGCATGTCCCACAGCGCCGCCACAAAGGGGCTGTCCACGGCATCAAGGAGCTTTGCCAGCCGCTTCGTATCCGCATAGACGCCGTTGGTTTCCACCAGAAGCGTCACCCCCGCGGGCGCGGCCATCGCCGCCAGCGCCCGGAGAAGGCCCGCCACGTACGCGTCGTCCACGTCGCCCGCGGGCGCGGGGTCCTGATCGCCCAGCACGCGGATGAAGGGCGTCCCCAGCCGGACCGCCAGGTCGATGTACTGGCGGATCTCCTCGATCACCTCGCCCCGCTTCTCCGGGTACTTCAGGCAGCATCCGGAAGACAGGCAGGGAATCTCCAGGCGCAGCGAGAGAAGCTTCGCGCGGGTCTTGTCGATCTGACGCTCGGTGAACGGCGAGGCGGTGACGGCCAGAATATTCTGGCCCAGGCCGCGAATCTCGATGCCGTCGAAGTGGAAGTCCTTGGCCATGGCGTAGATGTCCATCCAGCCAAAGTCCGGGCATCCCAGGGTGGAAAACGCGATCTTCATGAGTAGGCCCTCCCGCAGTTTTTTCAAGCCCTGGGAAAAGAAAAACTCCGTCTTTCCCATGAAAGACGGAGGCTTGCATCCGCGGTACCACTTTCGTTACCGCCCGTGGGGGCGGTCCCTCTGGCGCAGCCGGAAAACCCGAGTGCGCGTCCCTGTAACGGGGGAAGCCGGCACGGCCTACTTGGGCCCGGGGGAGAAACGCCCCCTCGGCCGCGGTTCAGCCTGCTGCTGGCGGGGAGAGCAGATGCCGTTTCTTCTGCCGCCTTTCAGCACCCGCGGCTCTCTGTGAGAAGAAATCCGGCGTCATCGGCCCCGCTCCTGACGCATTTGAAAATAAAACTGTGACACCTATTCTAGCGGATTTTTCCGCCCCTGGCAAGCCGGATAAAAGTTAATTTTCACTTCACTACATGCGCCACACGCCCTGGTGGGTGGTGGACACGGCCACCGCCCCCGCGGTGAGCGCCTCGATGACTTCCGATTTTTCCTCGATCAGCCCGCCCGCGATCACCGGAATGCCGGTCAGTTCCGCGGCGACGCGCAATACCCGGGGGATCAGCCCCGGCATGATTTCGACAAAGTCCGGCTTGCCGGTCTCCGACAGATTTTTGAGGTTGGCCACGGACTTGGAATCGATGGCGAACACCCGCTGCACGGTGGTCAGCCCCAGCTGGTGGGCGCGCCGGAGCAGCGGCGGGCGGGTGGAGATCACGCCATCGGGCGCGGCCAGGCCCTTCAGCGCGTCGATCACCACCTCCCGCCCGGAAAAGCCGTCGATGAGATCGACGTGCACGAAGGCGCGCTTGCCCGCGGAGCGCACCCGCGCCACCTGGTGCGCGATGGTGATCACGGAGCCGATCAAAAGGAAAACCACCTCGCAGTCGCTTTTAAGCGCGGCTTCCAGCCCCTCGTCGGAGTTGACGGCGGCGATGACCGGGTTATCCCGCAGGCTTTCGATCATGCTCTTCATGGCACCCTCGCGCGTTTTGATTCGCGTTCACTATACACGATGGCGCGGGCGCGTGTCAACCGCGTAAAAAGCGCCCCGGGCCATTTGGCCGGGGGCGCTGGGTTTGAGGGGGATCAGATCCGGGCCACGCCGGAATCCCGGGCGGCCTTGGCGACGGCCTTGGCCACGGTGTCGCGGACGCTCGGATCAAAGGGCGCGGGGATGATGTACTCCGGGTTCAGGTCCTTCTCCTCGATGAGGCCCGCCAGCGCGTAGGCGGCGGCCAGCTTCATCTGGTCGTTGATGTCCGAGGCGCGCACGTCAAAGGTGCCGCGGAACACGCCGGGGAAGGCCAGGACGTTGTTGATCTGGTTGGGGTAGTCGCTGCGGCCGGTGGCGATGACCTTCGCGCCGCCCGCCTTGGCCTCGTCGGGGAAGATCTCCGGCGTGGGGTTGGCGCAGGCGAATACGATGGCGTCCTTCGCCATGGCCGTGACCATTTCGGTGGTGACCATCTTGGGGGCGGACACGCCGATGAACACGTCCGCGCCCTTGAGCGCGTCGGCCAGGGAGCCCTTGACCTTTTTGAGGTTGGTGACCTTGGCCATTTCCTCCTTGATGGCGTTCATGCCTTCCGGGCGGCCTTCGTAGATGATGCCCTTGCGGTCGCAGAGGACGACGTCTTTGAAGCCGTCGGACAGCAGCAGCTTCGTGATCGAGATGGCCGCGGCGCCCGCGCCGTTGATCACCAGCTTGACGTCCTCCTTCTTTTTGCCCACCACGCGCAGCGCGTTGACCAGGCCCGCCAGCGTGACGATGGCGGTGCCGTGCTGGTCGTCGTGGAAGATCGGGATGTCACACTTTTCCTTCAGCTTCTTCTCGATCTCAAAGCAGCGCGGCGCGGAGATGTCCTCCAGGTTGATGCCGCCGAAGGAGCCGGAGAGCAGGTACACGGTGTTGACGATGTCGTCCACGTCCTTGGACTTAATGCAAAGCGGGAAGGCGTCCACATCGCCGAAGGCCTTGAACAGCACGCACTTGCCCTCCATGACCGGCATGCCGGCCTCGGGGCCGATGTCGCCCAGGCCCAGCACCGCGGTGCCGTCGGTCACGACGGCGCACATGTTCCAGCGGCGGGTGAGCTCATAGCTCTTGTCCACGTCCTTCTGAATCTCCAGGCAGGGCTGGGCCACGCCCGGGGTGTAGGCCAGCGACAGATCCTGCTTCGTGTCGGTGGGAACGCGGGTCACGACCTCGATTTTGCCCTTCCATTCGCCGTGCAGGCGCAGGGACTCCTTTGCGTAATCCATGACAGCACACCTCTTTACTATTTTATCGAAGTTACTTTTCGAAGGGGAACTTGTAGGGCAGGCCCAGCCTGTCGCGGACCGCGAGGATCTCCTTTTGCACCGGCTCGGAGATGGGCACACCCTTGTCCTTGCGCTCCAGCCACACCAGGTATTCCTTTTCTCCGGCGGTGTAGATGCGCTCCTCGCCGGGGGCCTTGGTGGAGGCGCGCAGCTCGCGCAGGATGTCGCCGCAGGTCTTTTTGAAGGACTCGAGGCCCATAAACGCCTCGGGATCGATGACCAGGAACCAGTGGCCCAGGTGGTAGGGCATCTTCTTGCCGTCCTTGTCGACGCCGGTAAGCGCCTTCAGGAAGCTGCCCGCCTGCAGCGCCGCGGACAAAACCTCGACCACCGTCGCGTAGCCGTAGCCCTTGTAGCCGGCCAGGTCTTCGCCGATGCCGCCCAGCGGCGCCAGCGCGGCGTGGCCGCTGGTCAGGTCCTTGAGAATCTGCTTGCTGTCGGTCAGCGCGCTGCCGTCGCGGCCGATGACCATGCCCGCCGGCGTATCCTTGCCCGCGCGGGCGTAGTATTCGATCTTGCCGCGCTGGGTGATGGAGGTGGCGCAGTCCAGCATGAAGGGGAAGGCCTCGTCCGTCGGAAAGCCCACGGTGAGGGGGTTGGTGCCCAGCATGTTCTCCACGCCGAAGGTGGGCGCGATGGAGGGGCGCGCGTTGGTGCCGGTCATGCCGATCATGCCGGCCTTGGTGGCCATCGTCGCCCAGTAGCCGGCGATGCCGTAGTGGGTGGAATTGCGGACCGCGACCATACCCATGCCGTATTTCTTCGCCTTTTCAATGGCCATCTCCATGGCCCTGTGGCTGGCGACCATGCCCATGCCGTCATTCGCGTCCAGCACGGCGGTGGTGGCGGTTTCCTTCAGAACGTCGATCCTGGTCACCGGGTTTTGAATGCCGTCCACGATGCGGTCGATGTAGATGGGCTTGAAGCGGTTGCAGCCATGGCTTTCAATGCCGCGGCGGTCGCTCTCCAGCAGCACGTCCGCGCAGATGGCGGCGTCGGCTTCCGGCACGCCGTAGCCCTTGAAGGCGTCGATCAGAAAGCTGTTCATCAGGTCCCAGGACACGTAGGGTCTGGTTTCCATGAGGGTTCCTCCTTCGATCGCAAATTCCGGCCGCAGAGAAAAAGACGGTAAACAACGAAACCTGTCGTTGCATCCCGTCTCAAAATCTCTGGAAGCAGATCAGCACACTTCTCAGTATAGGTTGCATCAACGGGCCTGTCAACGACAATTGCGTAAACTCCCGTTAAATCGTTCGGAGCGTCAGGCGCCGAGCTGCGAGGTACAGTGCGGGCAGCGCGTGGCGGCCGGATCGATCTCGCCCATGCAGTAGGGGCACTTGCGCGCCGGCGCGGAGGGTACTGCGGGCGCGGGCTTTTTCAGCTTTGAGATCAGCTTGACGAACAGAAAAATGCAGAACGCGATGACGAGAAAGTCAATGACGGACTGGATGAACAGACCGTAATTCAACGAGAACGCCGCGTCGCCTTCGCCAAACTTGACCGCCAGCGCCGAAAAATTGACCTTGCCGATGATCAGCGACAGGATCGGGGTGAAGATGTTGTCCACCAGCGAGGTCACAATCTTGCCAAAGGCCGCGCCGATCATCACGCCAACCGCCATATCCACCACGTTGCCCTTGAACGCGAATTCCTTGAATTCCTTCCACATGACAATTCCCTCCCACGCTTTTGTTCCTTCCGGCCATATTATACCAAAAAACCCCGGAAAATCAAATGGTTCCGTGTGTTTTTCAACCGGTTCGGGCCGCGTGAATCGCGCCGCCGGGGCGTTTGTGGTATAATGGTGCCGCGCGCGGGGCGCGGCGGGGGGGAGGAGGGGTGCGCATGCTGGAAACCCTGCGCAAAATCGGAAGGGCGCTGGACGGCGAAGGCGTGCTGTGGGCGGTGGGGGCGTCGCTGCTTTTGGCCCAGCACGGCCTGGCGGATGATCCGCGGGACATTGACATTCTCGTGGCCGTCGGGGATGCCGACCGGGCGGAGCGGGCGCTGGATGCGCTGGGACGGGCCGTCCCGGTCGAGCCCTCCGGGCGCTACGCCACAAGGCGGTTCCGGAGATTTTGCGTCGACGGCGTTGATGTGGACATGCTGGCGGGGTTTGCCATCGTCCACGATCGGGGCCGCTACGAATACCCCTTTGACGCGCTGTCCGTGGGGGAGCGCCGGTGGATCGGGGGCGCGCGCATCCCGCTGGCGGCGCTGGAGGACTGGTTCGTCGCCTACCAGTTGATCCCGGAGAAGGCGGAGAAGGCCGCGCGGATCGAGGCGCACTTCGCGCGGAAAGGCGTCAAAAGCCCGCGCCTTCTGGAGCGGGCGCTCGGCCAGAGCCTGCCCGCGTCCGTCCGGAAGCGGATCGAAGCCCTGCTGAAAGGCCCGGAGGGGTGCCTATGACGCCCGGGGCGCAGGCGCTTTGACGACGATCAGCTCGAGGACGCCTTCGTCCAGGTTTCGCACGTTCATCTTCGTATGAACCGGGATCTTCAGCACCGTTCCGGCGGCATGGGCGCGGACCGGCTGGTCGTCAAGGCCGATCGAAAGCCGGCCCCGGACCACCGTCATATACACGGTGGAATTGGACAGGTGCTCGGGCAGACCGTCGCCCTTTGGAAACACCATGTGGATGTAGTGGATGTTCTCGTCGAGGATCACCTTGCGGACGGACCTTTCGTCCGTGACGGCCAGCGGATATGCCTGTTCGACCATGGGGACCGACCTCCCGTCGCATTTTGCCGGGGCGAAACGCCCCGCACGCAGTATAGCACGGCCCCCGTAGCCCGGTCTGTTGGAAATGCGACAGACAGCGCCTTTCCCTCCGCGGCGTGTTGCGCGGCGGGGCAAACGGGGTATATACCCACGGGGCGCGGGGCCGCGAAGGCGGCTGCGCCGGAAAAATACACGGGCGGCGAGGGTGCGTATGTTCGTTTCGGTGCTTCGGCCGGATATCCTGATGATCCCGGATGAGGCGGGCGGGTGCGCCGGCTTTGGCGGCGATCAGGCGTGGTACGCCCAGGAGTGGCAGAAAAGGGCCGGGTGCGGCCCCACGGCGGCGGCCAACGTGACGGCATACCTGGCGCTGACCCGGCCGCGCCTCCGGGCGCTGTACGAAGGGGACGACATGCGCAGGGATCGCTTTACCGCCCACATGGAGGCGGTGTACCGCTTCGTCACCCCGGGAAGCATGGGGCTGAACCGGCCGGAGATGTTCGCCCTCGGCGTGGAGGAATTTGCCCGAAGCCGGGGCGTTTCGCTGACGGCCCACGCCTTCGAGGTCCGCGGAAACAGGGCGCGGGACCGCGCGCCGGCGGACGAAATGGCGGGGTTTGTGCGCGCGGGCCTTGCGTCGGACTGCCCCGTGGCCTTTCTCAACCTGACCCGCGGTCGGGTGAAAAGCCTCCAGGGCTGGCATTGGATCACCATCACCGGCGCGGACATCGGCGAGGGCGGCCTCGCGGCCTGCGCCAGCGACGAGGGCCGGGAGATTTGCTTTGATCTCAGGATGTGGTACCTGTCCACCCGCATGCGGGGCGGACTCGTCTACTTCACGGAAGGCTGAACGCGGCGGGGCCGGGAAAATCTTCCCGGCTCCGCCGAGCCTATTACAGGCTGTCGCCCAGATCGGCCCGGAATTTTGCGGCCAGCCGATGCTGCCAGTCGCCCAGGGGCGCGAGGCGGCCGAAGAAAAAGCGCAGCGTGGCGGGCTCCTCGACGAAGGTGAGCCCGCCCACCAGCGCCCGGTTTTCGTACAGCCAGGCAATGCGGTCGATGGCGTACTCCACCTGGGACAGGGTGAATACGCGCCGGGGCATGGCCAGGCGCAAAAGCTCCATTTCGGACAGGCGCTCGCTGCCGTCGGGCTCGCGCTGCTCGGACACGGTGCCGCGCTCCATGCCGCGGATGCCGCCGGCGATGTACAGCGCCGAGGCCAGGGCCGCCGCGGGGTATTCGCTCTGCGGAATGTGGGCGAGAAAGCGCATCGCGTCCAGGTGGCAGCCGAGGCCGCCCGGCGGGGTGATGACCGGCACGCCGCGCTTTTGCAGCTCATTGCACATGTACTCGATGAACTGCGGGCCCTGGGAGATCACGCTCTCGTCCAGCGTCTCCTCCAGCCCGACGGCGATGGCTTCCATTTCGCGCACGCTCATGCCGCCGTAGGTGAGGAAGCCTTCGAACATGGGCACCAGTTCCATCATCCGGTCGCGCAGCGCCCTGTCCCGCATGCAGATGCCGCCGCCCCGGGCGAAGCCCAGCTTCCGCGCGGAGAAGTAGATGATGTCCATCCGCTCCGCGAGCCGGTGGGTGATCTCCAGCGTGGACAAATCGCGGCAGGCGGCCTCCCGCTTTTTGATGAAGTACAGGTTGTCCTGCCAGAGCGAGGCGTCCAGCACCGTGAGGATCCCGAATTCTTTGGCGATGTCGGCGACGGCCAGCGCGTTCTCCAGCGAGAAGGGCTGCCCGCCGATGAGGTTGGTGCCCGCCTCCAGCCGGATGAAGGGGATGTTGGCGGCACCCTCCCTTTCGATGAGCGCCCGGAGCCGCGCGAGGTCAAAATTGCCCTTGAAGGGATGCTTGCTCACGACCTTGAGGCCCTCCTCGATGACCAGCTCCTCCACCCGGCCGCCCAGGCGCGTGATGTGGGCCTTGGGGGTGGTGAAGTGGTAGTTCATCGGGATGACGCTGCCGGGCCTCACAAAGGTCTGCGCCAGGATGTGCTCGCAGGCGCGGCCCTGGTGGGCGGGCAGCAGGTAGTTGGTGGCGAACAGGCGGTTGACCGCGGCTTCCAGCCGCGTGAAGGTGGCGCTGCCGGCGTAGCTGTCGTCGGCGACCATCATGGCGGCCAGCTGGTTGTCGCTCATGGCGTTGACGCCGCTGTCGGTGAGCATGTCCAGGAAGATGTCCCGGTTCTTGAGCAGGAAGGTGTTGTTGCCGGCCTCCGCGATGGCCTCGAGCCTGCGCTCCACGGGCGGGAGGTTGAGCTTTTGCACGATGCGCACCTTGTGCATCTCGAGGGGAAGCTGCCTGCCGCCGGCAAAGGTGATCTGATCCATGGTTCATTCATCCTCCTTGGTGTGTTGTCGGACGCGCCCTCTGGCCCGGCGCGGCCCGGAGAGGACGAAAAAACGCCCGTCCTCCGCTTTGCAGAGGACGAGCGCCAAATCCCGTGTTACCACCTCAGTTTGCCTGCGCCTCACGACGCCGGCCTTTTCAAGTACGGCGGCCCATGCCGCGATACTTTATCGCGATAACGGGCGAACCCGTTCCAGCCTACTGGGCCGATGGCCGTTGGGTGGACTGCTCAAGCGCGTATTCCCGGCCCGTACCCGCCGCCTCGCACCGCCCGGCAGCTCTCTGGAGGGCCTTAAACTGGTACTCCTTCGCCATCACAGCATGTCTATATGGAACTGATCAACAGTATACCCGCCGCCGGGGCGCATGTCAATACCCCGCGCGCCTTTTTGCGCGCCGGTCGGAACCGGAGCGAAAATAAACGAAAATATTGATAAACATGGCAGATCAAATCAAATATATGAAAATAATTATGGCGAAATCCATTGCAATTTCTCCAGAATTTGATATAATTTTGATATTGAGCCGCGACGGACGGTTTCGGCGGGATGACGTGCGCATCGCGCCGGCCGTACATGTCAGCGCGCGAGTCCGGAGGTTGCTATGAGCGTTGCCATCCACATCAGACAGGCGGTCAAGCGGTACGGGAGCACGACGGTCATCCCGGATCTGTCCGTCGACATCGCAAACGGCGAACTCTTCACGCTTTTGGGGCCTTCCGGCTGCGGGAAGACCACGCTGCTCAGGATGATCGCCGGCTTCAACAGCATCGAGGGCGGAGAGTTTTTCTTTGACGACCGGCGGATCAACGCCATCGATCCCGGGAAGCGCAACATCGGCATGGTGTTTCAGAACTATGCCATCTTCCCACACCTGTCGGTGCGCAAAAACGTGGCCTTCGGCCTGAAAAACCGCCGCATGTCCCGGGAGGAAATCCGGGAGGAAACCCAAAAATTCCTCCGGCTGGTGAAGATCGAGGAGTACGCGGACCGGATGCCCGACCGGCTCTCCGGCGGCCAGCAGCAGCGGGTGGCGCTGGCCCGGGCGCTGGTAATCCAGCCGGACGTGCTTCTGATGGACGAGCCGCTGTCCAACCTGGACGCCAAGCTGCGCGTCGAGATGCGCACCGTCATCAAGCACATCCAGCGGGATGTGGGCATCACCACCGTGTACGTCACCCACGATCAGGAGGAGGCCATGGCCATCTCCGACCGCATCGCCGTCATGAACCAGGGCCGGATCCAGCACATCGGCACGCCCAAGGACATCTACCAGCGGCCGGCAAATCTGTTTGTGGCCACGTTCATCGGCAAGTCCAACGTGCTGTCCGGCCGCACGGTGCGGGCGGGGGCGCATTGCTGGGTCGAGTTCAAAAACGGCTATCGGGTGAGCGCGGACAACGTGCGCCCGGAGTACCGGCGCGACGCGGAGGTCATCCTCTCCGTGCGGCCCGAGGAGCTGCTGCTCGCGGCCGAGCCGGAGGGCGGGGCCGAGGGCATCCGCGCCGTCATCGACGACAGCGTCTTTCTGGGCAGCAACACCCACTACTTCGTGACGATGGAGACCGGCGAAAAGGCGGAGATCATCCAGGAGTCGATGATCGACTCCATCCTGCCGCCGGGGGCGCGGATCCTTTTGACGGTCAAGACCGAGAAGATCAACATCTTCCTGAAGGAGAGCCGGGAGAGCGTCATGGAGGGCGTGAAAAACGATCTGGAGGTGCTGCCCAAGTGATGCGCACCCGAAAGCGGCTGGAAATCTGGAACTGGCTGGCGGCGGGCCTGCTGCTGCTGTTTCTGGTGTTTTTCATCTACCCCTGCGTGCGGCTGATGTGGGAGGCGTTCTACACCGAAAAGACGGGGTTCACCCTGGGCGCCTTTGCCAAGTTCTTTGAAAAGAGCTACTATTGGAACACGATTCTCAATTCCTTCAAGGTGTCCGGCGCGGTGATGCTGATCTCGCTGGTGCTGGGCGTGCCATTTTCCTATTTCTTCTCGTTCTACCGGCTGAAGGGGCGGCGGGTGCTGTTTGTGCTGGCGCTCCTTTGCACCATGTCCGCGCCCTTCATCGGCGCGTATTCGTGGATCATGCTATTGGGCCGGTCCGGCGTGATCACGAAGTTCCTGGAGGGCTTCGGGCTGAAAATCGGCTCCATCTACGGGTTTGACGGCATCCTGCTGGTGCAGGCGCTCAAGCTCTTTCCGCTGGTGGTCATCTACATGAACGGCGCGTTCCAGGACATCGACAACAGCCTCATGGAGGCCTCCGCCAACCTGGGCTGCGGCGGCGTCCGGCGCTTTTTCCGGATTGTGATGGGGCTGACCATGCCCACGATCCTGGCGGCGGCGCTGATCGTATTCATGCGCGCCTTTGCGGACTTCGGCACCCCCGCCATCATCGGCGAGGGGTACAAGACGTTCCCGGTGCTGATCTACGACTCGTTTTTGAGCGAGGTGGGCGCGGACTACAACTTTGCCTCGGCGGTCAGCGTGCTGGCGATCATCCTGACGGGCGTGGTGTTTCTGATCCAGAAATTCGCCACCAACCGGTTCAAGTTCTCGATCAACTCGCTGCACCCAATCCAGAAAAAGACGCCCCGGGGGCTTTCCGGCTTTTTGATGCACGCTTACTGCTACGTGCTGATCGCGGTGGCGCTTTTGCCGCAGTTCTACATCGTGGCCGACTCCTTCCGGGACTACAAGGGACAGGTGGCCCAGAGCACCTATTCGCTGTCCAACTACCAAAACGCGGTCCGGAAGCTGCTGGGCCGGTCGATCTCCAACACGCTGACGATTTCGGTCCTGGCACTGGCCATCATCATCGTGGTGGCGGTTTTGATCGCCTACCTGGTGGTGCGCCGCGGCGGCGCGATGAATAATCTGATCGACACCATCTCCATGCTGCCCTACATCATGCCCGGCGCGGTCATCGGCATCGCGCTGATCATCGCCTTCGGCGGCAAATACTTCTCGCTGACGGGCACCATGGCCATCATGGTGATCGCGCTGGCAATCCGACGAATGCCCTACACCAGCCGCTCGGCCACCGCCACCATCATGCAGATTCCCATCAGCACCGAGGAGGCGGCCATCAGCCTGGGCGCGTCCAAGCTCAAGACCTTCGCCTTCATCACGGTGCCGCAGATGTCCAGCGGTATCATTTCCGGCGCGATTCTCAGCTTTGTGTCCATCATCACGGAGATGTCCAGCGGCATTTTCCTGTACAACAACCGCACCATTACCCTGACGCTGAGCACCTATTCCGCCATCACCCTGGGCTCCTACGGCACGGCCTCGGCCTTTGCCACCATCACCACGCTGCTCACCATCGTCTGCCTCGTCCTCTACCTGGTGTTCACCCGCGGCAACGAGCGGGTGCGCGTATAGGCGCATAGAGCCCCTCGGCTCTATAGTATAGCAAAACGGGAGGAAACCACATGAAAAAAGCGATCGGGTTGTTCCTGGCATGCCTTCTGATCCTGGGCACCTGCGCGGCGGGGGCTGTGGCGGAAGAGAAGCCGTCCTGGGTGCGCGATGACCCCGGCGCCATCGGCAACACCATCGTCGTATACTCCACCCTGGACGACGCCCAGCAGGCCACCGTGGAGGCCATCTGGTACAAGTACTACCCCGACTGCACGATTGAGTGGATCACCGATTCCGTGGGCAAGCTGATCGCCCGCGCCCGCGGGGAGGTCAACAACCCCCAGGCGGACGTGATCATGGGCGGCCTGTTTGAATCGGACGGCACCACCTTCCACGACGTGCTCCAGCCCTACACCCCTTCCATCGCCGACGAGTTGACCATGCTGGACCCCTACGGCTACTACAGCTACTTTGACATCCAGTACATGGCGCTGGTCACCAACAACGACCTGATGAAGGAGCTGGGCATCGAGATCAAGGGCTATCAGGATCTGCTCCAGCCAGAGCTGAAGGGCCGGATCATCCTGGCCGACCCCAACGCCTCCTCCTCCGCCTACCGCCAGTTCCACACCATCCTGGCGCTGATGGGGGATTCCTTCGGCGACGACAAGGCGTGGGACTATCTGGACAAGCTCATCGCCAACTGCGCGGGCGTGATCACTACGTCCTCTTCCACGGTGTTCAAAAGTGTCATCTCCGGCGAGTACGCCGTGGGCCTGACCTATGAAAACATCGTTCAGATGCAGATTGAAAAGAACGGCGCGGACAACATCACGCTGGTCTACCCGGTGGAGGGCAACACCGCCTGCGCCTCCGGCGGCGGCATGATCAAGGACTGCCCGCACCCCGACGCGGCGGCGGCGTTTTTGGACTTCTGCGCCTCCGTGGACTACCAGAAGGCCCGCTCCGACGAGAACTGCGCCCGCGGCACCAACGCCAACATCAAGTACGGCAACTATCCGCCGGACTCCGAGCTGGGCGTGGTCAAGATCGACTGGGAGTGGCTCGGCACCCAGAAGACCGCCCTATTGGAGAAGTGGACGGAGCACTGGGCGCAGTACGCGGGCTGACGCCCCGACGCCGACAGAAAAACGGGCCATGGACGACAAAAAGCCGGGGGCGGGAGAATTTCTCCCGCCCCCGGTCTACGCACCGAACCCCGCCTTTTTTGCGCGCTACACGACGCCCAGCGCCCGCGCGGATTCCATCGCCTTTTGGCGGACCTCCGCCTCGTCCAGGGTGGTAAAGCGGCCGTCTTCGTAGAGGATGCGCCCGTTGACCATCGTGAGACGGACGTTGAGCGCCTGGGCGGCGTAGACCGCGTCGGCCACCGGGTCGGCCCCGGGCAGCATGTTCTCCGCCGCGCCGTCCACGAGGATCATGTCGGCGCGCAGGCCCGCCTCGATGCGCCCGCAGTCCGCATAGCCCAGCGCCCGCGCACCGGTTTCGGTGGCCATGGTCAGCGCCTGGGCCGCGGGGAGCAGCTTCGGGTCCCCGAACACGCCCTTTTGCACGAGCGACGCCAGGCGCATGTCGCCCATCATGTCCAGCACGTTGTTGCTGGAGGGGCCGTCGGTGCCCAGCGCCACCCGAACGCCCGATGCCAGCATCCGCGAAACCGGCGCGACGCCGGAGGCCAGTTTCAGGTTGCTGGCCGGGTTGTGGGCCATGTACACGCCGCGGCGGGCGAGGATTTCGATGTCCGCGTCCGTCACGTGCACCAGGTGCGCCGCGATGGCCGGCCGGTTGAAAAGGCCGATCCGGTCGAAATAGGCCACCGGCGTGACGCCGTGGCGCTCGATGCAGCCATCCACCTCCGCCCGCGTTTCCGACACGTGGACGTGGACGCCGGTGGACAGCGCTTCGGCCGTCTCCGCCGCGCGGGCGGCGGTATCCGGCGTGGTCAGGTATTCGCTGTGCAGCCCCACGTACACATGCACAAGGCCGTCCGCCGCCCCCTCGTGGTCGCGGTAGAGCGCCCGGGTGGAGTCAACCCCCGCCCGGTCGGTGCAGCCCCGGCAGATGTTGGTGCGGATGCCCGCCTCCACCGCCGCCCGGGCCACCTCGTCCATGAAAAAGTACATGTCCGCGAAGGCCACCGTGCCGCGCCGGATCATCTCCATAATGGCCAGCCGCGTGCCGTTGTACACGTGCTCCGCGTTCAGCCGGTCCTCAATGGGGAAGATCCGGTGCAGCCAGTCCATGAGGTTGAGGTCGCTGCCCACGCCCCGCTCCAGCGTCATGGCGGCGTGGCAGTGGGCGTTGTAAAATCCGGGCATCAGAAGGCCGCCCCGGCCGTCGACGCGGCGCGCGCCGAAATCGTTCGGACAGTTTCCGGTCTCGCCCGCGTAGCGAATGAATGCCCCGTCCGTGAGGACGCAGCCCTCGGGATAATACTCTTTTCCGGTGCAGAGCCGGACGTTTTCAATTCTGATCATCACTTCTCCTATTCGCCGGACGAGCGGATGTAGGCAGCCTGCTCGTCGGTCAGGCGGTCGATGGATAGGCCCATCGCGTCCAGCTTCATCCGGGCGACGGCCTCGTCGATCTCCGGCGGCACGTCGTACACGCCCGGCTTGAGCGCCCCTTTGTGCCTTGCCACGTACTCCGCTGAGAGCGCCTGCAGCGCGAAGCTGATGTCCATGATCTCCGCGGGGTGGCCGTCTCCCGCCGCCAGGTTCACCAGCCTGCCCTCGGCCAGGATGTACAGCGTGCGCCCGTCGGGCATTTCCAGCGCCTCGATGTTGCGGCGCGCCTCGTAGCGCCGTACCGCGGCCTTCTGCATGGCGGCCACCGCCACCTCCACGTCAAAGTGGCCGGCGTTGCACAGTATCGCGCCGTCCCTGAGGTGTTTGGCGTGCTCGGCGGTGATCACGTCCCGGCAGCCGGTAACGGTGACGAACAGGTCGCCGATTGGGACGGCCTCGTCCATGGGCATCACATCGCAGCCGTCCATGGCGGCCTCCACCGCGCGGATCGGGTCCACCTCGCACACCGCCACCCGCGCGCCCAGCCCCCTGGCCCGGAGCGCCACGCCCTTGCCGCACCAGCCGTAGCCGGCCACCACCACCGTCTTGGAGGCCACCACCAGGTTGGTGGTGCGCAAAATGCCGTCCCACACCGATTGGCCGGTGCCGTAGCGGTTGTCAAAGAGGTATTTCATCTTCGCGTCGTTGACGCAGAACATCGGGAAGCCCAACGTCCCCGCCGCCGCCCTGGCGCGCAGCCGCATGACGCCGGTGGTGGTTTCCTCGCCGCCGCCAATGAGGTTTTTGGCCAGATCCGGGCGCTCCTCGCAGAGAATGTGGGTCAGGTCGCCGCCGTCGTCCAGAATCAGATTGGGGGAGAAGGACAGCGCCTCGATCAGATGCGCGCGGTATTCCTCCGGCGTGGCGGCGTGCCAGGCGAATACCTCCACCCCCGCCTCGGCGAGGGCTGCCGCCACGTCGTCCTGGGTGGACAGCGGGTTGCAGCCGGTGATGCGCACCCGGGCGCCGCCCGCCCTGAACAGCAGCGCGGCGCGGGCGGTCTTGGCCTCCAGGTGAATCGACATCGTCATATTCAGACCGGAAAAGGGCTTCTCCCGCGAGAACCGCTCTTCCAGCCGGTTAAGAAGCGGCATGTGCCGCCGCACCCATTCGATCTTCTTCGCGCCCGAAGGCGCCAGCGCCGGATTCCGGATGATGCTCATCGATGTCCCTCCGCTAGTTCGTAATGCCCGCAATGGCCGTGGCGCTGATGCCCTCGCCCCGGCCCTCAAAACCCATGCCCTCGGTGGTGGTGGCCTTGACGGACACCCGATCCACCGGGATGGCCAGCGCGCGGGCGATGTTTTCGCGCATCGCGTCCCGGTAGGGCGCGAGCCGGGGTGCCTGGGCCACAATGGTCACGTCCGCATTGCCCGGATACCAGCCCTCCGCCCGAAGGAACCGGACCACCCTTTCAAGCAGCTTCATGGAGTCCGCGTCCTTGAAGGCGGGATCGCTGTCGGGAAAGCGGGCGCCGATATCGCCCAGTGCCGCCGCGCCCAAGAGCGCGTCCGCCAGCGCGTGGGCGGCCACGTCCGCGTCGGAATGGCCCAGAAGGCCCTTGTCAAAGGGGATCTCCACGCCGCACAGCACGAGCCTGCGCCCGGCGACCAGCCGATGGGCGTCCAGCCCCAGGCCGAAGCGCGCCCGGGCCATGAGAAGGGCCTCCGCGGTGCGGAGGTCGTCCTGCGTGGTCATCTTCGGGTTCGCGCCGGGGGCGGATTCCACCAGCGTCACCGCGCCGTAGGCGCGCTCCACCAGCCCCGCGTCGTCGGTAATGTCCAAAAAGCCCTCCGATCGGGCGATTTCGTGGGCCCGGCGGATCATCTCCACCTGAAACGTCTGAGGCGTCTGCACCGCCCGCAGCGCGTCGCGCGCCACCGTCGCAACCGCGCGGCCGGATTCGTCCACCCGCTTGATGGTGTCCGTCACCGGCGTGGCGGCCACGCCGCTGCCGGTGGCCTCGGCCGCCTCCACCGTGCGGCAAATCAGTTCCGGGGAAACGAAGCAGCGCGCTGCGTCGTGGATGGCCACCACCCGCGCGCCTTCGGGCAGCATCTGAAGGCCGTTCCACACCGATTCCCACCGGGTGGCGCCGCCGGGCGCCACGGCCCGGACCAGCGGGCTTTCGCCCTCGGCCGCGGCCATCGCGCGGTAGTGCGGCATGTCCTCCCCGGCGATCACCAGCACCGCGCCCTCAAAGCAGCCGCTCTTTTCCATCGCGTCCATGGAACGCGAAAGCAGCGAACGGCCCACCAGCGGGTGCAATGCCTTGTTGTAGCCCAGGCCCATGCGCTCGCCCCGTCCGGCCGCCACCACGACCGCCCAGACCCCCGTCATGGGATGATGCGGTACATGCCCGCCGCGTCCGCCTTGAGCACGTGCTCGTTCAGCGTCACGACCTCGTACTGGGTCAGCCTGTCGCCAAAGCGCACGCTAATGATGTCGCCCACCCGCACGTTGGCGCCGGGCTTGGCCTCTTTGCCGCCCAGCATCACGTGCCCGGTGTCGCAGGCGTCGCTGGCGACGCTCCTGCGCTTGATGATGCGGGAAACCTTAAGGTACTTGTCCAGCCGCATCGTCTGGGTTTCCGTCTGCGCGTCCTTTTCCCGATCGCGCTTGTCCCTGCTCATGCATGTCCTCCTATCGACAAGAAAAAGAACGGGGCATTTGCCCCGCTTTTTCCGACCGCGGAATGATTACAGCGCGTCCTTGAAGGTCTTGCCGGCCTTGAAAACCGGGCTCTTGGACGCCGGAATCTCGATGGTTTCGCCGGTGGCGGGGTTGCGGCCGGAGTGTGCGGCGCGCTCTTTGACCTCGAAGCTCCCAAAGCCCACGAGCTGCACCTTGTCACCCTCCTTGAGGGCAGCGGTCACGGTTTCGACAAAGGCATCGAGCGCCTTTTCCGCCTGCTTGCGCTCCAGCCCGGACTTCTCGGCAATCTGCGCGATCAGGGTAGCCTTGTTCATGAAAGGAACACCTCCACAAAATGATTGCAACGTTCTGGCAAAAATCAACCGTTCCGTTATCAATTCGCCCCGACATGCAGGTTTTCCTGCCTGCCGGCGGAAAACTGACATTTTTTACATTGTCCGCTTGACTCGGTCCCAATAGACGTCCATTTCCGGAAGAGTCATGTCCTCCATGCGCCTTCCGTCCTGGAGAATCAGCCGTTCGACGGCTTCAAACCGGCCTACGAACTTGTCCACCGCGCCTTTGAGCGCCAGCTCCGGCTGGACGCCGGCGAGCCGGGCCACGTTGACGGCGGCAAACAGAAGATCCCCCACCTCCTCGGCCACGCCCTCGCCGCTTTCGAGCGCCGCGCGCACCTCGTCCGTCTCCTCGGCCACCTTGGGCAGCGCGGCGGCGGCGTCCTTCCAGTCAAAGCCGACGGCCGCGGCCTTCTTCTGCACCTTTTCGGCGCGCATCAACTGGGGCAGACCGCGCGTCACGGCGCGCATGGCCTCCGCCTGGGTGGTCAGGTTTTTCTCCTTCTTTTTAACCTGTTCCCACAGCGCCAAAACATCCTCGCTGGTGCTGGCGCTGGCGTCCCCGAACACGTGGGGATGACGGGCGATCAGCTTCAGGCAGATGGCGCTGGTCACGTCGTCGGGGGTAAATTCCCCATGCTCCCGGGCGATCTCGGCGTGAAGCGCCACCTGAAGCAGCAAATCGCCCAGCTCGTCGTACAGCGCGGCCGCGTCGCCGCGCTCAATGGCGTCCACCACCTCGTAGGTCTCCTCCACCGCGTTGGTGGCGAGGGATTCGTGGGTCTGCTTGCGATCCCACGGGCAGCCGCCGGGCGCGCGCAGGCGGCGGACGATGGCGGTGAGCTGGTCATAGCCAAAGCGCGCCAGCCCGGTCAGATCCGGCGCGGCGGGAACGAGCGCCGAAGTGCGGTGATCGTAGGCGGGCAGCCTGTCGAGATCCGTCAGCGGAAGGCGCCGGACCGCGCCGCCGGAGGATACCCATATCGCCGATTCCTCGGGATACCGCTCCATGAGCCGCAGCTTGACCTCCGCGGCCAGCTCGCGGGAATCGATCTCGCGGATGAGCGCGGCCTGGTCGGCGGAGGGATGGTAGGCGGCGTGGTCACAGGCGGAGAGCATGGCCGCGGGCCCGGCGGCGTACGCCCAGAGGGCGCCGTCCACCGGCACCCCGGGGATCAGCCGCAGCCCTTCCGGATGCCGCCCGAGGAGGCGCTCGACGCTCAGATCCCGAAGGTCCAGCACGCCGTACACGACTTCGTCCGCCTGCGCAAGGCCCTCAATTTCCGATACGATGGCCTCCAGCAGCGCGTCAAAATCGGCGGCCGTGTCGTACAGCGCGTCCAGCGACCGGTAGGCGAGGCCCGCGCCGTCCATCCAATCGGCCGCGCCGCAGCGCGCGGTGCGCAGCACGACCTTCGCCGGCCCGGACAGATGGCCCCGGATGCGGTCGGTCAGGTCTCCGGCGTCAAGACCCAGGCCAACGACGGTAATCGGATGCAAAATCTCGTCCCCTTTCGCGTGGTGACAGGCTTCATTATACACGCCCGCGCGTCAGCGCGCAATCGGGGACGCCCAAATTGTTACTGTTCCATCTGCCGGCCGACGATGGTGGCGGTGGTTTCGGCCACCTTCATGTCGATATCGGTCATCACGACGCCGTTTTCCCGGGACAAAAGCATCAGCGCGCCGATCACCTCGCCGTCCACCAGGATGGGCGTCAGGATCTGGGCGGTATAGCCCTCGGGCGCGTCGCCCACGGTGACGGGCAGCATCTTTGCGCCGTCGGCCAGGTTGAGAAGCAGCGTTTGGCGCGCCTGCACCGCCTGGTCGATTTCGGGGCTGAGCGCCTTTTCCCACAGCTCCTTCTTCGGCGCGCCGGAGGCGGACACCACCATGTCCCGGTCGCAGATGCAGGCGATGTGGCCCAGCGTGCGGTGCAGGGAGTCGGTGTAGTCCTTGGCGATGGCGGCGATTTCGCCGATGGGGGAATACTTTTTCAGCACGACTTCGCCGTCATGATCGGTAAAAATTTCCAGAGGATCGCCTTCGCGGATGCGAAGCGTCCGCCTGATTTCCTTGGGAATGACCACGCGACCCAGTTCGTCGATTCTGCGAACAATGCCCGTTGCTCTCATGTCCAAAACAATCCTTTCCTTCCGTCGGTGCGCCGCGCTTGAGCGCCAGTCAGGGATAGTATTTTGTGGGCCCATGCTTTTTATTCGCCGCAAAAGGCGGACCAGGCGTCAAAAACCTTTACGCGCATTGCGGCAGGAAAGCGCGCGCGCGCCGTCGAAAATGTAGAAAAACGGCTTTCGGAGGGCGGAGGATGCGGTTTCTTCACATGGCGGACGCGCACTACGGCCGGCGGTTTTCCTCGTCCCGCTTCGGCCCGGCGGCGGCCGCGGCGCGGCGGGAGGCGCTGGAGGACGCGCTGAAGCACCTGGTGCGCTACGCCAACGAAAACGGGGTCGACTGCATTCTTTGCGCGGGCGATCTGATCGAATCCGCGGAAATCCGGCCCGCGGACCTGATGCGGCTGGATGACATTCTTTCGGGCCTCGTCCGCGCGAAGTTCATTGCCGTCGCCGGGAACCACGACCCCATGAACACCCCGAGCCCGGCGCTTCGGCTGAAGGCCGCGGCGCTCACCCTGCTTCCGAGCGGATACAGCCGGACGATGCTGGACGGGACGACCGCGCTGCACGCCTTTTCCTTTCCCGAGGCGGTGGTGCGGGAAAACCCGCTGGCGCATGCGGCGCTGGATCTTTCTGCGCCCCGGAACATCCTCCTGATGCACTGTGACGCCATCAGCCCGGAGAGCGACTACCTGCCGGTGCGGATGGATTTTCTGAACCGGTTTGACTACTGCGCGCTGGGCCACGTGCACAAGCCGCTTTTCCTCGCGCCGAACGCGGCCTACTGCGGCTCGCTGATCGGCCTGGACCGGAACGAAACCGGCCCCCGCGGCTTTGTGCTGGTGGATCTGGGTGCGGCGGCACCGCGCTTTGTTCCGCTGCCCATTCCCACCTATGAAAAAATTGCCGTCCGGCTGACCGAGGACATGGGCGGCGTGGCGGCGGAGGCGGCGGTCCGCGACGCCCTCGCGCCGCTGCCCGGGGAAAACCTGTACAGCGTGACGCTGACCGGCGTCCACGCCCCGGCGGCGCGGCCGGATCCGGACCAAATTGCCGGGCGCCTGCGGGATTCTGGGTTCATGGTCGCGCTGACCGACGAAACGCGCCCGGCCTGGGATCTTGCCGCGCTGGCCGCCGAGCACCGGGACGATCTGATCGGCCGGGTCGTCGCCGGCTTTGGCCCCGAGGAGGACCTGAGCGACCGGGACCGTCTGGCGCTGGACTATGCGATCACCGCGCTGATGGAAGGGGGACGATCGTGAGGATCGTCACGCTGTCGCCCGTGTCCTTCGGGCGCTTTCAGAATTGCGAATTCCGCTTTGCTCCCGGCATCAACCTGATTGAAGCGCCCAACGAGGCGGGGAAGTCTACGCTGGCCGCCTTTGTCAGCGGCATGCTCTACGGTTTTTATAAGCGGCAGGACCCCAGGCGGCGGCAGCGGGCGGCGACCTTTGACCGCTACCGGCCCTGGGCCAACCCCGGCCGGTATTTTGGCGCGATGACCTTTGCGCACGAGGGCGCCGTCTACCGCCTGGAGCGGGATTTCCTGATGGACGAGGTGCGCCTTTTCGAGGCGGACACCGGTCGGGACGTCACGGACCGCCTGCCCTACCACGACGCGCTTCGAATTTATGAGCCCGGCGCGTACTTTCTGGGCATCAGCCAGTCCGCCTTCGAGGGCACGCTGTACGTGCCCCAGCGTTCGGTCGAGACGGGCGGGGCGCTGGGCCGGGAGCTCGTCGACCAGATCGATGCGCTGAGCGCCGGGGGCGCGTCCGCTTCCGGCGCGCTCCGGTGGCTCGATGCGCGGCGGGATGCCATCGGCACGCCGCGCCGGGGCGGCTCGCCGCTGGGCGAGCAGCACGCAAGGCTCGCCCGGCTCCTGTCGGAAAAGGCGGAGGCGGAGGCGCGCCGGAGCGCTGCCGCCCGGGAGGGCGCGCGCGCGCAGGCCCTGTTGGCGGAGGTCGCCGCCCTGGAGGCTGCGCAGCGCGCGGACGAAGCGGCGCTGGCGCAGGCGGACGGCGCGGATGAGGCGGCGCTGGAGGACGCGCTGGAGGATCTTCGCCGAATGCGGGATATAAACCTGGAATCGGAAGCGATGGCCCGCGCGCTGGACGAGCTGGACCGGCGGATTGACCGGGCGCCCGCGCTGCCGGAAGCGTGGGGCGGGGCGCGCGCGGACGCGCCCGGGCGCGCACGGCGCCTGATGGCGCGCTACGAGGCGCTGCCTCCCGCAAAGCCCCACCGCGCGCTGACGGCGCTGGGCGCGTGCTTCGCGGCGGCGGCGCTGGCGGGGTTTGCGTTTGCGCCCGCTTTTACGCTGGCCGCGCCCGCCGCGCTTTTCGTGGCGCTGGGCATCCTGCGCCGGCGGGAAAACCGGCAAACGGGGCGTGCGCGGGCGTCCATCCTTGCGGCGCTGGGCGTCGATTCGCCCGGGGGCTTTGCCGGGCTGATCGCCGCGCTGGAAGAAGCGCGGGATCTTGCCACGCGGCGCGACACCATTGAGGAGCAGCGCGAAGGCAAGCTTCAGCAGGCCGACGCCCTCCGGCGGCGCGTGCTGCGGGCGATGGCGGCCTGCGGGCTCGATGCCCCTCCGGACGAAACCGCGGCCGAGGCGGCGCTTCGGCGGCGGCTCAGGCAGATCCGCGATCGCGGAGCCGCACCGGGCGATCCGGGCGCCATGAAGCCGGACGGGCGCCCTGACAACGGCGGGCGCGGTGCGCTGGCGCAGCGCGTCCGGGCGCGCGCCGCGCGCATCCGCGCGCAGAAAGAGGAAGCGGCTGCCTGCGCCGCTCGTCGGGACGCCATCGAAAACGCCGTCCGCCCGCCTGCGGAGATCGGGGACGAAATGCGGCCGGTCCGGGCGGCGATTGACGCGCTGACGCGGGAAGCCGAAGCCATCGAGGAAGCGAAAAGGCGCATTGAGGCGGCGGCGGACGAAATGCGAAAGCGCCTGTCTCCCGCGCTGAGCCGCGCCATTCGCCGCCTGTCCGGCGCGGTCACGCTGGGGCGCTACGCCGACCTGGCGGTGGACACGGACCTCACAATTCAGGTGCTGGCCGACGGCCGGTCCGCCTCGCCGGCCGAGCTCTCCGGCGGCACCGCCGACGCCATCCATCTGGCGCTGCGGCTGGGGCTGATCGAGTTTCTGATGGGCGGCCGGGAGTGTCCGATTCTTCTGGACGACAGCTTTTCCCAGTTGGACGACGACCGCGCCGGGCGGATGCTTGAGGCCGTGGCGGACTTCGCTTCCGGCCGACAGGCGCTGATCTTCACCTGCCAGCCCCGCGCGCGGCGGATGCTGGAATCCCTCGGGGTCCCCTTCCACGCCGTCCGCCTATAGCGCCCGGGCGACAAGCCCTTCATATCCCCCTCCGGCGCGGACATATATTGTCCCGACTGGAGGGATTCATTATGCCGGATACGCGCAGCCGCGTGACCATCCACACGGCCATTCTGCCGGAGCCGACCCCCGCGACCAAGCCGAAAAAGACCATCCCCTGGCGTGTGCTGCCGCATCCCGCCGCAAAAAAGCGGCGCGTGCCAAAGCCGCCGCGCGCGGCCAAGCCCCGGCCCGCGGAGGGCGCGCGGAGGACGCCGGGCGAGCGGCTGCTCCGCAACGCCGCCGTGGCCTGCTCGCTGCTGCTCACGCTGCTGGCGCTGTCCAACCTCAACCAACCCTGGACGGAGCAGACCGTCGCCAGCGTGCGCAACGCGATCTCCATGCGCATCGACCTGGACGAGTCCCTGGGCAAGCTGCACTTCGTGCGCGACCTGGTGCCCGACGCCGCGCTGGTGTTCTGGAACATGGGCGCGGGCGACATGGCAAAACCGGTGAACGGCCAGCTCTCCCATCCCTACGACGTCAATCAGCCCTGGCTTCTGTATCAGACCGGCGGCGCGCAGCCGGTGCGCGCCGCACTCGCTGGCCAGGTGGCGGCCGCCACGCAGAACGCCGACGGCGCCTGGACGCTCCTGATCGATCACGAGAGCGGGGAACAGACCGTCTACGCCTACGTGGCACAGTCCATCGTCCGCGTGGGCCAGCAGGTGTCCGCCGGCGACCAGATCGGCGTCACCGCCGATTCGGATGACGCGCGCCTCTACTTTGAGCTGCGCAAGGACGGTCAGCCGCAGGACCCCACCAGCCGCCTGGGCCAATGACGCGCCTCATCGGCTTTCCGGTCCGCGCCCACTGGTCGATCCTTTTGATGCCGCCCCTCCTGGCCATGAGCGCGCTCACCCCGGCGCTGGCCGCCGTGGCGGCATCGGTGCTCCTTCACGAGGCGGCCCACGCGCTGGCCGCCCGGGCGGCGGGCGTTCGGGTGCGGGAACTGCTGCTGACGCCCTTTGGCGGCGCGCTGCGCATCGACGGCCTCTGGGGCTACCGGCCGGGGCAGATCGCGCTGGTAGCGCTGGCCGGGCCGGTCGCAAGCCTCCTGGTCATGACTTCCGCGGCGGCCCTGGCCTATTGGGGCGCGGCGTCACCCCGCGTCGCGGGCGAATGGGTTCGCGTCAACCTGCTGCTGGCCGCCTTCAACCTGATGCCGGCGCTGCCGCTGGACGGCGGCCGGGTGCTCGCCGCAGCCCTCGGGCGGCGCATGGGCGCCGCGCGGGCGCTGAAGGCCGGCCTTGCGGCGGGCCAGGTGCTGGGCGGGCTCATGCTGTTGCTCACGGCCTGGCAGTTTGCCGCCGCCCGCCACCTCAACCTGACCATCGCGCTGGGCGCGCTGTACCTCCTTTTCAGCGGCCCGGCCGAGCGGCGCTCGGCCGACGGCGCGGAACTCATGAGCCTGATCGCCCGCCGGGACGAGCTCGACGCGGAGGGCATCATGCCCCTCGGCTGGCTGGCGGCCGGCGCCTCGGTTTCCTGTGAAGCGGCGGCGCGCCGCCTCGGCGCCCGCCGCGTGCACCGCATCGCGGTATACGACGGGGGCATGCGCCTCGTCGGCGTCGTCGAGGAGCGGGCGCTGCTGGCCGCCGTGCGCCGCGGAGAACCGGAAACCCTCGGCGCGCTGGCCGCGCGCAAAATTCCGCTTGACACACCCTCCGCGAACCGGTATAATAACACCTGCTGGTCGTAGGGGCATGGTGTAATGGTAACACGTGGGTCTCCAAAACCTTTGTTGAGGGTTCGAGTCCTTCTGCCCCTGCCACAAAATTATCAGCGTTCCGCTACAACGGGATGCTGATTTTCTGTTCAGTTAGCTGATGACGGCCTTCATTTCATCAAGGGCGTCTCCGGACAAATGGATGCATGGGTTGTAAGTGATGTTCACATCGGCGCGCCCAAGAAGTTTTGACAGAATCTTAATATCACGGCCCCGGTAGTAGCAGTTCGTCGCAAACGCGTGCCGGAGGACGTGCAGGCCCCTGCAGGGATCTGCACGTCCTTTGTCGCAATCTGTGCTTGACACCGAAGTGCCTCATACGTCCGTCTCCCTCCGTCATTTCCCGTCATATCCACGGCTTCATGCTATCGGACATCAATTCTGACAGCGCCTCGAACGTACGCTTGCTGAGTGGAATCGTGCTTTAGCGGGGCGGTTACGATCCTCATCTCTTTTTGATGGCTGTTTCCGCATCGCCATGTGCCGTAAGCTCATTCCGAAACCCATTAAAGTCACCAAGGGGAGTTGGGCTTTGATAACGCTTGAAGCGGAGAAGGAAAAAGGCGGAACCACTCGGCGCATCCGCAAGATGACTTACGCGAAAGTGCTGACCAAGTTAAAGGCGGCTGGAAAGACCCCGGAAGCGATTATGAAGCTGCTTAAGCGAATTTGTGTTGTGTCTGGCGAAATAAAGCTGATAATCTACGGAGCACCCTGTCAGAGCTGTTTAATAAACTTCCACAACAAAATGAACCGATTGCTGCCTCGCGACGATCTATAGGCAGACGGGGCATTTGAAAGGTGACGCGAGTGGACAGTACGAACGAATCAAATCCGATGGACGGAACCGCGCGCAAGGCATGCGCCAGGCTGATGGACAGTTGCGGCGATCCGGTGTACAAGTTTTGCCGCAGCCTGATCTGGAACCAGCAGGATGCTGACGACCTGTTTCAGGATACCTTCCTGGAAGCGTTCCATCGACGGGAGAAGCTGTGCCGGGAGGCAAATCCGACCGGGTTGATGCTGGCCATCGCGGCAAACCTCTGGAGGCGCAGAAAGCGCAGGTTCGCCCGGAGAAAGCGCCTCGCGCCCGAAGCGCCGCTGGACGACGCCGTCCCCGGGGACGGCGATCCGGCGGAGGCATATCTGCCCCTGGAGGAAACCCGCCTGGTTCATGAGGCCGTTGCTGCGCAGCCGGACAGATTGAGGATCCCCGTCACCCTGTCCTACGACCTGGGCATGGGCGTTCCAGACATCGCATACACGCTTAAACTGCCCCAGGGCACCGTGAAAAGCAGACTTTTTAATGCACGGAAGCGGATCGGGAAGGAATTGGAGGCGGCTCATTATGCGGGATAGCGATCTGGACGGTCTTCTCCGTAGGGCACTCAAACGGGAAGGCGCGCCGCATTCTTCGTGAAATACCTGCTACAAACTGATTTCGATGCATTC
Organism: Christensenellales bacterium; assembly: GCA_040768845.1. Lineage (GTDB taxonomy): Bacteria > Bacillota > Clostridia > Christensenellales > Aristaeellaceae > JAEZHK01. The sequence goes on along the minus strand of JAXGME010000002.1, from coordinate 24,001 downwards.
CGCTATTGCCCTGACCGCCGCTTTGGGATCGGACACCCCGTTTGCCTCGATCTTCTCGATGGCAATGGTTGCGTTCCGGCGGCGGTGATGGCGATAGCGGCCAAAGCGGCCTTCTGAAGTTCCTGCAACCGCGTTGGGAAACAATTTTTACCAATTGACTGTACAACGGGATGGCACTTTGCTCGGCGAAAATAACATTAATTTAGCGTATTCTTCTGATGAAGGGAAAACTAGCCAGCTATTTACTTGTCATAACATGGATAATCCACGACAATAGACAAAATAATTAACATTAAGGGTATTTACAAAGAGTATGCGCCGTAATATAATAAATGTGTAGTAAGGCAAACGTTATACTAACTTTCCCCCTTTAGCGCGACTTTTCTATAATCGACAAAGGGGTTTTTTGAGGCAACCGAGGCAAACGTTATACTCGTAAGAAGGTGTGTGTAAAAATGAAGAATCCGACCATACGGGATATCGCAAAACGGATGAATTTGAGCGTTCCGACGGTTTCCAAGGCCTTGAACGGCAGCGGGAATTTATCGCAGGAAACGCGGGCGAGGGTGCATGCCACCGCGGAAGAAATTGGCTACGTACCCAATTTTATGGCAGCACAGATTCGGCGTTCGCAAAGCCGCATGGTGGGCATCGTCGTATCGGATCTGTCCCAGCCGTTTTTTTCCCATGTGTTGCAGGCGTGCGAAGCGGAGCTTGGCAAAGCGGGCTATCAGACGCTGCTCTTCAACTCGTTTGAAAACCCCGAAAAGGAAATGAACGCTGTCAAACAGCTGGTTTCGCTGAATGCCGCGGGCTGCATCATGGATCTTTCTCAGAACTCAAAGGACAGCATTCCATTTCTGCGCAAACACAGAATGCCCTTCGTCCTGTTTGGCCGCCGTTTTTCTGAAGTCGAGGATTACTACGTGGTGCCGGATAACCGCGCAGTGGGTTACGACGCCACGCGCCACCTGCTGGAATGCCTGCCGGAACGCCCGGTTCTCTGCGTCAACGGCCCGAACGGCATTTCACCCACAACCGAGCGCTACGAGGGTTATGTGCGCGCGATGCGGGAGGCGCGCCGCGAGGTGGACCAGCGCTTTGTATTTCACAATTGCTTTGGCATGGATGATGGGTATAACGCCGGATTGATGGCGGCGGAAAGAGTTCCCGCGCCCTTTTCGGTCTTCTGTTCGACCGACCGCATTGCCGCCGGTTTTCTCCGCGCCCTGTATGAGCGGAACCTGCGCGTACCGGACGATGCGGCAATCGTCGGCGTCGACGACATCGCGGAAGCGCGCTTCATGATTCCAGCGCTTTCGACGGTCGCCTTGCCCAAAAAGCAGATGGCGGAGGAAAGCGCCTGCATGCTGATGGAACTGGTGAACGGAAAGCAGATAGACAATCCTCGCATTCAGCTTCCCGGCAAGCTGATCATACGGGAGAGCTCCTCTTTTCCCGGCAGCATTTCCGTGATGCGGGAACATGAAAAATAAAAGGAGAATGAGTATGAGCACCATGGTAAAAGCCGCTGTACTGGCCGCGCCAGGCTGCATTGAGATTCGTGAATTCCCCATGCCCGCCCTGGGCAGCGGGGCCGCGATTGCCCGTGTAAAGGCCTCCGGCGTCTGCGGTACGGATAAGCACAGTTATCAGGGTGAGAGCGTCCAGTATAAGGGAACCAACAACGAAATCAACATTCCCTACCCGATCATTCAGGGCCATGAAAATGTAATGGTGATCGAAGAAATTGACGAAGAGGGCTCGCGCATGCTGGAATTTGGCGGCGCGCGCCTCAAGCCCGGCGATCGCGTGACGATGTGCCCGGATGTTGTGTGCGGAAAGTGCTGGTACTGCAAAAACTTTCCCAACTATCCCTGGTGCGATCACCTGCTGTTCAGTTATGGAAACATGCGCTCCTGCGACGACGCAAACCACCTGTACGGCGGTTTCGCGGAATACATCTATATTGAACCGGGGACGCGGCTATACAAAGTTCCGGAGGGCCTGCCCGATGACATCGCCGCGCTGGCCGAAGTCATGTGCGTGACCTATACGCTGGACAAGGCCAAGGAGTTTAACGGCTTCTCGCGCGAGGGGTTCAATTTCAACGATACGCTGGTCGTTCAGGGGGTGGGGCCATTGGGTCTGGCCCACATCATCAAGGCGCGCATGATGGGCGCGGGCAAGATCATCGCCACCGACATATCCGACTACAAGCTTGAATTGGCGCGCGCGTTTGGCGCGGATATTGCGCTGAACGTCAACAAAACCACCGAAGACGAGCGGGTGGAACTGGTGAGGCAAAATACCGGCGGCCGGGGCGCGGACCTGTGCGTGGAATGTGTGGGCAGGCCGCACGTCGTGAAGGAGGGGCTTCGGATGCTGCGCAAGGCCGGCATGTACCTTGAGCCGGGCAATTTTGTCGATTGCGGCTCGACACCCATCAATATCCATGAAATCTGCTCGAAGAATCTCCGCATCATAGGGATGTGCAACCACGCGCACACGGGATATCAGGACAGCATGGACATGATGCTTCGCACGCTGGATATGTTTCCGTGGACACGCTTCATCAGCCATGTTTTCCCGCTGGATCACGCCGGGGAGGCCCTTATAAAAAGCCTGGAGGGAAACAGCATGAAGGTGCTCATCAAGCCTTGATGTCAATCGCAGGCATAGGCCGCGATTAATATGATACAAGGAGGAATCCCCAATGCGAAAATCTCGTACCCGATTGCTCGCATTCCTGCTCTCCTTCCTGTTGCTGCTCGGTACGTTTACCGCCGCCCTGGCAGAAACGAAGGAGGACCTGTCGCTTTCGCTGTTCACAGGCGGCTACGAAGGCGTATGGAACGAGATCATCCCACAGTTTCAAGCCGCTTATCCGGAGTACAACCTGACGACCGACATTGATTCGCTCAACCACGAACGCCTGCGCGTCAACCTGATCGCCGGCACACCGCCGGACTGTGTGCTGCCCAACATGGGCGAGTTCACCCTTTTTGAAGCCGCGCAAAGCGGGCTGTTTCAGGACCTCACGCCGCTGTTCGATTCCCCTGTGGACGGCGACGATGCCGGTCGGACCTACCGCGATCTGTTTACCCCATCCGATCTGGACATGATCACGGTCGACGGCGCGATCCGAGTCGCCCCCAGCGACACGGGTTTCGAGGCCTGGTGGTACAACAAGGCGCTGTTCCGCGAAAAGGGCTGGGAGGTGCCCAAAACGTGGGACGAGTTCCTGACGCTTTGCGAGAAGATCAAAGCCGAGGGCATCGCGCCGTTGGCCTATCAGGGCCTGTACCCGACCTATATGATCTGGGGGTACCTTCTGCAGGCAATCGCCGCACACGGCGGCAGGCAGGCCTATGTGGACTGCATGTATCTGGGTGCGGAAGATCCCTGGCATAGCGAAGCCGTCCGGCAGGCGGTCCAGAACCTGTATGACCTTTCCGAAAAGGGATACATTCTCGACGGAACGACCGCGCTGAACCACACCGAGGCCCAGATGGAGTTTTTGAATGGCCGGGTTGCGTTTATTCCCTGCGGCACCTGGCTTGAAAACGAAATGGCCGCCAGCATTCCCGAGGGCTTTGAACTGGGCTTTTGCCCCGTTCCGGTGGCCGACGCCGAGGGCAATAATTACGTGTGCAAATACCAGAGCTACTTTGGCGTACCCACCGACGCCAAGAACCCCGAAGGCGGCATGAACTTTATCAAGTTCATCTACGCTGAAGCGGGTCAGGTGGCTTATGCGCACGCCGGCATGATTTCTTATCTGAAAGACCTCTCTGAAAGCGCGAAAGCGTGCTACAGCCCGGTACTTCAGGATGCCATCGCCACCGCCAACGGCGAAGGGGTCGCCTTTGTGGAGAACCTGGGGGAGGTGCTTTATCGCTCGCTTTACGATGTCATCGACGACAATCTGACTTTGATCGTGCTGCGTCAGATCACGGTCGATCAGTTCTGTGACGCCGTACAGGCCCAGTACGACAGTCTGCGCAACGATTCCAGTGTCGTCAAGATCGCCGTCCATTGATTTGTGCGCGTCTCCCGACCGGCCGCCCAGCGGCGGCCGGTCGGGAGATACAGAAGGAGGCAACCATGCTGACCCGCCAGAGAAAGCGCCTGTTTTGCCTGTATGCGCTGCCGACGCTCGCGATCTTTATCGCTTTTGCCATTCTTCCCTTTTTTTACAATATATACCTGAGTTTTTCCAACTGGAACGGCTTTACAAAGAACATCCCGCTTGCCGGTCCGGTAAATTACAGCCAACTGTTTGCCGACCCCATCGCGGGCAAGGCGCTGGTCAACAACCTGAAGCTCTTCCTCATCGGGTTGGCAGCCACCATGACCATCTCCCTCTTTTTTGCGGTCAATATTACCCGCCGCTCGCTGCGTGAACGTGAACTTTACCGCATTGTGTTTTTCTTCCCCAATATGCTGTCGATCGTCATCGTCGCGCTCCTGTGGACGTTTATCTTCAACCCGACCTTCGGTCTGTTTAATGGGTTATTGAAGACCCTTGGCCTGGGCTTTCTGGCACGCGCTTGGCTGGGGGATATTGAAACCGTCATCGGCGCACTGAGCGTCCCCTGGATCTGGATGTCCATGGGGTATTATATGGTGCTCTTTATCGCCGCCATAGAGAATATTCCGTAGAGCGTTTTCGAGTCGGCTTCGCTGGACGGCGCGGGCCTCTGGCGACAGACGATCCATATCATCATTCCATTGATCTGGGAGACCATTCGGATTTCGCTGGTGTTCTTCGTGGTCAACGCATTCAGCGGCACCTTTACGTTGGTGAACATAACCACCAACGGCGCGCCCGCCCGCGCCAGCGAGCTTTTAACGACGTATATGTATAAAAACGCTTTTCTCAACAGCAAATTCGGCTACGGCGCGGCAATTGGCATCTGCATATTCCTGATTCTGGTCGCATCTTCCCTGGCCTTTTTGCGCCTGACACGGCGCGAGACGATCGAATACTAGGAGATGAGCGCGATGAAAACCGTTGGTGGACGGCTCTCAAATATATGGGTGCGCCTTACGCTGATCCTGTACTCGCTTCTGGTGCTTTTCCCGCTGGCATGGGCGGTATGCACGTCGTTCAAAACCAATCTGGAGTTTTACCGCGACGCGTGGGCGCTGCCGGAAACGCTGGCGTTTGAAAATTACGCGACCGCCTGGGTCAAGGGGAACATCGGGCAGAACTTTTTTAACTCCCTGTGGATAACGGTGAGCGTGGTGTTGCTGCTGGATGTGCTGGCGGCTTCCACCGCCTATGTCGCAACGCGTTTTCGCTTCCGGCTGGGCGGGCACCTTGTCAATCTGTACATGGCCGGCATGATGATTCCGACCATTTTGGGCGTCATTCCCACGTTTCTCGTACTGAAGCAGTTCAACCTTTTGAATTCGCTCTTGGGCCTCGGGCTCGTCTATATTGCCTACGGTCTGCCGTTTTCGGTTTTCGTCCTGTCGGGCTTTTTCAAGACGATCCCCCGTGAAATGGAGGAAGCGGGCCTCGTCGACGGGTGCTCGCTCAACTGGATTTTCTGGCGCATCATGCTGCACATGGCACGGCCGGGCATCATTACGATCAGCATTTTCAATTTTATTGCGTTCTGGAATGAATATGTATTCGCGTTGACCTATATTACAAATCCCGCGCGACAGACGCTCTCCGTAGGTTTGGTATCCCTGCTGAATACCGCCCGTTATCAGACCAATTGGGGCGCGCTGTTCGCCGGATTGATTATCGTCATGCTGCCCACCCTGGTATTGTATGCGATATTCCAGAAGAAACTGACCGGCGGGCTTACCGCCGGCGCGCTTAAAGGTTAGGGGGGATGCTTGCTCATGGAAGTCCTGGTGATCAGCGGCACCGGCTGGGTTGGCGGCTGCATTACGCGCGCGCTGCTGCGGCGCGGACACAGGCTGACGGTATTGTCCAGAAACCGGGAGGGCAGGGGTGCTTCCGGCGGTCTGAACCATGTTCGCGCGGACCGTTCGGACGTGCACGCCTTTGACAGGCTTTTACGGACGCTGCATCCCGATGCGGTTGTCGACGTAATCCCGGGTTATTTTGGCAAGGAGAACACAGCGCGGATCGTCGATGCATTCGCCGGCCGAATCCGCCAATACGTCCATTGCGGCTCCACCGGCGTTTACACCCCGCTCGCGATGCTGCCCGGTTGTGAGGAGGATGCCTGCGCGCCGCTTGCGCAAAACGGAGAAGCCTTTCTGAACAAGCTGGGTGCGGATCAAGTGGTTCTGGAAGCGGTGGGGCAGGGCTTTCCCGGTACAATCCTCCGGCCCACATGCATCCTGGGCGCGGGTAAGCCGCCCATCGACAATCTCGGCGGCCGCTCCATGGATTTTATCCGGGACGTGCTGGCCGGAAAGCCTGTCGAGATCCCGGGAGACGGGCGCGCGCTGATTCAGTTCGTGCACCGGGAAGACCTCGCGAACGCATTCGCGCTGTGCCTGGAGAAACCCGCCTCCATCGGAAGGGTCTACAACATTTCCGGCGGACGCGCAATGCCGGTCCGCGAATATGTGCGCATGGTCGCGCGTCTCCTCTGCCGTGAAGCAAAGCTGGAATTTGTCGGGGCGGACGAGCTCATACGCCGCCATAAGGACGGAAGAATTTCGGAAGGGGATTTCCGATTCTTCCAGGAACATATGTGCTTTTCCTTTGAAAGAGCGCGCAGGGAGCTGTGTTATGAACCCGCGTGGACGCCGGAAGCGGGGTTGCGCGAAACGCTCGCCTGGACGCTGGAACGCATCGATCAAACAGGAGGGGGAAAATAATGGATGGGATGATTCGCAAGTTTGGCGTTGGTACGCCGGCATATCCATGGGATCTCGTCGAGCATGGCGCGGAGAATTTTCTGGATTTGGCGATTGATCGAATTGGCGCCAACAGCGTCTTTACGCCGGTCAGCTACTACATGGAGGAAGTATCCGCGTTCTGGTGGGGCGGCGTAATGGCCGGGAATGAAAAGCTGCGCCGCTATTTTCCGGAGGACGGGCGGCTGTACATCGAACCGGACGAACGGTTTTACGCAAATTTGCGCGTGAAACCCGTTCGAACGAAAGACCCGCTGCTCAAGGACTTCGACAATCTGGCGGCTTTGGAAAAGCCCTGCCGGGATCGCGGCATGAAGTTTGACGCCTGGCTTCCGATGTTCAAAAACCCTTTTATGGCGCGGGAGAACCCCGATTTGACCCCCGTGGACATCTTTGGCGGGCGGCAAAAACACGGCCTTTGCCCCAACAACCCCAACGTCAGGGCCTACTTCCGCGCGCTGGTTTCGAATATCGTCACGAAGTACAATGTCAGCGGGCTCGGCCTGGACAAGTTTGGCATCGAGTATTGGGCGGGCGGGCCGCTGGGTGAAGGCTGGTATACAAGCGACGAGGGCGGACACCGGTGGGCCGCCGATATCGACCCCGAGTTCCTGCTCCTGCAAAGCCCCTGCTTCTGCCCGCACTGCGAAAAGCGGGCGCGCGCCTGGGGGTATGACTGGGACGCCATTAAGCGGACCGTCGAACGCCTGGCAAGCGCGTTTCTGAAGCGTGATCCCTCCGTCGTATTCGAACTGAGCAAGCGCGGCCACTTCGAAGGGGAATCCGGCATCACGCGCCTGCTGCTCGAAGAGGAGGACGTTTACGAGTGGATGCAGTTCAAGATCCGCACGATGGCGGAAACCGCAAAGGAGCTTCGAGCGCTGATCCGCTCCATTAAGCCGGAGGTGCGCATGACCATTGCGCTTGATCCGCCGGATCGCCCGAATTTTCAGCGCTTCCGCCACTATGGCTGGATGTACGGCAGTTCCTACAAACATCTGGCGCCCTATGCGGATTCCATCGGCATCGCGTCGGGCTGGTCAATCGAGGAGAAGTACTACTCGGGCTGCAAGGCCATCGAAGCCATCAACGGCGTCTGCGCCTGCAACGAAGACGTGCACGCAGTCTCGCCCGCCAGCCCCGAACACGTCGTCAAACAAATCCAAACCTATCAAAAGCTCGGCTTCAAGGGCTTTGTCATCTTCGGACTTACCTGGGCGCCGCCGGAAAACCTGAAGGCGGCCAAGAACGAGCTGCTGAGAATTGAGCGAGGCATGTAGTGCGCCATCAAGACCACCAGCTTAGCGGGTGGTCTTGATTTATGCGGCCAGCCCGCGCGTCAGTCTCCCGGATGAATTTCATCGTAAAAGACGCATCGGCTCTTCCCGTCGCTCTTGGCCTGGTACATGGCGTGGTCCGCCATGCGCAGCAGGGCATCCGGTTCCCGCGCGTCCGTCGGAAAGAGCGCCACGCCGATGCTGGCGGTCACGCGCATCCGGTGGCCCAGAAGAAAGATGGGCTCGCCCACCGCCGCAAGCATCCGCTTCGCCGCGTTCATGCAATCGGCGCGATTGGTCACCCCGTCCAGGATGGCCACGAATTCGTCGCCCCCCAAGCGGGCCAGCGTTTCCCCTTTGCGCATGCTCCGCACCATGTTCTCCGAAACGATCCGGAGAAAATCATCCCCCACGGTGTGGCCGTAGGTGTCGTTGATCGCCTTGAACCCGTCCAGATCGATGTAGAAAATGGCGATTTGCTCGCGGACCGACCGGCGCTGTTTGATTGCCATGCCGATGCGGTCATTCAGCAGGTTCCGATTGGGCAGCCCGGTGAGGGCGTCAAAGTAGGCCGCTCTTTTCAGGGCTTCCTCCTGGGCCTTGATCAGCGTCAGATCCGTAAAGGAGATGATGTAGTTTACGGGCCGCTCTCCGACGCCCTTCACCGCGTTGGCTTTGACGATGTTGGGAATCACCTGACCGTTCTTTTTCCTGTTGAGCATTTCGCCGGTCCAGCTGCCCTTTTCGTATAGTTCCGCCCAGATCGCCCGGTCGCACGCCGGGTCCTGCGCCTCGGCGTGGATTGCGCGGGGGAGTTTGCCGAGCAATTCCTCGGCCGAGTAGCCGAAGGTGTCGAGGAACGCGTCATTGGCCCGGATGATCCTCCTGTCCGCGTCCGTGACCAGCATGGGCTCCGACGCGTTGGTAAAGACGCTGGCGGCCAGCCGGAGCTGTCGGGCGATCTTCCGCTCCGAAATGTCGATATCCAGGCAAAAAAGCTGCGGCTCGGTACCCGGCCACTGGAGCAGGGCATGGCTGGAAAACACGTCCACCAGGGTGCCGTCCTTGCGCATGAGCTGAAACTCCGCCGCGGGTTCCGGAACCCCCTGCGCCACCATGCGCGCGATGGAATCCTCCACCTGTCTATGCATGTCGGGCGGAATGATCAGGTCCAGCAGGCTCTTTCCGACGGCTTCCTGCTGCGTATAGCCGTAGAGCTGCTCCGACGCCTTGTTCCAATAGAAGGTCGTCCCGTCCATAGTGTAGCCCTGCACGGAAACGGAGGGGATGTCGCTGAGCAGCCGCTGGAATGTGTCCTCGCCCTCCTGCTGCCGAAGGGGCGGGCGCTCCTCCGCGAGGTCCTTCAGGATCAGCAGCAGCCGGACGGATGAATTCCGGTCCAGCGCCAGGGCGCGCACCTCCATCTTCCGGGTTTCGTCCGACGCCGTCCGATATGCCGATGGAAAGCCGCACTCGCCCCGGGCGAGACAGTCGCGAATCAGCGCGTCCGCAGCGCCCTGCGCCCCGGTCAGCAGCGCCTCGATGGGCAGACCCGGATAATGCTCCGCGGGATAGCCGAAGAGCCGGGCGGCCGCTTTGTTGACTTCCACGATGGACCCTTGAGCGGGGTCCACCAGGCACACGGGTATTTCGGACCTGCGAAAAACCCCCATAAAGGTGCTCGATTCGCTCATATCCACCCCTCATCTTTCGCGTATGTGCGCGGTACGGGCGTGCATTGGGCCAGAATCTCCTACGGGGCGTCCGGCTGGTGTGCCGCCATGCCCTCGGCGTAGAAGGCGTAATTGTTCTTTCCCGCCCTTTTTACGTGGTAAAGGGCGATGTCGGCTTTCTGGTAGAGCGTTTCAAAGTCCCGCCCGTCCTCGGGGAAGACCGCGATGCCCACGCTGGCCGACAGGACGTCCGCGCGTTCGGCGGACGGCCGGAACAGCGCCAGGATCTGCTGCGCCTTTTTTTCGACGGCTTCCCCGTCGGGAGCATTCGCCAGAAACACCATAAATTCGTCCCCGCCGAGCCGGCAGATCAGGTCCTCCCGCCGCAGGATGGAGCGGAGCTGCCCGCCGACCCGGATCAGCGCCTGATCTCCGGCGATGTGGCCGAAGTGGTCGTTGACCCCCTTGAAGCCGTCCATGTCCAGCAGAAACAGCGCGCTGATCCGGCCCTGGGCGTCGCGCTTTATCAGGGCTTCCACGCGCTCCGTAAAGGCGCTCCGGTTGTAAAGCCCCGTCAGCGGGTCCGTCTCGGCGCGGCTCTGCGTTCTCAGCTCCGCCCGCTTGCGCTCGTCGATGTCTTCAAACAGCAGATAGGCCATGACGTCCGAGGAGCCGGGGTATTCCACCATCTCGGCGGTCACGCGCAGCCACCGCACGGTGTCCTGCGGCGCGATTTCGCGATACTCGAAAACCACGGCCCGCCCCCCGGCGCGCAGCGCGTCGACAGAGAGCGCGGCGAGGCACTTCTCCCGGTCGTCCGCGTAGACGGCACCCCCGGCGTAGTGCCGGACCCAGCCGCTGAAGGAGGGTGTGCCGGAGGGCGGAGGCGCGGCGCCGAGGAGGGCGCCTTCCTCGGCGTCAAGGGTGTCCCTGGCCAGGTTGACGCGAAGCAGCGTGTACGACGCCTCCGGCCGGTCGCTTAGGGACTGGGTCCACTTTTTGTAGATGGCCTCCCGCTCGATCTGCTCGGTCACCTCCCGGAAGGAGATGATCGCCGAAACCGGCTTGCCGTCGTCGGAGAAGAGGGTGGAGAAGTTCGCCTCCATCCACTTCCACTGGCCGCCGACCTTGCGCTGATACCGCGCCATGCCGTCCTTTTCTCCGCGCATGATGCGCTCGTAAAACGCGACGTAGTTCTCCAGGGTGTCGGCGGAAATATCCCCTCCGTTCACCTGGCCGTAGGGCACGTCCTCGAGCACCGTCGGCAGATCGCACCGGTCCGCGTTTTTCAGCGTAATGGACAGCCGCCGGTCCCCGATGGTGTACCTGCCGATGGACACGTTGCTGTGCAATGTCGCCAGGCGGTATTCTTCCTCCCGCACGCGCAGCTGCTGTTCCACGTTTTTCTGCGCGGTGATATCGTACAACACCGCGTTAAAGCGCACCGCGCCGTTTCGCGTCCCGGCGGCGCCGGCGCTCATGCTGAACCATCGATTGCCGCCGTCCCGGGTGTGGCTGCGGAAGACGCATGTCGCGCTTCCCTCCACCCCTTGCAGCAGCGGGCGGAACGCCAGGTTGAAGGCGGGGCGGTCCGCCTCATGGACGAGCGCGAGCGGGTCCCCGGCGGTCAGCGCCGCGTATTCCTCCCGGCTGTACCCCAGGATGCGGAAGAGGCCGTCGTTGACGTACAGCGTGCGAATGCCGTCCGGCCCGTACTCAAACGTGGCCAGTCCGCCCCGGATGCTGTCGATCAGGAGCCGGAGCTTCTCCTCCGACGCGCGGTGCTCCGTGATGTCCATCAAGGTGACGTAATACCACGCCTTTCCGGACTGATCGGTCACCCGAACCCCCTCGTTGCGGAACCAGCGGATGTGTCCGTCGGCCGCCTCGATGCGATAGGCGAGCTTTCCGATGCCGCCGGCATTCTCCTGCTCCGCGATTTCGCGCTCGACGCGGTCGCGGTCCGGCGCATAGACCATTTCGCGGAAGCTGTTGCCAAACTTCTCGCGGAACCCGCTCTCGGAATAGCCCAGCCGCTCCATGAAGATGCGGCTGACGTAGGCAAATTCTCCCCGCTCGTCGGCGGAGTACTTGAACACGCCGCTGGGGATCACGTTGAGCAGCGTGTCCAGCTCGAAGGCCGCTTCGTACAGCTGCGTGATGTCGCGGCGCACGCCGAGGATGCCCAGGATGTCGCCGTCCGCGCCCCGAAGCGGATATTTGGCGATCATGAAGTGCTGGGACGGCGCCTGCTCCGCGGGGCCGGACTGCTCCATATCGATGAAGATCTCGCCGGTCTTGAGGATTCTGCGCTCGTCCCGCGCGTACTGCTCCGCCCGCGTCCGGTCCATGATCTCGTGATCGGTCTTTCCGATCAGCGCGCTGTCGCTTTCAAAGCCCAGGTTCCTGGCGGCGTCGTCGCTGGCGCAAAGGTAGCGCAGGTCCCTGTCCTTCACAAAGGTGCACTCAAAGGAGGAGGTGATCGCGGCCGCCAGCGCGGCGGGCATGGGTTTGCGGTCCGGCGCGGCGGCGCCGGCCAGCGGGGTGTACAGGGCGTAGAACAGGTACTTCCCGTCCCCCTGATCGGCAATTTTCGCGGCAATGTGCATAAGCCTGTAATCGCCCTTGCCGTACAGCACGCGGGCGTCGCAGGAAAAATCGCGGCGCTGCCGGATCGACGCGTCGAGCTCCCGCATGATGGCCGGAAGGTCCTCGGGATGCACGGCCTTCAAAAAGGACGCGGCCCCGTGCCGGACGGGCTTGCGCCCGACCAGCTCCCAATACCGCTTGTTTAGGTAGATGGCGGAGAGCCTTTTGCCGTCGTACGCATAGAGCGCCGCGCCGCCGGGCAGGTTGTCCATCAGATCCCGCCGCCGCGCCTCCACCCTGTCGCGCTCCGTGGTGCCGGAGTAATAGCCGTTGAGGTTGAGGTTGCCGTCCGCGTCCTCCGTCACGCGGTAGAACACCCGCATGGGCGCATATCCGCCGTCGCCGCGCGCCAGACGAATGCGCAGCGTCACGGTGCTCCGTTTGTCGATGGCCTCCCGAAGGATGGCGCGTACCGCCTCCGCGTCGTCCGGATGCACCCCGGAATAGGCGTCGTCGCCGTACAGCGCCATGGCCTGCCGGCGCGTCATTCCGCACAGGCGGCAGAATTCGTCGTTCAAAAACACCGGGACGATGCCCGAGGCCGTGATCCGCATCTTCGCGTAGCCTCCGGGCATGTCCTGCATCATCTGCTCCTGCTCCCTGGCGTGGCCGGCGAGCTTGGCCTCGTCGTCGCGCCTCGTCAACAGGACGGCCACATAATCCCCCAGCGCAACAATCCGCCCGATGTGCGATTGGTTCCGCCGGGCGTTGTCAAGGCCGATGAAGCCGATGATCGCGCCCGCCCGGCGGAGCGGAACGGATACGACGGACTCAATGCCATGCGCCTGCAGGCGCGCCTTTTCCGGCCAGATCATCGGATACCGGTCAAAATCCCGGATGTACACGTAGTCCTGCCGCGCGAGGGCGTCCAGCCAGAAGGACAGCGAGGCCGCCGGGACATTCCGCAGCGCGTCCATTTTGCTGGCGACGCCTTCGGCGCAGACTTCGTAGGTGTTGTGGGCCTCGCCGCGCTCCTCGTCCACCTCAAAGATGTACACGCGGTCTCCGGAAAAGAACTCCAGCAGCCTGCGGAGCATCCCGTTCACGCCTGCGCCCGGGTCCCGCTGCGCCAGAATCTCGTGCGCCATGTCGTTCAGGAAGCGGAAGTGGTCGGCCGCCTGCTTCTGCTCCGTGATGTCCACGAAGACGGAGATGTGCACCGGCCCTCCGACGCCTTCGATCTGACAGCTGGAACCGCTGCTGTGCACCCATATTTCGCTGCCGTCCCGCCGGCGCGCCCGGTATTCAATCCGCATGGGCTTGCCCGTCCGCTGGGTTTCGGCGACGGCCGCGCGCACGGCGGGCAGGTCATCCGGGTGAATGATGTCCAGAAGGCCGCGGGGCAGTTCGCGCTCAAACTGCTCCCGGGTGTAGCCAAACATCGCGTAGTGCTCGTTGTTGGCAAAGATATAGCGGATAACGCCGCCCTCGACGGTCACCGCCGCCACGCCGCCGTTGACGTTTTCAAGGATGGCCTGCATCTGCGCCGAGGTTTCGCGCTCCCGCCGCTCCAACAGGCGCTGCTCCGTGATGTCGTTGGCGACGCCCAGATGCACGGGCGCGGCGGTGCCGGGAAGCCGGATCACGGAGAGGTTTGCCTGCATCCAGCGCACGACGCCGTCCCGGCAGACGATGCGGTAGGAGACGGACATCGCGCGCGGCGCGTCGCTCGCCGAGCGCCCCGCCGCGATGACGGCGGCGCGGTCCTCCGGATGGAGCAGGTCAAAGGGGTTGACGCGCTCCGCCGCGTACTGCTCCTTGGTGTAGCCGATGATCTGGTAGAAGCGTTCGTTGGCAAACAGGATGCGGAGAACCCCGTCCTCCACAACCGTCGCCGTGACGCTCCCGTTCACGTTGTCCATGATGGCTGCCAGCTGCTCCGCGGCGGCCTGGCGTTCGCGCTCGGCCTCGTGCTCCTTTTCCACCGCCAGGTGCAGCGCCGTCACGTTTTCAACCATGCAGTAGATCAGCCGCCGGTTCTTGCTGGTGGCAATGACCTGGAGCGTCGCGCGCAGATAGGTCTTCTCTCCGCAGCCGGGCAGGCGGTGAAAGAGGTATTCGGCGGCGTGCTCCTCCCCGGTTTCGACGGAATGCTGCAAGGCGTCAAACAGCACGCCTTTGCCCTCGTCGTCCAGGTACTCCACCCAGTCCACCTTCAGCGCGTCCGCAAGGGTCATGCCGGCGCTGCCGATCTCCCGCACGCATTTGTCGTTGACCCGCAGGACCTCGACCCTCCCGTCGCGCTCCTCCATGATGCAGGCCCCGCCGATAAAGCTGTTGAAGATCAGGCTGTCCACGCTGCCCGGGTCCCAGAAGGCGTTGCTGTTGAGGTGCTTCACCGTCCGGAGGCTCTCCAGCCTGCGCTCCTTTTTTTCGCCGGCCGCAAACGCCTCGTATTCGGCCAGCGGCATGGGCCGGGCGTACAGATATCCCTGCACATAAAGGCAGCCGATGGACTTCAGAAAATCCGCCTGCGCCCTGGTTTCCACGCCCTCCGCGATGATGGCCATGTCCAGCCACTTGGCCATGCGCACGACGGATTCCAGAATGTTGCCGCCCCGCTTTGAATCCTCGCTGTCCTCGAGAAAGCGCATATCCAGCTTCAGGATGCTGGCCGGCACGTCCTTGAGGACGTTGAGCGAGGAATACCCGCTGCCGAAATCGTCCAGTTCCACGGTGAAGCCAAAGGCCATCAGCCGCTTGATGACGGTCACGATCAGTTCGGTGGATTGGGTGAAGGCGGTTTCGGTCACCTCCAGGCGCAAAAGGTCGATGGGGATTGCGTACCGGCGGATCAGCCCGGTCAGCACGTCGAAGAAATCCGGCATCAGGACGTCATAGCGCGAGATGTTGACCGAAACGGGCAGCGGATTCCGGCCCTCATCCAGCCACCGCCTCAGATGCCCGCAGACCTGCTCCCAGATGTATTTGTCCAATTCGTATATGAACCCGTTGCGCTCAAAGACCGGGATAAAATTGCCCGGCGGAACCAGCAGCCCGTCGCCGGGCCGCCGCCAGCGGACCAGCGCCTCCGCGCCGATGGTCGCGCCGGTGGCGTGGTTGTACTGCGGCTGAAACCATGTTTCAAACTGGCCCTCCCGGAGCGCGTCGTACATCTCGGTGACGATGCGCTGCTCGTGGAGCATCTGATCGCGCATGGACTTATGGTACATGGCAATGTACATGTCATAGCGGCCGTGGATGGATTCCTGCGCCATCACCGCCCGGTCGTACAGGCTGCCCACGGGCAGGCTTACGTCGTCCACGATGCACCGGCCGATCCGGATCTTGATCTTCCGGTTGATGACCTCCGGCCGCTCGGCCTCCTGGTGGCAGCGCAGCACCGATTCCGAACCCATGAATTTAACCGGATAGAGCGCCGCGAACTTGTCCGCAGAGTAGCGGCAGCAGACGCCGCCCAGCGATTCCATGCAGCCGTGGAGCACTTGGCCCACGTGCCGGAGCACCGCGTCGCCCTTTTCCATGCCGTGCTGGTCGTTGATCACTTTGAAGCTGTCGATGTTCAGGCAGGAGAGCACGTAGCGGCCGGGCTCGCGGTCCCGGATCATGCGCCCCGCCTCGGCGATGAACGCCTCCCGGTTGAGGAGCCCCGTCACCTTGTCCCGCCGGAGGGTCTTTACGCTTGCGACGGCTTCGCAAAGGCGCAGCGCGCCCTCGAGGGCGGAGCGCGCGGTCGCCGGATTGTACGGCTTCGGCACAAAGGCGTTTGCGCCCAGCGCAAGCGCCCTGTCGCGCGCGGCCCCGTCCGCGGGGTCCGCCGTCACCAGGATGGGAATATGCGCGTAGCGGTCTTCGCCCCGCACCTTCTCCAGGGTTTCCAGCCCATCCCCGGCGGGCGCGGGGATATCCATAAACACCGCCGACACAAAGGCGCAGTTGTGTTCCAGTAATTTCAGTGCCTCCGCGCCGTTTTCGGCCTCAAGATAGCGGTATTCGCCCCCCAGGATGTTCTTTAATGCGGATCTGTTTTCTGCTCCCGGTTCGACGATCAGGATGACTCGATCCATCAAGGCGTTCTCCTTCGGGCGCCGCGCCGCACGGACTGCCCTTTTCTCACAGACCCCGAACCCCACCAAACAAAAACGGCAGGCCGGGCGCTTGAGTCCTGTCGCGTTACCTGCGGCGGAATGTACTTATTCTATCATATTTTCCCGCATATGCAAGATAAAGCGGGGCTTCCTGTCGATATTCCCGCCCAGATCCGCGGCGAAAACCCGAGGATTCGCGCGCGCCACACAAACCCTTGCGCCCGGGGCGTCTTTTTACAAAGCCGGCCCTGAATTGACTTGACGCGCGCAATATAAGTACACTATAATCGATAGCATACGAGCGAATTGCTCGCGGCTCCATCATAGTACGGGAGGTCATATCCATGAAGAAGGTATTTGCACTCCTCCTCTCCTTTGCGGTGCTGCTCGCCCTCGGCGCGGCGCCGGCGCTCGCCCAGGGGGGCACCTTCGCCGGAAGCGGCGACAGCAAGATCGGCGGCGCGGGCTCCGTTGCGGTCGAGGTGACGCTGGACGACAGCGGCGTCATCACCGACGTGAAGGTCACCGCCAACAACGACACCCCCGGCGTCAGCGACCCGGCGGTGGAGAAGATTCCCGCCGCGATCGTGGAAGCCCAGAGCGTGGCGGTGGACGCCGTCAGCGGCGCGACCATGACCAGCGACGCGATCCTCGCGGCCGTGACCGACGCGCTGACCAAGGCCGGCGTGGATCTGGCCCAGTACAGCGAGAAAAAAGAAGCCGCGCCCGTTGAGAAGGCCGAGGACGTCGAGCTCACCGCCGACGTGGCGGTCATCGGCGGCGGCGGCGCGGGCCTCGCGGCGGCCGTGCAGGCCAACCAGAACGGCGCGACCGTGGTCGTGGTGGAAAAGATGTCCAAGGTCGGCGGCAATACCACCCTGGCCGGCGGCGCCTTGAACGCGGTGGACGACCGCAGCGAAACCGCCATCGCCAACAACGACTCCGTGGAATGGCATTACACCCAGACCATCGAGGGCGGCGACAACCAGGGCGATCCCGTGCTGGTGCACACGCTGGTCTCCAACGCCTGGGACGGCGTGGAATGGCTGAAGGACATGGGCATGGAATTTCAGGACGGCGTCTTCACCGTGACCGGTGGCCTGTGGCCCCGGGCCCATAAGCCGGTGGATCCGCTGGGCACCGGCTTTTTCAAGACCTACAACGCCTACATCGACAGCCATGAGGGCATTGACGTGCTGCTCAACACCAAGGCCCAGGACATCCTGCTGGACGATAACGGCCAGGTGGCGGGCATCGTCTGCACCGGCGAAACCGGCAACACCGTGACCATCAAGGCCAAGAGCGTCGTGGTCGCCACCGGCGGCTTTGCCAACTCCGTGGAACTGCGCCAGGCCTACAACATCCAGTGGGCGGACCTGGGGGAGGATATCAAGTCCACCAACCACCCCGGCGCCACCGGCGACGCCATCAAGATGCTGATGAAGCTCCGGGCCGACTTCATCCAGATGGGTAACATTCAGCTGCTGCCGCTGGGCGATCCGGAGACGGGCAGCCTGTCCGGCAACATTGAGCACGATGTGGAGACCCGCATCTTCGTCAACAAGGAAGGCAACCGCTTCGTCAACGAGGGCGGCCGCCGCGACGACATGACCCGCGCGCTCTTTGAGCAACCGGACAACCTGATGTGGATCATCATGGACTCCGACACCTATCCCACCGGCGATGAGAAGAACAACTTCAACGAAACCGCCAACGAGCTGGTGGCCGCGGGCCGCGCCTTCAAGGCGGACACCCTCGAGGCGCTGGCAGAGCAGATCGGCGTTTCCGCCGAAAACCTGGTGGCCGCGGTGGACGACTTCAACGCCCACGCCGCCACGGGCGAGGCCGACCAGTTTGGCCGCACGCTGTATTCCACGCCGATTGACAACGGCCCCTTCTACGCCGCGGCCCGCGTGCCCACCGTGCACCACACCATGGGCGGCGTGCGGATCAACGAGTACGCGCAGGTGATCGACGAGAACGGCAACGTGATCCCCCACCTGTACGCGGCGGGCGAGGTCACCGGCGGCATCCACGGCGCCAACCGCCTGGGCGGCAACGCGCTGCTGGACACCGTGGTCTACGGCCGCATCGCGGGCGAAAGCGCCGCGGCGGGCCGCTGAGGCTTTCCGGAACCTGCAAAAGGCGGGGGCGGGAGAATTTCTCCCGCCCCCGCCTTTTGCGGCTTTTTGCCTTTACCCGATGATCGTGACGCGCCCCGGCTTGTGCTCGTGGGCGGGCTTGGTCACGGTACCCCTGCCCACCGCCACGGCGATGGCAAAGTCGTAGTGCTCCGGAAACGAGAGGGCCGCGCGGAACCCGTCGCCATCCTCCGAGTGGAAGGCATCCCGCGGCATGCCCAGAATCACGCTGCCCAGGCCCATCGAGTAGGCGGCCAGCGCGATATTCTCCGCCGCGATGCCCGCGTCTATCCATTGGATGTTTGCGGCGGCCCTGTCCAGCGAGATAAAGAATACCGTTCGCGCGCCGTAAAACACGTCGTATCCCTCCCGGTTGAACCGGGAGACGGCGAAGGCGGCCGGGTCCTTCATCAACTGCCGCCGCGCGGCGTCGTTGATGCGGGTGAGCAGCGCCCTGTCCTGCGCCACGGAGAAGTGCCAGGGCTGGCGGTCCATCGCGCTGGGGGAATTGAGCGCCGCGTCGATCAGCGCGTCCCGCTGCTCTGAGGAGATCTGCTCGGGCGCGAAGCCGCGGATGGAACGTCGGCCCGCAATGGCCTCAAGTACCGGATTCATCGTGCGTCCTCCCGCTCACAGATAATAGGGGAACTGGGTAAACCTCCACACGCCGTCGATCTTCTCCAGCACGTATTTGAGCTCATCGGCGGAGGTGACGTTGCCCTCGCTGTCCACGCGGTTGACGGCGAGCGTGTAGGTGATCTTATCGTCGGTGCGTTCGTCCACGGTCAATTCCGTTTCGCCGATGGTGGCATCGATGGCGCGGTCCTGGGCCGTGGTGTACAGGTAGCCGTCGATCTCCTCGTACACGCCGGTGCCCAGGAGCTTGTTGGCGATGGCGTCCGAGAAATGGGCGCGGACTTCGGCATCCAGCGCGCGCATGGTGTTGAGCCGGTCGTCCAGCACCTGGTATTTTTTGCCGTCCGGGCTGGGCTTTTCAGGGTCCACGTCCAACGGTTGGGACTCAAACCAGCCGTAGACCTGCAGCGCGCTCTGGAAGAGGGTTTCGTCCTCGTTGGTCTCGTCTTCTTCGATGGAATCCTCGGCGTCCTCGTCGGTGGCCTCCGTCCAGCCCTCGGTGGAACCCGCGTCCTCCGCGTAGAGCCATTCGGAGGTGGGCTCGGCCTGCTCCGCCAGCGAGAGGGCGGCGGGCGCAAGCGCAAGGATCAGCGCCAGGGCAACAATCAGCTTTTTCATCGGTGGTACCTCCGCAGTGGAATAAACCCGAAATACGCTATCATTATAAGGGGTTCGGGCGGCGGGAGCAAGCGCGTGTGTGTTTTTCCACACAATTTACAAAATTGTTGCGCCCAGGGGGCGGCCGCCGTTGACAGAAGCGCCCGGCCGGTGTATACTCACAGTACAATTGAATAAGCCTTATCCAGAGTGGTTGAGGGACGGGCCCGATGAAACCCGGCAACCGGCGCTGATGCGTCCGGTGCCAATTCCCGCGGCGTGATGTTTTTACGCCGGAAGATGAGGCGCATGACACAAAGTGCGTTCTCACGAATGCGCTTATTCTTTTGCAATTTTTCGCAGGAGGTGCCCCATGAAAACGCTGTTTACTTCCGAATCGGTGACCGAAGGTCACCCCGACAAGATGTGCGACCAGATTGCGGACGCCGTGCTGGACGCGATTCTCGACAAGGATCCCGCCGCCCGCGTCGCCTGCGAGTGCTGCGCCACCACAGGCCTCATCCTGGTGATGGGCGAGATCTCCACCAAGTCCTACATCTCCATCGCCGACATCGCGCGGCAGAAGGTGCGCGAAATCGGCTACGACAATGCCGCCTGCGGGTTTGACGGCAACGCCTGCGCGGTGATGGTGTCGGTGGACGAACAGTCTCCGGACATCGCCATGGGCGTGGACGACGCGCTGGAGGGCCGCGCGGAACACCGCTTTGACATCGGCGCGGGCGACCAGGGCATGATGTTCGGCTACGCCTGCGACGAGACGCCGGAGTACATGCCCATGGCCATCGCGCTGGCGCACCGCGTCACCCGGCGGCTGGCCGAGGTGCGCAAAACCGGCCTCGTGCCCTACCTGCGGCCCGACGGCAAGGCGCAGGTGACGGTGGAATACGCGGACGGCGCGCCGGTCCGCGTGGACACGGTGGTGCTGTCCACCCAGCATGGGCCGGAGGCCGGGCATGACGAAATTGAGCGGGACATGATCGAAAAGGTCATCAAGGCCGTGATTCCCGCGTCGCTTCTGGACGCGCGCACCCGGTACCTCGTCAACCCCACCGGCCGGTTTGTGATCGGCGGCCCCCAGGGGGATTCGGGCCTCACCGGCCGCAAGATCATCGTGGACACCTACGGCGGCTACGGCCATCACGGCGGCGGCGCCTTCTCCGGCAAGGACCCCACCAAGGTGGACCGCTCCGCGGCCTACGCCATGCGCCACGTGGCGAAGAACATTGTGGCGGCGGGCCTTGCGAAGAAGTGCGAGGTGGGTGTGGCCTATGCCATTGGCGTGGCAAGGCCCGTGTCGGTCTACGTGAATACCGAGGGTACCGGAAAGCTGCCGGACGACCGCCTGGCGGCACTGGTGGCGGATACCTTTGACCTCAGGCCTGCGGCGATCATCGAAACCCTCGACCTGCGCAGGCCCATCTACGCCCAGGTGGCCGCCTACGGCCACTTCGGCCGGAACGATCTGGACCTGACGTGGGAGAAACTGGACAGGGCGGACGTGCTGCGCGAAAAGGCGGGCCTGTAACGCGGACCCGCCTGAAGGCGACGTGAAAAGCGCCCCCGTCCGAACGGACGGGGGCGCTTTAGACCATTCAAAAAGTCCCTGGCAGACTTCAATCGTTCCCGGCGGCACGTACGTCGGGAACGGTTTCTCCCCCCAGTGCGCACACTGGGGGGAGAAATAGCACCATACGTCAGCACACCGCCCGGAAATGCGTGAGCATTTCAGGTACGCGCAGGCCTTCTCCTCCGCATCAAAAAATCCGGCAGGGTTTTTGATGCTTTGAGCGCCCCCGTCCGAACGGACGGGGGCGCTTCGGCCCCTCGGGCCTACTCCACGATGACCGTCGTTCCCGCGGTGCAGTGCTCGAAGACCCATTTGGCGTCCTCTACGCTCAACCGCACGCAGCCGTGGGAGGACTTGCGGCCCAGCTTTTTCACCGAGCCCTTGATCAGCGTGGATTCCTTCGCCTGCTGGTAGAGCACCGAATGAAACAGCACGCCGCCCTTGATGCGGAACGCGTACTGCGCCCAACAGCCGTAGGAGGGGAAGTAGCACCACCGGGCGACGGGCCCCGTGGCCCGGTAGGTGCCCGCGGGGGTAGGGGTTTCGTCCAGCCCCGTGGAGCAGACCATCTTGCGCGCCACGCGGGTGTACGCCCCATCCGCCCACTGAAAGGCGGTAACGATCTGCTTTTCCGTGTCAATCTTCAGCAGGTAGTCGTAGAGCGGCCGGTCGTTGGCTACGGCGGTCCCGGAAAACATCGCCTGCTGCGTTTTCCGGTCGGCCGCGCCGGTGTCCGGAAGGTCGCCGGCGCGCTGGAAAAGGGACACGGCGGCGGCGGTGTCGGCATCGAAGATGCCGTCCACCGGGTGATCGGTGTACTTCAGACTGGTGAGCCGGCGCTGCACGCGGCGCACTTCGGCACCGTCGTCGCCCTCGGAGAGTGTCTGCCGGAACACCGTGAGCCCATCGTCGTGAAGCCGCGTGCGCTGCGCCTCGTCAAGCGCGCCCGTCACCGCGTAGGGCGATGCCCCGTCCTCAAGCGGTTCCGGGGTCTCGGCCGGGACAATGTCGTCCGCGCCCAGGTCGCCCTCGTTTTTCACCACCGCGTACTTGCGGAACGCCTCGATGGAGCCGATGTCCGAATAGGTGGTCAGCGGCTTGATGGACAGTGCCCGCGCGGCGTCTTCGCGGGAATCCGGGAGGATTTCCAGCGTCGTGGCGGGCAGGCTTTCGTCGGGCGTTTCTTCCGACAGGCGATTCAAATAGCGCTGAAACTCCTTCACCGCCTGGGCGTAGGCCTCGTCGGAGCCGGGCGCGATGAGAAAGCCCAGGTCTGTCAGCCGCGCCTCATCCGCCCGGCGAACCTCGTCCGCGCTTTGCGGCACCGGGTAGAGGGCGTCGGCGTGGGCCTGCCCTGGCGCGGCGAGGATGAGCGCAAGCAAAAACCATACGAAACGGCGCATGAGCATTCTCCTCAGCGTATGTATGCTTTCATTATACTGAATGCCGGACGGGAAGGCAAGGCGCAAGGTTTTCCTTTTCGGATTTGTCCCGGCGCCGCGCCCGTGGTATACTGTACCGGAACCGGGAGGAGGGGGAGCGTGCTGGATTTCAAAAGCGCCCGGCACTGGGCGCAGGAACTCATCGCCGAGGTGCTCTTTGAGGGCGCCGTGGCCGTGGATGGTACGATGGGCGGCGGGGGAGACACGCTGATGCTTTGCGAGCGCGTGGGGCCCGGCGGGCGGGTGTACGCCTTTGATGTGCAGCAGGACGCCCTTCTGCGCACCCGCGAGCGGCTGGAGCGCGCGGGCCTCGCGGACAGGGCGCGGCTGATTCTGGCGGGGCACGAGCATATCGCGGAGTACGTGGTGGAGCCGGTAGATGCGGCGGTGTTCAACCTTGGGTGGCTGCCCGGCGGCGACAAGGGGATTACCACCCGGGTGGAAACCACGCTGGCCGCGCTCAACGCATGCCTCGCGCGCCTGAATCCCCGGGGGCTGCTCACGGTCTGCGCCTATCCCGGGCACCCGGAGGGCGAGGCGGAACTCGGCGCGGTGACGATCTGGGCCCGGGCGCTGCCGGCCGATTACCAGGCGATGACGCGCGCTTTTTTGAATCCCGCGCATAGCGCGCCGGCGCTGATTGCGGTGCAGCGGCTCCGCTAAAAACCTTTGTTAAGAAACGATATCGACTATTGACTTTGTCCCTTTTTGCGGTATAATAGCATCTGTCAGTCCGAAAACCGACGGCGGAAACCAGTAAATCGGGGACGGATGAAGCGGGCGAAAACCTCTGAACGGCCAGCGTGCTGGCGTAGCTCAATTGGCAGAGCAGCTGATTTGTAATCAGCAGGTTGCGGGTTCGAGTCCCATCGCCAGCTCCATTTTTTGAGCGGGCGTTGAGTCAGAGAAAGCTCAGTCATGGATGGGTTCCCGAGTGGCCAAAGGGAGCAGACTGTAAATCTGCCGTCGCAGACTTCGGTGGTTCGAATCCACCCCCATCCACCAGACAAGCGGGAATGGCGGAATTGGCAGACGCGCTAGATTCAGGTTCTAGTGAAGATTTCCTTCATGCAGGTTCAAGTCCTGTTTCCCGC
>JAXGME010000001.1:0-3477 GCA_040768845.1 Christensenellales bacterium | reverse complement strand
TCCCGGCCGTGTAGGCCGCGGCCATCGCGGACGCGGAACATGCCATCATGGCTACCAGGATAAGGCACGGGAGTCCGGCAAACTTTTGCCTCATATGGATTTGCACCTCCAAAGGGTATTATATCGATATGGAATCGCTTCCATATGGCGATATCGCGCCTAGTGGTTCGCCCACTACAGAATCTGCGCTTCCGTCGGTTCTTAGATTTCGTGGACTACTAGCGAGACAGGCAGTCGATCACCGTCTGCTCGCACAGGGCCCATATCCGCTCGTTTTCCAACAGCTCCGGATTCTTCAGGACGTACTGGTAGTACGCGCCCGCGATCCCGAAGAACACCTCGCCCAGCAGCACCGGGTCCAGGTTCTTCAGTTCGCCGTCCTCGATCCCCTTCCGGATCACCGGGTCCACCCGGTCAAAATGCTTCTGCTGCCAGTAGTGGGTGCCAAACTCGGGGTCGCCCGCCGTGGACAGGTACAGCCCGTCCACCCGGGCCTCCCGGGGGTGCTCCAGCGCCCAGCGCACGGCGTTTTTCATGCGGCGGCACAGTTTGGCCACCGCGCCCTCCGCCTGATCCAGCCCCGCCTCGCAGGCCGCCACGTTCATGTCGTGGCAGTAAAGAAACGTCTGCCGGACGAGGTCCTCCTTGGAAGAAAAATATAGGTACAGCGTTCCCTTGGCGACATTCGCCCGGGCGGTAATCTCCGCGATGCTGGCGTCCGCAAAACCCTTCTCGGCAAAGAGCTCCACGGCCACGCGGAGGATCAGCGCGCGCTTGTCGTTTGACACTTCAATCAGGCCCCTCATCCGGATATGACTGACCGGTCAGTCATCCCCAGGGAAGCATACCACAGGTTTCGCGTTTTTGTCAACGGCGCGTCAAGACCGTCCGTTGCGCGTTGTGGTATAATGGTCAAAAGGAGGCGCCTATGTACCGGATTCTGATCGTGGAGGATGACGCCGTGATTGCCGGGGCGGTTGCGCGGCACATCGGCTCCTGGGGTTTTGAGGCGAAAGTTGCGGCCGACTTCCGGAACATCCTCTCGGAATTCGGCGCGTTTGACCCGCACCTGGTCCTGATGGACATTGCGCTGCCGTTTTTCAGCGGCTACCACTGGTGCCAGGAGATACGCAAAATCTCGAAGGTCCCGATTTTGTTTTTGTCCAGCGCGTCGGACAACATGAACATCGTGATGGCCGTTTCGATGGGCGGGGACGATTTTCTCTCCAAGCCCTTTGACCTGGCGGTGCTGACGGCGAAGATTCAGGCCGCGCTGAGGAGGGCGTACGACTTCGCGGGCAAAAGCGAGGTCATCGAGCACCGGGGCGCGCTTTTGAACGTCGGGGAGGCGACGCTCTTTTACGGGGGCGAGCGCATTGAGCTGACCCGCAACGAGCACCGCATCCTGCTGACGCTTTTGGGCGCGCGGGGGCAGGTGGTATCGCGGGACGCGCTGATCGAGCGCCTCTGGGAGACCGACAGCTTCGTGGATGAAAACACCCTCTCGGTCAACGTGGCTCGGCTGAGAAAAAAGCTGGGCGCGGCGGGGCTCGACGGGTTTGTCAAGACCCGGAAGGGCCTGGGATACATCGTCGAATAGCGGGAGGATCGCATGATTTCCTACCTGAAGGCGCGCCAGCGGGGATTCTGGCTTCTGATGGTCACGGCGCTGATCTTCATCAGCGTGTTCGCGCTCTACGGCCTGCCGTGGCAGGCCGCGCTGTACGGCGGCGCGGTGGCAGGCCTGGCGCTCCTCGCGGCGATCTGCGCGGACTACGCGCGCTACCGCGGGCGGCGCGCCCAGCTGCACCAGGCGCTCGGGGAGATTACGCTGACGCTCGACGCCCTGCCGCCGCCCCTGGACGGCCTGGAGGCGGAATACCAGGCGCTCATCCGCGCGCTGTTTGACGCCCGGCAGCGCGAGATGGGCGAGGCCGGCCGGCGCTACCGCGCGCTGACCGAATACTTTGCCCGTTGGGCCCACGAGGTCAAGACGCCAATTGCCGGGATGCGGCTGGTCCTGGAGGAACCCGCGCCGGAAAAGCGGCTCATCCGGGAAGAGCTGTTTCAGATCGAGCAGTACGTGGGCATGGCGCTGGCGTTTTTGCAGCTCGGCGGCGATTCCACCGACTTCGTGCTGAAAAACTGCCCCCTCGACCCGATCATCCGGCAGGCTGTTCGAAAATTCGCGCCCCAGTTCATCCGCAAAAAGCTGCGCCTCGTGTACGAGCCGGTCGGCCGGTCGGCGCTGACCGACGAAAAGTGGCTCTCCTTCGTGCTGGAGCAGGTGCTCTCCAACGCGATCAAGTATACCAGCGAGGGCGGCGTCACCATCCGCCTGGACGAACCCCTCACCCTCGTCGTCGAGGATACCGGCATCGGCGTCGCGCCGGAGGATCTGCCCCGCATCTTTGAGCGCGGCTACACCGGCCTGAACGGGCGCGCGGACAAGAGCGCCACCGGCATCGGGCTGTACCTGTGCCGCGCGGTGATGCGCAAGCTGGGCCATGAGATCGCCGCCGAGTCCGAACCGGGGCGGGGCACCCGCATCCGCCTCATGCTCGAGGCCGCGAAGCTGGAAGTCGAATGACGCCGTATCTTTCAAAACTGTAAGACTGGGTGCGGAACTGTAAGCCAAATCGATGGCGCCGAGGCGCCCAAAAAAGGTACAATCATCCCGAAAAAGACATTCGGGAGGAAACAGCATGGCAATATTGGAAGTTGAAAACCTCAAAAAAGTGTACTCGACGCGCTTTGGCGGTCAAAAGGTTCAGGCGCTCAAAAGCGTCACGTTTTCGGTGGAAAAGGGCGAATTTGTGGCGATCATGGGCGAATCCGGCTCCGGCAAGACGACGCTTCTGAACCTGTTGGCGGCCTTTGACCGCCCCACCGGCGGCGATGTGGTGCTCGCGGGTCGGGGCCTCGGCGCCATTTCGGAGAGCGATGTCGCCGCGTTCCGGCGGGACAACCTGGGTTTTGTGTTCCAGGATTTCAACCTTCTGGATACCTTCTCGATCCAGGACAACATCTTTCTCCCTTTGGTGCTGGCGGGCGAGCCCTACGCCCGGATGCGCGAGCGGATGCTGCCCATCGCCGCCAGGCTGGGCATTTCCGACATTCTGGAAAAATACCCCTACGAGGTTTCCGGCGGGCAGAAACAGCGCGCGGCGGTGGCCCGGGCGCTGATCACGGGCCCAATGCTGGTGCTGGCGGACGAGCCCACCGGCGCGCTTGATTCCAAGGCCACCGACGAGCTTTTGCGCCTTTTTTCCGACATCAACGCGGGCGGGCAGACCATTTTGATGGTCACCCACTCCACCAAGAGCGCCAGCCACGCAGGGCGCGTGCTGTTCATCAAGGACGGCGAGGTCTTTCACCAGCTCTACCGCGGCGGCGCGAACAACGAGGAGATGTACCAGAAGATTTCCGATACGCTGACCCTGATGGCGACCGGGGGTGAGCGCCTGTGACCACCTT